>CAXUNR010000001.1:0-57947 GCA_964252655.1 uncultured Acidobacteriaceae bacterium
GACCAGCAGACCCGCTACCAGCGCCTGCTCGAGCAGCGCCTCCGCTTTGAACCCATCCAGTACATCCTCGGCAACCAGGAGTTTTTCGGCCTTACCCTTCGCGTCACTTCCGCCGTCCTCATCCCGCGCCCCGAAACCGAGCTCCTCGTCGAAGCCATCCTCGCCCGCCTCCCGCACACCACGCCCCTGCGCATCGTCGACATCGGCACCGGCTCCGGAGCCATGGCCATCGCCCTGGCCCACGCACTTCCACAAGCATTTGTAACCGCCGTGGATCTTTCTTCCGAGGCCCTCACCCTCGCCCGCGAGAACGCCTCCACTCACCGCCTCACGGACCGCATTCACTTTCTGCACTCCGATCTCCTGCAGCAACTCGCGTCCGAGCCCCCCTTTGACGCCATCGTCTCGAACCCTCCCTACATCCCCGACGCCGACGCCTCGACACTCCATCCTCAGGTTCGCGACCACGAGCCCGCGCAAGCTCTCTTCGCCGGCCCTACCGGCCTCGAACTCTACGCCCGCCTCATCCCCCAGGCCCACGCCTTACTCAAACCCGGCGGCCTGCTCGCCCTCGAGTTCGGCTTCGGCCAGCGCGACGCCCTCGCCGCGCTCCTGACCTCCTGGCACGCCGTCGAGTTCCTCCCAGACCTCCAGGGCATCCCCCGCATCGCCCTCGCCCGCAAGCCCGTCCGCCCGCCTCATCGCCATCCAGAAAGCCAAACCTCCTGACCTTATCGCCTGCTGGACTCATCCCGCCTCGTGTTCATCCTGGCAAATCTCTAAATTCCACCCGTCGACGATCAACCGTCCTTTCATAGGCAACGTACAATTCATCCCATATGGGCCGGACTCAAAGCAGTGGTGCTCTGCAAGCTCAAGCCCGCTCGGATCCCAGAGAGCACCCCTCTGCCACTTCGGTATCTGCGACCTTCCGCCCAGTTGGCTGGCTCGAACTCGTCGCCGCATTGCTTGCCATGACCGGCGTCCTCGCCAGCGTCTTGGCCGGGTATCATGCCCGTGCCTGGGAGGCTTCCGCCTCCGATTTCAAAACGCTCTACGCCGCCGCGGACTGCTTTCGGCGTCACGCCGACCCGTTCAACTTCCCCAACATCGCCGCCGTCTTCCAGACCAATCAAGTCGTGCCGCCGGTCAGCTGGTATGGTCACGCCCCCGTTTACCCGCCCTTCACCCTGGCCGTCATTGCGCCGCTCACCCTCATCCCCATGGTGCAGGCCATCTATGTCTGGATGGCGATCAGCGCCCTCGCTTTTGTCGTCGCAGTGTTCCTCCTCACCTGTGCCGCCAGCCAGCTCTTTCAACTTTCTGTAGCTTGGCGGCTGGCTCTAATCGCCCTCTTCGCGGCGTCTCCTCTGCTCAGCTTCAGCCTGGAGATGGGAAACGTCTCTGCAGTGGTCGCTGCGCTCTCGATCGCGGCAGTCGTCTTCAAGCAGATCCGGCCCCGCCTCCTCTTCGTGCCGCCTGTCGCGCTTGCCGTCGCGCTGCTCTTGAAGCCGCACCTGGCCCTCTGGGTGGTCGCGGCGCTCTTCATCTCACGCGATGCGCGAAGCCGGCGGCTGGCCTTGGCTTCAGTCGGAGTTTTCCTCGCAGCGCTGCTTGCAATTGCCCTTTGGATGGCAGTTCACCATCAACTCGATCCGGAGATCGCCTCCTACCGCGCCATGGTGCATCAGGAGGCGGCCGGCGGATCCATGGACCCCACCAAACACGAAGCAGTTGCGGTTCCCGCCCAGATCACCTCGCTGGCCTCGCTGCTGGGCTACTGGCTCAGCGGCGCGTCCCTGATGATCGCAACTGCAGCGTTGCTGCTCCTAGGCCTGGCTACGCTCACCTATGCTTCGCTGACCCAGGAAACCGGGAATATCTTTGTTCAGGTAGGAGCCTGGTCCGCCTTTGGCCTGCTCGCGACGTACCACCGCGCCCACGATGGCGTAGTTCTGCTTCTCCTGCTCCCCTGGATCCTCTTCCGTCTGCGCCGGTCCTGGAAAGATCCTGTGGGGCTGTTATTGCTCAGCTTCTCTTTCCTGATAGGTCTCGGACCTTCCTGGGACGCGTACACCAAACTTGCCGCATGGCGCGGCATGACCCGGATCGCCCACTTCCTGCTCTTCCGTCAATCCGCATTTGTGACCGCCTTGTTGCTGTTGCTGCTACTGACCATAAGCGTCATCGATAGCCGCAGCAGGAGCCTAGCAGCAATAGATTAAATGCCATGCTGATTGAGGCTTTTCCAAAAGCACTGATCGTGCCCGGGTGCCCCATCTCAGACAGTCTTACCGTCTGAGGTGGGGAAGCACGAACGCCGGTGCCAAACCGGACTCCCGCACCCATGCTCCTCACCAACAACCTCCACCGCAACCGAAGCATGCACTCCGGCTTGCCGAAACAGCTATCATTAGCACATCTACTTCCTTTTGCTCGCAGCCGCTGCCTGCGAATCAGCCTTCTTCTCCCCGGCGGTCTGGTTCTTCTTTGGCTTGCAACTTCCCTTGGTGCCGGGTTCCTTGCCGGGAACAGGCTCAAACCCCGGCCAGCACTGGCTGGTCTTCTCAGCAGGCTTAGTGCTCTTCTTGGCGGACGTCTTATGGGCGGTCTTGTTGCTGGCTGTTTTCGACGCGCTCTTTTTGGCCGCGGTCTTCTTGGCAGGGGACTTCGTTGCAGTAGGCATGGCGGCTTAGAGACTCCCATACCGATTCCGCGTTAGCTGGCGGAACCATTTCGCTTCAACGAAGCTTCAAACGAATCGCACCTTTTGCAGTGGATGGGTCGACAACATGGCCGCCCTGCGTGATGACGATCCGTCCGGCAGCCACCAGACGCCGGGCCGCCGCGCGTGCCGGTTCCATCAAACCCTCCCAATCGCGCCGCGTATCTTTGCCGCCGACAACCTTGGCCGCCTCCGACGGACAGATCGTCTTATCACGTCCACGCTCGGCCAGCAGCGCAAGAATCGCCGCCTCGAGCGCGGTATCGGAGGCCCCGGGAGTATGGCCGCGGCAGCCATCCGAGCAATACTTCACCACGTCCCAGTCCCGCTCCCACTTCTTGCGCCATTCAAACGTACGCCCGCAACTTTGGCAAATCTTGGACTTCTTGGGCGTCTCTACCTGACGCTTCTGTACTCGATCCGGCATGCACTCTTTATACTGAACCTGCATGCAAACGTTCGCTCCGGTAGAAGAGCAGTTGGACCTGATCACCAAGGGCGCGGCGGAGATTCTTCCGCTCGATGAGCTGCGGGTGCGGCTCGAGCAGTCGCGCGCGTCCGGCATTCCGCTGCGCATCAAGGCAGGCTTCGATCCCACCGCTCCCGATCTGCACCTGGGCCACACGGTGCTGATGCGTAAGCTGCGCCACTTTCAGCAGCTGGGCCATACGGTCATCTTTCTCATCGGCGATGCGACCGCGCTGATCGGCGACCCGACCGGCAAGTCCGCCACCCGCAAGCAGCTGACGCAGGAAGAGATCGACGCCAACGCCGAAACCTACAAGCACCAGGTCTTCAAGATCCTCGACGAGGCCAAGACCGAAGTTCGCTATAACTCCGAGTGGCTGGCCAAGCTCGGCTACGCGGACCTCATCCGGCTCGCGGCGCAGACCACCGTCTCGCAGATGCTCGAGCGCGAGGACTTCCACGCGCGCTTTGAGGCCGAGCAGGAGATCAGCCTGCATGAGCTGCTCTATCCTCTGGCCCAGGGCTATGACTCCGTCGCGCTCAAATGCGACGTGGAGCTGGGCGGCACCGACCAGAAATTCAATCTGCTGATGGGCCGCAGACTGCAGCGGCGCGACGGCCAGCTACCGCAGATCGTGCTCATGACGCCCATCATCGAGGGACTCGACGGTGTGCAGAAGATGTCGAAGTCGCTCGGCAACGCGGTGGGTGTTACGGATGCGCCCTTCGACATGTTCACCAAGCTGATGAGCGTTCCGGACGATCTGATCGGGCGCTACTACACGCTGCTGACCGACCTGCTGCCAGCGCAGATCGCGGAGATCAGTGCGTCGATCGCGGACCAGCGCCTGCATCCCATGCAGGCCAAGCGCGACCTCGCCCGGACCATCACAACCGACTTTCATACCGCGGAGCTGGCCGCGCGCGCGGAAGAAAACTGGTCGAAGCAGTTCCAGCAAGGCGGCGTCTCCGAGGACCTCGAGGAGGTCGGCCTGGCACAGGCGGAGATCGCCGGGCCGGAGGCTCACAATGCGCAGGATGGCGTCCCGGGCTTCACCATCCGCGTGCCCAAGCTGCTGGTCCATTTAGGATTGGCCTCGTCTAACACAGAGGCGATGCGCAAGCTCGCGGAGGGCGCGGTGAAGATTGAAAATGAGGTGCACAAAGACCCCGTGTACACGCTGGCGGAGCTGCCGGTCAGTCTGACGGTGCGGCTCGGCAAAAAAGCCAAACGAGCAAACCTGACGTGAGCATTCCTGGCCGGAGGATAGTCCATGGCGGAAGCTGGGCAGCCGCCGCGCTGGGCTTGGCCCTTCTTACGTGCGCGCCCTCCCTCTGCCGCGCGCAGGATGGACGTGCCATGATTGCTACTGCCTGCGCCAACGAACACGCCGCCGACCGCAGCGACCACACTCCCTTTCTCTATCGCGACCACGACGTAACGCCCGAGCACGACACCCTGTACGCCGTGGCGGAGACGCCCGAGGGCAATCTCAGGCGCAAGCTCGAAGACCACGGACACCCCCTAAGCCCTGCCGAGCGCAGCGCCGACGATGCTCGCATCCATACGCTGCTGAACGATCCCGCCCAGCAAAAAAAGCTGCAGCGCGATGCCGACCACGACGACGAGCAAGCCGATGAGCTGCTGGTGCTGCTCCCCAAGGCGTTTCTCTGGACCATCGTCAGCGAGAACGGCGATCTGGTCACGCTCAACTTCAAGCCGGACCCCAACTTCGCGCCCGACAGCATGGAGGCGCGCGTCTTTGCCGATATGGCCGGGCAGGTCGTTATCTCGCGCTCGGAAGAACGCATCCGCTCCATGCGCGGCCAGATGGTGGACGATGTGAAGATCCTGGGCGGGCTTGTGGGGCGGCTCCACAAGGGCGGCACCTTCCAGTTAGAACATCGCGAGGTGGCGCCGCATCACTGGCAGCTAACGGAGTTGCACGTGCACATCGTGGGCAAGATCCTGTTCAACTTCAAGTCGATCGGATCGCAGGAAGACGAGCTCAAGACGGACTACAAGCTCTCACCGGCGAAGAATTTCGAGCAGGCCTGGGAGATTCTGGAGCAGGTGAAGAACTAGGGTATCCGTGCTTTACAACCACTCCTCGCCAACGGCCGCGCAGTCAGCCCAGTCTCGCTCTTCAACCGAAACAGGTGGATTGAAGTCACGTACATCAAGTACTCCTCAAGCGTGTACTTAGGCTCATCCTGCGGCTTGGCGAAGAGGCTTGAAAAGTATAATGAAAGCAAGCGATGCCTAAGCCTTCCACGCCGTACCCGCAGAGCGACCGTGAGCTCATCCGGCTGATTGAGCGCAGTCCTTCGGGGCGCGCAGGGTACAAGCAACTGGTGCGGGAGCTTGGCCTGGGCGGCGGACGCGAGCGGCGTCTATTGCTGGAACAGCTGGCGCGCATCACGCTGCGGGGCGAGCTGGTCAAGCTGGATACGGAACAATGGGCTCTGCCTCACCGGACTCCGGAGAAGACGGCCCGGGTGCGTCCGGATGCACAGAACGCGCGTGAGCCGGAACAGAAAATCACGCGCGAGGGCTTGATTGCAGGCCGGCTGGACCTGCATCGGGACGGATTTGGATTCGTCCGGCAAAATGGTTCGAGCTCCCGGGAAGACGATCTCTTCATTCCACCCAACGAGCTGAACGGCGCCATGCAGGGCGACGAGGTGCTGGTCGATGAGGCTCCTCCGGGACGAGATGGCCGGAGGTCAGGCCGCGTGCTGCGCGTGCTTACGCGACGCAATCCGACCGTCGTCGGCATCTTTCACTACGCGCGTCCGCAGGGGCGTCGCGGGCAGGAGTTCGTGCCATACTCGACGGCTAACTTCAACTTCGTCACGCCGCTCGACGACCGCATGACCCAGCCGATTCTCATCCCGCACGGCCCGGATGGCGGCATTCTGATGCCTCCTCCGCCGACGGAACATCGTGTGCTGGGCGAAGAGGCGCAGGCACGGCTGCAACCTCATCTCGACCCGGACAAACACGACCCGCTCGAAGGCCTCGCCGTTGATATCGAGATCACCGAGTTTCCCTCGCTCACCAAGCCGGCGCGTGGACGCATCCTCGCAATCCTCGGCCATCCCGACGACTTCGGCGTCGACGTCGAAATTGTGATCCGCAAGCATCATCTGCCGTACGTCTTTCCGACGAACGTCTTGGCTGAGGCAGCCGACTCCGCCGCCCAGACGGTCGATGCGCTCAGCGACAAAGAGCTGGCACTACGGCACGACTTCCGCGGGCTGCCCATCGTCACCATCGACGGCGAAACTGCGCGCGACTTCGACGACGCCGTACTGGTGCAGCCGCTGCCCAACGGCCACTGGCAGCTGCAGGTGCACATCGCGGATGTCAGTGGTTACGTACGCCCGGGCACGACGCTCGACCTCGAAGCCAGGTTGCGCGGCACGAGCGTCTATTTCCCGGACCGCGCGGTGCCGATGCTGCCGCCCGTGCTGAGCTCCGGCATGTGCTCGCTCAGGCCGAGGGAAGACCGGCTGGTCCTCAGCTGCGTGGCCGAGATCGATAAAGCCGGCGAGGTGGTCGAGTACAAGCTCTGCGAAGGAATCATCCGCAGCGAAGCGCGCATGACCTATACGCAGGTGCAAAAAATCCTCGATGGCGACGCAGAGACCCGCGCAGCGTTTATCCAACTGGTGCCAGACTTCGAGCGCATGCATGAGCTGGCGCTGCTGCTGAACGCGAAACGGCACAAACGCGGCTCGATCGACTTCGACCTGCCCGAACCGGTGATCGAGTTTGATCCCTTGGGCAACATGGCGGCGATCACGCGGTCGGAGCGCGGCTGGTCGAACCGGCTCATCGAGGAGTTTATGCTCACCGCCAACGAGTGCGTGGCGCACTGGCTGGAGGCGCAAAGCGCCCGCGGCACAAGCATAGAGGCATCCATCTACCGCATCCACGAGCTTCCCGATCCAAAGCGGATCCTTGATTTCGAGGAGGTCGCGAGCACTTACGGGCAAACGCTTGGCTTCTCCTCCCTGCCGGTCAAGAAGCTGACCATGAAGTCCGACCGGCGCAGTTCGCGGGCCAACGCGGATCGTCATGGAACACGCGCGCGCACCACGCAAGCCCATGAGGTGCCGGAGTCCATTCCGGTAACACCGCAGATGTACCAGAAGCTAACAGCGAAGATCGCCGGTACACCGGAAGAGCGCATTCTCAGCTTCCTGATGTTGCGCTCGCTCAAGCAGGCGCGCTACAGCGAGAAGAACGAAGGCCACTTCGCGCTGGCTAGCCCCAGCTATACGCACTTCACTTCGCCTATCCGTCGCTACCCTGACCTGATCGTGCACCGGCTGCTGCGTGCCGCGCTGCGTGCAGGAGCCAATCCCACGGGTGGTGCCATTCTTTCAACTGATCCGCAGCCCTGGTCGTCAAAGCGCACCGCTGATAAAGCCCCACGTCTCGATTCTGAGACGTGGAATGCCGGGGGATCCCGCCTCTTCCAGCTTCCCCCTGAAGAACTCGCCGCCATAGCCGCCGAGTCCTCGCAAGCCGAGCGCCGCGCCGACGACGCCGAGCGCGAGCTGATGGAGTGGAAGAAGATCAAGTTCATGCAAGACCGCGTCGGCGAGGAGTTTAGCGCGACCATTCTCTCCTGCACCAAGTACGGCTTCTTCGTTGAGCTCGACGAGCTGTTCATCGAAGGCCTGGTCCCCATCCAAACGCTCTCCGACGCAGGCCCCTTCGGCAGCGGCGAGCGCTTCGTCTTCCGCGACACCGACCGTGCGATCGTCGGTGCCAGCTCCGGCCGCGTCTTCCGCCTGGGACTGCGGGTACAGGTAATGCTGGACCGCATCGACCGTCCAGCGCGGCGGCTGCAATTCGCCTTGGTGCCGAACGCGGAGCCGCAAGGCGAAGCACCGCGTGGTCTGCGCAAATCGAAGCTGGTCAAAGCCGCAAGCTTCTCCAGCTCAACGCGTACAGGAAAGCCGGGCAAAACAAAATCCAAAGCACGCGAGCGGAATAAGAAGGCAAAGGGCAAACGGCGATAAACTGAGGTCCGCGATAAACTTCAACGATGAAGGTCGCAGTCTGCCTCCTCGAATGCAGAGGGAGAATTCAAATGCTGACTCAGGCGGATCGCAGCACCTCCGACGATGGATCGAGCGGGTCAGACGCCTTCCCGTTCAAGTTCACAGCTACACTGAGTGCGGACGGCCTTTTGCAACAGGTGGACGATTGAGAAGTGGATGTATCTGCGTTTTACGACTAGGAGAAGCACATGCCGCACATGGTATTTTGCAGCAAGTACAAAGCCGAAATGGAGGGTCTGGACGAGCCGCCGTTCGACTCCGACTTTGGCCAAAAAATCTACAAGAGCGTCTCGAAAAAAGCCTGGGGCGAATGGGTCGAACGGCAGAAGATGCTCCTCAACGAATACCGCCTGCAGCCCTGGACACGCGAGGCACAGGACTTCCTGGTAGAGCAAATGAATGGCTTCTTCTTCGGTGAGGGCGAAGGCGGCGCCCTGCCCAAGGAATTCGTAACCCCTCATTAGCCCGCCACACTCATGTACACTGAAGAAACCCTGCCAGCGCGAGTCTTTCGCGGTTGGCGCACTAAAGTCGGGACGTGGCTCAGCCTGGTAGAGCGCACCCTTGGGGTGGGTGAGGTCGCTAGTTCGAATCTAGTCGTCCCGACCATTTCTTCAAACGGAATCAACAAATCAAGCGAGCCTTATCGATCAAAGATAGGCCCACCCAACGTACAACGCACAATTGGAATGGTAGGCACGAGCGGATTCGAACCGCTGACCTCTACCGTGTCAAGGTAGCGCTCTAACCAACTGAGCTACGCGCCTGCAGGTCTTTCCTGAGTCTAGTCGTAACTCGCCCCCGCCGCAACCGGCTGCGATAGCATGGAACCCACCGGTCCATGCCGATCTTCACTCAGATGCGCGCCGCGCCGAACCTGCTCACAATGCTGCGGCTCTTCGTCTTACCGTTTCTCGTCATCAGCATTCTCGATAGCCGCTGGCGACTCGCTTTTGCGCTGATCCTCTTCGCCGGCCTCTCCGATGGCCTGGACGGACTCGCCGCTCGCACCTTCCATCAGCACACTACGCTCGGCCTCTACCTGGATCCGATCGCCGATAAACTGCTGCTTTCCACCCTGTTTCTCGTTCTTACGCATGTCAATCAAATCCCGCGGTACGTCACCGTGCTCGTCTTCTCACGAGATTTGGGCATCCTCGTCATCGCCACGCTGCTGTTTGCAACCAATACCCTGCGTACCTTTCAGCCTTCCCTCTTCGGCAAGCTCAATACCCTGATTCAAATCATCGCGGTGGTCGCGATCGTCGGGGCACATGTCTTCGCCATCCCATACCTCCCCGCCATCAATGACGTCCTGCTTCGCGCAATTGCCGTGCTGGCTCCGCTCTCCGCCGCACAGTACGCCTGGATTGTGATCCACCGCATGGCCACCCCTCTCGAACCTCCCGCCCCTGCCATTCACCCTACCTCCACCCGATGACCCCAACTCCGCCGTATTCCACTCCGCACGCAAACCCGCCCGCAGAGGACCCCATGCTGCGCAACCCGTTCTGGCATGCGCTCCGTACGGTCCATGCCCGCTTTGCCTTGGCTGCTCATCCCGGCGGCTTGCGGCAGTCGCACTCCCAGCTCGCTCTCCGTTATCCGCCCGATATCCTTCCGTTCGCAGCAATCACAGAGATGTCCGTGCCGGCCCTCAGCAAGCTCGCAGCCTTGTTGACTCCCGGCGAACCCATCTACCTCACAGACCTAAGCGACGCCCCGCCGCTCTCTACGCCCCAGCTTGCTTACGTCAGTCTGCTGCCCGGGCTGCAGATGCTGCTGCCTTCGCAAGCTGTCTCCGCATTTCCTCACGCTACGCCGGAGACCGTCTTCCGCAAGCTCGAAGACGCGGATGGACCAGCGATGGTCGCGCTCACCGATCGCGCCTTCCCCGGCTTTTTTCGCAGGAACACCGTCCAGCTTGGCTGCTATTACGGCATTCACCATCGCGGCGAGCTCGTCGCCATGGCCGGCGAGCGTGTCGCCTTTCCGGGCTTCCGCGAGTTGAGCGCGGTCTGCACCCATCCCGATCATCGTGGCCGGGGCTATGCCGCCACTCTGATGGGCTGCCTGGCGCGCGACCACGCCGCCGCCGGCCTGCGCTCCATGCTCCACGTCAGCGCGACCAACCAGTCGGCCATCCGGCTCTACGAGCAATTTGGCTTCGTGCACCAGCGCCCCATCTTCTTTCACCAGCTGCGGCGCCTATAGGATTTCTCGCAGCGCAAGGATGCCTAAGTCGCGCACCAGAGAAGACACGGCCTCGTCTGGACGTGTTCCTTGTTCAACGAAAGATTCTTGCTAACATGGGACATCGACTCGAACCGAATCTGCATGAGCGCATCTACCTCCCTTGCGGAGAGATGCAGGGAAGATCTACCTCGCTTTCCCAAAGCTCAGCCGTGCCCATAAGCGTCCGCGCAGGCGGACGATCATTTCAGGAGACTTCTTTGAAGCGTCGTTTTTTCGCTGCAGCTACAGTCGTTCTTTGCGTTGCCGGTCTCGCCGACGCGCAATCTACGGCAACCCTTACCGGCGTGGTCACGGATCCAACGGACGCCGTTGTGCCGGGTGCTCAGATCCTCCTCCACGGTCTGGATACCGGTTTGGATCGCGCACTCACCTCCGATAAGGGCGGCGTTTACACCGCGCCTTCGCTCCAGCCTGGAGCCTACTCCATCACCATTACAGCGGCAGGCTTTGGCACCTTCACGGTAGCCCGCGTGGTGCTGCTGGTCGATCAAAAGACGGGCGTCAATGCGAAGCTCTCGCTGAACAGTGCGGGCGAGACGGTGCAGGTGGAGTCGACCGCGCCAATCATGGATACCGACACGATCACGGTCGGTCAGGTGATCGATCAGCAGACGGTCCAGAACATTCCGCTCAATGGACGCCACTTCCTTGACCTCACCAATCTGACGCCGGGCACCGTGGTGCCACCGGTCACCGGCTCGCTTACCACCCCGAGCCGAGGTCTGGGAGCCAACTCCTTCAACACTGCCGGTGCCCGTGAAGATGCCATCAACTTCATGGTGAACGGCATCAACCTGAACGACATGTCGCAAAACCAGATCACGTTTCAACCGTCGATCGACACCACATCTTCTTTCAAGCTGGATAATTCAACCTATTCCGCGGAGTACGGCCGCAATTCCGGAGCGATCGTCAACGTGCTCACCCGCTCCGGCACCAATCAGTTCCACGGCAATGTATTCGACTACTACCGGGATCAGTACTTCGATGGCCGCAACTACTTCAACCGCGCGGTGAACTCGCAAAAGAGCACCTTCCGCCGCCAGAATTACGGCGCCGATCTCTCCGGACCGATCTTCAAAGACAGAACTTTTCTCTTCCTGAGTTACGAAGCGCTGCGGCAGGAGCAGGGCCTGCTGTTCAACCACACCGTGCTGACTGCCGCTCAACGCGCCGCTCTCATGGCCAGTCCTGCAGGTGCCGCGTACGGACAGCTGGCCAACATTATTCCCGTGGCGAACGACTCCACCGGAAGTGTGTTCACCGGCTCTTCCTCCGCCCCGGTACGTATTGACCAGTTCAGCGGCGACCTGCTGCACAAAGCCACAAACAAGGACACCCTGCATCTCTACTACGCCTGGCAGCAGGACAAACGCACAGAGCCCAGCCTGCAGCTTAACAACGTTCCCGGCTTCGGCGATCACCGCACGGCCCATCGTCAGATCGGCACCATCAATGAAGTGCATGTCTTTACGCCGAATACAGTGAACGAATTTCGCCTTGGCTTCAGCAGAATCGCCATTGCCTTCACGCCCAACTTTGCAGCTCTGCCTTCCACTTACGGCCTGAACACAGGCAATCCGAGCGCCGTCCTACCGCAAATCACCCTCTCCGACATTGCCCTGAACATTGGCGGGCCGAACGGCTTCCCGCAAGGCCGATTCGACACCACGGGCATCGTCTCCGACACAGCGACGCTGACGCACGGCAAGCACACCATCAGGGCGGGAGGAGAGTTTCGCCGCTTCATCTTCTCAAACTTCACCAATACCTCCGGTGCCATCAACTTCCCTTCCGTCAACGCCTTCATCGCCGGCCTCGCCAATAGCTACTCCGTAACCCCGCAAGTAGTCAATTTCCGGGCCTTCAACGGTGCAGCTGCAGGCTTCGTGGATGATGCCTGGAAAGTAACTCCGCGCCTGTTGATCGAGACAGGGTTACGCTTCGAGTGGAACGGAACGCCGGTCGATGCGAAAAACCGCTTCGTCAATTTCCTCACTGCCACCGACTCCCTGCAAGCCGTTCACGTGCCATTCGATCAAGCCTATAACTACGAGCCGCGCGTCGGCTTTACCTATGATCTATTCGGCAACAGCAAGACTTTGCTGCGCGGCGGCTTCGGTATCCTGTCCGACGAACCGACAGATAGCGTGGATACAGGGCTTGCAAGCAATCCTCCAAACGCGACGCCGCTGGTGCTCACGGGCGCGGCCCTCCCGGTCGGTACGCTCTTCACCGCTGCGACGCTCTCCGGTCTTGCGCCAAACGCGACAAACCCTCATTTCCGCGATGCCTATAGCGAGTCCTACAACGCAATGATCGAGCAGGCGATCGGCGGCGGTACCGTGGTCAAGCTCGGTTACATCGGGTCGGCGGGACGGCATCTGCGCCTCATCCGGAACATCAATCAGTTCAGCATCCTGGGCACGACCACGCGGCCCTACCAGACACTTGCCACCAACAGCCCGATTCGTCCGGCAGCCGCGCTTGGGAACATCAACTACCAGGATTCAGACTCCATGTCGAACTACAACGCCTTGTGGCTGACGGTGCAGAAAAACCTGAGTCACGGCCTGCAGATCAACACGACGTACACCTTCGCAAAGTCCATGGACATCAACTCGCTGGCGGGCGGCGGTCTGCAGGATAATACAAACCCTGCCGGGAACTACGGCCTATCCGACTTCGACGTCCGACATCACTTCGTCTTCTCAGGCACATACGCGCTGCCGTTTCATCGCAACCGTCTCGTGGACGGCTTCCTGTTCGCGGTCATCAACCAGGAACAGACAGGGAATCCGCTGAACCTGGTTCTCTCAAACACAACGTACACCGGGACAGCCACCTTGCGGCCGGTCGTGCTGAATAAGGGTTATTCAACCGGGCGCGGCGTCACGACGGCAGGCGGTCTGGTTCCGTTCATTCATGCGACGGTCTGCGCCACCGCAACGCCGGGCTGCAACTTTCTCACCCAGAGCAACAGCTTTGGTAATCTAGCGCGAAATAGTCTGGTCGGGCCGAAGTTTGAGGATACGGACGCCTCCCTGCAGAAGACCACGAAGCTCGCCGAAGGTCTCAGCCTGCTGCTTCGGGCCGATGCCTTCGACATCTTCAACCATGTCAACTTCAGCAACCCCAACACGACTCCGTCTACATCTCTGGGAAACACCTTTGGCCTGATCAGCCAAACCCGGGCACCCATCGGAGACGCAGGTTCCTCGCGGCAGCTGCAGTTCGCAGGCAAACTCATCTTTTGAATTACTCCTGAGACAAAAGCATGATCGGAGATCGAATGGGCGATGGAGGGCTAGCAATCCCTCCATCGCCCATCGGTACGCTCTATGCCAAAGTAGCGGCACATTCGCTTGAACGAATGTGGTCAACTTGCTAGTTTTGGCAAGAATAAATTGAGGATGGAGGAGTGACGAAGTTTCATTTGCACTAAGCCGGGACCGCTTCGTGGGGTCACCCATCTCCTAATACCCTTAGGACGATGGCGGGGACGACGGGGCTCGAACCCGCGACCTCTGCCGTGACAGGGCAGCGCTCTAACCAACTGAGCTACGTCCCCCAAATACCTCGGCTCAACAGCCCTTATCTTACCAGATAGTTCAATCGATCACTCTGGGGTTTTTGACCACACCGCTTCATCGCTGGCAAATTGGACAGTAGATGGTCGTGCGGCCGCCGACCACGATCTTCTTGAGGCCAGCTCCGCAATCCAGGCAAGCTTCCCCGGCGCGCCCGTACACCTTGTGCTCCAGCTGAAAGAAGCCGCGTACCCCGTCGGCGTCGACGTAATCCGATACCGACGAGCCGCCAAGCGCAATCGCATGCTGCAGCACCTCCACCAGGGCGGCGCGCAAGCGGCTAAGCTGTCTTCGCGTTAGTTTGCCCGCCTGCCGCCGCGGCCGAATACCGGCGCGAAACAGGCTCTCATCAGCATAAATATTGCCCACGCCATGCAGCAGCGACTGATTCAGCAACGCAGCCTTGATGGCCAGCTTGCGTCCGTGAAACAGTGCCGCGAAGTCCGCCTCGGAAACCGTCAGCGGTTCGGCTCCCGGACCCAGGTAGCGCTCCGCCGTCCGCACCGACAGCCGGCCAAAGCGCCGCGCATCGACAAACCGCAGCTCGTTGCCGCCGCTCAGCTTAAGGACGGCGTGCGTATGCCGCGGTAGCGGGACCTCGGCCGCCGAGACCAGCAAGCGTCCCGTCATGCCGAGGTGAACCAGCAATTCGGCCGCCGTATCGCCGGCCTGCTCTGCCCCATAAGATCGCTCCACCGAAACGACGATCGTCTTGCCCACGCGCCGCACGCGCTCAATGCGGGCCTGCGTCAGTACCTCCACAATCTCCGTCTCCGGAGACTTGAACGTCTGCGGCTTGCCGCTGGTCCAAATGTGCTCAATCCGTTGTCCGTGAACCCGCGCATGAACACCATTGGCAACGGTCTCGACCTCCGGCAGCTCAGGCATCGCTCGATTCTATCGCCGTCGCGCGCCCGCGCTAGTCTTCCCGCCGGGCCAGGTCGAGCAAGCCCGCAAGCGTCTCCTTATGCTTCGGCGAAGCGGCCGCTTTCTGCTTCGGATCAGGCAGCACCTTCTCGGGAGGAGGCATGCCCACACGATCGCGCGCATTCTGCTTCACCGCCTTCAAAACTGAAAACACCCGTTTCTTCGGCTTGCGCATCTCCGCCTAACCCCTTCTTGGAACCCGTCCCAGTATGCAATACTTTCCTTTGGAGCCGCAGCCTGCCAGGGTGCACCCGTGCTTCCCGTGGCAGCCCGCGCGTTCCGGAGGGTCTCCGATGGAAGAGCGTGATTTCTTTGACGAACGACCCGAGTCCCGCACCCACGCCATGACCTGCCCGCACTGCGGCCAGCGGAGCGACTATGAACTCTCCTGGCTGGTGCGGCGCAAAAAAGCTCAACTCGGACGCGGTGCCGATGACCGCGACCGAGCCCGCTTCGCAAAAGCCCAGAGCTACATGGTCCGGCGCGACGACCTCGTCGGCTGCAAAAACGTTCGGTGCCGCAAACGGTTCGAGGTAGCAGGCATCCAGTCCGTGGCCTTCCTGTAACGCTCTCATCCAAATCGGCATGGCCAACAATCTATAACATTCAGCATGCGCAGGCCCCGCATGCGTGTTTTAATAATCGTGAGGAAATGATCTTGGCGAACAACCTGATTCCCGTAAGCGAGCGCACTCTCACCCCAGATCAGGTGGTCTTCCTCGACGCCCGCCGCCGTCGCGGCCAGCTTTGCCTCACAATCTGCTTCCAAGCCCTTATTCTCTTTCTGCTGGTCCTGCTCTGGGCCGGACAGGACGCCACCTACTCTCCCGGCTGGCATCGGCCTATGGTGATGTGGGACGCTATTCTCTTCACGATCTCGGCCGTCTCCGGGCTCGTCGGCCTGCAGCTCCGCCGTGGATCGCAAGAGTTCATCAGCTACTAGTCCTTGCTCCCGCACGATCCTTACCACCGAGGTTTGCATGACCTCTTTACTTGTCAGCGATACCCAGCCTGCCCGCAGCTTCCTGCCGACTGATACTCTTCACCGGAAGAACGTGGCTTCCGGAGATGTACGGTTCTACTCCTGAGTCATACGCCGCATAGTTGTCCAAGTGGTGCTTGATGACGAGATAGCACTCGCAAGCAATTCCTTCAAGAGCTTTTGCGTCCAGCACATGGATCACACCGCGCGTGTACTCGAGAATCCCCTTCTCCTTAAGCACCGCGGCAATCACGCTGATCGTCGGTCGGCTCGCACCCACCATATCCGCCAGAAATTCCTGAGACATCCGGAAGCGATCGCTACCCGCGCGGTCTCGGCAGATCAGCAGCCAGCGTGCCAGGCGCTGCTCGACGCTATGCTTCGCGTTGCAGCCGGCGGATTGAATCGCCTGCACCAGTTGCGCCTGCACATAACCCAGGGCCAGCCGATGGAAGTCAGCGCCGCGATCAAACTCCGCACGAGCGTTCCTGATTGGACACGTGTATCCATCACCGGCAATCTGCGTATACACCCGGTTCAGGCTGGTCTTGGTCCCCATCAATGCCGAAACACCGATCACCGACTCGAAGCCGAACATTCCCGCCTCCACCTGCGAGCCGTCATCGAACGTCACCGTCAGCGAGGCCATGCCATGCTCAACAAACGTGAGCCGCTCGATCGGCAAGCCCGGCCACTCGATCGCGTGGTTCAGCTCAAACGCGATCGGGCGCAGATTCAAGCGAGCGATCACGTCGGAAGGCAAGGCCCCAAGCAAAGTATTTTGGAAGGTTCGCATACAAGCTCCTGCTTGCTCGGAGGGTCGCTACCAAACCGCGCCAGTCTCCGGCCAGCCCGCGCGCCTATCTTTGGCAAACGACAGTAGGCCGACTATACAGAAGCGCGGACCCCGGAACGTGCGTACGTCGCACTTAGCGAATTCGGCAACCGGCACAACACCAAGCCCCCTTGCCATTCCCAAAGGGCATCTTCATCTACCTTTGTTCTTGTCTCCACACCAGAATCGTCATTCCGGCAAAGCCGAAATTCCGTATCTGTTTCGACAGCCACAGTAGACCTGCTCCAATCATTCCCGCCGAAACCCAACACTCTGCCCCAGCCGCGCACCCGAGTAGAGCCGCCCATCCACAACCACGCGAACTACCCGGCGAAGTCTACGAATGTCTTCCAGCGGATTGCCCTCGACCAGCAAAAGATCGGCGCGTTTTCCCGGCTCGACCGTCCCGGATTCAGCGTCGAGCTTCATGGCGTGCGCCGCCACCAGGGTCGCAGACTGAATCGCCTCCATCGGCGTCAGCCCGGCCTGAACATACAGCTCCAGCTCCCGGTTTAGCCCATAGCCCAGTAAACCGGTGTCACTCCCGGCCACGATCGGAATCCCCGCCTGGTGCAGCGCCCCAATCACCGCCAGGTTGGTCTGCATATGCTCGCGGAACTTTGCTTCCTCGCCTGCCGGAGAGCCCATGCCGCGGAACTTCCACGCCAGCGGAAACGGCGCGGCCAGGAGCCCGGGCTCGAAGCTCGCAGGATCGATCGAGCGCGGGTGGCTGGCCATCTCGGCCCAACTGGCCGTCGGGTCCACCACGATGTGGTGATCTTTCAGCAGCCTCAGCGTCTCCCGCGCCTGCGGGGAATCGAGCGCAAGCTTGCCATCGACCATCAAGGCACGGGTCACAGATTGCAGGTGGTTGATCTGGTCCATGCCGTCCGCAATCCCCTGGTCGGCGGTCACCGCGGCGGGAACGTGGCCAGTCACCGTCAGGCCGCGCGCATGGGCCTCCGCCGCAATGGCGCGCAGCACCGCCGGCTGCAGGTAGGTGTACACCTTGATCTGGTTGAAGTGCTGGTCGGCATAAGCATCCACATCCGCCACTCCCTCCGCCGGGGTTTCCGCATCCACCGCGCCAAAGGCGAGCGGGCCGCCGCCGTCGATCAGCCCGGCCAGCAGCAGGCGCGGGCCCAGTGCGTGATGCTCGTCGATCTCCCGGCGCAGCGTGGTCAGGAACAACAGCTCGCCGCCGCAGTCGCGCGCCGTCGTAATGCCGGCCGAGAGCAGCGCCGGGCCGAACTCCACGCCGGAGTAGTGAACATGCATCTCCCACAGGCCCGGAAGCAGGCTTTGACCCTCCGCATGCACCAGACGCGTTCCGGGAGGGATCGCAATCTCACTGCCGGCTGCCGCAATCCGGCCGTTGCGCACCAGCACGGAGGCGTTCTCGATCGCAGGACGGCCCGTGCCATCAATCAGCCGCGCACCGACGATCGCGAACGTTCCCTGCGCCTCCACGGGAACCTGACGTTCCAGGTCCGCCAGGTCCAGCAGCTCCTGGCGGACGCCGCTATGCACCAGCGCACTGGTCGCTTCGGCGTACTCGTCCAGAATCACCTCCTGCGGCAGACCACCCGCGAAGGTCATCAGCGCAACCAGGCGGTTGGAGTCGTTCATCCACACAATCTCGCGGCCGAAGACCAGGTTGGCCACCGTATAGCGGCTCAGCCGTACCATGCGACCCTTCACCAAAAAGGCTTCGTGCCCCACCAATTTGATCTCGACCGGCGGCGCCTCCGGGCTCGCGCGCAGCATCGCCAGCCGAGCCGGCTGGCCGTGGCTCCGCCAATAGCGCATCATCATCATTTGCAGCGCGGCGGGCATACTGGCAAAACCCACGAAAGCCGTCGCCGGCCTGGCTATGGTGCGTGTCAGGCCGCCCTCGTGGATGGTCGCCACCGCACCGTCGATCTCTGTCGAATCTGAGGTCGCAGGACCCGTCCCCGAGGAGGTCTGCTGCTCCAGGTGCAGTGGCGTCATGCGGGCACCGAAGGCAAGGCTGGCAGAGGTGGTGCGATGAGCGCCGCGATCGTTGCTGGTCACCACCGTGCGAAGTACCTGCTTGCCCTCCGCAAGCTGGTGCAGCGTGTACTCCTCAGACCCGATCGTGTGCAGCAGAAGGTGGACGAGGTAGACGCCGTGCTCCGTCTCGAGCCCCTCCGGCCCGGCTTGCGCGTGCAAGCACTGGCCGTGGAGGACCAGCCCGCACAGCAACAAGGCACAAAGACGAGGCATCGGCATCCTGCGATGGTAGCAGTGTCGCTTGACACTTCCGATAGAATAGAAGTAGGGAACAGAATTGGCCTGCTGGGTGGCAGGGCGAGAAAAAATCCCGCTGAAGTCCGGACAGATTACTTGAGGTCCAAACCTTAGTCGTTTGATTCGAAGATTTTAGCCACATAACCGGGGGGAGGAGGGGGTATGATTGTGAGCCACACCGAAACCATCGCCGTAGCCATGTCCGGAGGCGTAGACTCCTCCGCCGTCGCCGCCCTTCTACATGCCGAGGGACACGCCCTTGTCGGCCTTACCCTGCAACTTTGGAATCAGCGCCGCCTCGCCGGCCACGAGGGCATGCCCGAAGCCGTACAGGGCCGCTGCTGCTCCATCGACGACGTCTACGACGCGCGCCAGGTCGCCGCCCAGCTCGGCATCCCCTACTACATGGTCAACCAGCAGGAGCGCTTCGAGGCCGACGTCGTCAAGCCGTTCGTCGCCGAGTACCTCGCCGGCCGCACCCCTATCCCCTGCACCCTCTGCAACAACCACCTTAAGTTCGACCAGCTCCTGCTCACCGCGCGGCAGATCGGCGCATCGCGCATCGCCACCGGCCACTACGCCCGCAACCGCTTTGACCCGGCGCGCAACCGCTGGATCCTCTCCCGCCCGGCGGACCGCTCCAAGGACCAAACCTACTTCCTCTTCGGCCTCACGCAGGATCAGCTCGCCCACACGCTCTTTCCCTTGGGCGAGATGTGTAAGCCACAGGTCCGCGAGTTGGCCTCGGACGCCGGACTCGAAGTCGCCTCGAAGCCCGACTCACAGGAGATCTGCTTCATCCCCGGAGGCGACTACCAGGCCTTCCTCAAGGCCTACCTCGACGAGCAGGGCAAGCCCCTACCGGATAGCGCCGGCGAACTGGTCTCAGCGTCTGGCGAAGTTGTCGGACGTCACGCCGGAATCCACAATTTCACCGTGGGTCAGCGCAAAGGGCTCGGCCTTACCAGCACAAACCCGCTTTATGTTCTGCAGATCCATCCGGAAAGCCACCAGGTCACCGTCGGTCCGGAAGCTGACCTGCTCGCGCGCGAGCTACGCGTCAACCGCCTCAACTGGATCTCCATTCCAGATCTTGTAGACCCGATCCGGGTAAACGCCAAAGTACGCCACCGCCACGAGCCTCAGCCTGCCACCCTTATGCCTGGTCCGGAGGGATCGGCAATCGCTCTCTTCGATGAGCCCCAACGCGCCATCACCCCGGGCCAGGCCGCCATCTTCTATCAGGAAGATGAGGTGGTCGGGGGTGGCTGGATCTTCTAAAGAGGACCTTACAGCGTCGAAAACCGATCCACTTCCTCGACTCCGCCGTCCACACGGCGGGTAGGAGGATTAACCGGAGCAGGATTCGAAACATAAGAAGCACGTCTGATCACAGGCTTTGGCTTGGCGCTGAAGAAAGTAGCACTTACCCCTTTTGCACCATTCACAACGTTGGTGAAGAAGCTTTTCGTTCCGTTGCTGGCCGTGTTCACTGAACTCTTTGTACCCTTGACGAAGCTGTCGACCGAGTGCTTCGCTCCATCGATCACTGACTCAACTGCCTGCTTGGCATGGTCCACAATGTCCGCTACGTCCCGCACTGGCTTGCTTACCGCTTCACTGAACGATTCACCCATCGTGCGGGTCGAGTCCAGCGCATCGGTCACAAGCGTGTTGACGCGCTCCACCTGCTCACGTGCTTTCAGATTCACAGTCCGCGCGGTCTCATTGACCTCCTGCACAGTCCCGTTAATTTTCGTAACCGTCGGTGAGAACTCTTGCACCTTCTCCTTGGCCACACCGGCGATGGACTCCACGTGGCCGGTAATTGCGGTAACCTTCGTCGTAATCTGCTTGATCTCCGGGGTGAGATCGGTGAATAGAACCTGACCCTGGTCGATGATGCCGGAGACGGTCGTGGTCACATGCTTGATCTGCGGAGTCAGATCGACAACCAGGCCCTGCGCCTTCGCAACTAGGCCTTGACCCTTGTCGATCAGCGGCGTGGCCTTCGCCATCAGCTGCGCCTTCAGAATCTTGATCTCTTTCGAGATCCGAAGAGCCGCAATCAACGCCGCTAAAGCCGCCGCCAGCACCAGCAGGACGAGCACCAGCAGAGAGATTGCGGCGATACCCATAAAGATTGTGAGCGTATGCAGATCGCTATTCGGAGCTGCATCCGTGGCCTGCCAAAAACTGGCTGCCGTCAGTGTGCCGTGCGCAGTGCCGGCCAACCAAGAAGCGTGTGTCAACCCCGATACGATCATCTCGACTCCATCTCTTTTCTGTAAAAGGTTGTACGAATGCGGAAGGGGTGAGCCTCCGAATACTGACCGGCTCACCCCTGAAATTCACTGCCGGCTCGCCTATAAACCACGCTAAATGCGTGCTCGGCGTATCTCCGACTAAACCGCAGGTTCTTTGCTGGTGTAGGCATCTTTGCCGGCGTCGACCGCAGCAGCGACACGATCTTGCTGATCCTGCACCAGGCTCTTACCCTTCTCCACATACTCGGTCCACTGCGTACGGCTCTGGTCGTACAGGTCCTTACCCTTGTCGACGTACTCGTTGGCAACCTGCTTGCCTTGCTCCGCGTACTGGTTCGCCGCCTGTTTACCTTGCTCTACGTATTGGTTGGCCGTCTGTTTGCCCTGCTCCACGTACTGATTTGCCCGGTCGACGCCTTGCTGCGCAAGCAAGGCTGCTTTCTCTTTCGCATCCAGGGCGCTGCTCACCAGCTCATCGCGCGTTTCACGACCAGCCTTGGGCGCATACAGAACGCCGACCAGTGCACCAAGACCTAGCCCTGTGAGAAACCAACCCAATCCACCCATTCCATTGTCGTCCGCCATGGTCATCTCCCGTTCGAAACCTGATATTGAACTCAGACGTCGTTTTCTGGCTTCTACCCATGCGCAGAGTCAGCCTTACATCAGGCTGGTTGGTTTTCAGATATTGCGCGCTCTGCATGAACTTGAAGCGAATCGGACGTTCCATTGATGCAGATGCCCTGATCTTCAACTAGGTTGCGCGAGACGGAGGAAAGCCATCCTATAATCGATGCTGCCAAGTTCAAGCGAAGCTGCGGCAGCGAACAAGACTCTCGTTCTAACCGTGTAAGCCTGAGCAGGGGAAAGCCAGAGGAGTCCACATGCGACCCAGGAAAGACCGCGCCGCAACGTTGTCCATACTAGCCAAAAGCACTTCCTACGCACGGATAGCTCCCGCACTGGTTCTGCTTACGATCGCCGGCTGCAAGGCGAAACCGCCCGCCGTGAACGATGCTGCCTTGACCTCCACCATCCAGAACCAGCTCACGTCCGACAACTCCCTCAGCGGGCAGCCCGTGCAGGTTGCCGTCTCCGGCGGCATCGCCACCCTCTCCGGAAATGTGCAGAACGACGCACAGCGTACCATCGCGGCTCGCGATGCAGCCGGTGTCCCCGGAGTCAAAGAAGTCGTTAACAGCATTGCCGTCGGTGCGCCTCCCGCCGCAAGCGCCGCGGTCAATACGCTGCCGCCGCCTCCTATCAGCGCCCCTGCCCGCCGCAGTGAGGCCCGGGTGATCCCCCAGGGAGCGCCATCCCAAGGCTTGGGCCGGACCCACGAGCCGGCTCCCGTCGAACGCGTTCCTCCGCCGCAAGAGGCGTACGTACCTCCACCGGTCCATACAGCCCCTCCGCCGCCGCTGCCCGAGAAGAAGCCTCCGCCGCCTCCGCCGCCCGCCCCGGCCTTCAGGACGGTGACCGTGGCAGCAGGCTCATCAATCCCGGTACGGGTGACGCAGAATCTCTCGAGCGCCAGCACGCAGCAGGGTGAATCTTTCTCCGGCGTCGTCTCTTCTGACGTGCTGGTCGATGGGCTCGTGGCGATCCCAGCAGGAAGCGCCGTCTCGGGCCATGTCGACGACGTCAAGGATGCGGCCCACTTCAAGGGGTCCGCTTCGCTCACACTTTCGCTCGCCAGCATCACCCGACGGGGCGAACACATCCCCGTGACCACCGATCCTTACACGGTGCAAGGCAAAGGGCGAGGAAGCAACACCGCAGAGAAGGTGGGTGGCGGCGCGGCCGTAGGTGCGATCCTGGGAGGCATCTTCGGCGGAGGCAAAGGCGCGGCCATCGGCGCAGCGGCAGGAGGCGGCACAGGCGCAGGCGTCAATGCCATCAGCCGCGGACAGCAGGTGCAGGTTGCGTCAGAGACCGTAGTGCGCTTCAGCCTGCAAACCCCTGTAACCGTGCGCGTGCGTACCGACGGCGGAGATCGGCGAGACCGCGACCAGGCTCCTGCACTCCAGTCGGGATCGGATCATCCATAGGGAAGACTCAGCAGCAGGGACAGACGACGCATCCCCGTAAGGTAGACTCAAAGAACGAATTGGCAGGCTGGTGACCGCTCCTGCTCGACGAGGCATCTCGTGACCATGCCGTCCCAAGCCGCAGGGTATCTCACCTTCACGTTGCACGCCCACCTGCCGTATGTGGTCAATCACGGCACCTGGCCGCACGGAATGGAGTGGCTGCATGAAGCGGCCGCCGAGACCTACCTGCCGCTGCTCCGTATGCTCGGACGGCTGGAGAAAGATGGCATCGGGCTGCACTGCAACCTGAACATTTCTCCCATCCTGATGGAGCAGCTGACGCATCCGGTCTTCCTCGCCGAGTTTCCAAACTACGTCACACGCAAGATCGTTGCCGCGCGGGAAGATGAAGCCTTCTTCATGCAATCCGGCGAAACCCACTATGCGGAGACAGCCCGTTTCTGGCAGCGGTTTTTCCGCCAGACGCTCGAGCACTTTCAAGCACTCGGCGGCAATATCGTCGGCGGCTTCAAGCATTTTCACCAAGCGGGGCTGATTGAGATCATCACCTGCGCCGCCACCCACGGCTACCTGCCTCTGCTGGGCACCGACGAAAGCGTGCGCGCGCAGGTGCGGGTAGCGATCCAGACCCACATGCGCCACCTGGGCGAACACCCCAAAGGCATCTGGTCGCCGGAGTGCGGCTATCGGCCGGCCGGTGAGTGGAACTATCCGGTAACCCATCCAGATGGCTCGCCCCTGGCCCCGGGTTTTGACCGGATCGGGATCGAGCAGGCTTTTTCAGAGTCCTCCCTGAACTACTTCTTCGTCGACACCCATTTGGTTGAAGAGTCCGGACGCACGCAGTCGCCGTACGAGCTGCGCGACGGCCAGAGGCAGGACGTGACAGATGAGGCAGACGCTCGCCTGCTCTACCGGCCGCACTTTGTCGAGGGCCGCCGCACCGAGAACCTCATAGACGACCGGCAATTTCCAGTAACGGTCTTTGCTCGCGACCCGCGGACCGGCCTTCAGGTGTGGTCGGGCGAGAGGGGCTACCCGGGTGAGGCGAGCTATCTCGACTTCCATAAGAAGCGGTGGCCGGGAGGGCACCGATACTGGCGGGTAACCGGGCAGAAGGTGGCCATGGAACATAAGGAGCTGTACTCGCCGCAGGAAGCGGAGGTGCGGGTGCGCGGGCACGCCGAGCACTTCGCGCACCTCGTGCATGAGGCGCTCCAGGCCGGGTTTGCGCAGCCGGTGCCCCAACTCCTGTGCGCGCTGTTTGACGCCGAGCTCTTCGGGCACTGGTGGTTCGAAGGGCCGCTGTGGCTCGAACAGGTGGCGCGCGCGCTGCACGACTCCCCCAACGGGGTGAAGCTGATCTCCTGCTCGCGCTATCTGGAGCGCTTCCCGCAGGCGGACTTCCTTGCGATGCCGGAGGGCTCCTGGGGCGCGGCCGGAAACGACCAGGTCTGGATGAATCCGGAGACCTCCTGGACCTACACGCACCTCTATCCCGCCGAGCTCTACGTCCGCGAGGTCGCGACCGAAGGCAAGTGGCGCGCGTCCGAGCTGGGTACCCGGGTAGTGCGGCAGATGTGCCGCGAGCTGCTGCTGCTCGAATCCTCCGATTGGCAGTTTCTGATCACCACGGGAGCCGCGCGCGACTACGCCGAGCTCCGCTTCGTGACCCATCACGACCAGTTTCTGGAGCTAAAAGCCATCTGGCAGGTGTTTGCTCAGCAAGAGACCCTCAGCGACCAGCAGACTGCGCGGCTGGCCGCCATCGAGCTCCGGGACGGAGTCTTTCCGGAGCTTGACCCGGGCTTCTGGGCGGCAGGCGCCAAAGAGCAACGAAGCAAAGCTCCTCAAGCCTGATCGCAAGGCAAAGCCCGTCTTAGCGGCCGCCAAAAACCGTCTTCAGCAGCGGCGTCACCTGCGCCGCCGGATCAGTACGGATCTTCGTCTCTTCCTGGCCCATCACGGTAAACAGCCCGTCCGTACTCTTATCCAGCACATACTGGTTGATGTCCACGCTGGGCGTCTTCATGAAAGGAAGCGTAGGGGCTTTGCCCATCAACGCAGTGAACTGCTCGTTGACGCCGGTCTTCGCCATTGCTCTTTCAATGATGGGCCGAAAGGCGACCTGAATCTGCTCGGTGGTGGTGCGCTTGAAGTATTCGGTGCCGGCGGTCTTGCCTCCAGTGACGATGCCTTTCGCGTCGGAGAAGCTCATCTGTTTCAGCGCTTCCATCAATATCGCCTTGGCCTCGGGCGCGGCCTCCTCGGCAGCGGAGTTCATGCTGCGGACGAACTCGTCGATCTTCGGTCCCATGCCGGCGGCGCGAAGACCCTTCTCCAGTGGCTGAATTTTGGGAGGCATCAGGATCTTGATGGCTTCATTGTCGAAGTAGCCGCCCGGGTGGCCGGTAGAGGTGACGGAGGTGGAGATCCCCCGGGAGAGAGCCTCCTTGAGGCCTCCGGAGGCCTGGTCTGAGGTCAGTGAACGGGAGGACTTCGCGGTCAGCGATCCGAGGTTGAACTGTGCGACAGCAGAGGCAGGAGCAAGGGCGGCAATCAGGATCAAGACAAGCGATCTCATGCGCTTACCCTACCATCCTCCAGCCCGGGAAACAGCCTCGCTTTAGGCTGCGAAAGCGGCTTTCTCGCTGGTTGGAGCGCGGAACGAGGCGCAAGCGTCCAAGCAACGAGGAAGGTGCCTGGTTGGAAAGTGTGCGAGATGGGTCCGGGTTGAAGGCGGAGGCGAGCGACAGGCAGGCGGCACCCCGAACTCTTCAGCTCGGGGTGCAGCGCAGGGGCCTGCTGACGCGTCTGGAGCAGGGGTTGGCGGGATGGCATCTGCTCTCGCTCGACGCGCCAATGGTCGCCGCGCTGTGGACCTGGTTTGTTGCGCGGTGTGCGCGGATTGCCTTGCCCTGGACCGTGACCGCAGCGATGTTCCTGGCGGTGTGGCTGCTGTATGTGGCGGACCGGCTGCTCGACGGCCGGGCCGCGCAGGAGAGGCACGCGGGCGAGCTGGAACGCAGGCATCGCTTCCATCGGCAGCACCGGCAAGCCTTCGCGGTGGCAATGGCCGTCGGCATGGGCGCACTTTGCCCGCTTGTACTCGCCATGGCAAGGCTCCCAGGGAGCGCCTTCCGCCCGTTTCTACTTCTGGCGGCCGTGCTGGCAGGATGGTTTGCGGTCATCCACCTGGCGCGTCCGCACGGCTCCCTGCACGGAACAAAGGAGCTTGTGCCGGGAGTCTTCTTCGGCGCGGCGGTCTTTTTGCCGACGCTGGTGCGCGCTTCGGAGTTGCGGCCCTGGCTGGAGGTTGCGGCAGTCGCCTTTGGCCTCGTATGCTGGCTGAACTGCCGGCTCATCGATAGCTGGGAGCATGCTCGCGTGGGTAGTCGAACACGGGTGCTCGGAGCTGTGCTGAGCGTTGCCTGTATCAGCCTTGCGGCACTGCGGCTTGAGCCGATGACGCCGGTGCTGCTGGCGGTCAGCCTCGCCTCGGCGGGATTGTTAGGTCTGGACCGCGTACAGGCTCGGCTCGACCGGACCACCTTGCGCGCGGCGGCGGACGCGGTCTTGCTGACCCCACTGCTCGTCCTGTTCTGGGTCCGATGAGGCGATCAGCGGCGGCCCGGCCTCCCAACTTCGATTGCATCGCGCCCCTGTACCGGTGGCTCGAGTACCTCACCTTGGGGCCGCTGCTCGAGCAGACGCGCAACCACTTTCTGCCGGCACTCGTAGGCTGCCGCTCGGCGCTGGTGCTGGGCGATGGCGATGGCCGCTTCACGGCGCGCATGCTCGCTCTGCATCCCGGGATGCAGGTGCGGGCGGTGGATCTCAGCCGACAAATGCTGCGGCTGCTTGAGGCGCGGGTCGCGCGTGTCGGGGCAGGGGACCGCTTGCAGACCACACTTGAAGGCGCCCTGCAATTCACACCGGACAACCCACTCGATCTTGTGGTCACGCACTTCTTTCTCGATTGCCTAACGCAGCAGGAGGTGGAGCTCCTGCTTAAACGCTTACGGCCATCTCTGGCCGAGGATGCGCTTTGGCTGGTCTCCGACTTTCAGGTGCCGCCAGGATGGTTGCGGGTGCCGGCATGGCTCTTGATCCGTGCCCTCTACGCGGCGTTTCGCGTACTCACCGGGCTCCGGGTGACACAGCTTCCCGCGTATGGACGAGCGCTCAAAGCGGCGGGATTTCACAAATTGGGCGAGCGTTCCTCCATCGGAGGATTGCTCGTGACGGAGCTGTGGCGGGCCAACGGTGAGAGAGAAGTGGTCCTCGTCGAGACGTAAGGATTTAGCCGGGACAATTCTGATCGCACACCGGCAGGCTCGCATCTATCAGCCATGGCAAACCAGGCGAAGCTGTGGTGGCGGGACGGCGTGATTTACCAGGTGTACCCACGTTCGTTTCAGGATTCGAACAGCGATGGCGTGGGGGATCTCGAGGGCCTTCGCTCGCGGCTGGGCTACCTGGCGGAGCTGGGCGTGGACGCGGTGTGGGTGTCGCCGTTTTATCCTTCGCCGATGGCCGACTTCGGCTACGACGTGGCGAACTATACGGGAGTCGACCCAATCTTTGGCACGTTGGCCGACTTCGACCGGCTGATCGCGGAGGTGCATGCGCGTGGGCTGAAGCTGATCCTCGACTTCGTGCCCAACCATACCTCGAACCAGCATCCGTGGTTTCTGGAGTCGCGCAGCTCGCGCACGAACACGAAGCGGGACTGGTATTTGTGGCAGGATCCTGCGCCGGGCATGGACGGAAAACCGGAGAGTGTGCCGAATAACTGGAGGTCGAACTTCGGCGGACCGGGTTGGACGCTCGATAACGAAACCGGACAGTACTACTATCACTCGTTCCTGGCCGAGCAGCCGGACCTGAACTGGTGGAACCCGGAGGTCCGCGCAGCCATCTACGCAGCGATGCGCTTCTGGCTCGATCGCGGTGTCGATGGCTTCCGGATGGATGTGATCTGGCTGCTCATCAAGGACAAGGAATTTCGCAACAATCCTCCCAACCCGGATTGGCACGGCGGGGCTGGACCTGGGGCGGGTATGGGCTCCGTACTGCCGAAGTACACAGCGAACCAGCCGGAGACGCTGGTCATCGTCCGCCAGATGCGAGCACTGCTCGACGAGTACTCCGAACGCGTCCTGATCGGCGAAATCTATCTGCCGATCGAGGAGCTGGTCACCTACTATGGCGGCCCAGGGCTCAAGGGCGCGCAGATGCCGTTCAACTTTCAGCTGATCCTGACTGCCTGGCAGGCTCCGCTGATTGCGAAGCTGATCCAGCAGTATGAGGCAGCGCTGCCGGCCGGGGCGTGGCCGAACTGGGTGATCGGCAACCACGATCAGCACCGGATCGCGACCCGGATCGGCGCGGCGCAGGCACGCGTGGCAGCCGTGCTGCTGCTGACACTGCGCGGGACGCCGACGCTCTATAACGGCGACGAACTGGGCATGCCGGATGCGCGCATCGCGCCGAAGGATGTCCGGGATCCCGCGGAGAAGAACCAGCCAGGCCTTGGGCTGGGCCGGGACCCGGAGCGCTCGCCGATGCTTTGGGAGAATCGCGAGAACGCCGGCTTTACCGCGCCGGGAGTGAAGACCTGGCTGCCGCTGGTGTGGGACTGGCCGGGGTTCACGGTTGAGACCGAGACGGCCGACGCAGGCACCATGCTGAAGCTCTACCGCGCGCTGCTGCAGCTGCGGCGGGCCAGGCCGGCGCTCTATGCGGGCGCGGTGGACGACGTATACGAGAGCAACGGGGTGCTGCATTATGTGCGGACCCTGGGCAGCGAGCGGCTGCAGGTACACCTGAACCTGACCGCGAGCCCGCAGTGGAGCCCGTCGCTTGAGGGGCAGGTGTTGCTCTCTTCCGGACTCGACCGCGCGGGCGAGGCGGTGCAGAACGGGCTTCCGTTGCAGGGCAACGAGGCAGTGCTGGTCGAGGTCTCGTAGGCGAACAGCGGAAATACGCCTACATTCCTCAAGCACCGGAGGTATTCTAGCTGTATAGCTTCAATTTCAGGGCTCTGCCCGGCGGCTACCCTGCATGGACTCTTGATGTACGGCCCGCACCGCAAGGCAAGGATGTGAACGATGTGGATTGTCAGGTTAGCGCTCAACCGGCCGTATACGTTTATCGTTCTGGCGATCCTGATCCTCATCGCCGCGCCAGTCGTCATCTTCAGAACGCCGACCGACATCTTCCCAAATATCGACATTCCCGTGATCTCGATTGCCTGGCAATACACGGGGCTTGCGCCCGAAGAGCTCGAGGGCCGGCTGACGACGCCCTACGAGAAGGTGCTCACCACGCTGGTCGATAACATCCAGCACACCGAGTCGACAACGCTGCGCGGCCAGGTGATTGTGAAGGTATACCTGCAGCCCGGCGCGTCGCTCGACACGGCGAACGCACAGGTCTCGTCGGCCTCCGAGTTCATTCTGCACTCGCTTCCTCCGGGGACGCTGGCCCCGCAGATCATCGACTTTTCCGCCTCCACCGTGCCGATTCTGCAAATCGGCCTCTCCGGCAACGGCCTCAGCGAGCAGCAGCTGAACGACCTCGGGCTGAACTTCGTGCGGTCGCAGATGGTGACGGTTCCGGGCGCGGTAGTTCCCAACGTGTATGGCGGCCGGCAGCGGTCGATCATGGTCAATCTCGACCCCTCGCAGCTGCAGGCCAAGGGACTCTCTCCGTCGGACATATTGAATGCGTTAGCCGCGCAGAATGTGGTCCAGCCCGGGGGGACGGCGAAGATTGGGCAGGCGGAATATGACGTGCTGGTGAACTCGTCGCCGTCGACGATCGCGGGGCTGAACAACATTCCGATCCGGTCCGTGGGTGGCACGATCGTCTATTTGCGCGACGTGGCGACGGTGGCCGATGGCTCGATACCGCAGACCAACATCGTGCGCCAGGATGGCCAGCGAGCGGTGCTGGTCGTGATCCTGAAGTCCGGCACGGCCTCGACGCTCTCGGTCGTGAGCGGCATCCGGGCGCTGCTGCCAAGGATCGCCCTGACCGTCCCGCCTAGCCTGGTAATGCGGCCACTGGCGGATCAAGCAGTCTTTGTGCGCGCGTCGGTCCAGGGCGTCATCCGCGAGGCGGTCATCGCGGCGTGCCTTACCGGGCTGATGATCCTGTTGTTTCTGGGCAGCTGGCGCGCGACCATCATCATCGCGGTGTCCATTCCGCTGTCCATCCTGGTGTCGGTGATCGCGCTCGGATTAATCGGTCAGACGATCAACATCATGACGCTGGGCGGGCTGGCGCTAGCGGTCGGCATCCTGGTCGATGACGCCACGGTCGAGATCGAGAACACCACACGCTATCTCGAAGAAGGGCTGCCGCTGCGTGAGGCGATTCTCGAAGGCGCGGCGCAGATCGCGGTTCCGGCGCTGGTCTCAACCTTGTGCATCTGCATCGTGTTTATGCCGATGTTCTTCCTCTCGGGCGTCTCGCGCTTCCTGTTCGTACCGCTGGCGGAAGCCGTGGTGTTTGCGATGCTGGCGTCCTACATGCTCTCGCGCACCCTGGTCCCGACCATGGCGATGTACCTGCTGAAGCCGCATGATGCCCATGCCGCGCCTTCCCAAAATATCTTTGGAAGATTCCAGCGCTGGTTCGAGTATCACTTTGAGAAGGTGCGGGCAGGCTATCAAACTCTGCTGGCTCGGCTGGTGGGCGCGCGCAAGCTGTTCGTGCCAATCTTCCTGCTAGGATGCCTGACGATGACGCTGCTGATCCCGTTCCTGGGCCAGAACTTCTTTCCGTCAAGCGACTCCGGCTCGCTGCTGCTGCATGTGCGCGCGCCGAGCGGAACCCGCATCGAGGAGACCGCCAAGCTCTGCGACGAGGTGGAATCGAGGATCCGGCAGGTCATTCCTCCGGCCGAGGTCGACAACATTCTGGACAACATCGGCCTACCCTACTCCACACTGAATCTGCAGCATGCAACCTCGGGGCTCTTTGGTCTCGGCGATGCGGATATCCTCATTTCGCTCAAGGAAGATCATCACTCCTCGGCAGATTACACGGCGAAGCTCCGCCGGATCCTGCCCAACGCCTTTCCGGGAACCATCTTTTACTTTTTGCCTTCGGACATCGTGACCCAGATCCTGAACTTCGGACTTCCGGCGCCGATCGACGTGCAGTTTGAGGGTTCGGATCTCGCCGGCAATCGCAAGGTGGCCAACGAGATTCTGGACGACCTGCATAGAATTCCCGGTCTGGTCGATCTGCGCATCCAGCAGCCGGACGATTATCCGGCGCTGAGCTTGGACGTAGACCGCACCAAGGCGCAGCAGGGCGGCTACAAGTTCCAGGATATCGGCGGATCGCTTGTGAACATTCTGAGCGGCAGTACGCAGCAGGCGCCGGAGTTCTACCTGAACCCGAAGAACGGCGTCACGTATCCGCTGGTCGTGCAGGCGCCGCAGTACACGGTCGAATCGCTCAACGACCTGCGTAATATCCCCTTGTCCTCGAGCACCGCAGTCAAGCCGGAGATCCTGGCCGATGTGGCTAGCCTCTCGCGCACCACGGAGATGCCGGTTGTGAGCCACTACAACATTCGTCGCGTGTTGGATATCTACGGCAATGTGCAGGGGCGGGACCTTGGCTCGGTCAGCCGGGCCATCGACAAGATCGTCGCGGCGCACACCAAGGAGCTTCCGCGCGGCAGCTTCCTGCGGGTGCGCGGGCAGGTAGAGACGATGAACGCGTCCTACGTCGGGCTGATTGGCGGACTGTTCTTCTCGATCGTGCTGGTGTACCTGCTCATCGTGGTGAACTTCCAGTCCTGGCTCGATCCGTTCATCATCATCACGGCTTTGCCGGCGGCGCTGGCGGGCATCATCCTGTTCCTCTTCGTGACGGGAACGACGCTCTCTGTGCCGGCGCTCATGGGCGCGATCATGTGCATGGGCGTCGCCACCGCCAATTCCATCCTGATGGTTTCCTTTGCCACCACGCGGCTGGCCGAGCATGGCGATGCGCTGCGGGCAGCGGTCGAAGCCGGCGGCACGCGCTTCCGGCCGGTCGTCATGACGGCGCTCGCCATGATCATCGGCATGGTGCCCATGGCGCTGGGCCTGGGCGATGGCGGGGAGCAAAACGCGCCGCTGGGCCGGGCAGTCATTGGAGGCTTGAGCATGGCCACCTTCGCCACCCTGGTCTTTGTGCCCACGGTATTCGCCTTGCTACACGGTGCCTCAAAGAAACGAAACGAAGTGAGCGGTGCGGAAGTGCACGCGCTCGATGCAGACCACCAGATGGCTGCCGGAGACTAGAACGATGAGTCAAGTTGACACAAGGGCACCTGCAGCACCCATCGCCTCAGCCGGTCATGGATACAACGACGCCATGACCGATCCCTCAAGCCAGGCTCCGGTAGAACATGCGGCGGCCTCAACTGATGCGGCGGTCGCGGAGGTCGCGAAAAAACCGGGGTTCGGGCCAGGCTTCTGGATTGGGCTGCTGATCTTTGGTCTGGTGCTTGCCGGGGTGATCGCCTACGGCATCCATACCCGAGCCGCGGCGGACCAAGACCTGAAGGTAGAGAACAAGCAGGAGGCGGTGCCGGAGGTGAAGATCGTGCATCCTGCCGGGCAGGGTAGTTCCGGGTCGCTGGCGTTGCCGGGGAACACGCAGGCGTTCGTGGATACGCCCATCTTCTCGCGCACCAACGGCTACTTGAAGAAGTGGTTCTTCGATATCGGTGCGCGGGTGCACAAGGGCCAGTTGATGGCGACGATTGAGACACCGGAGCTCGACCAGCAGCTACAGGTGGCGCAGGCGGATCTCAAGAGCTCGCAGGCCAACCTGGATCTGGCCAACATCACCAGTACGCGCTACCAGAATTTGTTGAAGTCAAATTCAGTTTCAAAGCAGGAGACCGACCAGGCGATGGGCGATGCGGCGGCTAAACAGGCGGCGGTCGAAGCCTCGATGGCCAATGTGCGCCGGTTGCAGCAGCTGCAAGGCTTTGAGAATGTGTATGCGCCCTTCGATGGCGTGGTGACGGCGCGCAACACCGACATCGGCGATCTGATTTCAGGAGGTTCGGCGAATGCCAGCACGGCTCGTCAGCTGTTTCACCTGGCGTCGATCAACGAGCTGCGCGTCTTCGTCTCGGTGCCGGAGGTGTACTCGACCGTGGTGCGCGACGGAGGCACGGCGACGCTAACGCTTGACGAGTATCCGGGCCAGACCTTCACAGGAAAGATCACGCGCAACTCGAGCGCGATCGATCCCGCCTCGCGCACGCTCAACGTGGAAGTCGACGTCCCGAACCCCAACGCGAAGCTACTGCCGGGGGCATATGCCATGGTGCACTTCAAGGTGCCGGCCGGTGCCTCAAACATGACTTTGCCCTCAAATACGCTGATCTTCCGCGCACAGGGCATGCAGGTTGCGGTGGTGCGCGATGGCAAAGTGCATCTGGAGCCGGTAAAGATCTCGCAGGATCATGGCGCGACCGTCGACATCGCCTCCGGCCTGAACGCGAACGACGATGTCATCGTCGACCCGTCCGATTCGATCACCAACGGACAGCAGGTAAAGATTAAAGCAACCGGAGCCGGACTATGAGCGTGGTTCGTCCCGTGGTGCGAGTGGCAGTGATGCTGCTCGCGCTAGGTGGTTTCAGCGGCTGCATGGTGGGTCCAAAATACGTGAAGCCGACTGTGCCCGCGTTCCAAACGCCTCCGGTTACCGTCGACAAATCAGACGCGCCGTACAAGGAGGCCGATCCGCACTGGCATGCGGCCACGCCGGAGGACTCGGTGATCCGCGGCGCCTGGTGGGAGGTGTTCGGGGAACCGGAGCTCAACCTCCTTGAAGTGAAAGCCGGCATCCAGAACCAGTCGCTGAAATCCTATGCGGCGCGCTACCTGGAGTCGCAGGCGCAGATCGGCATCAATCGCTCAGCATTGTTGCCAACCATCGGGACGCAGGCGCTGGCGCAGGGCATTCGCTACTCCGAGGGCCGGCCCTACTTCGCCTCAACCACAGGCTCGGGCGTTGCGGATATTCAGCTTCCGCTCACCCTCTCCTACGAGGCGGACTTCTGGGGACGCATCCGGCGGACCATCAACATCGCCAAGGAGGAGACGCAGGCCACCGCGGCCGACCTCGAAACGGCGCAGCTCTCCGTGCAGTCGGAGCTCGCGGTCGACTACTTCGAGCTGCGCACCGACGATGCTCAGGCCAAGCTACTAGAAGACACCGTCAAGGACTACCAGGAGGCCCTCCGCATCACAACCAACCGCTTTGAGGGCGGAGTCTCAAACGAGTCGGACGTCTTTCAGGCGAAAACCCAGCTGCAAGCCGCCATCGTGCAGCAACAGGACATCGCCGTACAGCGCGCCCAGTATGAGCATGCGATTGCGATCCTGATCGGACAGCCACCGAATAGTTTCTCTTTGCCGACTGCCCCGCTGAACTCCAAGCCTCCGAGCATTCCCCCCAGCCTGCCCTCGCAGCTGCTCGAGCGCCGACCCGATGTCGCGGCAGCCGAGCGCCGCACCGCCGAGGCCAACGAGCGAATCGGCATCGCCCGCGCCGCCTACTTTCCCACCATCGGCATCTCTGCCGCAGCAGGCTTCGAGTCGGGATCGCTCGCCAGCCTCTTCTCGGCCTCGAACCTGGTCTATGCCATCGGCCCCACGCTGAACTACAACATCTTCGACGCCGGCCTGCGCCGCAATCAGTCGTCGCAGGCCGTCGCCACCTTCCAGCAAACCTCGGCCGACTATCGGCAAACGGTGCTCACGGCGTTCCAGCAGGTAGAAGACAACCTGGTCGCGTTGCGCATCTTGGCCCAGGAGGCCGAGCAGCAGCGGCTCGCCACCGAGGCCGCCCAGGGCGCCCAGAAGATCTTCGACAACCGTTATGTAGGCGGGCTGGACACCTATCTGCAGGTCGTTACAGCGCAAAATACAGCGCTGGCCAACGAGCGCAACGACATCGACATCGCGCGCCGGAGGATGGATGCCTCGGTGTTGCTGATCAAAGCGCTCGGCGGCGGCTGGTCGACGAACAACCTGCCGAGATTCAACTAGGACTGAGGCCTTTCGCATAGAGCGGTTGTAGGTTGAGGAACTCCGTGAAAGGATCGGACGTATCTCAAAAGAGACAAGGTCCGTACATCTGCTGACCTCTTCAGGAGACCTGATGCACTATCAACTTACCCGCAACGGCCAAGGCTACGGCCCGTATACGCTTGATGACCTGCGGCGCTATCTGGCGAGCGGCAACGTGCTGCCGACCGATCTGGTGAAGAACGACGACATGCCGGAGTGGGTTCCGGTTTCGCAGGTGCTGGCGGGATCGTCTACGCCGGAGACGCCTGTGTCGGAGAGGTCTGCGCCCCCGAACGCCGGGTTTCCTAGCTCCGGATATGAGAACCCGGCATACGCTCCCGTGGCTACGCCGGCGATGGCGGCGTCTGCATACCCCGATGCGCCAAATCTGCACTGGGGCCTGGTCCTGCTCTTTAGTTTGCTGACCGGCACGCTGTTCATGTTCATTTGGAACCTGGTCGTCGCGGCATGGCTCAAGCGGGTCCAGCCAAACGCCACGTCGCTGTTTTACTACATTGGATACGGCGTACTGACGCTGATTCAGCTGGGACTCGTCCTTCCCGATACCCTGCATGCCGTCATGTCTCCCGGAATGCATATGGGCTATCACTCGAATCCGGTCGGCAGCCTCTTCGGCCTGATCGCCTGGGTGGTCAAGCTGATTGCGCGCTTCAGCCAGCGTGCCTCGCTCGAAGAACACTTCAATACAGCGGAGCCCGTAGGTTTGCGGCTGAGTGCGGCCATGACGTTCTTCTTCGGCGGCCTGTACTTTCAATATCACCTGAACCGTATCAACGCGATGAAACAGGCCACACGCTATGGTGCACCCCGGATGTATTAGGCCCAATCGATCTTGCACATAGAAAAAGCGCCGGTGTCATCCGGCGCTTTTCTATTTCTCAACACTTACTTTTTGAGCGGCACAACAGCATCCTTCACGGTCTTCGAAATCCGAAATTTGACGGTCGTCTTCGCAGCAATCTTGATTGCTTCCCCGGTGGCCGGGTTACGGCCCATGCGAGCCGCCCGTTGCGCCTTTACGAGTTTGCCCAGCCCGGGAATCGTAAACTCGCCATTCTTTCTCGCCTGCGTCGTCGCGGTCTCAATCAGAAGATCGAAGAACGCGGTCACCTGCTTGGGCGCAACTTCCATCTGCTCGGCCATCAAGCGAATCACCTGCGTCTTCGTCATCTTGGTTCCGGCCGCCTTCGCGCCGGTCGGAACCTTCGTCGGAGCGGACTTCTTTGCCGCCGTCTTCTTCGCTACTACCTTCTTTGTCGCCACTCGTTCCCCCAATTTTTGAATAATACTTCTATCGCCGTAGTGGTCTGCGCATGGTCGAACGATAGCATGCAGCCATGCAATCCATCCAAGCGCTATCGTCCGCAACGAATCTCAGCCTAACGCGTTTCCTTCAAAAGTGCTCGTTTTTTCCAGTATTTTTCGAGCAAGGAAGTCTAGCGGACGAATGGATCCAACGCTTTAAATCGCTGATCACAGCGAAGCTCCTCAGAGACCGCTGTGTTTTCTATTGCAGTCTGGCGAGCCGTGATTGCGACCCTTCTGCGCCAGACGATCGATCGCGGGGATCTCGATAGGAAAGAAACCAGAGGCGTAGCTGTTCCAAAGACAGTTCGGATGAGCTACGCCTTCGAATGATGAAGCGTATGCTGCGTTGCCTCTTGCGCTTGCTCCGGCCTGGGCGCCATCATCGGCACGAGCAGCTTGGTAATGTTGGTCGCAGCCTGCTGCGCGTCCGGACGGTTTGCCGTCCGCAGCCATTGCCTTGCCGCGCCGTAGATCGCTCCGGCAAGCGTTGCCGCCATCATCTCAGAGTCCGCTCCGGAGGCCGGAGGATGTTGCTTGAGACCAGAGCCGATCATCCCGCGCACAATCGTCACCATGGCCGCTTCCATGTGCTGCGCCACCTGACGTTGCTGCGGACAATACGGAGCCTCTGCCAGAAAATCGCACACGGCCAGCGTCATGCCGTACATCGCCCAGGCGCATGTCCCGTCGAACTGTATGCCGCGGCTGAGCATGAGTTCCTGGAAGCGGTTCGCAACTACCGCCTCCAACAGGTCAAACTTGTCCACAAAGTGGGCATAAAATGTTGCGCGATTGAGGGTAGCGGCGTCGGCTATATCACCCACCGAAATCTTCTCAAGTTCCTTTTTGCTGAGCAGGTCTTCTAAAGCATGCTGGAGCATTTGCCGCGTTCGCCGCACACGTGGATCCAATTGCTCCGGAGCGCATGGTGAGGGGAATGCCATACCTAAATATACATGCAACAAGTGTTGCTTTCAAGCCAACTGTCTGCTTTAATCAATCCGACAAGCGTAGTCAAAGCATCATCTGTCTGGAGTTATTATGAAGCTCGCCTCTACTATCGCTCGCTATCTGCTTGGACTTATGTTCACAGTCTTCGGCCTAAACGGTTTCTTGCACTTCATTCACCAGCCTCCACCGGCATCTCCCCTGGCGCTGCAATATATGACCGTCATGGTCGTCTCGCATTACTTTGCTTTTGTGTTCCTCGTCCAGTTGATCGCCGGGATCCTGCTGCTCGTCAATCGTTTTGTGCCGTTGGCCCTGGCGCTGCTCGCGCCGGTGCTGTTCAATATCCTGCTCTTCCACGGACTGATGGACCCAGCCGGTCTGCCTCCAGGCGTTCTGGCGACCATCCTCTGGGTGCTGGTCTTCTTGCCTCTCCGCGGAGCCTTCTCCGGTCTCTTCCAGTCGACTCCCGCCTCCACCATGGCGTGAAACAAACACTTTTCTTCGGGATTCTCTCGAGCGAACTCCCGCTGCACGGCTCGAAGCATCCCGGTCCCTCTTCCTCTAACCCATTCTTTTGAGGTTTTTCATGCCTACCCTGCTCGCAATCGAATCCAGCCCCCGTGGCGACTACTCTGTCTCGCGCAAGCTCACCTCCAAGTTCATCGACGACTGGAAGGCCCAGCACGCAGGGGGAACCGTTGTTGTCCGCGACCTGATGAAGACGACGCTTCCCTTCGTGGACCTACCCTGGATCATGGGCGCCTACACTCCGGCCGAGCAGCACTCGCCGGAGGCCAAGGAAGCCATCGCCATCTCTAACAACTTGATCGCCGAGCTTACGGCGGCGGATCACATCGTCATCGGCACGTCGATGTACAACTTCTCCATCCCGGCCGTGCTGAAGGCCTATATCGATCACATTGTGCGCATCGGCGTAACGGTCAGCCCATCGTATGAAGGACTGGTTAAGGGCAAGAAGTTGTCCATTATTTTGGCTTCCGGGGGAGTTTACACACCGGGTGCGCAAGCCGAAGGGTACAACGTTGCCACCAGCTATCTCAAACAGATCTTCGGCTTCATCGGCATCACAGACGTAAACGTCGTGCTCGCGGGAGGCACCTCCGCCGTAGATAAAGGCAAAGCAACTCTGCCGCAAGTGATCAGCCAGTTCGAACCGGCAGTCGCAGGAGCAGTCCAGGCCTAGTCTCCCAACCCGTGTTACTGGCGTGATCCTGCCCAGACAAGCCTATTCAACGAAGCACCACAAACCACGGCAGCTAAAGGCGAACGAATCCGTTCGCCTTTGGCTGTTGGCGAAGATACGATAAGAATCCATTGAACTCCACTTGGGTTTGAGAGCAAGAGGCAAAGACGGATGTCCACGGCAACTCCCAATGCGCTGCTTCGCCTGCGCAAGCATGCCGATTACCAGTGCGTGTACAAGAGCAGCCGCAAGCAGCACTCCAGGCAGATGGCGTACTTCTACTCCGTGCGCCCGCCCGTGGGTCCGGACGGCAAGGCTCGTCGCTCGGATACACCGGGGCCGCGCGTCGGCCTGACCGTGGGCAAGGTACTGGGCAAAGCGGTCGATCGCAACCGCATCAAGCGGCGGCTGCGGGAGTGTGTGCATCGCCACATCGGCAAGCTGCGCTTTCCGGTCGACGTGATCCTGCATCCCCGGCGGTCGGCGCTCGAGATGGAGGCTGCCACGCTCGACCGGGAAGTAGCCGGGATTTTCCGGCAGATTCAAGGGGCGCTCGAACGGGCGAGCCCAGGGCATGGGACCGTGCCTGCACCGGCAAAAGATATTCCAGGGCGATGAACACACGGTGGGCGGCCGCACTGCGGCTCGGGTTCCGCGGATACAAGCAAGTGATCTCACCCATGCTGCACGCTGTGGGAGTTTCGCAGTGCATCTTTCTGCCGACCTGCTCGGAGTACGCCTACGTGGCGCTCGCGAAATACGGACCCTGGCGCGGATTCCGACTCACCCTCAGACGGATCGCGCGTTGTCATCCGCTGGGCAAGGGCGGATTCGATCCGGTACCGTAAGCCGTCAAGATGTTACGAATGGGGAAGAGCCTCCGCCCGAACGAACCGTTTATCATAGACGTGCGCTCGTTCTACGGGCAGCGAGCGTTTTCCGCTCACGTCAAGAAAGACAGGTTCTGTGGCAGAGTTTAAGAATCCGAATCAACCCGGCGCGGCGCAGGATAGCCGCGGTCTAATGCTGGTGATGGTGGCCGTACTGCTGGGACTGACGGCGTTCAACTTTTATCGCGCGCGGCACAATCCGCAGACAGCCTCGCCGAACTCCGCGGCCGTGCTCGAACAGCAAAAGAATGTGCCGCACCCGGAGCCGACCGTTGCCGCCACTGTCGCTGGCCAAGTCATTCAGGTGCCGGTCGTAGCGCCGTCCGAGAGCACAACGGTCGTCGAAAACGAGCTCTACCGAATCACATTTTCCAATCGCGGCGCGCAGGCCACCAGTTGGATCCTGAAAAAGTACAAGGATTCCTACGGCAAACCGCTGGACCTGGTGCATACCGAGGCCGCCGCGGAGGTCGGCTACCCGCTCTCCCTCTATACCTACGATCCGTCGCTGACGGCGAATCTGGCGACTGCGCTCTACCTTCCTTCCGCAACCGGGCTGCTGAACGCGCCGGGCACGCTGACGTTCAAGTATGGAGCCGGCGAATACAGCGTCACCAAGACCTTCTCCTTCGACGACTCCTACGTCATACACGCAGATACGCAGGTCCTCCGCAACGGCACGCCGATTCGCGCGCTGCTCGAGTGGCCGGGCGGCTTCGGCGATCAGGAAACCGCACTTTCCTATGGCGGCGCACAGGTTGACTTCAGCCAGGGCGCACACGAGAAACACCAGGGGCCCAAAGACGTCCATGGAGGAGCCACCCTTTCGGGAGAGTTCGACTGGGCGGGCGTCTCGGACCTCTACTTCGCCAGCATCTTCCTTCCCGACCATCCGGAAGACGCCACCGTCGCCACCTTGCACAGCGACCTGATCGTCCCGAAGGCCAATCGCCACAACGGTCTGGGGAGCGGGTCGCCGTCCAAACCGCATAACAATCCGGCCAAGGACGAGGTGAAGGTGCCGTTGCTGGGCGCAGCCGTGGGTGATCTCTCCGGACACACGCAGACGGCGCTCTTCGTCGGCCCGAAGGCGGTAGACGTCCTACGCAATGTTCATGCCGCGGACCCGAAGATCACCCTGCAACCGCTGCTGGACTTCGGCTTCTTCGGCTTCGTCGGCAAGTATTTGTTCCTGGCGTTGCGGGCCATTAACCAGCATGTCACGGCAAACTGGGGTTGGGATATCGTCTGGCTCACCGTGCTCATCAACCTGGTCATTCTGCCACTACGCATCAAAACCATGCAATCCGGCCTGAAAATGCAGCGGATCCAGCCGCAGATGGACGTCATCAAGGCCAAGTACAAGACCCTGAAAGTAACTGATCCCAAGCGCAACGACATGAACGCCGAGATCATGCAGCTGCAGAAAGATAACGGCGTCAACATGTTCGGCGGCTGCATCCCGACGCTGATCCAGCTGCCCCTCCTATTTGCCTTTTTCGGAATGCTCCCGAAAGTGGTGGAGCTGCGCCAGGCGCACTGGTATTGGCTGCCTGATCTCTCGGCTGCCGATCCTTGGCACATCTTGCCCATCGTCATGGTCTTGAGCCAGTTTCTGGTGCAGTTTTATACGCCTTCGCCGGGAGTCGACCCGCAGCAGCAGCGCATGATGGCGTTCATGATGCCCATGGTCTCTGGCTACATGACGTGGAACTATGCCTCAGGGCTGGCGCTTTATTGGTCGGTCGGTAACCTCATCTCGATCGCCACCCAGGCGGTGATGAATCGCACCAGTCTTGGCGCCGAGATGCGCGAGATTGCAGCCAAACGCGCGCGCCGCAAGGCAGGCTTGGGAACCTCCTCGGCAAAGACGATCCAAGGCAAGCCGGTGCGGCGCTGAGCACCGCTCGCAATTCCGTGCAGCCGCTCATACCGGCCTCTAAAGAAGCACGCCGCTTTGCCGAGCAGCTCGATCCCTTACTTAGCGCGCTGCTGCGAAGCTCAGGTCTCTCATTGCGCTATACGCTTGGGGAAGGGAGCGAGGGCTCCATCCCCCGGTTGCTCGTCAATTTCAGCGGAGAAGACGTGCCCGCGTTGCTCGCTCGCAACGCAGAGCTCCTGCTGGCCGTCGAGCACATCGCCGCTAAGGCACTGCGGCTAGAGGACCAACAGCATGACTGGATCAGCTGCGATGCAGGAGGTTTCAAAGCAGCGCGTGAGCGCCGGGTACAGCGTGAGGCGGCTCGCGCCGTCGAGCAGGTGCAGGCTACCGGACAGCCTTACGCATTTCCTCCGTTGAACTCCCGGGAGCGCCGGCTGCTGCATCTTGCGCTTGCTCCCTCGGGCCTGCGCACAGCCTCCGAGGGGGAAGGCCCCGCGCGCCGACTCATCGTCTATCCCGCGCAGAATCGATAACCACCTGCGAGAAAGTGGTCCGGCTAAGCGATTAGAACCACTTTGCCCAGCCCACCCTTTTCCGCGGCGGCCTGCCCAGCGCCGGCTTCGGCCAGCGGCAGCATACGGTCGATCGGGATGCTCAGCCGCTTCGCCACAACATCCTTCGCCAACTTCAGCATGCGTTCAGGATCGGGCTTGCAGACAATGGCAACCACCTTCACCGTCGGGTGCATGGCGGCATTCTTCGGCGGGCCAAGCACCGACGCAAAGACGCCTCCCTGCTTAACCTTGCCCATCAGCATCGCAGCAGTTTCGCCGCCGACCGCGTCGGCGATTGCATCCATCCAGCCAAGAGCTGCCATGGCTTTGTCGTCATCGAGAGCAATCACAGAGTCCGCACCAAGCGTCTCCGCCTCTTCCAGCTGCTTTTTGCGAACTCCGGCGATCACATGAGCGCCCAGATCTTTGGCGGCGCGAATGGCGCTGCGGCCGACTCCACCGATCGCGCCGGCGACCAGCACCGTCTGTCCTGACTCGATACCGGTGCCGACACGGATGAGCTGCTCACCGGTTAAGGTGACCAAAGGCAAAGCGGCCGCGGCTACGACTTCGAGACCCTCTGGAACCTTTGCGAGCGCAGACGCCTTAACGACGCAGAGCTCAGCATAGGTCTTTTCTGACATCGCGAAGACCGGATCGCCGGGCTCGAAGCCCGTGACTCCGGGTCCGATCGAGCGAATAATCCCGGAAAGATCTCGACCGAGAATGCCGGGGAAGTCAATCGGAAATCGTGCTTGGGCCTCGCCCGAGCGCATCTTCCAGTCGACCGGGTTGACGCTGGCTGCGGCCACACGAACCAGCACCTCGCCCTCTCCAGCCTTAGGATCTTCAACGTCTTCGTACTTCAGTTTGTCGGGATCGCCGTACTCGTGCATGACCACAGCTTTCATCGCGCATCTTCCTCTGGCGTTTTGGATGCGGCTCAACCTTCAACGGGTGCGCCCCGGCAGAGCCGGCGAGGTCCCGCCGGGCAGGTAACCTTCCCAGTCCGAACCCTCGGCGGTACGTTTTAGCAGGGCAAACCGCCGCTTCATCAACCGTGCGATATAAGGCAGAATGAGCAGCTTTCCTGCAAGCCGACCTGCCACGCCAAACGGCAGAGAAAAACGCACGGTATCCATCAGCAAGGTATGACCGTCCACCTCCTCGAGCGCGTGATCATGCTGGAAGTGTTTGAAGTATCCTCTACCCATCGTGTCCTGAAAGAAGTACGGACGCTCATATCGCGTAATTAACGTTTCATGCAGGGCGGGAAGGCCGAACTTCCACCCGCGCCACAAAAGCTGGTCGCCGTCGACGACCAGACCGGTTATCTTGCCGGAGACCGGCCGCATGCCCAGGATCTCCTGCACCAAGGCGATGCTGGTCGAGAGCAGGAAGACCCGGTCGCGCGGAGCCTGAACGTAAATACTTTCTTTAACCTGGAACATAGTAGGAAGTGAGATGCATGCAGCATAGGCTAACGCCGGCGTTTCGCTTCAGCCGGTAAGAAGAAGCAAATGCAACAGGAGCTGCGGGTCAATCAGGTCTCAAAGCTGCTTCCGCACCCCGGCTTCCTTTCCAATCTCCGAAATCTGGTCCTCCAGCTTGCCATCCATCGCAGCTTTGGCTTCTCCCGTCCTGAAGGTCAAAGGCGACAAATGCTGGCTTACGTCTTCTTCGAGGAATGCAATGCCGCAGTAGAACGCCAGCGCAGCCAGCACCAGCCCAAACCATGCCGTCGAGATCTGCAGCCAGGCTTTACCCGTTATCGCCGTAGCCGCCGCACCGCATGTGCGGACGACGGCTACAATGAGCACCGCACCCAGCAACGGCTTTCCCTTGAAAGCCACAATCGTTAGCATCAGCAGGCAGATCGCTAGGCAAAAAAGAAAGACAGCACCGGCCGGGCTGGTTGCCGGCGAGGGACCCCTCAACAAGGTCAGACCTTCCACCACCCAGGCTGCGCCGAAGATGGCAAAGGCAGTCGCTCCGCCGGCATCGCGCGTTAAAAACGCCATCAGGCTGGGCCCGAGCTCAAGAGGTGCCACAAACGCAAGCAACATGAAGGCCAACAGGTGGGCCTCCGAGGCTGGAATCCAATGCAGGAGGAACGCACTGTAAAGAACATTGCCCGTAGCAAAAGCGAAGGAGGCTAAAGGGAGTGAACTGGCATACGGTCGCAGAACAATCTGTACGGGGATATCTGCCATCTGTGCCATGCTGGCTCCGCACTCATTGTTGTTGCAGGTCCAGGGCCCACTTCTTGCCGGCAAGGTATTTACTTCACATCCGTGTTTGCCACGTCACATTCTTATTAATGTGAGCTTCCATCAAGGATGAAGCTGGGTAAGCTAATCGCGGAAGCCAGCCGAGACCGCAATTTTGTGCCGTCCCTTGGCACGGCGACGGCTTAGCACCGCGGCACCCGCCTTGGTCTTCATGCGGGAAAGGAAACCGTGGGTCTTGGCGCGATGACGGCGATTAGGCTGAAACGTACGTTTAGGCATGGAACGAACTCCTCAAAATCGCCCCGGTTTACACCTGGAGCAAAGCAAATAGTTGTCGAAAATGACTTAGGTCCACTAAGGCAAGGAACTAAGCTGAGCACTAGCGTCGACGAACCCTAAGTATACCCCGAGCCTGTTCAAAACACGAACTGAATTGCTTTGGCTTGCCATCCACCATCCTTTTCAGACCGTCGTACAACCCTTCCCGAAAGCTCATTCAAGATGGAGGCGCAAGCCGCTTTGGTGCAACCCGAAGCGGCTCTTGTTACTCGTAAAAGAAGTTAGCTCGGCACGCGGTCACACATCACTCACGTGCTTCACCACGGACGGTGCAACTAGAAATCGGCATAAAAACCCCGTATTTTCCGTGCTACCATCGAATCCGTTCCACAAGTTCGTCCCAGCCCAACGCCAATCTCCGCTTCGATTCGCGCTTGTCTGGGGGTCCTTTCGCTTCCATTCCGGATCACAAATGCAGGCCCGGAAGAGAAAACGAATCCAAAGCAAATCGAGTCCATTCCTACTCACCCTGTACACGGTGATGCAGGGCTCGTTCGCGTTATTTTTGCTCCCCCTTTTTCGGAGCAGTGGAACCTCTCTCGGTCTCGTCACAAGGCTTGCTCATCAGTTCAAGACAAGGAAAGTCAACGCATGTCATTCGTTCCTACGGCCACCGCCGTGCTCAATCAGTGGGTTCGCATCCTCGGTGCGCTTGAGAAGAAAATCAACCGGCAGTCCTTTGAAACCTGGCTGAAGCCAACCCGCTTCTCCCGCCTCGTAGACCGTACCCTGTACGTCAAAATTCCTTCCGCGCAGTTTGAGCACATCGGCGAAAAATACGCTGACCTCATAGAAGAAGCCATCGAGCGGCTCGGCCTCGAGATCGACGCCGTCGAGTTTGAAGCCCCCGCACAGGAGCCCGCCGCACAGCATGTGCGCGAAGATGGTGGCTTTCCTCCTCAGTCCAGCCATTCCGCCGGCGCTCCTCGCCCCAGCGGCTCGCCAAGCCCCAATGGAGCCGGCACGCGCCTCCCCGCCGCGCCCCTTCCCGCCACCGAGCAGGCCCGCTTCGACTGGAACTCCGCCTCGCAGCTCAACCCGCGCTACCAGTTCGACGGCTTCGTCGCCGGCTCCGGCAACCAGTTCGCCCTCGCCGCCGCCACGGCCGTCGCCGAGCGCCCCTCGAAGGCCTACAACCCGCTTTTCCTCTATGGCGGCGTCGGCATGGGGAAAACTCACCTCATGCACGCCATCGGCCACGAAGCCAAGCGCCGCCTGCCTCACACCGCCATCAGCTACGTCTCCGGAGAAAAGTTCGTCAACGAGCTCATCGACTCGCTCCGCTACAACAAGATGACCTCCTTCCGCGACAAGTTCCGCTCCGTCGACATCCTACTTATCGATGACGTGCAGTTCCTCGCCGGCAAGGAGCGCATGCAGGAAGAGTTCTTTCACACCTTCAACGCCCTCCACGAGGAATCGAAGCAGATCGTCATCGCCTCCGACCGCCCCCCGAAAGAACTCGGCGACATCGAAGACCGTCTCCGCTCCCGCTTCGAGTGGGGCCTCATCGCCGACATCCAGCCACCCGATCTCGAAACCAAGGTCGCCATCCTCCAGCGCAAGGCCGAGTCCGAGCACACCACGCTGCCTACCGACGTCGCCCTTTTCATCGCGTCAAACGTCCGCACCAACGTTCGCGAGCTCGAGGGCGCGCTCATCCGCGTCATCGCCTGGTGCTCGCATCATGGCGTCGAATGCTCGCTCGCCGTCGCCCAGCAGTGCCTCAAGCAGTTCATCGACACCCAGGTCCGCAAGATCACCATCGAGGCCATCCAGCGGGCCGTCGCCGAGCAATTCGGCATGCGCATCCCCGAGCTCAAACAGAAGAACAACTCCCGCCAGATCGTCGTCCCGCGCCAGATCGCCATGTATCTCGCCAAGCAGATGACCGAGGCCTCGTTGCCCGAGATTGGCCGGCAGTTCGGCGGCAAGCACCACACCACCGTCATGCACTCCATCGCCAAAATCGACGAGCAGCGCCGTCAGGACAAAGACCTGAACCGCACCCTCAACAAGCTCACCGAAACCCTCAGCTAACCCCTTTAGCTAGCCCACTCAACCGGGTGCCCCAGGTCTCGACTCTGAGACCTGGGGTTTTCCGTTGTGCGGCTCGCGTTGCCGAGCCTCTACCCGCGAACACATCCGTCGCATACCGCTTTTCACCTCTCCTCAGTCGACTCGCAATTTGACCCGCGCTTATCCTCTTCCCTCTCTCCCCGCTGTGCACAAAACGCCTTCTGCAACCAACTTATTCTCAACACTTTGCCTGCACAATCCCACTTCCGGGCCAGTCTTCTTGAGCTCTCTTCAGCTCCTCCTGTGCACATCCGGAATAACCGGCGCACCCTCGTCCATTCCGTCTCCCGCAATCCGCATCTTCGGTTTCCGCCATCGCCGCTTTCTAAATCAGGACACCGGCCCAACTCTTTCATTTCATTGCATTTCGCTCCGCAATCCACATATCAAGCGCAAACGACTACTACTTCTATCTTGTCTCTCTATTTCAAGCTCTTTCTTAGAAGCCTTCGCACAGCCACAAAACCGGGCCTCTCTGACGCAGGCGCTGGCCGTCAGTGTTGCCATAGACCTATGCGGTCACGAAGCGTTTCCAGAGCATGTTCCCCCACAAAAGCGATCCCAAGTACAGCAGGAGTGCGGCGCCGTACCTCCAGACATCAAGATCACGATGAGGAAGAAAAGGTTATTCAGACCCAGGGAGGAGAAACTGTTCAGCTCCTTGGACATCAGCTTCTTCGAGAGAAAAAGGAAGGCTAAGACCTGAGCCAACCAGGCACCTCCAGTGATGGACGTCCGACCAGGCTAAAGTACAAATCCTCAATACCTGACAATGCGGTGGGAGTCGACATCTTCTGCCACTTGACCACGGTGCAGCACGATGACGCGCGTTGCGATCTTCACGGCTTTGCAGTGGATCATGGTCCGTTCCCTCTGTTAGATCACCCTATCCTGCTCAGATCTAAGCGTTCCAACTCCACTGGCCCTTACTCTCCATCTTGTCTTGTTCTGCGCACAGAGGCTCTTCTAGTAGTCGAAAGCACGCAATACGCACTTTTCCCTCGCGTTTCCCACACTCCTTTCTGTCCCACTACCAGTCACCACAAGCCTAGAATCAGAAAGATAGTGCAACGCTCCAGCTTCTCGCCCTAGGAGACTCCACCATGGCCACACTGACCGAAGACCCCGAGACCTCCAACTCCACGCCGCACGCCGCGCCGTCCGGGAACCTCGAGATCACCGTGTCCCGCGTCGAGCTTCTCCGCGAGCTCACGGCTGCACAGTCCGTCGTCGAGCGCAAGACCACCATCCCCATCCTCTCGAACTTCCTCTTCGAAGCCACGCAGGAAGGGGAAACCGGGCGGCTGACCATCACCGCGACCGACCTCGACCAGTCGCTCCGCACCAGCTGCGTCGCCAAGGTCAAAAAGCCCGGAGCCTGCACCATCCCCGCGCGCAAACTCTACGACTACATCCGCCTGCTGCCCGAAGGCGATATCTCGATCAAGCTGATGGACAACCACTGGGTCCAGATCCGCGCCGGCCGCTCCAACACCAAGATGGTCGGCATGGCCCGAGCCAACTTCCCCCAGGTCGCCGAGTTCCCCTCCTCCGGCGCGACGAAGATCTCCGTCCCCGGCCTCAAGAATATGGTCTCGAAGACCATCTTCGCCATCTCGAATGAAGAGTCGCGCTACACCCTCAACGGCGCCCTGCTCGTGCTCAAAGCAGAGTCTATGGCCATGGTCGCCACCGACGGACACCGCCTCGCCCACGTTGAGAAGATGGGGGAAACCATTGACGGCATCTCCGGCGAGAAGAAAACCCTCATCCCCCGTAAGGCGCTCTCCGAACTCGCCAGTCTGCTCTCGACCAACGAAGCCGAGACCATGGACTTTGCCGACGATGACTCCACCCTCTTCTTCCGCGTCGGTGGCCGCGTACTGACCAGCCGCAAGCTCACCGGCCAATTCCCCAACTACGAAGCCGTCCTGCCGCGCGACAACAACAAATTCGTCATCGTCCGCTCGGAAGACCTGATGCACTCCATCCAGCGCGTCGCCCAGTTCGCCGACGAGCGCTCCGGAGCCATCAAAATCCGCCTCGAACAAAATGAGCTCAAGCTCTCCTCGCAGTCCACCGACGCCGGCGAGTCCGAAGACATCATCGAGACTCCCTACAACTACGACCCTCTCGTTGTCGGCTTCAACTCCCAATACCTGATCGACTTCCTCAAAGCCATCGGCACCGCCGGCGAAGTGCGCCTCGAGTTCAAGGACGCCCAGTCCGCTGGCCAGATGCGCCCCGAGGATGGGAACGAAGATGTTCGCTACCGCTACATCCTCATGCCCATGCGCATCTGAAGGTGGCTCGGTATACTGCACAACTTTTGGAGCAAGTGTATCTTGAGGTCCGGACCTAACAGCTCTCGAATGAAGATTTTGCACACTTTTCGGGGGGTGGGCCCGATCTGCCTCGTTTTGAGCTTGACCGGTTGTTACCGTTACGTCTTCTCCGCTCACGGAACGGTCGCGAGCGATGGAGGCCTGCTCGGCCGATGGGACTCCAAACCCCAGGGTTGCAGCCGCGATCCGCAGGACGGTCTCCCCATCGGCCAGACCGCCAGTGTTTTTTCCTTCTTCTGGGAGGATCCCGCCAGCCACGATCCAGCCCGCGACCAGCACCGGGCAACCGCTCCCGATTCCCCCATGCGCTTCGACCTGGCGCACACCGCCTCCGGCTTTACGGCTACCCTCGATACCGTCAAGACCCACGGAACCGCCCTCGACGCTTCTACATGTTCCGTCCTGCGCGCCGACACAGAGCAGCACAAGCCCGACATACGCAACGGCAAGCCCAACCTGGCCGGCCATCTCCAGGTGGACTGCCACACGCCCCCAAGCATGGGAAACCCGCCCAGCCACATCACCGCCAACGTGACCTTCACCCGCTGCGAATACTAACTACTGCCGCAGCTCCACCAGCGTCGCTCCCTGTCCACCCTCGTTCTGCCCCGCCTCCGCAAACGTCGCCACATGCGGATGCGAGCGCAGGAACTCTCGCAGCGTCCGCCGCAAAACCCCCATCCCCGTCCCATGCACAATCCGCACCCGCGGCAACCCGGCGAGGAAGGCGCGGTCGATGTAGCGCTGTACTTCCTCCTCGGCCTCGGACGCAGTGCGCCCGATCACGTTGATTTCGGAGGGAGTGTAATCTAGGTCGTCGTTGGTGCGGACCGTCACGCCACCCCTCCGGCGTGCGGCCTCGAGCGGCGTCGCTACCCTGATCGACTCCACATCCACGATGTCCGTCCGGGTTACGCGCATCTTCATCTGGCCCATCGAGACCTCGAGGTTCTTGTCGTCGATCAGGCGGTTCACGCGAGCCTGGCGGCCCAAGCTTTTGAGCGTAACCAGATCCCCTACTTTGATCGGTTTCGGCGCGGCTGGATCACGCTTGAGCGGCGAGTCGTTCTTGTCCGCACCCGTGGTGTGGGCGAGCACGGTTGACGAAAACTGCTCTGAGAACTCACGTCGGACGCGCGACATCCGCAGCGCTGAATCGCGCGCGATCTTTTGCGCTACCGTTTTATCGTCGATCGCTTTGACGACCTCCTTGAGTTGAGCGTCGAAGTCCTCAAGCAGCACCGCCAGCTTCACCTCCAGCTCCCGCGTACGCTGCTTTTGTTCGGCGCGGCCTTCGGTGTCGAGCCGCTTGCGCTCGGCGGCGACTTCTTCCAGGCGACGTTTCAGCGAGACACGCTCAGCGGTCGCTTCGCCTAATTGCTGATGCAGCTGATCGAGAAATGCGCCGATGTCCGCCTGCTGCGTGGTCATCTGCGCGCGTGCCTCGGCGATGATCTCCGGCTGCATGCCCAGTCGCTCGGCGATGTTGAGCCCTGCGGACGCACCCGGAACGCCCAGCCGCAGCTCGTACGTCGGCGCCAGCGTCTCCTGGTTGAACCCGACGGCCGCGTTCAACACGCCCGGCCTTGAGGCTGCGTAGACCTTCAAGGATGTCAGGTGGGTGGTGATGCACGTCCACGCACCCAGTGCGAGAAAGTGGCTGGCCACCGCAACCGCCAGTGCCGCGCCTTCTTCCGGGTCCGTGGCGGAGCCAAGCTCATCAAGCAGTACCAGCGACGACGGCCCTGCGTGGCGGCTGATGTGATCTACGTTGACTACATGCGCGGAGAAGCTTGAGAGGTTGCGCTCGATCGATTGCGCGTCGCCGATGTCGGCGAAGATGGCGGTGAACAGGGGGAAGACAGCCTCGTCTGCAGGCACGGGCAGCCCTGCCAGCGCCATCAGTGCGAGCAGGCCGGTGGTCTTGAGCGAGACGGTCTTGCCGCCTGTGTTTGGTCCGGAGACGATCAGCTGGCGAGCCTCAGAGGTGAGCGCCAGGGTAAGAGGAACCGGACGTGCGCGAGCGTTTGTTCCGGCACGAGCCCAGGTCTCAGAAGCGAGACCTGGGGCACCCGGATTCTGCATGGCTTCAGTGCGCATGCGCAGCTCGAGCAGTGGATGCCGGGCGCGTTTCAGGCTCAGCGGACCGCCAAAGGTGGGGGTCGTGCAGTCGAGCTCGAGCGAGAACCTGGCGCGCACAAAGTGCGATTCGACCTCCGCCAGAATTGCCGTGCCGAGCGTCAGCACGGGAGCTTCTGCAGCGAGCGCAGCCGTCATCATCACGAGAATGCGATGGATCTCGGATTGTTCTTCATCGAGCAGGCGTACCAGCTCGTTGTTTTGCTCGATGGTTTCGAGCGGCTCGACAAAGACCGTCTGCCCGGAAGAAGACGAGCCGTGGATGACGCCGGGAACCTTGCGCTTGAACTCGGACTTGATGGGGATGACGAAGCGTTCGCCACGCACGGTGATGATGTCTTCCTGCGTCGATCCGTCTTCACGCAACGCCCGTGCGGCGCGGCGCAGGCTCGCCTCGATGGCGCGGTGCTGCGACTCCATGGCACGGCGGATGCGGCGCAACTCCGGGCTTGCATCGTCAGCGAGTGAGCCGTCGGGCTCGATCTTACCGCGGAGGGTGCGCAGCAGTGGGGCGAGATCATGCGGTACCAGGTCGGCCGAGAGCGCCTGGATTGCGCTGCCCGGTCGCACCGAAATCTCGCGCGAGGTGAACAGGTTGCGCCATGCGGCTACGCGCTCCACCACGTTCAGGAGCGAGAGGATCTCGAGCGCATCCAGTGCGGAGCCCGGCACGCGGGCGCGGTCGAGCATCGGCGCTGGGTCGAGCAGTCCATGGAAGTCGAAGCTGCCGCCGCTGTTCAGGAAGGCGCGCATCTCCGCGGTGCGGGTCTGCTGTGCGGTGATCCACTCGATGTCGGTCGAGGGCTCAAGCGCCGAGGTGAAGGCGCGGCCCAGCGGACTGACGGCTTTGGCGGCGATGTGCTCGCGCAGGCGCGGCCACTCGAGGGCGGCGGAGCTCGATTCAGCAAGAGGTATAGGAATGGTTGGGATCAGCGCCATTGCTTCTATGCTAAGCCGTGAGCGTCCGCGCTGTGCATGCAGCCGGCCATCGGCCCACGTAAACTGGCAGGATGACGCCTCCTCCTGTCACTCGTATGCGCCGCCTGCGTCGTACAGAAGCTCTTCGGTCTTTGGTGCGCGAGACGCATCTGCGTCCGGGAGGCTTGATCTATCCGCTGTTTCTGGTTCCTGGCGAGGGCGTTCGCAAGCCGATTGGCTCCATGCCGGGCTGCTTCAATCTGTCGATCGACGAGGCGCTCAAGGAAGCGGCGGAGTGCGCGTCGCTGGGCGTCGGCGGCCTGCTGCTGTTCGGGCTGCCGGCGGAGAAGGATGAGCAAGCCTCGGGCGCGTGGGAGGAGCACGGGATTGTGCAGTCGGGCTTGCGTGCGCTCAAGGCCGACCGCTCGCTTGCAACCATGGCCATGATCGCCGACGTCTGTCTCTGCGAGTACATGACCCACGGCCACTGCGGCATCGTGGCACGCGATGGAGAAGGCGTGGACGCGGAGTACGAGATCGAGAATGACTCCAGCGTGAAGCTGCTAGCGAAGACCTCCGTCTCACTCGCGGCTGCCGGGGCTGACATCGTGGCCCCTAGCGACATGATGGATGGTCGCATTCAGGCTATCCGCGCCTCGCTCGACCAGGGCGGGTACCAGGATACTCCCGTAATGAGCTACGCGGCCAAGTTCGCCTCCGCGTTCTACGGACCCTTCCGCGAAGCGGCCGATTCCGCTCCGCAGTTCGGCGACCGGCGCAGCTACCAGATGGATGGAGCCAACCTGCGTGAGGCGATGCGTGAGGTGGAGCAGGACCTTGCCGAAGGTGCGGACATGATCCTGATGAAGCCGGCGATGCCGTATCTGGACGTGCTAAAAGCCGCGCGGGATCGCTTCGATATACCGCTTGGCGCCTATCAGGTGTCAGGCGAGTACAGCATGATGCAGGCGGCGTTCGCGCGCGGCTGGCTGGAGCCGGAGCGAGCCATGCTGGAGTCGCTTTTATCAATTCGGAGAGCGGGCGCGGACTTTATCGTGACGTATTTCGCCAAGGAAGCGGCGCGGGTGCTTGGATAAAAGGCGGTGCTGTAAGCCGTAGGCAAGACGAATCGGCTGGTGTGTCCAAGGCTCTAAAGCCTGCCAGCTTCCACATCGTCCAGTTCCGCAAAGATGTCTGCAATCGCGATGGGAGTACGTTCAATCGAGAACAGGGCTTCGAGGGGTGGCTTGAATCCATCGCGAGTACCGACCCAAGCCTCGCGGCGCTTCGGATCGACAATCCAGATATTTTCCACACCCATTGCCAGATAATCCTGGACGCGTTCATGCATATCCGCAAGCTTCTGATCACGCGAGATGATCTCGATACAGAGAAGCGGCGGCTGGTGAACAATCGGATCACTTGCGTCGGACACGTTCACGACGCACACATCAGCAATTCGGTAACGCGTCGCGGAAGTTTGTATTCGCTGCTCCGGCAACGCCAGAACTCTCCAGAGCTTACGTTGGTTGAAGAAACTTGCGACGAAAAGTCCCTGAATGGTCGCGTGCGGCCGTTCGCCCATGTTCCTCTCCAGCAGCTCACCGTCCACGTAATCGCAATCCGGACGATAGGTGGTGTTCAGGTATTCCGAGATCGGGATGAGCACGGGAGTCGCCATGGCTTCAGTATGCTCCGGCAGAATTGGGTGGGCAAGCGAGAACTGGAGCCGACCCGCGGCAATCCAGCTTTACCATTCGCGTAAAATACAGAGTTGGAAGCCGAGCGGCAGAGCCGCCTGAACGGAGAGACTTTGGCAGACACAGTGTTCGACCTGATCGTGATCGGCGGGGGTCCCGCAGGGTATACGTGCGCCATTCGCGCTGCGCAGTATGGCCTCAAGGTCGCGGTGATTGAGAAGACGGATAAGCTGGGCGGCACATGCCTGCACTGGGGCTGCATTCCCACCAAGACGATGCTTTTTTCGGCAGAGGTGTGGGATCACCTGAAGCATGCAATCAACTACGGCATCGACGGTGTGGACGCGCCGAAGCTGAACTGGGACAACCTGATCAAGCGTAAGAACGATGTAACGATCAAGCATGCCAAGGGGCTGGACTTCTTGATGAAGAAGAACAAGATCACCGTGTTCAACGGACATGGGCGTCTTACGGGCCCGGCGCGCGAAGGCGTGTTCACGGTGCACGTCTCGGATGAAGATAAAGGCAAGCCGAAGGACGCGCAGGCTGAAGGATACGACAAGCAGCGCGTTATGGAGGTCAAGGGCAAGAAGCTTGTCCTGGCCACGGGTTCCGATGCGCGCATGCTGCCCGGCTACAAGGCCGACGACATGATCATGACGAATATGGAGATCCTCACCCTGCCCGCGATGCCGAAATCCATGGTGGTGATCGGTTCGGGAGCCGTTGGCGTGGAGTTCGCCTCGGTCTTCAAGAGCTTCGGCGCGGAGGTTACGATTATTGAAGCTCTGCCGCGGATCGTGAACGCGGAAGATGAAGAGGTTTCCAAGGAGCTGCTGCGGCTTTACAAGAAGCGCGGCTTTGAGGTCTTCGTCGGTGCGAAGGTGGACAAGATCGAAAAGCAGGGCGAGTGCGCCGTCGTGTCGTTCACGGACGCTGCGGGCAAGGCGCAGACCAAGACCGTTGAGAAGGTTTTGGTAGCGGTTGGCCGTGCGCCGCGTACTTACGACTGCGGCCTGGACACGGTCAAGATCACGCTTGATCGCGGCTTCATCATGACCAATGAGTGGATGGAGACCACCGAGCCGGGCATCTATGCAATTGGCGACATTGTTGGCGGCCTGCCGCAATTGGCTCACGTCGGCGCGATGTCCGGCATGGTTGTCGCAGCCAAAGAGGCCGGCAAATACGCGCGGCCCGTCAACCGCCAGCGCATTCCCGGCTGCACCTACTGCGATCCGCAGATCGGCTCGGTGGGCATGACCGAGGCACAGGCCAAGGAGAAGGGCTACGAGGTGAAGGTCGGCAAGTTTCCGTTTGCCGGCAACTCCAAGGCTACGATTCTTGACTCGCACGACGGCTTCGTTAAAGTGGTCTCAGATGCGAAGTACGGCGAGATTCTCGGCGTGCATATTATCGGCCCGTCGGCCACGGAGATTATTGCCGAGTGCGTCACTGCCATGGAGCTCGAGGCGACGGTCGAATCCATGATGTTTACGATCCACGCCCATCCTACGGTTGCGGAGAGCCTGCTTGATGGCTTCTCGAGCGTCGAAGGCATGGCGGTGAACGCGTAGGCATACGGCTCTGAAGGCGGGTATGCAGTGCGAAGTTGAGTTTACTTCGACTGCATGCCGTTGCTGCCGGTGCTTAGAAACAGCTCCACGTAGCGCTCGGCGACGTGCTTGACTTGATGGTGTACGTCGATTCTTCGATAGCCGTTCTGCCCTAGCCGCTCGCGCAGATCGCGGTCGTGGATGAGGAGTGCGAGTGCTCTCGAGAGAGCCTCACTATCGCCAGGCGGCACCAGATAGCCGGTTTGTCCGTCGTACACCGACTCCGGTAGACCGCCGATGTTGCTGGCTACCACTGGCAGCCTGAAGGACATGGCCTCCATGACCGCCAGCCCGCTTGCCTCCTGCCACAGCGAGGGCTGGCAGTAGATGTTGGCTGCTTCAAAAAGGCCGGATGCGGTAGGATTCGCCAGCTTTCCGGTAAACGTCACGGCACTTTCAAGGCCGAGAGTGTTTGCCAGTGCTTTGTAATCGTTCAGCTTCGGTCCCTCCCCTACGAGAAGAAGGTGAAGGTGTGGCTGCTGCTGTACCAGGGTCGCCGCGGCGCGCAACATCGTCTCGACCCCTTTGACCTCGACCATCCAGCAAACCTGTGCGAGTACGATCGCGTCCTGAGGAATGTTGTACCGTTTGCGAAACGCGACTCCTCGGGACCGATCGAAGGTGGGCAGCTCGACCCCGTTGTGGATGATCACGCCCGGGGCGGAGGTAAGTCCGAAGGCTTTGCCGGTGCGCTCGGTGAACTCCGCAACGCTGACGATGCCGGTCAACGGAGACGTAAGCAGGCGGCCGACGATGCGCTTAGGCAAGCTCAACGGCCCAGGCGCCTGGCCGGGTGGACGCGAGGAGTGATCGTTGAAAAAGATACGGCGAACGCCGCTCAACTTTGCCAGCCACGGAAAGACGCGCAGGACGCCGTGGAAGGCATAGACAAAAACTGCCGGCCGATGCTTCCGCAGCAGCTTCCACAATGCTCCAGCAGACGCCAGCCCCAGGTCGCCCTGGTTCGGCAGCAACTCCAGCGTCACGCCGGGCCTTGAGATGTACGCGCGGAACTCGGGAGCGATCAGGCCTTCAAAGCATAAAACCGCGTCCCAACCAGCGCGATCGAGCGCCTCTACAAAATAGCGAAGGAACTTCTCAATGCCGCCGATCTTGCCGGGCGCAAGCGCGAGGACGTACATCAGCTTCGGCCGGCCGGCTGCCTGCGAGCCGGATTCCTTCGGTGCGGGCGTCATCGCAGGTTACGTCTCCTAACGGCACACAGAATCGTAGACTGAATAGGTGGGGACATTGCCATGATCGTTCACATTTTAGCGCCTGGCCGGGTGTCCTACGGCCAGGGTTTGGCGATGCAGCAGCGCGTGGTCGCGGCGCGCAAGCTTGGACAGATCGGCGATACGCTTCTGCTGCTAGAGCATCCTCCGGTGCTGACGCTGGGCCGTAACGCGAAGCGTGAGCATGTGCTGGCCAGCGATGCGCTGCTCAAGCAAAAAGGGGTGGAGCTGCACGAAGTCAATCGCGGAGGAGACGTGACGTATCACGGCCCGGGCCAGCTGGTGGGTTATCCGATTGTGGATCTGCGCGGCGATCTTCCCGGCAAACGCGGCCCGCACCTGGGCCCGGTGGATTTTGTGCACATGCTGGAAGAGGTGCTCATCCGTACCTGCGGAGAGTTCCGCGTGCTCACGGAGCGTATTCCCGGCCGGACCGGGGTATGGACGTCCGCAAATGGCAGCGCGCCGTCAAGAAAGATTGCAGCCATTGGCGTGCACGTTTCGCAGGCCGTCACCTCGCATGGCTTTGCGCTGAACGTGACGACGGATCTTCGCGACTTCGACTGGATCGTGCCGTGCGGCCTGCGCGATGCTGCGGTGACGAGCCTGGAGCTGGAGTCGCCGCTTATGCCGGCTCCCTCCCTGCGCGACGCCCTCCATGCCACCATCCGCAACTTCGGGCGTATCTTTGCGCGGCAAATGCTTTGGACTGATTCGCTGGAAGAGCTGCTGTCGTCCGTTGCGCCTACTGTTCTATAAACGCCCATGACCGTCCAGCGTCCAGCGTCCCGTCTTATAATCCAGGGGCTGCTCTTTTCCGTTTTGTAGGAGTGAAAGACCCTTATGCCGACCGAAGTAGTTATGCCCCAGATGGGCGAATCCATCACCGAAGGCACCCTCACCAAGTGGCTCAAGAAGTCGGGCGAGAACGTGGAACGCGATGAGCCGCTGTTTGAGATTTCGACCGACAAGGTAGA
>CAXUNR010000001.1:58047-240617 GCA_964252655.1 uncultured Acidobacteriaceae bacterium
ACCGACAAGGTAGACGCGGAGATCCCCTCGCCTGTCGAAGGGAAGCTGACCGAGATTCTGGTGAAGGAGGGCTCTACGGTGACCGTCAACACGGTGGTCGCCTTGATTGGCGGCAACGCTGCCCCGGCACAGTCCGTACAACCGACGCAGCCGGCTGCAAGCGTTGCCGCTGCTGCGCCGGCCTCCCCGGCTTCAGCGGCCGTGGGGGAGGCTCCCCGCTCCTCGCCGCTGGTCCGGAAGATCGCCTCAGAAAACAGCGTCGATCTGCAGCAGATAGCAGGCACAGGAGCCTCCGGCCGCATTACGAAGCAGGATATTCTCGGCCATCTTGAAAAACCTTCTGCCGGCCAGCCAGCGAGCCAGCCCACGACTCCCGGCATTACTTCCGCAGCGTCTGCGGCCCAGCAGAGCCCGGCGCAGGCGGCCCAGCAGGCCGCCGCCAGGCCCGGGACTTCGACCGCCGTCGAGGCGTCGCTCTCCGCGGTACAGTCTGCGCCGGCGACGACCTCTCCGGCAAAAGCAGCGGGAGGCGTTCAGCAGCTCGGCGAGCTTGTCCCGATGACCAAGATGCGCTCCATCATCGCGCAGCGCATGGTCGAGTCCAAGCGCACCAGCCCGCACGTGCACACAGTCTTCAAGGTCGACATGACGCGCATCGTACGGCTGCGCGAGAAAGAGAAGAACAAGTACGAGCAGCGGAACGGCGTCAAGCTTACCTATATGCCGTTTATCACACGCGCCGCCATCTACGCGCTGCGCAAACATCCTGTGGTCAACGCCGCCATCCAGGGTGATTCCATCCTCTACAACAAGAACATCAACATCGGGATTGCGGTTTCGCTCGACTGGGGCCTCATCGTTCCAGTGATCAAGCAATGCGAGGAGAAGAACTTTCTTGGGATTGGCCGTGCCATCGTCGACCTGGCCGAGCGCGCACGCTCCAAGAAGCTCGCCCCGGACGAGGTCTCCGGAGGAACGTTCACCATCACCAATGCCGGCATCTTTGGCGAGCAGTTTGGCACTCCCATCATCAACCAGCCGCAGGCTGCGATTCTCGGCGTAGGCGGGCTGAACAAGGAGGCGGAGGTGATCTCCGACGCGGACGGCGGCGACACGATTGCCATCCGCTCCATCCAGCACTTTACGCTGGGCTTCGATCATCGCATCGTGGACGGGGCGGATGCCGGAAAGTTTATGAGCGACTTCAAGGGCTATCTGCAGCAGTGGAGCGAAGACATCGGATAGGGGGTTATTGTAGGGCGGCTCTTGCCTGCAGGACCCGCTCTACTGCCTCCTCCACGCTGGCGCCCACCGCGCTGAGATGGCCCATTTTCCTTCCTTTGCGCGGCTTCAGCTTCTCGTACAGATGCATGCGAAGGCCCGGTACTGCCAGAGCTTTATCGAAGCAGACCTCCCGCGCGGAGCCATCCGCATTCAGCCATAAATCGCCAAGCAGGTTCGCAATCGCGGCCGGCTGCACTATGTCTACGTCCCCAAGGGGTAGGTCGCAGACAGCGCGGATCGCCTGCTCGAACTGGCTGGTGACGCAGGCGCGCTCGCTCTCGTGGTAGCTGTTATGCGGTCGTGGAGCGAGCTCGTTTACCAGCAGATCTCCCTCTGTAGTGACGAACATCTCCACCGCGAGCAAGCCTTCCAACTGGAAGGTGTCCGCGATCTCCGCCGCGATGTTGCGGGCCTTTGTTTCGAGCTCGGCAGGGATCGCCGCCGGGATTACGCTCCAGTCAAGGATCTGGTTTTCATGGTGATTCCAGGCCGCGGGATAGACCTTCACCTGGCCCCGTGGGCTGCGTGCCACCAGGACGCTGATCTCCCGCTTGAGATCGACCGCTTTTTCGACCACGCCCGGACCTTCGCCCAGCGCTTCCCACGCGCCGTGCACGTCCGCATCGCTCACGGCGGCCGGGCCAAACCCGACTCTGCCCTGGCCGCGCCCGTCATACCCGCCCGTCGCACTCTTGCAGAAGCATCGTCCGCCGAGCTGCTCGATCGCGGTGCGGACCTCTCCCAGCGTCCGCACCGCCCGGTAGTCCCCTAGGGGAAATCCGTGCTTGCGGAGCCAGTTTTTTTGCTCGATGCGGTCCTGAACGATCGCCAGCAGCGCGCCTCCCGGCCGCACCGGACAGAAGGTCGCCGCGGAAGCCATGCTGTGCGCGCCAATCTGTTCGATCTCGAGCGTGACGACATCACAGCCGCGGGCCAGCATAGCGGCGCCCCGGCTATCGTCCCAGGCAGCCTCGATGCAGCCGTCTACGACGAAGCGCGCGGGGCAGCCCGGGTCCGGATCGAGCACCAGGATTCGATAGCCCATGCCGCGCGCCGCCATCGCCATCATGCGGCCGAGCTGGCCGCCTCCGAAGATACCGATGGTCGCTCCCGGCAAAAGTGCGCTCATGCCGAAGCTCCAAGGCCTTCAAGGGACTCCGCCAGTACCTGATCTCTGGCCGCTTTACGACGGACTACGAGTTTCTGTTGCAAGGCCGCGTCGGTGGTGGCCAGCATCGCAACCGCGAGCAGTGCTGCGTTGGCGGCTCCCGAGGCTCCGATCGCCAACGTTCCAACCGGCACGCCGCGGGGCATCTGCACGATGCTGAACAGCGCATCGATACCCTGTAACGCTGTCGCCGCAACGGGGACACCCAATACCGGCAGCACGGTCAGCGCAGCGATCATGCCGGGAAGATGCGCGGCACCTCCCGCTCCTGCGATGATGCAGCGCAAGCCCCGCTGCACTGCGCTCTGCGCATAAGCGACCATCTCTTCCGGGGTGCGATGAGCGCTCACCACACGTGCCTCATGCGCCACACCGAACTCCTGCAGGATCTCGACCGCGGCCCGCATGACGGGGTAATCGCTGCGACTGCCCATAATAACTCCGACCAGCGGCACCGTTGCGTCCTCAACCATAGCCCACGATTATAACGGGGTCCGCTTGAGGGGATCGCGTCTACCCTTTGCTCCAGACGCTGGCATTGAGGCACGCGACCACGCCATCGACGATGACCCCAAGGGCCTCGGTGAACTTGGCGGGGTCCACGATGGTTTTAGCGCCAACCGCATCCACCACGCCGATGGTCGAACCGATGATGGAGATGGCTGCCTCACGCTTCTGCTCACCGGTCTTCGCGCCGTACAACGATTCGATTCCTTGAACAAGACTCGGCAGAAGCGCAAGTCCGCGTAAGAAGAATTTCAGAAACTCCATTGCTGCCTCCTAGTTGTGTTTCCCGCCCATGTAGCTGATCGCCAAGTGCAGCAGCGTCAAGGCGAAACTGCACGCCGCGACGAAACCTCTCACCCGCTGCACACTTTGTTCGGTCTTGCTCACACGGCTTTCGAGCAGGTGCAGTCTGCCCGGCTGCCCGATCCCCATGACCTGTTCCATCTGGCTGCGCAGCACGTGCAAATCCGCCAGCACCTGCCCCTCAAACTCCGTCATATGCACTCCTTATCCTGGTTATGAAATCGGCAGATCTGTATTGATTGCGGTGGACTCGCGCGAGTAAAGCGGCGGGTTGGAAGCGTCGTACATGCGGATGAAGAAGGCCTCCTGCACGGCCGCGCGCGGGATGGAAAAGCCCCGCACGGGACTGCGCAGGACCAGGTCTCCACTCGCGCTCGAGCCTGTTCCCGCGCCAAAGCCTCCGTCTCTGCGCCTGACCTCAAAGCCGCCGCCTGACGGAGCATTCAAGCCGGCGTCCACTGTCAAGGCCGTCGCGCTCGCCACAAACGTCAGCTGTTGCAGGTTGGCAAGCACGGGTGCGGACGCACCGGAAGCCAACGTGAGCGCCGTTTGAGGAAGAAGCGCGTCGGCTGCGATCGTCTCTGAGAGCTTCACTCCCAGACCTTCGGCCCAATCGTTCGCAAAGGCGATCTGATAGGTCAGCGCCTCAGGCCGCGCCCCTTGTTCCTGCACTTCAACCGTTCGCACCACCACGCTGACCAGATCCCCGTTGGTGGTCAAGGCAAGCATGTCTCCCGGCCAGATGTCCCCGCCTGCCGTGGAACGGACGGCAGTGTACCTTCCACTTATTGCAGCGGCGCGGTTGGTTGAAAAGCTGAGCACAGCTTGGGCCGCGCTCTCGCAGTCCGCAGTGCAGCGCGCCAGGGGACTGACGACCTTGCCCAGCCAGCGCGCCGTGCCCACGCCTCCGCCGGCGGTCTCTGCCGCCAGACTTGCAGTGTCCGCGAGTCGCGCGACGGCTCTGCGGCGGCCACGATACGAGACGGTTACAGATTCACCCGCGGCCGGGGCGCGTCCGGTAAAGAAGGTGACCTTCCCGGTAGCCGAGGAGGTCACGCTGCAGTCCGCGCCCTGGCTGGCCTTGCCGATCAGCCTGGTAAACGGCGTGCCGGTGGTCGCATTGACGCTGCGCACCCATGCCGAGCCGGTGCGGGTCAGGAATATGCTCCCGATCGAGCCGAAGAGCTGCACACTGTTCACGGCCACGAAGCTGACCAGCGCCGGCGAGCTTGCGACCGAACCGTCATAGAGCACCGTGATCGGAGTGTTGGAGCTGGAGCCTTCGTCGCGCAGCTCAAAGACCAGGGCTGCCGGGGCACTCACCAATCCTCCGCCGAACGCCTGCACCTGCGCTCCGCCGGCTGAGTCGACCATGGCGTAGTAGTTCTGCCGCACACGCAGCAACTCGACGCAGTGCATCCGTAGCCGCAAGGTATAGCTGTGGCCGCTGACCAGGGTGAACGTCGTTCCTGTCTCGACGCCGTCGACCATGGGAGTGACTACGGTCTGCCCGCCGGACTGCCGCACGTTGAAGCCGGCAAAGCAGTTGGCCTGCAGCACCGAGCCCTGATACATTCCGCAGACCAAGCCCGCACTGGCCGCGCCCAGCACCACACCGCTGAACTGCGCGACAAGAGTGCCTCCGAGCTCGACCGTGTCCCATGCCTGCAGCACGGTTCCGCCGTCGACTCCGTTGCCTCCGGTCAGGCTGAGCCCCGCGCCGCTTGTTTCTCCACTCACACTCAGGTGCGATCCGGGATCGGTGATCGCCCAACGCTGCAGATTGAAGCTGGTTCCTGCGAAGGAATCCGCCAGCAGGGTCCCGTGGCCGGCATCCGGCGCATCCGGCTCGCCTTGCAGGTTGAAGACGGTGGTCGTGCCGTCGCCAAGGAAGACCTCCGTCCAGTAGACCGAAGGCTCCATCGCGCCGCTCACCGTGACGTCGTTGGCCAGCTCGCGCACCGACGCCGTCCTGAGCCCCGCCACGCTGAGCGAGCCATCGCCATCGCTGAAGGTGTGTACGACGCTGCCCGCCTGCGTCATCTGCAGACCTCCGCTCAGTGCGCGGTAGGCCGCGTAGCTTGCGTTTGCGAGCAAGCCTGCCTGACCGGACCAGGCAAGATTCGCCGGCGACTCCAGCACGCCGACGGCCCGGCTGTTGGTCACGCCGGTCGCCGCCAACGTCCCCCCCGCGCGTGTGGCCAGCTCGGTCAAGGCTGTGCCGGACGGGCTGCCGGAGGCGCTTCCCAGCAGCGCCGTGCCGGTCTGCTTATCGAGCAGCCACTCATCGCTGACCGCACGGAACGCCAGCCGGTACACTGAGCCTTTGCTTGCCACACCCGCGTACACGGGCACTGGCTCGGTCGCGAGATAGCCCGTAAACAGCACGATGCCGGCGGCAGAGGTGAGGACCACACGCCCCTGCCGCACCGGCACCGCGAGGCTTGTTCCTTCGAGGCACAGCAGACCTTTGGCGAGCGAAGGAACGTTCAATGCTCTCTGGATCGCCAATGCCTCCGACCCATCCACGGCCGCGCTGTAATCGACCGCACCCAGTCCGTCCAGATTGTCGATCGTTAGTCGCAAAGGGCCTCCTCGGGCACCGGCGCCGGCGCCAGCCCTCGTATCGCGCGCACCTCCGCCACGCTCAGCACGCCCACGTTTAGCAGCTGCACCTGCATGGCAACCTCTTCCTGCTCGTCCCGGGTCTCGAGATCGTTGAACACGAACTCGAACTCCCGCCAGCCCAGCAGCTTAGCGAAGACGTCGCGCGTGATGTGCTCCGCGATCAGCTTGGCAACCGGCACGATCGAGCTTTGGAAGGCCTCGTCCGCCAGCTGCGCCGCCGTCGACTGGTTGACATCGTTTTCAAGCCCCAGCAGCATGGGTGGCAGATCAAAGGCATTGGCAATCATGCGGATCAGGAACTCCTGCCACTGCAGCCGCAGCTCAGCATCCGTGCCGCCTGAAAACTGCAGCACCTCCGGCTTCTTCTCCGAGCTCAGCACCGGGACCCGGCCCGTGCCTTCGATCTCATCCTGCCACCACCGGATCAGGCGGTCATGCTGCTCGGGGGTCGCCTCATCCAGCCACAATGCATACTGCACCACCGAGTTCGAGGCGAGCCTTCCGGCATAGCGGTTGGCGCTGAGGAACTGCCCGATCGACTCGAAGGCTACCTCCATTCGGCCCAGCCCGAAGGCCGTGTACGTCCGCGGGTTCAGCCGCACATACATCAGCTCGTCATCCTTCAGCGGTGTAACCGAGGCTTCGCCGATCTGCCCGGTAACGAAGCCGTAGCGCGGCATCTCCGGGCTTCCGTTCCACTTCGGATCCACCTGAATCATGGCGCCGTCGACAGCAAAGAGCTCAAACGGTCGCTCCGGATCGCCAGTGGCCCGCATCTCCGCCGCGCCGAAGCCGCCTACCAGGGTGTCCTCGATGACCTGCTCCCAAAGAGTGCGAAAGCTGTCTCCCGCGTTCGGCTCCTCGAGCGCCCGCCGCAGCGCATGCATCCTGGTCTGAGCGTCCTCGACCTCGGTCGCCACGTAGCCGCGCCGCACCCGGATCTGCCAATCCATGCTGGCGATCCGGTTCTTGACGATGTTGATCGCGCGCCGCGCCACCGGGGTCTCCGCTAATCTGCGCAGATTGGCCGCGGTCGGCTTTGGCATCGTCGGCACCCCTGCCCGGTACGGCGTCAGGATGGATGGCATCGCCAACGTCTTGCGCCCGCCCTCCGGAGCCACCGCCTTTGCGGCCACGTCCATCCCTCGCAGTGAACTCCATGCATCCTTCACACGCTCTCCGATTCCCATAGCACCTCCGTGCTTTTTTTCAAAACGCAAAAAGGACGCAGCCTAAGCCGCGTCCTTCGTTGAAATCTCTTCTTCCCCGTCAAGGGGGAAACTTACAAGCCAAGCTCCCGCTGGGCGGTCGCTGCAACCCGGGCAAGGTCACTCAGCGTAACCACGCGGATCTCCTGACGCTCCATCGCTTCCACACCGAACCGGTACCGCTCTTCCTCTTCGCTCTCCGCGGTGGCAACGGTCCGCAGCGGTTCAACCACCGCCGTCATCTCAAGCCGCGCGCCTTCCACCCGCTCGATCCCCAGGCCCAGCTGCGGAGCCGAAAATGCCAGCCCCTTCGCCGAGTCCACATCGCCCGCCAGCGATACCGCGTGAAACATCTTCACCGTAGCGCCTGGGCTCGTTCTCGGCATCTCCGCGCGATATCCGCAGTCGATCCTCAACGGGTCGCCCATGCGTGTGTACGCCGCGGCCGCAATCCGCTTGCGCATTAGCCCCCACACGCCCGCGCGCTCAAACTCCGTTCGCATCGCCGCCTGCATGCGCGCCCGGCCGCTCTTATCGCGCATCCGCGGCACCCGTAGCGGCTCCACGTACAGCCGCATCAGCTGCTCGATCTCCGTCGCCACGTTCTCCGCCAGGGTCGCCCGCGGCTCGGTCATCTGCACCGAGTTCGAAAGCGTGTCTTCAAGGGTATCGAGCACGGCTTTTGGATCCCGCGTACTCACTCCAACCCGCAGCCGCTCGACGATCTCCTGCTCCAACCCTTCGAGCAAAGCCACATCCGCATCTGCATGCAGGCAGCGCGTTCGGCTCCAATCCCGCGTAAACCGTACCTGCGGCACCCGTGTTTCCGCGCCCGCCGCCTCCCGCAGCAGCACGCCGATATTCACAAACTCACCCTTCACCACATCCGGCACATACCGGAAGAGGAAGAACTCACACGGCACTCGCTCCTGCACCCTGCACCTTTCTCTGCCGGCTCCTGCCGGCGTATTCTCGGTTTGCTGCCCTCTACATCACCAATCTAGACCCTTCCAGCCCCACCGGGAACTGCCTTAAGCCCGCAATCGTCCGTCCCTTGTTCCACATTGGGAAAGGCTCGCGGGCCGAATCCCGAAACTCCTCGATGAGCTCGCGTAGTTTGCCTCGGCGCTCGAGCATCGTCTCGACCAGCCGCTCCAACTCGCCCGGATCGCCGCCGTACCACTCCGGCGGCACACACTCCGCGATCTCCCAGAGCTTGGCCGCCGCCAAACCCTCCGCACGGCTCAGCCAAGGCTCGAAGCTGGCCCAGCCCGTCACCTCCGCATACACCCGGTTGCGTGGGTACACCCCCCGCAGTGGAGCATCCGGAAACGTCCAGGCCCCCGCATTGAAGCAGTAGCCCTGGTCGATAAACACCGCCCGGTACTTCCGCTCCCGCGCCTTGCGCTCAAACACCGCCTGGCGTCCGTTGCAGTTGCCCGCCCACTTGTCGAGCACCAGCATTCCGGCGAACTCCGCCCGGTTCCGCACCTCATCCAGCTGCGACTCCGGCAGGTAATCGACCACCTGCCCCGGAATCAGTCCTCCGACAAACTGGCTGCCAAACTGCAGCCCCGCGGCGCATCGCTCGGTGCGTCCCAGGCCGAAGTTGATCCGCATCTCCGGCGTGTTCTCGACCAGCCAGCTTGTCACCTCGACCACCTCGGTCGCCGGCACCGTCAACCCGATTGCCTCAGCCAGCCTGGTCGCGATCAACTCGTTGGCCAGCACCCGCAGATGCTGCGGATTATTCTGAAACTTGACGACCCAAAGCTTTCCATCCGCCCCCAGCATCAGCTGGCTTTGCGCGCCGCCCCGCATCTGCCGAATTGCCTGCACCGCCAGCACCGCCAAGCGCTCGTCCTCCGCTTCCAACATACCGTAACGCAGATCAGACGAAGTTATGCGGATCCACGGATAGCACACAGGCGTCGACAGATGGATGCTCAACTGGATCTTCATCTCTCCCCCTTGATCTGCAAAAATCCATCACCCGATCCGTTCTTGTCTGTCCTATCCGCGTTCCCGCCCGTCTCTCACCGCCGCTCCAGCCTCTCCGCCCGCACCGCCTGCGCCACTGCCATCGCCATCAGGCAATCGTCATGCGCACCCTGCGCCGCCCCGGTCCGTCCTCCCGCTCCCGTCACAAACGTCCTGCACTCCTCGAGCATGCGCGCGCTTACAAACATCTCCGCCGACTCCGCCAGCAGCGCGCCCATCCGGCTCACCATCGCCGGCTTGCTGCCCGCCGACGTCAACCACCCGGCCACCCCGTTCTGCTCGTACACCCGCGCATACCGTTCCACCGCATCCAGATACGCCAGCACACCGGCACCATGATTGTTTCGTTCCACCGCAATCATCGCTCCGCCGTACTCCCGCGCCAGGCCAGCCGTCACGCGCGCCAACTCCAGCGTGCCGATCTTCTCCCGCAACTCCGCGCATTGCAGGCCCGTCGCCAGCTCAATCACCTGCACCGCGGCATAGTCCCCCTCCGAGCCTCCGCCTGCCGTATCGGCGGCCACCAGGTATTCTTTCCCCCTGAGCGCGGGAAACCACACCAGCAGTGCGCCTCCGCGTCGTCGCTCGGTCGGCTCCGGCAGTTCGCTCATCCGTCGTTCGATCGCCTCCACCTCAAAGCAGCACTCTCCCGTCGCCTTGAAGCAGCTCACCGCATCTTCGGCAAACTCCTGCGACCGCAGCCCGCGAAAACTCCTCTCCAACCCGCGACGAAACCCGATCTGCTTCGCCGTCAAGCCGTGCGCTTCCACCAGCCTTTGCTCGTCCGTGCTGTAGGCGCCCGCGACCGGCCCCACGTAGGCCGGCTCCATCCACCACGGAAAAAAGTGCCGCGTCACGCCGCTCTCTTCCGCGCGCATCCACTGCTCGTAGAAACAGCCGTACGCTCCAGCAGGCGTGCTTTCCATCGTCAACTCGCCTCCCGGAGCCAGCGCCGCCCGCAGCCCTGCCAGCGTTGCGGCCGCATCCCCCGGCCATCGACCAAGCTCGCTCAGGTGTAGATTCTGAATCGTCAACCCGCGCCCGGCGTTCTCCTCGCCCGCGCTGATGACACGAAACTCGCTGTCCATCCTGCCGAACACCATCCGCCCCGCAGTCGCGGTCGAGAGCCGCAGCGGGCCCTGCTGCAAAGGCTCAGGCAGGTTCTCCCACATCCTTTGCACAATCCCGAAGATGCCCTCGGCCGCCTCCCGCGTATGTGCCACCTGTACCGTCAGCACACCGCGCGTCAGGATCGTCTTCAGAAAAAGCCGTCCCGCCACCCACGTCGTCAAGCCCATCTGCCTGGCTTTCAAGACAATGTTTTCGCGTCCTCGCCTGGCCTCAAACGCCTGCTGCACCGCATTCGCTTCAAGCGGCTGCAAGCGTCCTTCGCGGTTCCTCACCCGCAGCAATGTCCGCGCGAGAAATACAACGAAGTCGCGCTCCTCCAGCCTGTGCCCCAGCTGCTCCAAAACTTCACTGTCCGTCACTAGGAACTCCAGCACCCATCGAAGCAAGCAGGCCGGCGACTTCCCAGCCTGCTTCCTCCTCCGCTTACTTTCTTACTGCGTCCGCTCCCAACGGCAACCACCGGTCGCCAGCGCGCCCGGCACCGGCACGAACATCGCACGCGCTCCTACCGCCAGCGCACCCGACCCGGTCAGCGTCTGCCCGCTGATCGGAGCCACCGTCCCCGCCGCCGCTCCCAGATTCACAATCTGGCGAGACAACGTATAGCCAGTGCAATCCGGAAGCGTTACCGTCTGCGCCGCCGTGCCGGTCAGGTCGAGATACCGATCGCCCGCAACCTCCGTGTAGCTGGCCGTCGCCGCCGTATGCCGATTCGTCTCGGTCGCCCCAAGCAGCTCGTTGACCGCGTTGCTCATCACTGCATTAACCAGCAACTCACCGGTGTCGGTCGGGTGCGCCCCATCCGCAAAGTACGTTGTATTGGCAAACGCTCCATCCGCCCCAAGCTGAGGAATCGTCGCCAGGTCCGCCACGTTATCCGCGCCCCAGGTAAACGCCTCCTGGCGAAGGATCGGCGCCAGCAGATCCTTCAGGTTGGTATCCGCGCCGCCAAAGCTGTTGCTGATCGGCGTAGCAATCACCACTCTTGCTCCAAGCGCCTTCGACTTTTGCACCATCGACTTCAAGCCGTTCGCCGCCATGCGTGCAGTAAGGTTATGTTCGAAGTCGTTGACGCCGCCCCAAAGAATAACGACCGTGTTGCCCGAAGTGCGGTTGCCAATCACTGGCGTATAGAGCATGTCGAACATCGCCGCATGGTCATACACCGTCGTTCCACCCTGCGCCAGATTCACCACATTGCTCGAATAGGATGTGTCCGTCAAGCTTAGGTTTGCGGGCCACGCCTTGGCCGGCGAACTTACGCCGCAACACCCGCTGGTGAGCGAGTCCATCCCCACCACAATCTCCGAGCTCGCATGCTGCAGAGGCCGATACTGCGTAAACCCACCTTTGCTCTTCACGTATGCGGTCGCCGCAGAAGAGGCCGCCTCCACATCGTTCGCGCTGAGTGAGGTACTCCAGGCCCAGGCCGCGGCTACTTTACCGGCCCACCAGTTGCCGCCACGCTCATTCGAGCCACCAATCTGGTAGTTCCCGGAGGTCGGATGCGTAATGCCGCCCGTACCCTGGTTGATGTAACAGGGGCTCTCCGCACCGTCGTAGTACCAGTGGTCCGACGCACCGCCCTGGCCGTTCACAAAGGTCACCACATGCCAGCCCGCGCTCAACGGCTCACAGGCTTCGGTGTTGCTTGTGCCGAAGGCATCGAATCGCGGCGAGATCAACCCGTTCAGCACAGAGGTTGAGATCAGGCAGGTGAAGCTGGTGTTGGTTCCGCACAGCAAAGCCGCGTTCGAGCCCCAGTTGTACTCCCCGCCGTTGCCTGGAGGAAGCGCACCTGAGCCCGAGCCGAACGGCGGCTCATAGATGGCAAACTGAAACGTATTTGCCTGGTTCACTGCAGTCGGCAGTTGGATGTAAGAGGCCAGATCACTAAAGTTCAGGTCCGTCGTACCTTCCCACGTACCGCCCGTAATTGTTGCATCGTTGCCTGAGCCGCTCGTGTCGTGTGCGATCGTGCCCGCTCCCTCCGCCAGCAGATACTCGCCCAACAGGCTCGTCCGCTTAGGAAGATTCGGCGGCCCTGTCGTTGTAAATCCGCTTGCCGAGCTCACCGACCCACTGCCGTTTACCCAGCTGCCATCCTCACGCAAGAACCGCGTGGTACCGGCCGTTGCTCCTGGGTCCGGGACCGCACCCACTGCATGCGCCGCGCCCGATGCGCCGAACACAGGCAGACTCGAAGCCGCCACCGTTCCCTGGAATACGCCGGTCACAGTGCCCGCGTTGACGGTCGTGGCATGAATCGTGCCCGCTGTCATCCCGGCAGGAGTGAACTGAAACTGGGTTCCCCGAAGGTTGAAGTTCAACGTGCTGTTGGCAGGCGAGTAGTTCAAACTATCCTGACCTACTGCGGTGTCCATCTGGAACAAGTTATAAGCCGAATTCCATGTATTACATCCGTGCGAGTTACAGTGCACGGAAATGGCCGCGCCTTCCCCGGCTTGCATCTCAACACCGTTACTCCAGACACCTACAATGTTTAATCCGGAATTAGGCACAGAGTGGGTTCCACCATTGCCGAAGTAACTCGACACCGGCACCGCGTTTTGTATCTGAAATCCTGAAAGTCCAGGCCCATTATTTCCCGCATAAAAGACACCAGCCGACTGGTTTCTTGTGGCGCGCGGTGTGTATTCGGTAACAATATCTTGGTCCGCAGAAACCCATTCCTGATAGTAATGCGGTAGCTCCAGGCTATCTCCAGCTGCCCAGGAAACATTATTCGCTGCCAGGGTCATCTGCCCGTCCACAGCCTTCGTTGTCTGGTTGTAGACACTCAGGACCTCCGCCGCGGGATATAAGTTGAATCCTCCCGTTGTATAGCCCACTGTTCCACTTGAACTGGTTGAGTTAGCCCCATTGTTCACATAAGTCAACGAGTTAGCACCCGTTGTACTGACCACATAGGTGCCGTTGTAAGTCGAATCGGCAACTCCCTGCACGGTTACTGATAAGCCGTTTAGATCTGCCGGCATATTCTGAACCGTGGTCAACGAAACCACATTGCCTGTGCGCGCAATCGACGCGACGACCAGGTTGATGTTGGCGTAAGCACTCGTCGAGCCCTGCACACCGACAATGGCGTCGATGCCGCCTGCATAAAACAAGCTTGTCGTTGAAGTTGAAGCCACCACTGGAAAAATCTGGCGAATCCCGTTGAGCGTATCGACGGTCTGCTCCAATCCATAGCCGCACAAGCCGCCCACCGCAATCGTCGCTCCTGCAGCATGCGGACGATTCAGCGTCAGCTGCACATGCCTCGCATCGACCACCGTGTAGGCTGCGGTCTCAAATTGCCCGCCGCCTGCACCAATGTCCGCCACGCACGCAACACCACTCGCCGCCGGCAGGGCCGCAGTGTTTGCCCCGTAGCCCGTCGGTAGTCCACTGGTCGCAATCGTGACCGACACTACACCCGGCGCAATCGCACTTGCCTGCGAAGGGATCGTCTGTGCCGTCTCGAGCAGCACGCTGACCGGAAACACAGTTCCGGCAAAGTTTGCCACCGGATGACGTCCACCCTGCGGCACACCACCGGTCAGCGTCCCGGTACTAATTACCTTGGCTGGGTTGGTATCAATCAGATACCGGCCCTCGCCTTGCGTTCCACCGTTGGCCGTGGCCGCTACCTGCACCACCGTGGCACCCTGCATACAGCCCTGCGCACAGGTTCCCGCAAACACTCGCGCGTCCTCGGCAAAATTACGGTCAAACGGATGCGAGCCTTCATCGGCATTATCCCGGAAGCCGCCCGAGGCCCGCATGTACATCGCGCCCATCAAGCAGTCGCCTACGCCGTAACAATCCTGCGTCTCGCCGAACAGCACATGCTGGCCCAACGTATAGTTCGTTCCCGTGACACTCAAGCCCGTGTAGGTCGACTTGAAGTAAGGCACCGAACCCTGCACCGACGCGGGGAATTGATTCGATCCGCCAGCCAGTGCCTGATTGTTGATCGCCAGACCCGTCGAGAAGACCTGCCCGGAGCCCGTCGCCGCATGCACGGACTGAGCCGTCTGCGTCGACACAACCGTAATCGTCTTCGCCGCATTCACCCCGGGATTCTGCGGCGGTAGGGGGTTAAGAAAGCTCTCGTAGACCCCGCCCCCGCGGTCATCCTCGACATGGGTCTTGTTCGCCCATGTCGTCGGTGCCGCAATCTCAGTCGAGGCATACGTCTGGTCCGCGCGCACCTGGCATCCATTCGCGCAGTCTGTACTGGCGGCCGCGTTCGCAATGCCGTTGTTCCCTGCTCCATTCGGGTAGTCGTTCGCATGCAGCGTCCCGTTCAGGATGTTGACGTCGACCTGGGTCCCCGGTGCCTGAGCGATCGTCTGCGTAGCCTGTGCGACGGAGCTGATCTTCCCCCCAAGGCCACCCGCTACGCCCGCCACCTGCGCGTCCACATACTGCTTATCGCTTGCCTGCATCGGTGCCGTTGGGTCGGACGAAAGCAGCAAAGCCCCACTCATCTGGTCGCCCGCCTTCAGCACCAGCGGCGTCGAGCTATCGATCGGATGCCCCGTCACCGCCGCCGAAACCACCGTGTCCACGTACGCCTTCGATACCGTCTGCATCGCCACGCTTGTAGGCAGCACCGTACTCCGGATCGCATTTACCTGGACCGCGCTCGCCTGCGCCGGCACGACCCAGTACTCGCGCGTCACCGAGCTGTCACTCAGGTGATAAATCGCCGTGTAGTAACTCCCCATCGGCGTCGAACCGGCGTTCGGAACCAGCTGCACGCTGAGTAAACCTCCGGCACCAAGCGTCACCGAAGTCGACCCCGACGGCACACTCACCCCGCTCGTCGTTGAAAACGCCGGCCAGCTGATGAGCACGGTTCCTGAAGCTGCCGTTCCATTCGCCTCATAAATCGTGCCGGTCACCTGTGTCGTCGCAGGCGCAGCGGCAGTCTGCGCCAGTCCACCGGCCACGCCTGCGGTCGCCGCTGTGCCTAGCATCAGCGTCCAGGCCAGGCATACTTTCACGAACCCCCGTCTACCTTCCCCAAATTTCATCCAACCCCCAAACTTCCACACCGCTTCCTCCGCGGAGTCAAAATGGATCCGCCCTGATCCGCGTTACCGCGGTCCTAAATAGCCCGCATCGCTCCGGGCAGGTAGCTCCGGAAACAAACCACCATCTCCCCGTCGTTACCGTCCTTGACCGGCAAGGCACGAAAGCTTCCGGCCAGCCGTATCCGCTCCAAATTTCCCTTGACTACACCCTGTAAATCTTCCTTTACCTCCGCCACACCGGTCATCGCCTGCAGTCGCGGATAGTGATAGAAGACCCGGTCGCCCTGCACACCCTCCATGCAAAACAGCGCCGACCACTCCTGGAAGAAGCTGCCTCCTTCGCGGTCGCAGAACGCCGCCACACCACTCAGCTTCATTGCTGCCGAAGGCACTCCCGCCAGCAACGCCGAGCCCAACGTCAGCACGCCTCCAGAGATTCCCGTAACGCGTCCTACGTTAAGCGTGATGCGTCGCACGTAGTCCACATCCGCACCGATCGCCGCCGCACTCTTTACATAGCCGCCACTCACGCCGCTACCGACGAACCCCGTCGTGCCGGCATAATCTACATCCACGGCCACCACATCGCCCACGCTGAACCCCGCCGCGGCCGTCGCGCCCACATCGAGTGCCGTTGCTGAAGTCACAGTCGATCCGGCCGTCAGAGCAACCGCCGCAATCGCCGTCCCGCCACTTCCATTCGCCGTCGTGCCTGTCTGCGTCTTCAGTACATTCATCTGCTGGCAGCCGGCGCTGAGCGCCATTTGTAGCTTGCCCCACTTGTCGAACTCCAGCTCTACCGCAGCTGCTGTCTCCGTTCGTACCTGCCCCACGGCGACCCCGGGCGCACCGGCAATCAACGGTTCCACCTTGGTTCCGTTCTTCCGCGCAAATCCCGTGCACCAACCCAGATCGACCCAGGGTGCAGCCGGCGATTCAAGTGCAAAGGCTGCCACTCCCGCGGGATCGAACAACGTCGGCTGCCCGGAGATCCGGTTCACCGGAGCAAAGTAAGCCCGAACCCGGCGCGCGACAGGAGCCACTCCCGGGATCAATGAAATCGCGCTAGTAGCCATAACAGAACACCTCGACTTCCGCCGTGCGTTCCATGCGTTCGTTCTTCATCACGGCCGCCTTAAGCGTTAACCCTCCCCAAAACACGCGCGTTGCCGCAACCGTCACGGTCGAAGCTCCTCCTCCCGCGATCTCCGCCACCGTATCTGCCCCTGCGCTCTGTGGCGTCAGGGCGATAGCGGCCATCAACTCCGCGTCCATGGTGCCCAGCGCACGCCCACGATCGAGACCCGCCATCCCGGCTGTCCCATCCGTGGCGTATTGAATCTCGCACACTGCCGTCAGCAGCGGGAGCGCACCATGGCCATCAACCCGCAGTTCCGTCCAACGCAAACAAAACGCATCCACAGGCACAATCCCGTCGAGCGCCGCGATCGGAAGCTCATTCTCTTGCACCACCACTCCTGGCCGTATCAGCCCACGGATCACCACCGTCCGCGCCGGATTTGCCGCCGCCACCCGATCTCGCAGTACCTTGTAAAACGTGTCCTTCGCCACCTGCAAACTCATCCGCTCCTCCGCCCTACTGTGTCGTTATCCTTCGCGCAGCGGAGGATCTGCTTCTGTCAGTCGCACCCAATTGAAGAGAGCTAAACCAGACCCGCAGCCGGTCCCTTCAAGCCAAGCCGATACAGGTAAACCTCCCCAAACGCCTCCGAGCTTGTCGCTGAAGTAATCTCAAACAACGCTCCGTCCACCAGCACTCCCGCCGCGGAAGCAAACAGCACCCCTGCCGCTCCGAGTGTCAGCGACCCCACCGCCTGCAGCACCGCTGAAGCCGAGACCAGAAGTTCATACTGTGCTGCACGTTCGGCCTGCGCAGTCGCTACTTTGGCCTTCAACTTCCGAAAGACCACCGGGCCCAGCACCACATCCTGAAACAGCGGCACCGCCAACCCGAGCTGCTCTCCCAGGTCACCCTGCACTGCAGGAGCCGGAACATGGAGCAGCACCGTTCGTCCCCCTACGCTCCGCAGCAGCGTATCCGCTACTCGCATCGGTCCACTCATCCAAGCGCCTCCGCAACATACCCTTTCAGCAGCGCACGCACTCCGTCGTCGATCAGCGTATCGGCGAAATACTGCATCTGCATCGTGTCCATCCGGCTGGACTTCACGTTCATTGCCGGCGTCGCCTGCGCATTGCGAACCACCTGTGCGCACGCCGTTCTAATCTGATCGGTAACCGTGACCAATCCGGCCGTGTACGTCACTTCGGCCTCGTTGTAGCCAAGTCCAAGGAAATTGACTGGAAACGTAAGCTCCCGGGCACTCGCCCAGACATCGATCGTCGCCACATCCAAGGCCGACCACGTTCCCGGCAGTCCAAACGCCGTCGCAATCTGAAGCCCCAGCTGCTGGTTCCCGGTCAGGTCGGCGTACTCGCCCCGGCGCCCCTTCGCGTAACGCACCCGCGCACGGAGCAGCGCCCCAGGCAAGAGCGGACCATAACTCAATCGTCCCGTCTGTGCTCCCGCCGTTAACCGAATCCGCTCCGTGTACTGAGTCGCCATCAGCGAAGGCCGCCTGCAATGCGCCTCCATCAACGCTGAAGCCACCGTGACAAGTTCATCCGGCGTATCCGCCCCCAGCCCAAATGCCGCATATTCTGCCGGCAACAAATACCCCATCCCACCCTCCTCTGCACCTGCACAAGAAAAACGGGACCAGGGCTGATGCCCCGGTCCCGCCTGCTTCCTCAAACACGAAACAACGTTCTAGCGGTCGACCAGCACCTGGTAGTGCGCATAGCTCGCGCCCTTCACCACAACCGCGCCGAACTTAACCACCACATACTGCGACGCGAGCGAGCCGGGAACGCCAAGCTGGAAGATGCGTGGGTTGGCATCGCTCAACCAGTGGTACTCAATCAAGTCTTCGGTCACAATGTACGCCGGAAGCACTGCGCTGCCCGAGCCGGGAGTGCCGGTGTACGGTAGAGTCCACTCAGGGATGAGCGGTAAATCGCCCGCCTGGGTGCTCAGCGTCTTCACCGTGAAGCCGCTGGTGATCTCACGTGTGTTCAGCACCACGTTGAACTCCGACTTCATCTCGCGATCGATCAGGTCGAGCAACACGGGGTTGGCATAGATGGCCGTCGGACGCACACCGAAGCTGCTGTTCGCAAGCATCTGCGCAACCGCGCTCTTCAGGCCGTCGACAATGCTCTGCGACGTGCCGATGGTCAGCGAGTTGCCGCCGCCCGCAATCTGGGCCGCCGCGCCAAAGTACTGCGCGGTCGTCGGCGAGCTCAGGCTGGTGTCGGTCCCGTTCCAAAGCGCAACATCATGCGTACGCAGAACGCCGTCCACGGTGTCGGTCAGGTCCTTCGCCTGCAGATACGCGAACTGGCTCTGCTGCCGGCCAAGCTCGATATCGAACAGGTTGTAGTTGATCTGCGCCACCAAAGCCTTCAGCGGAACGCTGCGCTCCACACGTGTCGGGTTGACCAGCGGAGCCACAATATTGCGCGGATCGACGAACCCGCTGCTCGCCGCAGGAGAGGGGATCGCCGTCTCTTCAAAGTAACGCGAAGGATGACCCGTAGCCGGAACCTGCTTAATACGCTGACCAAAGATTCCGCGGCGGCGAACCAGATCGGTGATCTCGCTCTGGTACATGGGCACTTCGATTGCGCCGGGCCCAATGTAGTCTGCCGCACCGTGGATATCCGTGAAATTGATGTTCATCTTCTCCCTTTCGTCCCGTAGGACGCACTGCTGTAAGCGTCGCCTTCGCGAACGCACAAACCTCCGCACACTCTTGTTCCCGAGTGGCGAAGGACTCCTATCTTCGGCTTTACGAAGCGCGAACTAACCGACCAGGCCGGCCCGCATCAAGCCAGCCTTCACGGCGATCCGCTGCTCCACGCTCAAGCTGCCCAACGCTGCATCCACAGCGCCGGCTTCGATCGAGCCGCCTTCTTTTGCCACCAGCGAAGTCGCTCCACCCGCAACCGTCTTCCGCCCGGAAGCCTTCAGCGTGGCAATCGTCTTCTCTGCTTCGAAGAGCCGCTGCTCCAGCTCTTCCTCGCGAGCGCCCTGCCCCGCCTTCAGCTCCAGACTGGCCAGCTCCAAGCTGGCCAACCGCTCCGCCGCCTGCTCAATCAGAGACGCAGCCGCGTTCAGCCGCTCCATCAGCGATTCTGCCGCATTCATCTCATCCACTACTTCCATCTGCATCTCCATCCAGTCCCCTTTACTTGCCGATTGCCGTTGTCGCGCCCACCGGCATCGGCTGTGCATTCAGAATCGCCGTCACCGCGCTCACCAGTGCCTGAACATAGTCCGCCGTCGCCTCAATGCCGGCCTTCGTCAGCAGCGTTGTAACGGCATCTCCCGCCAGCAACATCACCTCTGCCAGCTTCTGCTCGCCCGTCCCACTCTGCTCACCGCTGGCTGCGTACTTCTGCTCTACCAGCAGCACCGCATTCTGGATCAGCATCGTCGCATCCGCCGCCGCACCCATCGCCGGAGCGCTTGCCGGGAACAGCAATCCCACCAGCTTCTCCACCGGAATGGCGTACTGCGTCGCATACTTCAATCCCTTGGCAAAATCCTTGCCAACGGCCGTTAATACTCCAAGAAAGCTCATCCCGTCTCTCCACACTCGTTTGTCCGGCCTCGCATCCAGGTTGCTCATGTCTCGTTGCCCATCCACGGGCTGACAGGACACAGCTACCGCGAAGCTGCCAAGCGAGCCATGGGCCGCTTCACTCCGCGCCTGAGCCGAAAGCTCGTCTCCCGATAAGCCGCCTTCTCCCGCAGCAGGATCGCCGCTCCGGTAAACGTCACCTTCGTCAGCGTCCAAACCGAGGCCCGCATATCCGCCACATGCGCATCGGCCAGCTCGTAGCTCATGCCCATCTCGCGGCTCAGCTCCGAGTCCACCGCGCGGCCCACCTTCGCCTCGATCTCCGGAAAGTCCCGCGCAAAGAGATAACCCTCAACGATCAGCTCTTTGCCATCGATCTCCGCACTCGTGATGATGCCGCACTTCTGCCGGGCGTCATGTCCATCCCAGCCCGCTTTGTAATCCACCGCCATCCCCAACAGGCTCGGCAACGCAGCCTGTGCCGCAGCCCGCGTCAGGATCACCCGATGTCCGCGGGAGCCGCTCGGAGCCTTGTCGCTCGGTGCATCCACCAGCGTCAGGCAGCCCTCAAACGGAAGTCGGTTTGGGTGCCCCTGTACCTCAGGGAACTCCACCGCCATCGCCCGCATCTCCAGCGCACCTGGCCTCGCCATGGACCGGCAGCCCGTCCTTACCAATCCACGATGACGCCCATCCTCAAACTCCATCCAGCCTCCTCATTCCATTCCGTCCAGCTCTTCCAGGCAACGCTGTCTTCGTCTGAAGCCAGGACGTGCTTCGTTCCAGTCCCGTCACCCGCCACTACGTCTCGCGGCATTCTTGTTCGCTGCGTCCTTCGCCCATTGCTCCATCAGAATCTCCTCGAGGTTTTTGCCCCGTTGTTCTTCCGGCTCAGGGTGCGCCAGGTCGCGCTCCAGCTGCATCAACAGCTTGATGTGCGTAACACTGCCTTTACGCGCCTTCTCCAGCAAGACTTGCATCAGCTCCGGCAGTGCATTTACAAGCTCGTTTCGCGTGCCGTCCCGCACATCCTCCTTATTGGCGTATCCCGGACTGCGAGTCCAGCAGGTTCCCTTCGCCCCTGCCGGTCTCTTCCGGGTCATGCTTGCCTTCCTCATAGCGCCGGACCCTCATCTCACAAGCGCAAAACAAAACGGGAGCAGCAACCCTAAGGGTGCCGCTCCCGCTTGTTCCTTACTTGTATTTCAAGAATACCAAACGGAGAGAGGTACTTATGCCAACTATTTCTGCGGAACAAATCCCTCTAAATCAGTTACTTGCGAAGAGCAAACCTGCTCCGGGGGCTTGACAGCTTTTCTCGCTTCACCCTTCTGCACTCGCCGAGAGAGGCCGAAGCATCTTCCTTCTCAGAAACAAACGCGTCAACTCATCCAGCGCCGCGTTGTAACGTCGAATAATCGTGCGCAGTGAAATACCAAGTAAGGCTGCAGTTTCACCCTGCGTATAGCCCTGCAAGGCAATCCGCTCAATCAAGTGCTGCTGCGCCAGGGTCATACCCTTCAGGCATCGTTCCACATCCTGCACAAAGATCACCACGTCATCGAAGCCGTGAACCTTGTAGTTCGTCACCTTTCCCCGGAACATCTCCTGACCCAACATGGAAGGAACCCGTCCGGACTCCATAGAAAGCTTCCCGTACCTACGCAACATCGCCTCTGTGTACTTCCGATAGAACGGGTACCCGGCGTGATCGGAGATCTTCGGCAACGACGAAACTGCCCGAGGCGCTTGTACTTGCGCGTCCAGTTGATGCTGGGGTACACAAGCCTGCACCAACTGCAGTGCGGCTTTGCCTCTCCGCTCCGGCATCGCGTAAGCCGGAGCTTCCGTCGCTTGAACCGTCTCTAAGACAAGGAAAGGCGGGTGAAGAACAAAGGCTGCGCTCATCGTGCACCTCCCACCAGCTGTGCTACCCGCTGTTCGCTGCAACGTGGCAGACTTACCCGAACTCCAGCACGCCTCCCTTGCCGACGCCCCTTCGGTGCTGGATACTCCGCCAGCTTGCGTGTGCAAGCCTGACAGTACACACCCTCAGTTGCTCCGGCACGGAGCCAAAGCGCTCCACACACTTCACATACCTTCAAATCAACCCGCAAGTAAGCCATTTTGTTCTCCAAGGCAAGAATCTCCCCCTGGCGAGCCTCAAAACTTTCGGTGGTCGGAGTGGGCTCACTCAGGTTGCTGTGGAGTACTCGGACATCTATCCCCGGAACCTCTTTGTGGGTTCCGGTAGTCATGCCGGGTACTGCCGGTGTCTGCGAAACTACGGCGTCCTGGGAGACGCAGCCTCCCCGCCTGGTGCAGCCATCTCTTCCGGGTGTCGGAGTGCAATGCATCTTCCGCGTTGTCTCCATGGCTCGAACGATAACCTTCCAGACGAAGAAAGTTTAGCTGTTGTATCGCCCCCGAATTACGCTGTCAATGCTACTTTTTGCAGAGCCCAAGATGGCTCCTAACCCCAATCGAGACAATGTGTTAGCAAATATTATGGCCATTATTAGATGAGGTTTTTCCTCTAGCTCGTTGCGAACGCAAATGTTCTCCTTTTATTCGCTAAAAAGGGGGTCTGCACGCCGCCTCACTCATAACCTCCATCCCCGGAAAGTCGTACCGGCTGACCCTCTTCCAAATCGCCCAGTTGCCCCCCAAATCGCTCGTTCTGAACGCCTTTTCCCAGACGCGATCTTCCAGCTTGCTAAACTGAAGCCATGCTCTCCCGGCTCTATGCGAAGTGGATGATTGCCTGGGAGACTGCTCTCACGGAACGCGACAAAAACCGCATTGTGCGTCCTTTGGAGTGGGGCTTCGATTGGTTGCCGGAACTCCGCACACTCCCGGTTCCAGCGACGGAAGCCCAAAAGATGATCGCTTTAAGCCGACTAATTGAGCGCACGTCTTCAGACTTCTTTGGCTACACCACGCCCACGGATTTTCGCCTCGAGACCAGACATCCTCTGCTCTTTCCTACCAACGTTCGTCCAGAGACACTCGCGAAAGAAGCCGAGATCCATCGCCAGGCTGCCTCCGGAAAGCTCAAAGCTGCCCAGTTTCTTCGTTTCACCTCGCCCGTTCGTTCACCGCATCCGGAAAACGACCAGGTCAACGCACGCTGGTTCCCTGCTCGCGCCAACGCAGCAAAGCCAAACCGGCCGCGCCAGGCCATGATTGTCATGCCTCAATGGAACGCCGACGGCCTCTCGCACAACGCGCTTTGCACCATCTTTAATCGTTTCGGCATCTCCTGCCTACGCCTTTCCAAGCCCTACCATGACATCCGTCGTCCCGCCGAGCTGGAGCGCTCCGACTACGCAGTCTCCGCAAATCTTGGCCGTACCATCGCCGCCTGCCAGCAGGGCGTCGTCGACGTACGCTGCTGTCTGGACTGGCTTGAACAGCAAGGCTATGAGCAATTTGGCATTCTAGGCACCTCTCTCGGTTCTTGTTACGCCTTCATCGCAGCCGCGCATGATCCGCGTCTGAAAGTCTCTGCCTTCAACCACGCCGCCACCTGGTTCGGAGACGTCCTTTGGACCGGGCAAAGTACGCGGCATATCCGCAAAGCGTTTGAAGACGCAGGCCTTACCCAATCCCTCCTTCGCGACATCTTCCGCTGCATCAGCCCCATGGCCTACATGGAGCGTTTCGCCTCCAACCCCAGGCAGGTTCTGGTCGTGCACGCCACCTGGGACCTCACCTTCCTTCAAGAATTCTCCCTCGACGTCCTCAAAAACTTTCGCCAGCACGCCATCGACTACACCTCCAAAGTCCTTCCCTGCGGACACTACACCACCGGAGAAGCCCCCTATAAATTCATCGACGGCTGGTATCTCGGTCGCTTCATCTACAGCGCTTTCAAGAAGCTTGCCGCCGAGCCCACTGCATCACCGCAGCCGGCTCAGCACGTCACCTTCTGACATCTCCACCGCATCTGCCTGTTCCAACTCCGGAAGCCGGACTAACGCCACCACACACGGTGAAAGCACCATCGCCACAAACGCCAGACCAATCATCAAATCGCCCATTTTCGTTCTCCTGTTGAAGGCATCCTTTCGCCTCCTGAAGTCCATATCGGCGGATTCTTCAAAACCATGCGTAACTTTACGTCCTTCTCCAACACCTTCGTCACATTACGTTTGAGTACCTCAACGATCTCTGCATGCATCTCCTGCGCATCGCCGCGAAGACCGGCGGAAACTCTCGCTCCTCGTCCCAAGCGCGCATAAAATCGAGTTATGCCGATTCTTCTCGACGCGCCGCTCACCCATACGGACCCTGAAGTTGCTTCGCAGATCTCCAACGAAGTCCTGCGCCAACATGAAGGTCTCGAGATGATCGCCTCTGAAAACTTTGTGAGTCGCGCCGTCCTCGAGGCGGCCGGCACCGTCTTCACCAATAAATACGCGGAAGGCTATCCAGGCAAACGCTACTATGGCGGCTGCGAGTACGCCGACGTCGTCGAGAACCTGGCCCGCGACCGCGCCAAACTCCTCTTCGGTGCCGAGCACGCGAACGTCCAGCCGCACTCCGGGTCTCAGGCCAACGCCGCCGCCTTCATGACGCTGCTCACCCCCGGCGACACCATCCTCGGCCTCGACCTGGCGCACGGAGGACACCTCACTCACGGCCACAAACTCAACTTCTCCGGCAAGCTCTACAATATCGCCGGCTACCAGGTTCGCCCAGACACGGAAGTCATCGACTACGATCAGCTCGAGCAACAGGCCATCCAGGTAAAGCCCAAGCTCATCATCGGCGGAGGCAGCGCTTACCCGCGCCAGTTTGACTTCCCTCGCATGCGCGCCATCGCAGACAAAGTCGGTGCCTACTTCCTCGTAGACATGGCGCATTTCGCCGGTCTCGTCGCCGGCCACGCTCACCCCTCGCCCGTTCCCCACGCGCACGTCGTCACCACCACCACCCACAAAACATTGCGCGGACCTCGTTCCGGTCTCATCCTTTGCCGGCAGGAGTTTGCCGCTGGCATCGACCGCAGCGTCTTTCCCGGACAGCAAGGCGGCCCGCTCATGCACGTCGTTGCTGCCAAAGCCGTCGCCTTTCGCGAAGCGCTCGATCCCTCCTTCTCCGCCTATGCCGCGCAGGTCGTTGCGAACGCCAAAATCCTCGCCCGATGCCTCGCCGAAAAAGGCTCCCGCATCATCTCCGGAGGAACCGACACTCACGTCATCCTTATCGACGTCTTCTCCCGCGGCATGCTCGGCTCCGAAGCCGAACACGCCCTCGGTGCAGCCGGCATTACCGTCAACAAAAACGCGATCCCGTATGACACCAATCCGCCTCTCAAGCCCTCCGGCATACGCATCGGCACACCTGCCCTCACCACGCGCGGCATGAAGGAGCCGGAGATGCATACGATCGCCACCTGGATCGCCGACGCTCTCGAGCACCGCTCCGACGGCTCTCGTCTCGCCCGTATCCGCGCTGAAGTCGCCGACCTGGCGAACCACTTCCCCCTCTACGACTACCTACGCCCCTAAGCGCCCCGCTGTTCTAAGCAGTGAAGGAGCAATCAAAGCAACCCATGTCCCTGCCAATCCTCGCCTGGCTCATTGCCATCCCCGTCTTGGGTGTTGTCACAGGCTTTCGTGCCATGACGCCCATGGCTGTACTCTGCTTCTTCGCCTACCGCGGAGACCTCAACGTCACCGGAACCTGGGCCTTCTGGACCGCCAGGCCCGTCACCGCGATCGTCTTCGCCGTTCTCGCTCTCGGCGAGTACTTCGGCGATAAGCTCCCCGGCACACCCAATCGCACAGCGCCCTTTCCCCTCGTTGCGCGGCTCGCCTTTGGTGCCCTTATCGGAGCTCTCGCCGCGACTGGCTTGCGCGGCTCCGCGCTCGAAGGAAGCTTCCTCGGCGCCATCTCCGCCGTTGCCGGAGCCTTCCTGGGCTTTTACCTCCGCCAGTGGCTCACCAAGGAGAAAGGTCTTCCCGATCTGCCCGTGGCTCTCGCCGAGGACGCTCTCTCGCTCGGCCTTACTTTCCTCGCCGTCGGCATCGTGACTGGCTGAACATCCCAGCACCCTTCTCTCCTGTGCAACGCAGCGGAAGCCTGCCTTAGCGTCGATCCCCCACGGCCAGGCTCTTTATTTTGGTTCCGCCCGTCCGCCGCAGGCTTATAGTTAAGTCTGGTAGATGGGCCGCGCACCACCTGGCCGAGGACCTGTGCATTTTCTGCTGAGGGCTGTACTCTCCATCGCGGTGTTCCTTCTCCTTTTTGAAGGCATGATCACCGCCTTTCACCTTCTCAATCTCCCGAGTAATCTCGCCGTTGTTGAAGGTGCGTGCCTTCTGCTGATGCTTGCAGTCGGTGGCTTTCTCGCGTTCCGTCTCACCTGGAAGAGGCGCTAATCCCATGTTCGAAGATTTTCGCGCACCTGTACTCGATAGCAAAACTGGTCGGTCATTCAGCTACGACAGCCAGGTTCAACTTCGCAACATCCTTAAGTACGGTGGCATAGCGTTTCTGCTGCTCATCGCCGCACTTTTATTCTTCAACTACGTCGCCGCGCTTACCCGCATCGGTGCAGGGTATGTCGGCGTCGAAATCGTACTCTCCGGCTCGCAGCGGGGAGCCAACGAGATTCCCATCCGTACTGGCTGGGTCTTCTATAGTCCTCTGCGCTCCCAGATCATCGAGTTTCCTACCTTCGTCCAGACAGTCAAGTGGACCGCGAACCTAAATGAAGGCCGCGCCCAAAACGAGGAGATGAGTTACAACTCGAAAGAGGGCATGGAGATCTACTCCGACGTCTCGTTGTCCTATGCCATCGAGCCTCGCCGGGTCCCGGACTTCTACGTCAAGTACCGCGTCAGCGACCTCGATGTCTTCACCCACGGAATCCTTCGGGATATCGTCCGCAACTCCCTCAACCAGGTCGCCTCCACCTACTCCGTCGAGCAGATCTACGGCGAACAAAAATCCGAGTTCCTCGCCAAGGTCCAGGCTCTCATCCAGCAGAAACTTGATCCGGTCGGCGTAGAAATCCAGCAGTTTGGCTTCATCGGCGCGCCGCGCGTCCCTGCTGTCATCGCTGCTGCCATCACGAACAAGGCTCAGGCCATCCAGGCGGCCGAGCAGGCCCGCAACGAACTCGCGAAAACCGAAGCTGAGGCAGCCAAAACCGTCGCCGCTGCCGAAGGCGAAGCCAAAGCAGCCGTTACCCGCGCTCAGGGTGAAGCAGAAGCCAACAAGATTCGCCAGGCCAGCCTCACCCCGCAGCTTCTCGAACTTCGCAAGATCGAGAACCAGAAATCGCTTATCGATCGCTGGAACGGAGCTCTTCCCACGGTGCAGTCTGGCAATGGAGGCCTGCTGATGGAACTCCCTAAGCCACAGCAATGAGGGATGCTCTGGCTGGCTAGAAGCGAACAGCGTTGCAGAAATTGAAGTCGTTTCACCCTCCGTTTCAATCTAGCCTCCAGATTGAAACATCGCACTTCACGACTTCAGTTTCTGCAACGCTCCATTCCTCATTTCAACTAGTCCAGATTGGAATAGCCCTACCTTCCATTTCAATTTTCTGCAATAGATAGAGCTCTCGTTTCAATCTAGCTCCCAAATTGAAATGAATCACTCTTCCCTTTCAATCTTTGCAACGAACACACAACCCGTTTCAATCTAGCCTCTACATTGAAACGAGTTAATCTAAACTGTATTCATGCGCCGGACCAAGCAAGGAAAATACCAAAAAGAGACGGTGGCCACCGAGTCGTTCATGGCCTTTGTTCCCACCCCCTTGCCGCCCGCCCGTACCGGATTTAGAACTGCATGGCCAGACCGGAAGGAATTTATCGTTAGCCGACCAGATGTTAGGAAGACTGGACGGACTCTCTCGGATCCTGCCCCATCCGGACACGCTCATCGATTTCTACATCCGCAAAGAAGTTCTTTCCTCGCAGATCGAGGGAACTCAATCGACGCTTACTGACCTGTTGCTGTTTGAGTTCCAACCTGATTCCAGTCCCGACGACACTGTGGAAGTCTCCACTTATGTTGGCGCTCTTCGGCACGGGTTGAGTCGCCTGGATCAGGACTTCCGCTTAGCCTGCGGCTCATCCGGGAAATGCATGAGATCCTCCTACGCAGTGGAAGAGGAAGCAGGTCGACTCCGGGACAGTTCCGCACTTCGCAGAATTGGATGGGAGGATCGAGACTAGGAAACGACTTTTTGTTCCTCCGCCTGTAGACGAGATGAATGTTGCACTAGGACAGCTCGAACGCTTTCTTCATAGCGGCGCGGAACACTATCCCGTCCTGATTCAGTGCGCGTTGCTCCATGTGCAGTTTGAGACTATCCATCCCTTTCTGGATGGAAACGGCCGCATCGGCCGCTTGCTCATCACCCTGTTGCTGGTAGAACGTGGCGTGCTGAAACGGCCCATGCTGTACAGGTCGCTTTACTTGAAGCAGCATCGTGACCAGTATGACGAGCTGCTGCAACGAGTCCGCATACACGGAGAGTGGGAGGAGTGGATTGATTTCTTTCTCTTGGGCGTCTCGTCCACATCTGAAAAGCAGTGACCCTTGCCGCGGACATTCTCGAGCTCTTTCGCAAGGACGAACTTCTGGTCAAGAACTCAGGACCGCGCAAGGCTCAACCATCCAGGTGCTGCAACAACTGCAGAAGACCCCCTACACCACGCCGACACGCCTGGCCCAAAAAATTGGGCTCAGCTTCAACACGGTCGGTGCCGCTCTGGAGGATCTGCAAGCCTTGCAGCTGGTTGTGGAAATGGCTCCACGGCCTGGACGGTTGGTCTGCTACCTTCCCTACCTGCACTTGCTTGAGGAAGGTACGGCAGCGGGTTAGTGTCCTAATTCAGCAAGAGCCTTCGCCTATCTCACCCAGTCGTTCCTTGCTCGACTGTAGAGCGCACGAAATTCCTCACAAAGCCAAGCTCTTTTCCCCTACGAGCCTTGCACACCGCTCAAGGAAAGCGTTCAGCGAAACGCTTCCTTCATCGCCCTTCGCGCGTACCCGTACGCTAACAGCTTCCGTCGCTTCTTCCTTGTCCCCGAGAATAAGAATGAAGGGTACCTTGGCCACGCCGAACTCACGAATTTTGGCATTCATCTTCTCATTGCGTCCGTCGAGCTCAACACGCAAGCCCGAGGCCTCCAGCTTCGCCTTCACCGTGTGGGCGTACTCAAGATGCTTCTCGGAAATCGGAACCAGGCCCACCTGCACCGGGGCAAGCCACAGCGGAAACGCACCGGCGTAGTGCTCGACAAGCACGCCAAAAAAACGTTCGACTGAACCGAACAGCGCGCGATGAACCATCACAGGCTGGTGCAGTTCGCCATCCTCGCCCTTATACGTAAGCTCAAAGCGGGCAGGCAGATTAAAGTCGAACTGAACGGTGGAAAGCTGCCAGAGACGGCCAAGAATGTCGACCAACTTAATGTCAATTTTGGGACCGTAAAACGCCGCTTCGCCGGGAATGGTCCGATACGGAATCCCCTTGCGATCGAGCGCGTTCTTCAGCGAAAGAATCGCAAGCTCCCAGTTCTCAGGGCTGCCGGTATAGCTCTTCGCGTCGGCGGGATCCCACGTAGAAAGCTCCACCTTAAACTCCGCAAATCCAAACGTGTTCAGCACGCTTTGCGCAAACTCAATGCAAGCCACCACCTCATCTTCGATCTGGCCAGGCGTACAGAAAAGGTGCGCATCATCCTGAGTGAAACCCCGGACACGCAGTAGGCCATGCATCGTCCCGGAACGCTCATACCGGTAGACATTGCCAAGCTCAGCGTAGCGCACGGGAAGGTCTCGGTAGCTCTTCGGAGAATTTTTGTAGATCAGGATATGTCCAGGACAGTTCATGGGCTTCAGCCGGTACTCGGCATCGTCCAGCTCCATGGGTGGATACATATTCTGACCGTAAAAACCCTCATGGCCTGAGGTCTTCCAAAGCTCGCGACGCATAATGTGCGGCGTGTACACCAGATCGTAACCACGACGGATACACTCGTCGCGCATCCAGTCTTCCATGATCTTGCGGATTAGTCCGCCCTTCGGATGCCAGAAGATCAGGCCGGCTCCCGCGACCTCCTGAATCGAGAAAAGGTCGAGCTGTTTGCCGAGCACACGATGGTCGCGGGCTTTGATCTCCTCCAGCCGCGCAAAGTGCGCCTTCATGTCTTTATCATTGAAAAAAGCCGTGCCGTAAATGCGTTGGAGCTGCTGATTCTTCTCATCTCCAAGCCAATAAGCGCCGGCAATAGACATTACTTTGAAAGCCTTGACACTGCCCGTGGAAGGCATATGCGGGCCGCGGCAGAAGTCGACAAAGTCGCCGTTACGGTAGAGAGAGAGGTCGTCCCCGGGCTGGGTAAATCGTTCGATGAAGTGCACCTTCATGAACTCGCCCTCTTCTTCATATTCGCTCAGTCCCACTTCGCGGGGCTCGCTCTCGCGCACAAAAGGCTCGTTGCGCACGACGACCTCGGCCATGCGCGCCTCAAGGGCCGTAAGGTCGGCGTCCGTAAACGGCTGTTCGCGATAAACGTCGTAGAAAAAACCGGAGTCCGTCGCAGGCCCGTGTCCAAGCTTGGTCTCTGGAAAGAGCTCAAGTAAAGCGGTCGCCATCACATGCGCCGCCGAGTGCCGCATCACCTTCAGCGAAGCCTCATCCTGCTCCTTCAGCAGCCAGAGAGCCACATCTTCAGTCAGCGGCGTAGCCAAGTCGACAAGCGTCTCCGCCTCGGGATCGCCGGCGCCGTACATCGTCTCGGCCGACGGACTTAAATCCTCCGGCGCATCGTTCTGTCCGCCTTCGGATTGGTTCACATCCAGTCCAGCTAGGGGACGCACACGCGCTAACACAACCACGGCGGCCAGACGCGGAGAGATCGATGCAGCAATCTGCAGGGGCGTCGTTCCCGCATCGACGGTGCGAAGGCTGCCGTCAGGAAGCTGTACTTGAATCTTGGATTGGGAAGAAGCTGCAGTCAGGCTTTGTTCTTGCATCGGGTCTCCGAGCTTCCAGCATATGTGCTTTGGCGCTCACTTACCAACGCTGCCGTTTTCCTCTGCGTGCGCCAGGCAAACGAACCGCCTACATCCTGCAAGCTGGAGATACCACCTCGAAGGCATCCTTCTGCACCTGCTGCCCTTGCGGGAAATCCTAAGAGGGATGGGCGGAAGATCAGGAAAAGCGCTAGTCTTTCTCGAAATCGGAGCTGCAGCGTGGAAATATTCGGCACCGGCACCTAAGACCTGGAAAGGGCACAGAACGATCATGCAAGTTCTTTGTAAAATCTCCGATAGCCGCAGTGATGTACTTTGCAGCGTATGCGGGCAGGGCTTCCTCGTGTACTGGTCTCGCACCTTGAAAACCGAGCACGAAGCAACACGCCTGCAGATCGCTGAGGCTTTAGCGCAACAGCACGCCATGCCACACTCAGGAGATGTCCATCCGCGCACCGGCTTCAACGTTCCGGGCTGGCTAGGCCATCCTCAGCCCTCGATGCAAAGGTCGTTTCTCTCCGGCACCGACCTGTCTTCGCTTGAGGACTAGCGTCGCGCGAGAGACTTCGTCCAAGGCGAAACCGCGCTTTAGAATAGACGGGTGAACTACGCGGACGCAGTAGACCATCTATACGCTCTTGGACCCGAACTCGTTGCAGCAGTGCCAGGAGTTCCGCTTCGCAAGTTCGACCTGCAACACATGCGGACCTTGTGCGCCGCCTTAGGAGATCCGCAAAGCCGGGTTCCGTCCGTCTTGATCGCGGGCACCAATGGTAAGGGCTCCACAGCCGCAACGCTTGCCTCCATTCTCACCGCAGCCGGCTACCGCACCGGTCTCTATACCAGCCCGCATCTCCATACCGTAAACGAGCGGATACGGATCGCCCATCCGGCGCTCCCCTCGGAGTACGGAGTGCCTGCAGTGCATGGTGCCGGGGGGGACTTGGTCCTGACGCCCATCTCAGACGGAGAGTTCGCACGCTTGTACTCCCAGGTGGATGAGGCGTGCGAGGCCCTCGTCGCCTCCGCCCAACTGCCCATGCTGCCCAGCTTCTTTGAACGGTTAACGGCCATTGCTTTTCTGTACTTCGCCGGAAGTGAGCGCAGCGACCAGGCGGACATGATGGTACTCGAAGTCGGTCTGGGTGGGCGTTTGGACGCAACAAACGTGGTCGAACCTCTTCTTTCCGTCCTTACTGACATCGCTCTCGATCACCAGGAATATCTAGGAGAGACGATCGCGGAGATCGCCGCCGAAAAATGCGGGATCCTCAGGCCCCGCGGAATCCTGGTGACCCTGCCCCAGCACCCGGAGGCGAATCTTGCAATCGGCCAGGCTGCCACCGCGCTCGACGTTCGAGCGATCGACGCTACGCCCTATCTGCCGCCGGCCCAAAGAAATGCTACGGTAAGCGAAAACCCGAACCAATTCAGGGAAAGTGCGCGTAATGTGTATTCGCTGCGCTGGCAAGAAGCGGAGCAGTCGCAAACGCTGCAGGTAGACTCCCCCCTGGCTGGGACCCACCAGCAGCGAAATCTGGCGCTAGCCATCGCGGCGGCGGTCGAGTTGCGCACCAACGCTGGACTGACGATTGGCCCCAAAGCCCTTGAACAAGGAATCCGAAACACCCATTGGCCTGGTCGATTGGAATGGCTTGCTCCGGATTTGCTGCTCGACGTGGCGCACAATCCCGCCGGAGCCTGGACCCTGCGGAACGCCATCTCAGCCTTGCCGCCGGAGCAGCCGCGGACCCTCATCTTTTCCTGTCTTCGAGACAAAAACCTGACCGAGATGTCACGCATCCTGTTTCCACTCTTCGATTCCTCTCCAGATGGCGATCCGCTGCGGCGCAGAGATCATCTCCTGCTAGCCCCAATCCCAAATAAACGAGCCGTAAGCATTCACGATCTGCTTTTAGCAGCGGAGGCATTGGGAGTCCTGGCCCATGCCGCTCCCCACCTGGCCGGTGCGTTGACACAGGCGCGAGCGATCACGCCTCCCGGAGGTATTATCTTGGTAACCGGCTCCGTTTACCTGGTCGGAGAAATCCGGCATCTTGCCACGGCAGCGGAAGCACTCCATGTCTGAATCGCAGCCGTCAGCAGAGACGCAGGAGAGCGACGCACCGGTTAGACCAATCAAAGACTTCGCAACGGAGATATCCAATCATCCCAAAAAGCCAAACTCGAGTCCCGCTCTACGCTGGCTAACGTACTTTCTGCTCATGCCGCTCATCGCATTGGCAACCACAGCATACGGCTCCCTGTCGCTGGTTGCTGGACTGTGGGATCGAGGCGGACGGCAACAGCATGCGATCGCCCGTGCCTGGGCTAGGACCCTTCTGCTCCTAAGCCTCTCGCCCGTCGAGTTGGTCGGTCAGGAGCGGCTGCCAAGAGAACGGGCAGCCGTCTACGCCTCCAATCACCTCAGCTACTTCGACACGCCTGTGCTCTTTGCTAAATTGCCTTTTCAATTCCGCATTCTAGCAAAGCAGTCGCTTTGGAAGATTCCGTTTATTGGGTGGTATCTGAATCGATCCGGCCAGGTCCCTATTGAGATGAATTCAGCCCGCTCCGCAGTAGCCGGTTTGTTACGAGGCGTAAAGACTTTGCAAGCCGGCCTGCCGATCTTCATCTTTCCCGAGGGCGGCCGCGCTGCGGAAGGAACCATGACACCCTTCCAGTCCGGGGCTGCCTTCATGGCAATCAAAGCACAAGTAAATCTTGTACCGCTAGCCTTGGTCGGTACCTATGAGCTACTGCCCATTCACGTCTATCACCTCACCCCTAGGCCGCTCAAGCTAGTTGTGGGAGATCCAATTCCTACCGTTGGTCTGACCACACGAGATGCAGAGGCCTTGACGCAGCGCCTGTTTGCAGCGATCGCAGCGCTCTATCACGAGCACATCCTCACGTCTTCGCCGGAGTACACTTTCACTAATGCGACCCAGGATTGCCGTTCCCATTCCGACCAGCACGGATCGCACCTACAATGACCAGAACTGGGCCGTGTACGCAGCATGCCTGGAGGCTTGCGGTGCGGAACCAATCCCCTTTCCACTGGGCCTAGCAACCCGCGAGGCCGCATCTTTGGCGAAGTCATGTCAGGCGGCATGTCTCACAGGAAGCCCTGCGGATGTGAATCCCGTCCACTACGGCCAGCCACGAGACCCGGCCTCGGCGCCTGCCGATCCTGCCCGTGAGCAGGTGGATCGGCTGCTCTTAGAGGAGATCTTCGTAGCGAAGAAGCCCTTGCTCGCCATCTGCTTCGGATTGCAGTCCCTCAATACGTTCTGCGGGGGGACGCTAGTGCAAGATTTGGCACCGTTCCCGGTCAATCATGCCGCTGGAGCTTCCGTGGGTATCGCGCACAACGTTGAAGTCGCGCCGGGATCCCTGCTGGCGGAGCTTACCGCAAACCAGGAACTTGGCCGGGCCAGTGCAGTGCATATCCCCGTCAACTCCTCTCACCATCAAGCTGTTGGCATCGCAGGGCAAGGCCTGCGGATCACCGGACGATGTCCTCAGGACGGCGTAGTCGAGGCTCTGGAACTTGAATTCTCACACGTGCATCCATTCCTGCTTGGGGTTCAATGGCATCCGGAGCGGACCTTCGCTACTCCGGCCTCGCGAAGGATCTTTGACGGGTTAGTCGTTGCGGCTCAACACTGGAGTCGCTGAAGATGCCACCATCGGTCTCGCTCACCCGTCTGGCTGAGCTTCTTTCGCCTTACTACCCGCAGCCGTCTCCAGAACTCCTACAAAGTCTCCTGACCTATCTAAACCTTCTTCTTAAATGGAACGCTCGTATCAACCTGTCCGCTATTCGCGATCCGGAAGAGATTGTTCGCCGTCACTTTGGCGAATCCTTGTTTGTCGCACGACATCTGCCCCCGTTTACGTCGTTGCTGGACCTTGGCTCAGGGGCCGGTTTCCCAGGTGTACCTATACAGTTGGTTTTTCCGCATCGTTCAGTCACTCTGGGCGAGGCACAAAACAGGAAAGCAAGTTTTTTGCGGGAAGTTCTCCGGGCTCTGTCACTTCCCACAGAAGTCTGGGGGGCACGTGTGGAACACATGCCTTCAAGCCGAAGGTTCGATGTCGTTGCGATGCGAGCAGTGGATCGTCCGGACGAGGCCCTTGAGGTGGCTCGCCGCCGATTGAGCGTTGGCGGCAGGCTAGCGCTTCTGACGACAGGTCAACCGCATCAAGTTGCGGACGGAGTCGCCTACGCTCTGCCCGGTTCAGATAAAGCTGTGTTGTGGCTGGGTCAATAGTCTTTGAGAAGGAAGGTGTTCCACGTGGAACATTGCTCTTCGTGGTGTTCTCTCATAATTTGGAAGTCTGCCAGAGAGGCAATGTCTACACGGCTCATTGGCAACCAAGCCGCCTATCCAACAAAGGGATGACGAAAGTGCAAAAATTATTCGAAAGTTGTATTGGGAGATTGGCACAGGGGATAGCGAGCATAGAAGATGGCAGGTAACTTGAAGCAACGGTGGATTTGAACGTATCCGCCGAGGAGACCGAGACCATGATGTTTATGCAAGCGGCGGTATCTTTCCAGACTTTCTTCTTTCATGCAGCCATGCTGCCGGTCGCTGGCGGCGCCCTCGCTGGGACCGCCTTTGCACTCTTTCGTTCTCCGGATAGCCCTTTTCGTCAGCAGGAATCCGAATCCCTCATGAACTTTTCTTCGCTCGGCAAGCTTCGCTGTATCTGCGGAACGAGCCACCTACATAAGATGGAAGCGGATCGCCGGGAGTTCTGCCGCACCTGCGGATGCGAAGTCCCTGAAGTGGATCCCTCATTGTTGGATCGGCAAGTCTCGCGGAGAGAAGCACGTCAGCTTACTCGAGATCTGCGCAGCGCCGCGAGACGTGCTGGGCATCTTGAACTTCCCGCTTCGATCACGTCTATCGCCGAGCTACAAGCCTACCTCACCACGGATGCCGTAAGGGTTTTCCGGTCAAAGACCTCTCATGCATCGGTAGGAGCGATGCAGCAGTAGGTTTATGAGCGTGCTCAAATGCCTTGAGCCCGCCATAGGTGTTCCACGTGGAACATTTGCCACATCCCACCAGGGCCATTAAGCTTGTACGAAGTCCGATGCCGATCGCTTCATCCGCCCATGTGCTCGCAATTGTGAATCAAAAAGGTGGTGTGGGCAAAACCACGACCGCGATCAACCTATCCGCTTCCTTAGCCTTGAAAGGACACTCTGTCCTTCTCATTGACTGCGACCCACAGGCGAACACCACCGGAGGGCTCGGTTTCCGCAAACAGGCGGAGACCGAGCCTCAACGGCTGTCTATCTATGATGTTCTGCTTGGAACCACCGCACTTGAAGAAAGTTCTCTCCCCACCGCAATCCCACTTCTCTCGCTCATTCCGGGCAGCCGCCAACTCATCGGCGCAACCATTGAGCTGGTCTCTTTGGAGCGACGCGAGTTTCGTCTTCGCGAGGCAATCGAGCAAGTTCGCGAGCAGTATGCATTCGTCTTGATTGATTGCCCACCATCCTTAGATCTGCTGACTTTGAATGCGCTGGTTGCCGCGGACGCCCTCCTCGTGCCGTTACAGGCTGAGTATTTCGCCCTCGAGGGAGTCTCCGAGTTGATCAGTACCCTCGATCGCGTAGCATTCCACTTCAACCCAAAGCTTGGATTAGAAGGAGTGTTGCTCACGATGTACGACGAACGTACAAATCTGTCGCAGCAAGTAGCACAAAATCTGCGTGACTTCTTTGGCCCAAAACTATTCAGGACGACGATTCCACGCAACATACGCCTCGCTGAGGCTCCTAGTCACGGAAAGCCGGTGGCACTGTACGATCCACGTTCACGCGGCGCGGAAGCATACCAGGAACTCGCAAATGAACTTCTCGCACTTCACCCGGATGTGCAAAGCAGGAAAGACGCAAGATGAAAACAGAGATGTCAGAGCCAAAGATCGCTTCACGACGTGCTCTGGGCCGCGGCCTGGAGTCGCTGCTTCCTTCACGACCTTCTCCCGTAGCCTCACCCGCCCCTGAAGCCTCCCAAATGCTTGGGACTCCGCTGGAGATCGATCTTCCGTTGATCGATCGTAATCCGTTTCAAACCCGCACCAGCTTCGATCCTGAGAAGCTCACCGAACTGGCAAAAAGTATCGCGGCAAGTGGTGTTGTGCAGCCTATTCTGGTGCGCGCCATTGCTGGAGGCCGTTACCAGCTGATTACTGGTGAGCGAAGACTGCTGGCCTCGAAGGAGGCCGGCAAGAGCACCATCCCTGCGATGCTGCGCGAGGTATCGGACGAACAAGCAATGGAGATGACCATTGTTGAGAATCTGCAACGCGCCGATCTGAATCCGATGGAGCAGGCTCGGGCCTATGCGCGACTGCAGAGCGAGTTTCAAATGACTCAGGAGCAAATCGCGGCGCGAACGGGAAAAGAGCGGACCTCCGTAACTAATTTTCTTCGTTTGTTGAAGTTACCCGAGCTCATCCAGCAGCAGGTCGAGGTAGGAGATCTTAGCTTCGGACATGCACGTACGCTGCTGAGTTTGTCTACACCGGAACAAATCCTCTCTGCAGCAAAGAAGGTCATGGCTCTATCGTTGTCGGTGCGCCAGACTGAAAGCTACGTGCAGGGGCTCATCCATCCAGAGTCGAAACCGACCAAGTTGCAGAAGTTGGCCGCCGGCCAGGCTGAACAGGACCCAAATGTGCGTGAGGCGCAGGATCGTCTTCAACGGTCGCTTGGATTGAAGGTGCGTGTTGAGGACAGGCGAGGTAGCGGCCGCGTAATTATTGAATATGCCAATCTTGACGACTTCGACTCGCTACTGAGCGCTTTGAACGCGCAGTCAGACGACTGAGTCTCGCAACGGACATACAGGCACCTATGATGGGAGTATGAAGGCGTTCCGTTTCGAGTACAGATTTCGCTATCTGCTTCATGCTCTCATTTATGGGCTGGGCTTCTGGGCTCCATGGAACTTCTGGCTGCATTTGGATCCGGCAGGAGCTAACGCACACACGTGGGGTTTGCTCGCGGTAAATCTGATGCAGGTAGGGCTGAACATCTCGCTTGCGTTCCAGCTGCTGCTTTGGGCGGCGATCGTCTTTGCATTCGCAGGTGTCGCCCTGCGCACCTGGGGAGGAGCGTACCTGGGAGCGGACGTGGTGCAAGCACGAGACATGCACACGGCTAAGGCGACTGAGCTGAGTGGACTCTTGCAGGATGGGCCGTTTCGATACGTGCGTAATCCGCTTTACCTGGGAACATTCCTACATACTCTGGCGATTAGTTTGCTGATGCCTCGCTCCGGGGCTGTTTTCACTCTGGTTTTGATTGGCGTTCTGCAGGTCCGTCTGATCCTTGCAGAAGAACCTTTTCTGTCTGCACGTTTGGGCGCGCCATATGAGGCTTATTGCAGACTTGTGCCTCGGCTTATTCCAGCGCTGCGGCCGCGGGTTGCAGCGCTGGGCTTGGAACCACACTGGACGCAGGCTGCACTGAATGAAAGCTATATGTGGGGCGTGGCTCTTGCGTTTGCGATTGCAGGCTGGCGTTACAACGCGACGCTGCTGATCCAATGCGTAATTGTTTCATTTGGACTTTCGCTCCTCTTGCGCGCGCTGATTCCTGAAACACGGCGGAGCTAGGCACAAAAAACGGCCAGAGTGCATCCCTGCGACTCTGGCCAACTCTCTTGCGCTGCAAACGATCGACTCCGCAAAGTTATTTCTTCACTGGAGCGATCGTATCTTTTGCGGTCTTGGCGACCCGAAACTTGACCACCGTCTTTGCTTTGATCTTGATGGTCTCGCCAGTCTGCGGATTTCGTCCGAGGCGAGCTTTCCGTTCCGCTTTCACCAGCTTACCAATTCCTGGGATGGTAAATTCACCATTTTTCTTAGTTTCTTTTACGGCTGTCTCGGCGAGTGTTTCGAGGAAGGCTGACGTTTGCTTCCCGGTGAGTTCCATCTTCTCGGCCATCGTCTTGATGAGCGCGGTCTTGGTCATTCCTTTTGCCATTGTTGCTCCTTGAGTGAAGTTATCTTTGGAAGCGGTGCTTTGGGAGACACGGTTCTCTTCATGTTCGAGCCGTCTTCTGTCCTGCGTTCTGAATCAAAATCCCTGTGTTTATGCGGATTTCGACAGTTGCGGGAATAGCTTCCGCAGTCCACCATCGGCTTCCATTCGAAGTTTGTCAACGGGTTCTCCAGAGTTTGTAAAGTTCCTTTGCAGTTTGCCCATTTCACTCGTGTTTTGCCAAGAGTTGGCCTAAAACAAGCGTGTTTTTTGCTTTGCTATCAGGGGACGGTTCAAGAGTTCTACCAGGGGCTGGGCGAGTCGAAAGCGGGAGACGATCTCCTTTCCCAAAGTGGGAAGGAGGGCCGCGTCCGGGGGTAGGGTGGCCATGATGCCCCACTGCCGATGCAGGATGAGGTCGAGGGCGGGGTGGTCCGCGGGAAATCCTTTAGGTCCGCGTGACATTTTCTGGCCGTCGAAGGGGTCCATGCGGCCCTTCAGGTACTTTGACGAAAACAGCCTGCGCAGCTCTTCATGGTCGTCGAGCAGCATGCGGCGGATGGCGAGGAGTTGGTCCTTCTCGGGCATGTAGGCTCCGGCGGCGATGCGCAAGGCCTCGGGGCTCAGCTCGAGATAGAAGCCTGCACCGGAAGTCTTCTCCAGGCCGGCGCGCGCCCACCAGGCTGCCACGTTGGTTTTATAGGGCTGCTTGTTAGGGCTGAAACGGATGTCGCGATAGATGCGCATCATGCACTTTGCTGGATCACGCACGAATTGCGGTGCAAAGCCGGCGAGCTCCTCGTTGACCTCCGCGATGACGGCGAGCATCGGCGTCTTGAGTTCGGCCTCATAGATGTCTTTGCGCGCGTTGAACCAGTCGCGATCATTATGACGCCCAAGGTCTTTCAGAAACTTTAGGCAGGCGGGAGTGAAATGCGCCTTCATCCTCATTGCTCCTATGGTAAAGGCAGTGTGCGGCTGGTCCGGGCGGGGGCAAGCCTGCTGTATGCTTCGGGCACGGGACGCGGAGCCCGCACGATGAGTTTAGTGATCCTTTTCGGTTTGTTTATCCTGTTGGTGGCGCTGATCACGACGTTGAAGACTGTGGTCATGGTGCGTACCGCGACGGCTGGTCTGGTGGAGCGTTTCGGGAAGTTTAACCGGATTGTGCGTCCGGGACTTCAGATTCTCATGCCCTTTGCCGAACGGGCGTACATTATCGACCTGCAGGTGAAACAGGCGCAGTTCTCGGTGGAGACGAAGACGAGAGACAACGTCTTCGTGCAGATCCCGGTAAGCGTGCAGTACCAGGTGCTGGACGACCGGATTCCCGATGCGTTTTACAAGCTTTCGAGCCCGCAGAAGCAGATTGAGAGCTTTGTTTTCAACTCAATTCTGGGACATGTGCCGAAGCTGACGCTCGATGAGACGTTTGAGCAGCAATCCGGGATTTCGGTGGCGGTGAAGACAGAGCTCGACCAGATTATGTCCGGTTTTGGCTTCAATATTCTGACGGCGTTGGTGACGGACATTGTTCCGGATGTGAAGGTGAAGGCAGCGATGAACGACATCAACGCGGCGCAGCGGGCGCAGGTGGCGGCGCAGGCGCGCGGCGAGGCGGAGAAGATTCTAAAGGTAAAGCAGGCCGAGGCGGAGGCGGAGTCCAAAGCGCTGCAGGGCAAGGGCATTGCGGCGGAGCGGCAGGCGATCATCGATGGTTTGTCTTCTTCGATCGAGAACTTCCGGCATGGGGTTCCGGGGGCGACGAGCGAGGATGTAATGGCGCTGGTGCTGCTGACGCAATATTTCGACACGCTGCGCGATATTGGGACGCGGGGCGGCACAAATACGGTGTTTCTGCCGAACAATCCGGGTGCGGCGCACGACTTTCAGACGCAGATCATCGCTGGTCTGCGGGGTGGAGCGGCACCGGTTGTGCCGTATGGGACGCCGCATAGCGGGTCGCGGATGGATGTACCTGCCGGCCAGCATGGACGTGAGAGTCGGCCGACGGAGTAGGCGAAAGCGTTTGAGAATTGATGCTCGATTATGGGTTGCGGATGGGGTGGGGTCCCCCCCCGGGTTCAAGCAAGTTCCTTATTTTGAATGAGATACCTGTTTACGGGGGCGTAAAGTCCTCATTCTTCAAGGGTTACAGGCAAAGTCGTGTAAAGAGAGGACTTGCGGTCTAGCGGACAGCTTGAGGCGGCGAAGTGGTTGAAACGCATCCTGCGCTTAGAACGGTTGCTTGAAGGGGATGCCTTGAGACGGTGGTTTTGATCTCTACTTCTAGTTTAATGCTTTGCGCGTGAGAATGTGCCAGATTTATTTTTGTTGGATGTTGTTGATAATAAGAGACTTAGTGAGTTCTAGGTGGGTTGTGGGACTTGACACGGAATGTGGAGTCTTGGGTGGATTGACTCCCTTGTTGGTGGTTGTGGATCCCCACCTCAGGCGATACGACTGCCCGAGATGGGGCACCCGGAAGTTTACTTCAGTCGAGAAAACTGCCGGAGGTTTTAGGGTCGGGTCTTGTTACGCGCCGCGCTCGATCAGGATGTGCTCGCCGACGGGGCCTTCGGGCGGCCTGGCGGGCGCGGGCTGGGAGAGCGGTTCCTTGCGGGGAGGAACGGTGTGGCTGTTGATGCCGGGAGCTGGGGGAGGGATGAGGATGCGGGAGTCGAGGTTCCACCAGCCGGGCTGCAGAAGACTTTCGTCCTGGGACGTTTGGCCAGTGGCCAGTTGTGCGATGAGCTCGGCGACGGGGGTGGGTTGCGGGAGGCCGGAAGAGAGATCAAAGGCTCCGGCTTCGTAGGCGCCTTTGTCTTCTGTGCAGAGACACGACCAGTTGTAGAGGCCGAGCAGACCCCAGGCGGTGACGGCACGTACATCGACGCCGTGGGTGCGGGCGTCTTGGGCTTGCTGCCAGGTTTGATAGAGCCAGCGACGCTGCTCCTCGGGCTCGCAGCCGAGGTGGGCTTCGGTGATGGCGAGGGGCAGGTGGTAGCGGTCCCAGGCTTGCTTGAGGATCTGGCCAACGCCGAGGATGCCTTCCGGGAGAACGCGTACGGCTTCGATGTCGACCAGAGGTTCTGTGCCGGTGTCGCCTCCGGGGAGATGCGCGGGATAGAGGTGGAGGCGGTCGTCGAGGTAGCGATCGCTGGTGACGTAGTAGTTGATGCCGAGGATGGAGGGAGGACAGGGGTTGGCGGCGAACCAGAGGATTTCGTGTTCGGCCAATCCGTGTTCGAGCAGGAAGGGAAAGAGTGGATGGGTGTGGGTTAGGCGGCCGCAGAGCAGGTCGGTGACGAGCCAGCGACGATGCTCACGCGCTTGCTGATAGGAGTGCAAGGCGGGTGAGGCGAAGGTGACGCCTCCGTCTTCTGTGTGGATTAGGCGGGCATGCGGCTGCACGGAGCGGATGGCGCGCATGGAGAGCACGATGGCTTTGGCTTGATGAAAGAGCGCGCGTACGTAGGTGTGCATGCTGCGGTGATGCGGGAACCAGTGGCCGTAGAGACAGGTGAAGCGCCCGGTGGTTTGCGGCTCGTTGACGGGGGTGTAGTCGGTGATCCAGGGATAACGTTGTGCGAGTGCCAAGGCGTAGGCAGCGAGTTTTTCGGGGAAGGCGGGATCGAGAAGATCGGTGTGCGAAGGGCCGCTGCCATGGTGGACGAGACCGACGATGGGATGTAACGCGTGGCGTTGAACGGACTGCAGCATACGGTCGGCTTCCTGCCAATGGCCGAGCTGTTCGAAGCGTTCCCAGAGCAAAGCGATACGTAATGTTTTAAGACCAAGCGTGGCGAACATACTTAGATCGTCGTCGAATCGTAGGCGATGACCGGACCAGGTGTGTTGATCGAAGAAGGTGTTGCCCACGCGATTGATGGTGCATTCGGCACCACCCCAAAGCTCCATGCGTGTTGGGTGATTGGACAAGAGGCGTCTCCCCAAGCGCGTTTGTTACGCGCTGCCGTTCCTTACTTTGTTCTCTGTGTTGATGATGACGCAGACAAAGAAGTTGGTATGGCAAACAAATCAGTGTTGGAAGGCGATCGACTAAATTGAGCGAGAAACATACAGGCGGCGGCGAAGCCTGTTGCATCGTTTCCAGATGGCATCGTGTAGTCTACATCTAGCATCTTATCTACAAACGAGCGGAAGCCAGTCTGATAACAGATGGCCGCCAATTCCTGGCGGAAAGACGGCCCTATCGTTGCACTTATTGAAGAGAACAGGGGTTTCGATTTTATGGATGATTCTTCAGCCGGAAAAACTGTGACTTTTGACTTAGCGCACGCGAATCGATCTTCTGAGGCTGTTTTTACAGAAGCCCTTGCTTCTTCCAGATCGAGTTCGGTGCAGACTTCCAGTTCCGCTGAAGAACAGCCTTCTCTGATTGTTTTTTCCCATTTGCGCTGGCATTTTGTGACGCAGCGTCCGCAACATTTGTTGTCGCGTGCCTCGCTTACCCGGGCGGTTTATTTTTGGGAAGAAGCGTTTGTGCACGATGCAGAGGACCATTCCTTCGCAACTCCCGTGGGAGGCGTTCTCGAATTTTTATCCGTTGAGGAAAGTGCTGCAGTGACGGTGATTCGTCCGCATTTTCTTTTGGGTGAAGATGTGGTCGCGGGACAGGCGCGGCTGTTGGATCAGATGATTGCCGAGCGTGCGATGGCGAGTTTTGATCGCTGGTATTACACGCCGATGGCGTTTGGCTTCAGTGCGCATCTTGCGGCGCATCCGGCTGCGGGCGTTACGGTATATGACTGCATGGATGAGTTGTCGGCGTTTCTTGGTGCTCCTGCAGAGCTGATGGAGCGGGAGCGTCAACTGTTTCGGGCAGCCGATGTGGTCTTTACCGGCGGCCAGTCGATCTATGAGGCGAAGCGTTCGCACCATGCAAATGTCCATGCGTTTCCAAGTTCAATTGAGTTGAGTCACTTTGCGCAGGCTCGCGTTGCGGGTGAAGATCCTGCGGATCAGGCTGCGATTCCGCATCCACGCGCCGGTTTTTTTGGAGTACTCGATGAGCGGCTGGATGTGCAGCTCGTTTCTGAGATGGCGCAGATGCGTCCTCATGTGCATTTTGTGTATCTTGGCCCGGTTGTCAAGATTGATCCGGCAACACTGCCACAGGCGGCCAATGTGCATTATCTTGGCGGCAAATCGTATCGTGAGCTGCCGCGGTATCTCGCTGGCTGGGATGTAGCGCTGCTTCCGTTTGCGATGAATGAATCGACTCGTTACATTTCTCCGACGAAGACTCCGGAGTATCTAGCGGCGGGTAAGCGCGTGGTGTCCACGCCGATACACGATGTGGTGATCGCCTATGGCAAGCCGGGCCTGGTGGAGATTGGTGCGGATGCAAATGAGTTTGTTGCAGCGCTCGATCGCGCTTTGAGCGTCGGTGAAGATGCAGAGTGGAGTGCGCGTGTGGCGCGGAAGCTTGCTGAGTCTTCGTGGGATCGCACGTGGGCCGCGATGCTTGGTGAGATGAACGCAGCACGCGAGGCGCGCAAGCCGGTGGCGAAGCCTGCTGTGAGTGCTCGCTTGCAGAGTGTGAAGCGTACGGTGAATGAGCACTACGACTATCTGGTGGTGGGTGCGGGATTTGCGGGAGCTACGATTGCTGAACGCATTGCGTCGCAGCTTGGCAAGCGGGTGCTGGTCGTTGACAAGCGGCCTCATATCGCCGGCAATGCCTACGACTTCTATAACGAGCACGGGATTTTGATTCATGAGTATGGTCCGCATATTTTCCACACTTCTGCGCAGAAGGTGGTGGACTATCTCTCGCAGTTTACGAATTGGCGGCCGTATGAGCATCGTGTGCTGGCAGAGGTAGAAGGCAAGTTGCTGCCGATGCCGATCAATTTGGACACGGTGAATCAGCTCTATGGTTTGAATTTGGATTCAGAGGGGCTCAAGCAATTTCTGGCTGAGCGTGCCGAGCCGAAGAGTCAGATCCGGACCTCTGAAGATATCGTCGTATCGAAGGTTGGGCGGGACTTGTATGAAAAATTTTTCCGCAACTATACGCGCAAGCAGTGGGGGCTCGATCCCTCACAGCTGGATAGTTCGGTAGCGGCGCGGGTGCCGGCTCGTTTGGATCGCGACGATCGCTACTTCTCTGATACGTTTCAGGCGATGCCGCTTGAGGGGTATACGAAGATGTTTGAGAAGATGCTGGCCAACCCGAAGATTACGGTGATGCTCTGCACCGATTACCACGATGTGATTGATCGGTATCCTCGCGCAAAAGTCGTATATACGGGTCCGATCGATGAGTTCTTCGAATATCGATTTGGAAAGCTTCCGTATCGTTCGCTGCGCTTTGAGCACCGTACGCATGATCAGGAGAAGTTCCAGCCGGCGCCGGTCGTGAATTATCCAAATGAGCACGCGTACACGCGGATTACGGAGTTCAAGTATCTGACCGGACAGACGCATGCGAAGACCAGCATTGTGTATGAGTATCCTTGCGATGGTGGAGAGCCGTACTATCCGGTGCCGCGGCCGGAGAATGCGCAGGTGTATGAGAAATATCGGGAGCTTGCCAACGCGACGACCGGCGTTTACTTCTGCGGACGTTTAGCCAATTACCGCTACTTCAACATGGACCAGGTGGTGGCACAGGCGCTGCATTTATTCCGTGAGATTGCGGAGGATGCGGATCAGTCTGTCAGTTTGAGCGGGACTGTTCCCGCGGCGGTGACGGTGGCTGCTTCGAAGCCTCCGCGGTCGGTGGGGGTTGTGAGTGGAAGTGGAGCCGCGGTTGTTTCGGCGCCTTCGGTGGCGGTGATTCCTTAGGTTGGATGTGTTTCTCCCCTCACCTCAGACGGTGAAGCTGTCTGAGGTGAGGGGAGCCGAGGGTTTTTGGTGGCTTGGGGCTGAGGGAACGCTAAGGCAGGTTCAGCGTTGTAGTTCCATTAGGCGCTTGCGCCATGTGGAGACCCAGGGGTCGCGCTCGTTGGGGACAAAGCCGGCTGTGGCTAGAGCGATCTGGTCAAGTGGGGCTTTGGGGGTGCGATTGGCGTAGAGCAGGCCGTTGGCTTCCTGGAAGGTATCCGTGAACTGGGTGTAGCAGAAGCCTGCAAGGGCCGGCAAAGGGCGCACGGCGCGGAGTAGCGCAGTGTAGCGAGCCAGCAACTCATCGGCGGTGCTGGATGAGGTGTAGCCCCAGGTGGGATCGTCGTCCTGACGGAGGGCGATGCCGCCGAACTCTGTAAGGACGATGGGCAGGCGTGCTCGACCTGCTTCGCCGAGCCGCAGGATGCGTCCACCGGGCCGTTCGAACTCGAAGAGCCGGTCCGCTACCTCGTTGACGTTGTAACGCTGAGCGATACGGTCAGGATTGTCGTCGTAGTCGTGAATGCCGATGATATCGGTGGCAACACTTTCCCAGCCGTCGTTGCCGATGACGGGGCGGGTGGGGTCGAGTGTTTTAGTGAGGTGGTAGAGGGCCTGGACGTAGTTGCGCTGGGCGGCGGAGTCCGGTAGGTCGGGGACGCCCCAGCTCTCGTTGAAGGGGACCCAGGAGACGATGCAGGGGTGGCTCCAGTCGCGCTTGAGGACTTCGATCCACTCGCGGGTGAGGCGCTCGACGGAACGCTGGGTGTAGCGGTACGCGCTGGGCATCTCTTCCCAGACGAGCAGGCCGAGGTGGTCGGCCCAGTAGAGGAAGCGCGGGTCTTCGATCTTCTGGTGCTTGCGGACTCCGTTGAAGCCCATGGCCTTGGCGAGGAGGATGTCGCGGACAAAGGCATCGTCGTTCGGGGCGGTCTGGCCGCTGTGCTCCCAGTAGCCCTGGTCGAGCACCAGCTGCAAGGGCCAAGGACGTCCGTTGAGGATGAAGCGATCGCCTTGGATATCGATGGAGCGCAGCGCGGTGTAGCTGCGGACGGAGTCGATGACGGCGCCTTCGACGTCGATGAGCTGAAGCTGGATATCGATGATGGTGGGCTTGACGGGGCTCCATAGCAGGTCGTTGCGGAAGTCGTCGATGCCGGGGTCGGAGAGGGCGATGCGGCGGTGGACCTCTCCGGAGGGGCCATAGCCTGCGCCGCCGATGGAGTGGATGAAGGTGTAGGAGTCTTCGACGAGAAGCTGATCGCCGGCATGCATCTGTACGGCGAGTCGGAGTGCCTTGTCGGTGTTGCCTTCAACGTGGACTTCGAGGCCGATCTCCCAGCGCTCGAGGCTGGAGGTCCAGCGGACGGTGCTGATGGAGGCGGCCGGCAAGATCTCAAACCAGACCGTCTGCCAGATTCCGGTGGTGCGCGGGTACCAGATGGCATGGGGCTCGAGCTTCCAGTCCTGTTTGCCGCGGGGCTTCTCAAGATCGCTGGGGTCGTCGTTGGCGCGGACGACGATCTCCTGCGGGCCTTCGGCGGTGAGGGCTCCGGTGATTTCGACGGAGAAGGGGGTGTAACCGCCTTCGTGCCAGGCGACTTCAACGCCGTTGATCCAGACGTTGGCTCCGTAATCGACGGCGCCGAAGTGCAGCATGACGCGTTCGCCTGGTTTGAGATGGGGCCGGTCGATATGGCGGCGATACCAGACGGCGCAAAAGAAGCCGGTATCACCGATACCGCTGGCGGCGGTCTCTGGGGCGAAGGGCACCTGGATTTTGGCGTTCCAATCGATTTCGGAGAGGGTTTTCCATTCGGCGCGGGCGTCGATGGAAAAGTCCCACTCTCCGTCGAGCGAGGTCCATTGCTGGCGCTGCAACTGGGGTCGTGGATAGCCGGGCTGCGTGCCTGGGTTGCCGGTCTCCGGGGAAAACTCCATGAGGTCTCCAGATCAGAGGGAATCGTTTTTCTGACTCCCCCATGATAACGATCAGTCATGAGATGCAAGCAGAACGCCGAAAAATTCAGGAGACGCGGCCGGTAGCGATGACGTTTTTGTAGAAGTAGGAGCTGAGTTTGGGGGTTCGTTTCTGGGTGGTGAAGTCGACGTAGGTGATGCCGAAGCGTTTTTCGTAGCCGTCGGCCCATTCGAAGTTGTCGAGCAGGCTCCAGAGGAAGTAGCCCTTGACGGGGACGCCTTCGGCGACGGCGCGCTGCAGCTGGGTGATGTAGTTGCGCAGATACATGACGCGGTCGGTGTCGTAGATGTGGCCGTCGGGCGCGAGGGTGTCGGTGGAGGAGGCTCCGTTCTCGGTGATGTACATTTCGTTGACGTTCCAAACGTCGTGGACGAGTTTTGGGCCCCAGTAGAGGGATTCGGGACCGATGCTGAGCCACTCGCTGAACATGTGCGGGTAGGAGGTGGGCATGGGGACGACGGTGTAGCCGGCCTCGGAGCTGTCGGCGCGCACGTAGGTGGGCTGGTAGATGTTGATGCCGACGAAGTCCATGGGACTGGCGATGATCTTCATTTCTTCGGGCGTGAAGTTGGGCGCGTCGGGGCCGAGGCGCTTGAGGTAGAGGTCGGTGTAGCGGCCTTCCTCGAGCACGGTGAGGAACATGGCATTTTCTTCGCGGATGGCTTTGCGGGCGGCGGCAATCTGCTCGGGGGACTCGATGACGGGGACGACCGCGGTGATGTTGTCGGCGATGCCGACGCGGGTTCCGGGGCGGGCCTTGGCGCGGATGGCCTGGACGGCGAGTCCGTGGCCGAGGACGACGAAGTGGTTGAGCTGGGCGACGCGTTTGGCGTCGAGCTTGAGGCCGGGGGCGTGGGTGCCGTTGCGGTAGCCGAGCTCGACGAAGGTGCGCATCTCGTTCATGGTCATGAAGTGCTGGATGCGGTCGGAGAGCTGGCCGGCGGTGTAGCCGGCGTAGTCGGCGAAGGCTTTGGCGGTGTCGCGGTTTTCCCAGCCGCCGCGATCCTGGAGGGGTTGGGGGAGGTCCCAGTGGTAGAGGGTGCAGTAGGGCTGGACTCCGGCTTCGAGGAGCGCGTCGACCATGCGGCGGTAGAAGTCGAGGCCTTGCTGGTTGGGCTTGCCGGTGCCGGTGGGGAAGATGCGCGACCAGGCGATGGAGAAGCGGCAGGTTTTGAGGCCGAGATTCTTCATCAGGGCAATATCTTCGCGGTAGCGATGGTAGTAGTCGTCGGCGACGTCTCCGGTATCGCCGTGGTTGACTTTGCCGGGGGTGTGGGAGAAAGTGTCCCAGATGGTGGGTCCGCGGCCGCCTTCGTGGACGGCTCCTTCGACCTGGTAGGAGGCGGTGGCCGAGCCCCAGAGGAAGTCTGCGGGGAAGGCGCGGGAGGAGGAGGAGGGGATTTGGGCGGCGAGTGCGGCGGTGGAGGCGGCGGGTAGCGAAAGGGCAGCAGAGGCGCCGCCGAGCATACGGCCGAGGGCGCGTCTTGAGAAGGTGGAGTTCAAGGAAGGTCCTTTTGGGTTGGGAGGAGCAGTTTTTTGTAGTCTGGCACAGTGTCGAGAGAGAAAGCTAGGCTCTAGTGAAAAGCCCCATATGCGGTGGATTGCAGATGGGGCTTTCGGGTTGGAGTTCAAGGTTGCGGTTAGAACTTGAACTTGACGGCGAGTTGCAGTTCGCGGGGGACGTAGCCGGGGTTGGTGGAGACGATCTGCGCGAAGCCGACACCAGGTGTCGGTACGCCGCCGCTGGTGCTGGCGTTGGCGCCTACGGCGTTGGTGGTGGCGTGATCGTTCTGGTTGTTAGGGACGAAGTAGCCGGCGGTGTTGGTTAGGTTGAAGGTTTCCGCGCGGAGCTCGAGGTTGTACTTCTCTGTAATCAGGATGTTTTTGAAGACGGAGAGGTCAAAGTGCTCAAAAGTTGGACCGGTGAGGCTGTTGCGGGAGGTGTTCCCGAACTGGCCAGGCAGGGGCACTTCAAAGGCTCTGGGATTGAACCATTGTTGGATGGTATGTCCTCCAGCTTTCGGATCGGCGATTTGTAAGGGCCGCGTGGGACCTCCGCCAATACCGTGATAGATGGAGTTCCCGAGGCCGGTGTAGTTGTCGGTGATGCTGAAGGGGCTTCCGGCATTCCAGATCCAGATGGCATTGGTCTGGAAGCCGCCGAAGAGGATGCGCTTCAAGCCGGTTGAAGTTTTGAAGAACGGCAGTTCGTAGTTTCCGGCGAAGACGAAACGGTTGCGGAGATCGAGGTCGCTGCTTGCGGTTTCGTATTGAGCGATGTTGAAGGGATCGAGGTTGCCCCAACCTTCCTGACCTTCGAGGCTGAGATCGGTGACGTCATCGACGGCGTGCGACCAGGTGTAATTGGAAGTAACGGTGAGACCGGCGCTGAGGCGACGCTGGAAGGAGACCTGCAGGGCGTTGTAGGAGGAGGTACCGATGCTGTAGTACTCGCCTACCCCGCCGAGACCGGGAAGAATCGTAGCAGTAGGACGGACGGTGAGCTGCGTGCCGATGACCGCGGTGTGCGGGTCGGGGACGTTGATGTCGTTGAGGGTTGCAGGCAAATGACGACCGAGTTGACCGACGTAGCCAATGGTGACGACATTTTTGCCGAACTGCTGCTCGATCAAGGTGTTGTATTGAATGACGTAGGAGGAACGGAAGTTGGTGGCTACGTTATCGGGCAGGGTGAGATTGGGGCTGTTGAGGGCTTGGGGAGCGGGGATGGGAATACCCGCGCCGAGAGTCGTTGTTTGGCCGAGTGCTGCCTGACATGCCGGGCTTACCGGCTGCATGTTGTTTGGGTTGGCGGCGTTATATCTGGTAACGATCTGGGTTGCGAGGGGCGATTGGCAGGCGTTTCCGTTTACCGAAGGTGAGTATACGGCGTTGAAGGGCGCGTTTTTTAGCGATGCATTCGAGGTGTAATTTCCTGGGAAGAAGGCTAGGCCAAAGCCGCCGCGCATGACGGTGTTCGGATGAAGCGTTGCCGCATACCCGACACGAGGAGCAAGGTTGGTATAGGTAGTTTTAATTCCCGCGGTGGGAGTAGAGGGAACGATGCCACTCAGGTTTGCGCCCTGCGCCTGCAAGAAGTTGTAACCCTTCTGCGGTACGAGCAGGACGTGATTGACTGGGTCATAGTTCGAGATGCGTCCGTCGGCTTCCGTGAACGGCGTGTAGAAGTCGTAGCGAGCGCCGTAGACGAGGGTCAAATTAGGTGTGACGCGCCAGGTATCCTGGCCGAAGAAGCCAGGCTCCCATGTTCGGTAGTTGGGGGTGTAGAGATCGACGTTGCGGCCTTCTCCGGTGAACGCTCCTACCAAGAAGGTGGCGAGAGAGTTATTCAGAGATTGCGCCTGGGTAAGGGTGCCGGTGGAGCTTACGGTGCCGGTGGCGTCCTCCGGTAAGCCGAAGTTAATATTGCCTACTGCATTGCTGCTTTGCTGATTCTTGGCCTGGCGGCGAATCGCTTCCCCGCCAAAACGCAGTGCGTGTTTGCCGATGGTATAGCTGACGACGCCGGAGTATTGGTAAGTGTTCGTAAGGTCGTGGATGGGAACGTAATTGCTGTCCCCGAGCGGGGCGAAGTTGGAAATACCGATTAGCGGCAAGCCCGAGCTCGCAGCGTTATAGTCGATGTTTCCGGGAAAGCCGACGGCGGTGGCGGCGTTGGTGCCGGAGTTGGGCGAGTTGGATTGATTATCGATGCGGGTATAGGCCGCTCTCAACTCCATCAGCAAGCGAGGCGTGAAGGTGTGGACGTAGTTCAGTTGGCCGTTGTAGGCGAGGTCGATGGCTGGGCCGGCGAAGCCGAATTGGCCGTTGCCGGGGTTGATGGAGACGCCGTTGATCACCACATTTGGGAGCGGAGTCGGGATGAGGGCCGTGACATGGTTGGAGGTGTAGCGGCCGAACAGGGCATTGTTCGCATTGAACTGGTGATCAATGCGGGCGTCCACGGTGTAGGAGTAGTTGGTTTGTTTCGGGTTGGACGCGTAGTTATAAGTGGTTCCGCCGGCAGTGGTGTTCGGCGCAGGGTACAGCTTCAGCAGGTTGAGGGCGATGGGATCGATCGGCAGGCCTAAGGTGTACGGGTCTGCTGCAACGACGGCTGCTGGATTTTGCTCCTGAGTAAGTGTAGGCACCAGGGTGGTGATGGTTTGTTGCTGCCCGGCAACGAGCCGGAAGCCCTCGGCGGCAGCGAAGAAGAACGTCTTGTCGCGGAAGATAGGTCCGCCGATGGAGCCGCCGAAGTCGTTTTGGCGGAGCTCGGGAGTACGTGATCCGGCGGGGACAAAGGGATTTTTGGCATTGAAGCGGTCGTTCTGGATGAACTCGTAGGCGGTGCCGTGGAACTGGTTGGAGCCGCGCTTGGTGAGCACACTGACCACCCCGCCGGCGCTGCGTCCAGTCTCGGGGGTGTAGTCGTTGGTCTGGACGGTGACCTCTTCGATGGCGTCGAGCAGCGGCTTGACGCCGATGGTGCCGATGATGCGCTCGTTGTTGTCCGTGCCGTCGATCTGGTTGTTGTTGAGCTGGGAGTCCTCGCCATTGATGGAGAAGGAGCTTGAGAGGCGGCGATCGTCGGGGCGGGCTCCGCTGCTCAGGCCGTCGACCGAGGCGGCTTCGTTGGCGCCGGGGGTGAGGATGACGAGGGAGGTGAGGTTGCGCTGCGCGGTGGGGAGGTTCTCGACGGCCTCTGTGGTGATGGTGGTGGTGACGTTGGCGCTGTCGGCCTGGAGGAGCGGGGTCTGCGAGGTGACTTCGACGACCTGGTTGGATTGGCCGACCTGGAGCTTGGCGTCGGCGCGGGCGTGGTCTCCGCCGTTGACGGCGATGTCGTTGACGCGGAACTCCTGGAAGCCGGGGGCCGTGGCGGTGACGGTGTAGCGGCCGGGCTGAAGGAGCGTGAAGTCGAACTCGCCGGAGGCGTTGCTGGTGACGGTGCGGATGGCGTGGGTGCCGTTGTCCTCGAGGCGGACGTTGGCGTTGGGGATGATGGCTCCGGTGGAGTCGGTGACGGTGCCGAGGATGTCGGCGGTGGTTGTCTGTGCGGCGAGGAAGGGGGTTGCGGAACCGAAGGTGAGCGAAAGGGCGGTCATGCGCAGCCCGCGCTTCCATTTGGGATTGCACTGGCCAGTGCTTTTCTGAGTCGATCTATTCTTCATGTTTGTTAAATCCTTCTGCGATTGAAGCGCTCTAGGTGGACAGAACAGGCAGATTCGGAGAGCGGAAGATGCCTCAGTTCTGATTGTTACGTTCGGGCCGGATGCTAGGCGTGTGCGATGAGCGCCGTATAGGGTTGTTCTGGTATGGAACTGAAGGTTAGGAGGTTATTTCCCCGCAAAGTGCAACTTTAGAGGAGGTAAAAAGAGGTAAAGAGGGCAGTTGCCAACGTTTACCGAGAGGGACTATGCTTCGGGGCAGCCTAAAAGGTAGGAATATGCAAACAGTTCAGGAAGGCATTCCGACGTCCGGTGCTTCGAGCGAGGTGGACCACAGCCAGGTTCGTGAGCAGCTCAGCCGACTGCTCGAGAGTCATCATTTCAGAAACAGCCGGCGTTACCCGCCGTTACTTCGGTTCATTGTGGAAGAGACGCTGGCGGGGCGGGGAGAATTTCTCAAGGAACGGTTGCTCGGGATCCGGGTGTTCGATCGTCCGGCGGATTACGACACGGCGATCGACCCGATTGTGCGGGTGACGATTGCGGAGATTCGCAAGCGGATCGCGCAGTATTACCACGATGAAGAGCACGACGCGGAGATCCGGATCGAGCTGCTTCCGGGGAGGTATGCTCCGGAGTTTCGAGCCAGAACGCTGCCGCGTGCGGCGGTTGCGCTTCCGCTCTCGGTTGCGGAGGTGGAGGAGTTGCGGGCGATGGGAGTGCCTCCTACGCCGGTGGCTGCGGAAGAGCCGATGCGTGCGGGGAGCACGGGGCGTGCGAGGCTGATTCGGAGGCCGTGGGCGGCGTTCTTGATGGCGGGAGTCGTGCTTTTCGTATTGGTTGCGGCGTTGCTGGTGCGCTGGCTGCGTCCGGACAGCATGGATGAGCTTTGGGCTCCGATGCTGGCGTCGAAGCGGCCTCTTCTCTTTTGTATTCCTACGGATGTGGGGCAGAGACGAAGTTCTTCCGGGGAGGCTCAGGCGGCGGGCGCGGGGGCTGCTTCTTCCTCCGGGTCGAGCGCTGGAGCAAATGGTCCGACGTTTCTCGACTATGAAGCTCTGGGCCAGAACGTTGTTTACTCGGACATGCTGGCGACTCTGCAGATCGCCAATGTGTTGACGAATCATCAGCGGGACTACCGGACGAAGCCAAATGTGGCGACGACGCTTGAGGATTTGCGACAAGGGCCGGTGATTTTGATTGGCGGGCTGGATAACCCGTGGACCATGCGTTCTTTAGAGGCGCTGCGGTTCCACTTTGCGGGGAGCGATGAGGACCGGTACTGGATTGAGGACAGGAGAAATCCGGGGTTCAAGGACTGGTCGCTCGATTTGAAACGGCAGTATCGGTCCGTGACGCGCGATTACGCGATCGTCGCCAGGCTGCACAACGAGCAGACGGGCCAGCCGGAGATGATTGTGGCGGGGATCGGGATGAGCGGGACGGCGGCGGCGGGCGAGTTTGTGAGCAATGCGGTGAGTGTGGCGCAGCTGCGGCGGCGCGTGGGGGGCGGATTTAGAGACCACGATTTCGAGGCGGTGCTGAGCACGGATGTGGTGAACGGGATTGCGGGGGCTCCGCGGATTGTGGCGGTCTCGGTATGGTGATGGGGCGCGGGGTGGCGGTGGGTTTGTAGAGGAGACGCCTCGAACCGGAGTGGCGGTTCGAGGCGGTTGGAGTGTGCAGGCGGCCCGTAAGCCGAATTTTGTTTTAGGCGATCATTCCTCTAGGCGACGCATTACTGCGCCGCTCCAGCAACCTACCCGCAAGTTTCGGCACTGCCCTCTTCCCCTGGGCGCATCGGGCCGATACGCGCCGGCCGCTCGGAAGAGGGCGGCCGGACTCCCTGCCTATTTGGTCTTGCTCCGTGTGGGGTTTACCATGCGGCCCCGATTACTCGGTGCCCGGTGCGCTCTTACCGCACCTTTTCACCCTTACCCTGCCTGCTTGCGCGGACAAGGCGGTATTTTCTCTGTTGCACTGGCCGTCTTCCCGCTTTGACGCGGGAATCCCGGACGTTATCCGGCACACTGCCCTGCGGAGTTCGGACTTTCCTCCCCCGGCAAACATCCTTGCGGATGAAGCCGGCAGCGATCGCCCAGCCGCCTGCCCTCCGAGTCTAACCTAAGGGGGACGCTGGCCGCCGGGCAGGGGAACGTTTGCTGCTGGCGCTGCGTACCGTTGACTGCGCGTCGACCGGTAAGATAGGCACAAGCAGGGCCCATGGATTTTAAGGAAGCGCTCAAACTCGCTCTGCAATCGCTCTGGGCCAACAAGATGCGGACGGTGCTTACGCTGCTCGGCGTGGTGATCGGCGTGGCGAGCGTGATTGCGGTGGTGACGCTGGTGAACGGTGCGAACAGCTTCGTCATCCAGAAGTTCTCCAGCTACGGTGCGGATACCTTTACCGTCTCCAAGCAGCCCTCGTTTATTACCAACTCCGACGACTTTACCCGGTTCCAGAAGCGCAAAAACATTCTCTTCGACGACTTCCGTTACGTCCGGGACAACTGCAAACGCTGCCTTGCGATGGGCGCGCAGCAGGCGGGGTTGGGCAAGGTGGTGCGCGGCACGCAGTCGATTACGGACGCGAGTATCCGCGGGTACACGTGGCAGATGCCCTCGCTCCAGAACTTGACTATTACCGAAGGCCGCGACTTTACCGAGACTGACGAAGAGCACGCCGCGCATGTCGCCATCATCGGGACGGATATCCAGGAGAATCTGTTTGGCAGCGTCGATCCGATTGGCCAGGAGCTGCGCGCGGACGGCACGCCGTATACCGTCATCGGCGTGGTCGAGAAGCAGGGCAGCACCTTTGGTGCCAGCCAAGACAACTTTATCGGCGTCCCGCTGACCACGTACCAGAAGGACTATGGCACGCAGAAGACTTTGACAATTTACATCAAAGCGGGCGATGCGGGAGCTCCGCTTGAGAACGCCGCCGATGAGGTTCGTGTGCTGATGCGGGCGCAGCGGCATGACAAACCCGGCGACGCGGACTCCTTTGAGCTCGATACGAACAACACCCTGGTCGGCTTTGCTTCTACGCTGACGAACTCGTTTGGCGCGGTTGCGGGGGCGATTGCGCTGATCTCGCTGATCGTCGGCGGCATTGTCATCATGAACATTATGCTGGTCTCGGTGACTGAGCGGACGCGCGAGATCGGCATTCGCAAAGCGCTGGGTGCGCGCCGCCGGGACATCCTGCTGCAGTTCCTGATTGAGTCTGCGGTGATGTCGCTTGCGGGTGGAGCGATTGGAGTGGTGGGCGGGGTCGGCGTGGCGGAGGCTATCACCTTTGTGGCGGGCTTTCCTTCTACGGTGGCGCTCTGGAGCGTTTTCGCCGGGCTGCTGATGGCCGCGGTCACCGGCCTCTTCTTCGGCGTGTATCCTGCGCGCAAAGCGGCGAATCTGGACCCCATCGTCGCGTTGCGCGCCGACTAACCCTTGGCATCTGGCTACTGAGAGACTTTATGGCGCTCGACGGCACACGCGAAACAGTCAAGATGGCGCTCGACACGCTGCGCGCCAACAAGCTGCGCAGCGCCCTGACGATCCTCGGCATTGTGATTGGCGTGATGACGGTGATCGTCATCTCGTCGGTGGTGACGGGCCTGAATAATAGTGTGTCGGACCTGGTGGAATCGTTGGGCTCGAATGTGCTGTTCGTCTTTCGCTTTCCGGTGTTCGCCGACCGGCCCACGACCGAGATGCTGACCCGCAAACAGCTTACGTACGACGATGCCATGGCGATCGCCACGCTTCCACATGTGGTCGCGGTCGCACCGGTTCTGCAATATGTAGGGCACAACCTACCCGGTGGCGTGGGCTCGACCGCCATCCGCGCTAATGGCCGCTCCATGCAGAGTACGCAGCTGGAAGGCGATACTCCGGATGCTGAAGCGGTGAACAATATGACCATGCTCGACGGCCGTTTCTTCAACAGCAACGACCAGGAACGAGCCACCGACGTGGTCGTGCTCGGCGTGGATACGGCTGACGAACTGTTTGGCGTCAAGGATGCGGTGGGGAAAGAGGTGGTGGTGGGAGGGATCACCTTTACGGTGGTGGGCGTAGTGGACAAGCGCCGGACCGCGTTCGGGGGCGGGAAAAATGCCGAAGACAATAAGGCATACTTCCCGATTACGACCTTCCATAAGCTGCATCCGGAGGTTCTCGACTACTGGATTACGCTGAAGTACGACGACCAAAAATACATCGGCCTGGTGCAGGATGAGGTTACGGACCTGCTGCGCCGCCGCCGCCGCGTGAAAAACGAGGCTGCGGATAATTTTGCGGTCTTCGGCACGGACTCGCTGACAAGGCTATGGAGCCAGATTACCGGCGGTCTGTTTATGCTGCTGTTTGCGCTGTCGAGCGTGGCGCTGATGGTGGGCGGCGTGGGCGTGATGAATATAATGCTGGTCTCGGTGACGGAGCGGACGCGGGAGATCGGCATTCGCAAGGCGATCGGGGCGACTAAACGAACGATCCTGACGCAGTTTACGCTTGAGGCGATTACGCTGTGTGCGGTGGGCGGCGTGATTGGCGTGCTGGTCGGCTCGGCGATCGGGTTTGGGCTGCACTGGGTGCTGCCTTCGGTGGTGTCGGTATTTTGGGTTGCGCTGGCGTTTGCGAGTGCCTGCGGGATCGGGCTTGTTTTCGGGATTTATCCGGCGTGGAAGGCGGCTAGTTTGAATCCGATTGAAGCTCTGCGGTACGAGTAGGCGATCGCGGCTTAGATAGACTAAGCAGATGGCGACTGGCATTGAAATCTTGACAGCCCTCGTCACTCTTTCCGGCATTGCTTACATGCTGCTTGCGCTGTTGGGGGCTCGGGATTTTGTCGCCGCCGTTCGGCACACCCGTACGTTGCCGCCCTATGCTCCTCCGGTGAGCATTCTAAAGCCGCTCAAGGGGGTTGATTCGCGCATGTATGCGGGGCTTGTCAGCCACTGCCGGCAGCAGTATGCGGGAGGATTTGAGCTGGTCTTCGGGCTGTCGAGCCTGGACGATCCGGCGGCGGAAGAGGTCGAGCGACTGCGCGCGGAGTTTCCTGACGTTCCGATGCAGCTGGTCCACTGCACGGAGCGGCTGGGTACCAGCGGCAAGGTTTCGAACCTGGTGCAGATGCTGCCGCGTGCTGCGTATGAGCATGTGCTGATCAACGATTCGGATATTTTGGTGCCGCCGGGGTATCTTACCGGCGTGATGCGCTGCTTCGCCGAGCCGCAGGTGGGGATGGTGACGGCTCCTTACCTGGGCCGCACGGGCGCGGGCGGGCGTGAGCGGACGGTGTGGGCGCGGCTGGAAGCGCTCGGCATCTCGACGGATTTTTTTCCCGGCGTGCTGACGGCGCGGAAGCTTGAGGGTGGCATCCGGTTTGGGCTGGGCTCTACGCTGGCGGTGACGAAGGCTGCGCTGGCGGCGGCGGGTGGTCTCGAGCCGCTGACGGAGTATCTGGCGGACGACTACGAAATGGGCCACCGGATTGCGGGCGCGGGGTTTCGCGTGGAGCTGGCGGGCGTGCCGGTCGAGACCTCCGTGCCGGCGTGGACGCTGGGCGGCTTCTGGGACCACCAGATGCGGTGGGCTCGGTCGACCCGGGACTCGCGCAAGCTGGGCTATTTTGGGCTGGGCGTGACGTACTGCCTGCCGTGGGCGCTGGCGACGTGCGTCGCTTCGGGGGGTGCGCTGTGGAGCTTTACGCTGCTGAGCGTGGCGCTGCTGGCCCGGGTCTCGGTGGCGCTGAGCGTGGGAGCGGGCCTGCTGCGGGATGATCAGGTGCTGCGCGATCTTTGGCTGCTGCCGATGCGCGACTGCTTCGGGTTGCTGTTCTGGGCGTGGGCCTTTGCCGGAGATACGGTGCTTTGGCGCGACGAGCGGTTTCGGCTCCAGAAGGGCCGCATCACTCCCGTGCCGGACCGGAAGTAGCTGCTCGACAAACGCTTGTCCGCAGGGTAAGCTATCGGCGTCATTGTCCTCTACAGAGCTCAACACGGGCAATCGCTCGAGACAAGGGATCCGGGAAGATGCTGCAAGCCAGGCCTGAAACGCTCGCTATACTGATCCTCGTGCCTCTCCTGGCCGGGTGTGGCACAGCCAGCCCGGCTTGCACCCCGTTGGTCTACCGGATAGAGGTCAATCCTTCCTCTGCTGTTGCGGATCATGCCGCCTCCTCCCCCTCGAACCAGGTGAAATATCTGGAAATTTCCACTCCCCAGACAGAGCCGAACAGCTGTCCCGTCCCAGCCGTGATTCCCGTCCTCCAGCCTGTCTGGAGTCTCTCCGACACGGTGAGCGCGCAGATCAGCAATCTGAACGATCCTACCAACGGCACCGCAACCTGTTTGGCCGCTGCCTCGGCGCCAATCACTGTCACCGCTACGCTTGGCAGCGGACCGACCGCTTCGGTTCGAACCGCATCATTGACTTGCAAGTAGGGCTTATCAGGCCCGATCAGGCTTAGCACCTGCTCGAAAGCGCGCGATTTTGAAAGCGGAACGTATCTAGCGGGCAGGACCCGGTTCACTCATCCACTTGAGCGTTGTGGCTAGGAAGGCCTTGAGATCCTTGCGGGGGACGACAGCGTCTAGGAAGCCGTGTTCGAGCAGGAACTCGGAGCGCTGGAAGCCCTCGGGGAGCTTTTGGCGGATGGTCTGCTCGATGACGCGGGGGCCGGCGAAACCGATGAGTGCGCCGGGTTCGGCGATGTTGAGGTCTCCAAGCATAGCGAAGCTGGCGGTGACGCCGCCGGTGGTGGGGTCGGTGAGGACGGAGAGGTAGGGCACGCCGGCGGCGGAGAGGCGGGCGAGCGCGGCGGAGATTTTTGCCAGCTGCATGAGCGAGACGATGCCCTCCATCATGCGCGCGCCTCCGGAGGCCGAGATGATGATGAGCGGGTGGCGTGTGTCGTGGGCGCGGTCGACGGCGCGGGCAATAGTTTCTCCCACGACGGCACCCATGCTGCCGCCGATGAAGCCGTACTCCATGGCCGAGACGACGACGGGGATGGAGCCGATGTGCCCGGTGGCGTTGAGGATGGCGTCGAGCAGGCCGGTTTTCTTCTGGGCTTGGGAGAGGCGTTGCTTATAGGGCCTGAGGTCGGTGAACTGGAGCGGGTCGGTGGAGGAGAGATTGTTATCGACAAGCTCGAAGCCGGGTTCGAGCAGGCCTTCGATGCGCTCGCGGGCGCTGCACTGGAAGTGGTGGCCGCATTTGGCGCAGACCTTGGAGTTGGCTTCGAGATCGGGCTTGAACAGCGCGACACCGCAGCGAGGACACTTGATCCAGTTGCCTTCGGTGCGGACGGTTTTCGTGTCGTCGTTGATGATGCGGCTGTCTTCGCGTTTGAACCAGGTCATGGGCGGCGTAGGTAGTCCTTGGGAAAGTGTACAACCCGGTGGGGCCGGGCAAGTGCGTTCTCCTTCGAAGCGCGGGCGGTTTAGTGGCCGCTGTGGTAGGGATGGCCGGCCAGGATGGTGAGGGCGCGGTAGATCTGTTCGGCGACGACGACGCGGGCGAGCTCGTGGGGGAGGGTCATGGGTCCGAGCGAGAGGACGCGGTGTGCGCGGGCGAGGGTGGCGGGGGACCAGCCGTCGGCCGGGCCGATGGCGAGCAGGATGCGGGGAGTGGCGGCGTCGCGGAGCCGACCGAGGAGTGCGGCAAATTGCTCGGAGGTGAGGGTGTCGCCTCGGGAGTCGAAGAGAAGGAGGGTGGCGGCAGGGCGCTGGGGTTGGCGTTCGGCGGAGGCGAGTAGGGCGATTTCGTTGGGGAAGGTGGAGGAATCTGTGGGAGAGAAGTGGTTGCTGCGCTCCAGGTAGGTGTGTGCGAGTGCGTCAGCGGGGGCCTTCGATCGCTGCCGGGTCGCAATGGAGGCGAGAACAAGTTTCATACCGCACCTTATTACAGATTTGTGAACTGGATCAGCAGCAGTCTCCGCTTTTCCATAGGGCAGCCTTGTTTCGACATAAAGAGACTGGGTTAATTCAAATTTGCGGCGAGTTATGTTTGGCCATCTACTTGCACAGGATCTCAGCATACACATTTTTCAAGGTACCCCCGAAGACGTCCACTGGCTACGTAGTTACGCTCGCAATTTCCGGGCAAGCGGATGTCGGTATGGATGAATGCGGTTGTCTTTTTTATCGTCTAGCTTGCTGGTTGCACATTGAGAACTCGAAGTTGCCGGATTTTTCCGATTTAACTACTTAGGAGTAAGGATTCGATGCGTTTTAGAAATTTAATGCTGGCCTCCGTGCCCGCAATGATTCTTGTGGCAAATAATGCTACTAGCCTTGCTCAAAGCCAAAATGGGTCAGTAACTGGCGTCATTACCGACAGTTCGGGTGCGGTGATTGCAAATGCAACTGTAACCGTGATCAGCGCGGCTACCGGAGCACAACGTGAGGCGACCACGACCGGTTCGGGCGATTACAACATCCAGGGGCTTCCTCCGCAGGACTATAAGATCACGGTAACGGCTCCGGGATTTGCGACAACCACCACTGAGGTATTCAATGTCTCGGTTGGCTCTGCAAATACCGTAAATGCCAAGCTTTCCGTACAGGCCAGCGATGTTTCCGTGGATGTGGCGGCCAATTCTCTTGCAGGGATCAACCTTGAGAACGCTGAAAACTCACAAGTAGTGAATACTACGCAGATTCTTGAATTGCCGAGCCAGTCCCGCAACCCGTATGACTTTGTTGCGCTGTCGGGGAGCGTCTCCGCCGACCCAAGCGCGACCAGCCGCGGTGTCGGTGTGAATATCGGAGGAGCGCGCTCTGCCTCGACCGAGATCCTTCTCGACGGAATTGAGAACACATACTTATTTAGTGTAAACGTCGCGACGACTGTCCCTGTCGACTCGGTGCAGGAGTATCGTGTTATTACTTCAAACTACGGACCAGAGTACGGACGCGCTTCCGGCGGAGTGGTCAACGTTATTACGAAGTCGGGAACGAACGCGTATCACGGTACGGCTTACGAGTTTTATCGTCCGTCCACTTTTGTTTCAAACAGTTATTACAATAATGCCAACCAAATTCCTCAGCACCGCTTCGATCGCAATAACTTTGGATTTTCGGTGGGCGGTCCGCTCAAGCGTGACAAACTCTTCTTCTTTAACAATACCGAGTGGCTTCGGGTTCGTTCCAGCAACGTGACCCAGTTTTATATTCCGACTGCGCAATTTATTGCCGCGTCGAACGCGAATACCAAAGCATTTTTCAATCAGTTCGGCGCGGTGTCGGGTGTACCGACCGGCAAGCTTCTCACACTTGGCCAGATTGGCGGCGCTCCGGGATATGTCAGTCAGGCATTTGCCAACGATCGTGCAACGCTTGAGGCTGCCCAGCCAACCGTCTTCAACGATGCTTTTCCGGTTCTACAGCAGGTCAATGTTACGGTGCCGGCAGATGCTGGTGGTGGCATTCCTCAAAACACGTACAACATCGATGGCCGTGTTGACTTCAACCTCAGTCAGCGGACCCAGATGTACGGGCGGTATGTGCTTTATAACTCCGTCACCCCAGTGGGTACAGGAAATGTGAGCCCTTACGCTGGATATAGTACGAACACCAGCTTCAAGGCGCAGAACCTTGTCTACGGAATTACTGAGACGTTTACAGACCACTTTACAGGTCAGCTGCAGCTTGGCTTATTACGTGTAAACAGTAACAATCCCCTTGGAGCGAACCCTGCAGGACCTACCCTGTTTGTGAACTCTGGCGCGGCTCCGCTCATTGCCAACAATGCCTTTGTCTTTCCAGGCTACAGCGAGACGAATGCCGGCAATGGTCTTCCCTCGGGCGGCCCGCAGAACAACATTGTGGTTAGCCCAGTCTTCACGCTTGTTAAGGGTCGCCACTCACTTACCTTTGGTGGTCAGTACACGTATATTCGCGACAATCACACGTTTGCGATTTATGAAAATGCGCAAGAGTCTCTGGTGTCTTCGGGTACTGCGGGTGCTTTAGCTAACTTCGTGGCTGGAAACGCGAACTATTTCCAAGCTAATCTCAATCCTCAGGGTAAGTTTCCTTGCACGAAGAGTTTGACGACCGGCGCGACGCCAGGAGTCGCCGGCATGGGGGGCACTCCTCCATTTGATCCGACCTGCACGATCACCAGTCCGGTGAGCCAGCCTAACTTCAGTCGTTCAAACCGCTACAATGAAGGCGCCGGCTTCTTCAATGATTCCTGGAAGACCTCACCGCGCCTTACCCTTAATGCAGGCCTCCGCTACGAGCTCTATGGAACGCAGCATAATAAGAATTCCGCGCTGGACTCCAACTTCTTTTTCGGCACAAGCGGAAGTCTTCAGGATCGTATCCGGGCGGGCAAGATTCTTCAGGTGAATCAGGCGGCTCCGGTAGGCGTCCAGAATCCTGGAGGCAAACTCTGGAATACAAACTACAAGCAAGTCGCACCGCGACTTTCCTTCGCATATGACCTGTTTGGAAATGGTAAAACTAGTCTCCGCGGAGGCTATGGCATCAGCTATGAACGCAACTTCGGCAACGTCACGTACAACGTTGCACTCAACCCTCCCGCGCAGCTTGCGATCAGCTTTACAAATAACGACGTTGGCGCGCCGATTCCAATCAGCACAGGGGTGTTAGGCAGCTTTTCCGGCGGAAGTGGTGTGCAGAAAGCCATTCCTCCAGGGACCGTTCGTGCCGTAGATCCTCATATCAAACCTGCTTACAACCAGTTTTATTCCCTTGGTCTTGAGCATCAACTCATCCGCAGTGTTGCCATTGGCGCTGCGTATACGGGCGAGAGGGGTATTCATAACTACTCGATCGCGAACTATAACCGAAGCTACTACGGCCAGGAGTATGAAAATGATGCTCCTCGCTATACCGCCGCGCTTGGCTCGCCTGCCAATCTGAACGACAGCAATCGCTTGAATCCGCAGTACACTTCGATTAACGTGCGCGGCGCGGATGGAGATAGCTACTATAACGGCGTGAACACTTACGTCCGTGCAAGTAACTTACTGAATAGTGGCATTACGCTCACCACGAATTACACGTTTTCCCACTCCACCGATAATACGAGCTCAACTTTTACCGACGGTACGGCGAATGCGGACGTAGGCGGCGTAGCTTACTTTGATCCGTATAACCATGCTTTGGATCACGGCAACTCCGACTTCGATGTGAGGCATCGTGTTTCCGTGGGATTGGTTTATCAAATTCCGGATTTTGGGACAAGAGGCTTTACGCGGACAGCTGTCGGAGGATGGGAGATTGGTTCAATTTTCCAAGCATCTACAGGAACACCTTTCAGTATGTACAACTGTGCCCTTCCTGCGATCACGGCCTGCTCCCGTGCGTTCTTCAATCAGGCTCCCAACTTTAGCAAGACTGTAGATTCGATTCCTACGGGCTCTCCGGATAACTTCGCGTATATCAACTTCCCCAGCGCTTATCTGGCGGACGGTAAGAGTCTCAACACGGCTGCCTATAAGACCTACCTTGACCCTAAGACAAACTATGCCAGTTCGGTTTATCTGAACGGTGTCAAAACGGCAACCATGGGAGCATCCGATCTACCGACAGCGGTAAGCGGGCTAGATACCTTCCCAGGGATGTCAGCACGCAATGCTTTCCGGGGCCCTGGTTCTTTCTCCTTCAATGCGGACGTGAACAAGAGCATCAAGTTCACGGAACGTTACAGCCTGCAGCTCCGACTTGAGGCGTACAACGTCTTGAATCATGCTAATAGCTATCTAAACCTGAGTGGTGCAAACGATGTTTCGCTTACTCCTTATGTGAGCATCTACAAGAACGGCGCACCAATTACTGCTTCGGGCCAAACGAATGGATCGAACCGGCAGCTGCAGCTAGCTGGGAAATTCATCTTTTAGAAGAAGATGTGTGTAGTAAAGCAAGCAGGAGTGCCGACTGGCCCTCCTGCTTGCTTCTTTCTTAAAAATCAACTGATTAGCTAGTCTTTGCTTTTACGGCCGACTTCCGAGCTGGACGAACAGGCTTTTCAATGGATGTTTTCACCGGGGTCTTGCTCATGCGTTTTTTAGTTGGGTCTTTCTCGGCGACGGATGTTTTTGCGGCAATTCGTTGATTTGCGATCACTGCCTTCAGCTCAGTATTGAGTTCGGCGACGCTGATCGTCGTGGCAGATTTGCGTAGACGCTCTAGGCCGTAGAAGGCTCGCTTTTCCGGAGAGAAGACGTGCACGATGAAGTCGACGTAGTCCATCAGGATCCACTCGCCCTGGCGACGGCCTTCGACCGACGTTGGGTAGGTGCCGAACTCGCGCTTTAGGCGGATTTCGATTTCGTCAGTGATCGCTACGTTCTGGCGGTCGTTGGTGCCGTTGCAGATGAGGAAGTAGTCGGTCAGGCCGCTCTCGGTGGGATCGAGCGCGAGAATGCGGATGTCTTCGGCTTTCTTGTCTTCGCAGGCTGCCGCGGCGGCGAGTAGCAGAGGATACGTTTCCTTTGAGGGCATGGGACTCCTGATCTCTATGGTAGCGGATGGATGAAGGCCCGGCTGGATTTCATCCAATTACCGATGCTGTGCAGGCAACATTTGAGAATAGAATGAGCCAGCTATCTTCAGGAACAAGGGCGCCGACGGGGATCATAAGGCGGTGGATGCGGACGTGGCGAAAGCGATCGCCATTTTTACGAAATTGTTCGCGCTGGATAGAAACAAGCAACTACAAAGGCTCAATACGGGGATTTTGGCTTCGCCAGAACGACGGCCTGGTTGAGTGCTAGATCCGATAGAGGCCTTGCTGCTCGATGTAGGATGACACCCGACGTGGTAGCAGATCAGTGCAGGAGTCGCCGGTGTGCAGGCGCTCGCGAAGATGGGTGGCGGCTACATCTTCGTGGACTGAGTCAAGTAGATGGATGCGGCTGCGCTGGTGTTCGTTGAGCGGCATGCCGTTCGGCTCGACCAGCGCAAAGTTGGGGCGGCTTACGACGATCCACTCTGACAGCTCGAGCAAGCGGAAAGGTTCGCGCCAGCTGCCAAGCGTGGCAAAGCTGTCGGCCCCCGAGAGATTGAAGCGCTGGGCACTGGGGAAGAGCTGTTCAAGCCGGACGAGCGTGTCTACCGTGTAGTTGGGGCGGCCGTCGGGGTGCGGCGCGTCGAGTTGAGAAGGGGTGAAACGGGGGTCTTCTTCGCAGGCAAGGGAGACCATGGCGAGGCGCTGCGGATAGGAGGCGCCGGTGAGGGCTTTTTTGAGAGGCTGACGGCCGGCCGGAGCAAAGAGGACGAGGTCGAGGGCGAAGCTGTCAGCGGCTGCCGCAGCCAGGGCCATGTGCCCGCGATGGGGCGGGTCGAAGGAGCCTCCGAACAGAGCTACACGCATCTTGCACCAGAGATCTGCGGGCGGAGATTGTAAAGACGCACGCTTATGGGATGCGGAAGACGAGGCCGCTTGAAAAGTTGAGGAGGGTGGCGCTTGGAATAGGATGGTTGGACCCGCTGCCGCCGATGGTTTCGCTGCTGGCGGTGGTCAGGCCTCCGTAGCCGACTTCAAAGACGCGGAAATCGACGTGGTGGCCGAGCGCGTAGTCGACTCCGGCGAGGGCGCCGTACTCGGCTTTGGTGACGTGGATGGTGGTCTCGGGGGCTCTGGACGTGCCGGCACCGACGAACGGCTCGACGTATGGGCGGAGACGCTCTGGAGCAGGGCGGGAGATGCGCAGGCCGACGAGAAAGCTATTCAGGCCTGCGTTATTGCCGTGCACGATGGAGTCCCGTAGGTCCAAGCCCAGGGTGACTTTCTGGAATCGCCCCGCGTCGTAGTAGCCGCCGAAGTTGACGCCCCAAAAAACGCGGGAGGTGACGTTCTGGCCGAGGAAGGCGAAGGTTCCGGAGTCTGCGGTGGAGTTGCTGATGCGGGAGGCGATCGGGTTGACGTAGAGGCCGAACTGCGCGTGGAGGGCGGAGGTGGTGAGGGAGGCCGCGGCGGCGACAAGGAGGGAGCAGAGTTTCATTAGTAAGGCGGACCTCAAAAGAGCGGAGTGATGCAGAGATGGACGGCTAGGGTTAAACAAAGATTCAGGCGGGATAGAGCTTAGGCACGTCCTCGCGCGGAGTTTGCGGGTGGGGGATAGTTGGGCTTGCGTTTGGCCGGGGGTAGGGTTTCCGGTGTGAGCTCGATGGGCCGGGATTGGGCGACCAGTTTGGCGATGGCGAAGGTGAGCGCTTCGAGGCCGGTGCCGGCCACGGCGGAGATCTCGTAGAAGGGCAGCTTGCGGCGTTTGGCCATGGCACGAAGCTTTTTTAGCTTGTCGGGGTTGGCGACGTCGATCTTGGCGGCGACGAGGATGGCCGGCTTGTCGGGTAGGGCGGGGTCGAAGCTTTTGAGTTCGGCGGTGATGACCTTGTAGTCGTCGACGGGGTCTGGGCGGCCTGAGGCATCGGAGACGTCGACCAGGTGGACGATGACGCTGGTGCGCTCGATGTGGCGGAGGAACTGGATGCCCAGGCCGGCGCCGAGGTGGGCGCCCTCGATTAGGCCGGGGAGGTCGGCGATGGTGAAGGATTGCTCGTGCGGCCACTCGCCGACGGAGACGACACCGAGGTTGGGCTCGAGGGTGGTGAAGGCGTAATCGGCGACCTTGGGCCGGGCGGCCGAGAGGCGGGAGATGAGGGTGGATTTGCCGACGTTGGGGAAGCCGACCAAGCCGGCGTCGGCGAGCAGGCGGAGTTCGAGGCGGTAGGTGCGTTCTTCACCGGCGCGGCCGAGCTCGTGCTCGCGGGGGGCCTGGTGAGTACTGGTGGCGAAATGCTGGTTCCCGCGTCCGCCTCGTCCGCCGCGGGCGATGGGGAGCGATTCGCCGGCGTGGGCGAAATCGTGGATCTGCTCACCGGTGGCGTCGTCGTAGAGGATGGTGCCGACGGGAACTTTGAGGGAGAGGTGCTCACCGGAGTAGCCGGAGCAGTTGGAGCCGAGGCCGTGGCCTCCACGCTGGGCTTTGTGCTCCGGGTTGAAGCGGAAGTGAACGAGCGTGTTGTGGCTGAGCGAGGACTCCATGAGGATGTCTCCGCCATGACCGCCGTCGCCTCCGGAGGGTCCGCCGCGGGGGACGAACTTCTCCCGACGGAAGGCCATGCAGCCGTTCCCACCGTCGCCGGCCTTGACTCGAATTTTGGCTTCGTCGATAAACATTGCGCAGCTTCAAGTCTAAATGAACCCAGCTGGACTGGAAGGGTAGCGGTGGAGGGGCTTGGGACGCGGGTAGTTCATCTCTGTTTCATACTCGCGTGCGATTCTCGTGCCAAAGACAAATACAGCCTGAACGTGAGTTGTGGATGGACCTCTTGGGCTGAATTGCGTGGCAAGAATTTTTATTTTGGGAGTTCAGATGACGTTTCGCAGAAGCACGGCTTTTCCCCTGATCGCAGTGGCGTTCTCAGCAACAGCCGGTTGGTCGCAGTCAAGTACGCAGGGAGCCATCGGAGGCACGGTTTTTGACGCCAGCGGGGCGGTGGTTCCGAAGGCAAGCATCGCGATTCGGAACGATGGAACAAACGCCGAAGTGGATCTGACGGCGGATGACAGCGGCTTTTTCAAAGCTCCTCTGCTGGAGCCGGGTTCTTACACGGTGAAGGTGTCAGCGGGTGGTTTCGCAGATCGCACGAGCCAGGTGATCGTGCAGGTTGGGCAGATGACGAATCTGGAGTCTCGCCTGGGGTTGATTGGATCGACGGAGACGGTACAGGTGAGCGCGGATGTTCCGGTGTTGAACTTCGAGTCTCCTGATTTCTCTTCCAATGTGAATGAGCGTGCGATCGATAATATTCCGATCAACAATCGCCGTTGGTCTGCGCTTGCTTTGCTAACGCCCGGCGTTACAGTGGATTCAAGCGGCTTTGGTCTCATCAGTGTGCGCGGTATCAGTACGATTCTCAACAATATTGAGATTGACGGTGCGGATGACAACCAGGCGTACTTCGCCGAAGAGCGCGGACGCACGCGTGAGGCGTATTCGACTTCGGGAAGCGCCGTGCGTGAGTTCCAGGTGAACACGGGCGTGTATGCGGCGGAGTACGGGCGCGCAGCCGGCGGGGTGGTCAACTCGGTAACGCGCAGCGGGACGAACGAAATTCACGGGCAGGCGTATTACTACGATCGCGAGTCGAAGTGGAATGCGTTCAACGACCAAAGCACGATTCCAGTGACGGGCGCGAATGGAACGGTGACGAACGTTCCGTTCAAGCCGAAGGACCTGCGCAAGATCTATGGATTTTCTGCGGGAGGACCTCTGGTGAAGGACAAGCTGTTCTGGTTTTATACGTATGACCAGCACAGCCGTATTTTTCCTCTGTCCGGTGTGGCCACCAACCCTTCCAGTGTGAACAATACGTCGGCGTATGGCTTCAATGCGACCCCCGATACGGCGCTTCCCGTGGGTGCGACGTGCAACTATGCGACGGGGTATCTCACTGCCGGCACTACGCCGATTACCAACGTGCTGGACGCCCAGGCTTGTACGTTGGCTGCACGCTTAAAGTTGGGTAGCTATGTAAATGCGGCTGCTTTATACCAGACCGACCTGAATGCTCTGAACAGTGATCTTGGATTAATCAACCGGGTGGGCTACCAGGAGATCAATACTCCCAAGCTGGATTATCAGATCAATTCCAAGCAGCATATCGAGGCGCTTTATCACCGGCTGCGCTGGGATTCACCGGGCGGCGTGCAGACAAGTGCGACGGGCGACTACTCGCTGGACTCCGCAGGGAACGACTATATCAAGTTGGACTATGGCTTGACTAAACTCACCAGTCTGATCCGCTCGAATATTTCAAACGAAGTGCTCTATCAGTATGGGCGCGAGCTGGACGATGAAGGTCAGCAGCCGTTTTCGCCTTACTCATTGAACACGTTGCAGCAAGCGGACGGCAATGTACCGTATGTCAGCCTAGATACCAAGATTGGCGCTTTCTTCGGTTCTCCTTACTATTCTTACCGGCCCAAGTATCCGGATGAGCGTAAGTGGCAGGTTGGAGATATCTTGTATGTCAGCAGAGGTAACCACAGCTTCAAGTTTGGCGTAGATATGGTTCATAACTACGACTTGACGATTCAGTCACAATATTATGAAGGCAATTACGTTTACACGACAAACTTAGCTAACTACTTCGCCGACTTAGGCTCAAAGAGCCGTGGCAGCGGAACCTGCGACGTCAATCAGTCGCCAGCCGCAACCGCTACTGTTTCCGCTGTGGGTGTCTATCCTTGCTATAACAGCTATCAGCAAGGCTATGGTCCTCCGGCCTTCGATTTTGCCACGCTGGACTACGGCTTCTTCGGGCAGGATAACTGGAAGGTTACGCCCCGCCTGACGCTTGAGCTTGGTCTGCGATATGACTATGAGTCGACCCCGCCGGCGGTAGGTTCACTCGTCGCGCCGACGACTAACTTTGTGCCGTACAACGGAATTGGCAACAGTCCCAGCGATAAGAACAATTATGGGCCGCGGGTTGGTTTCTCTTACGATCCGTACGGGGCGGGCAAGACCGTGCTGCGGGGCGGCTTCGGCATGTATTATGGCCGGCTGACGAACGGCAACATCGGCACGGTGCTTTCGACGACGGGAAGTCCGCTGGCACAGACCGTGCCGACGGTGACGAAGAGCCAAGGTTTGGCGGCAGAGCCGTTGTTCGGCAATCGTTTTTCCGCGGCGCAGCAGACCACTTCGGCTAAGCCTGCCGGCTTCTTTCGTGCGCCCAACCTGCAGAATCCGCAGGTGATGGAGTTTGATATGCAGGTTCAGCAGCAGTTTGGACGAGGCACCTACTTCCAGGTGAGTTATCTGGGCGCGCTCGGCCGGGAGCTGCCTAACTTCCTGGATGTGAATCTGAACCCGTCGGCCTATAACTCGATGGTGGCCGGCTCCGGTGTGCAAAACGTCAATATTACGTTTATCGATTCCACGGGCAAAAGTCCGATTTCGAATGGCTCGATTCTTACGGTTCCCACTTACACCGGGATTTATGGAAATACAGCTCTGCTGGGACCGAGCGCGACTAAGTTCAATGCCATTACGGAGTATCTCTCAAACGTCAACTCAAGCTATAACGCAGTGGCGGCGGAGATCCAGAACCGTTCGCTGAAGAGCGTTCAGTTCGATGCGAGCTATACATGGTCGCATTCTCTTGACTTTTACCAGAACGCCTCTGCGACGCCGAGTACCGAAAGTTGGTATGACCCCTTTGGCCGTCAGCGGGTCAACTATGGCAACAGCCAGTTCAACATTCCTAATCGTTTTGTTGGCTATGTGCTTTATAACTTTCCCGGTGTCAGTTCCGACCATCACTTACTGAGCTATCTGACGAACGATTGGAGTCTGGACGATACGTTCCAGTTTCAGACGGGTCTTCCCTACTCGGCAGCGACCACTGGAAGTAACTCGTCCGGTTCGACGAGTGGCGGGTTTAATGGTGCGGGAGGGCCGGCTTTCATTCCGCAGCTTGGGCATAATGTCTATACCTATAATCGCGTTTTGGTCGACGATGTGCGGATAGAAAAGCAGTTTGCCCTTACGGAGCGGGCTCACCTGCAAGTTTTCCTTCAGGCGTTCAACGTAGCGAATCACCAGAACGAGACGAGTGTGAACGGGACGGCTTTCCAGCTGACCGGGACGTCAGCGACGAGCGGTACGGCGACCTACCAATCCAATTTCGGTACGGTAAGCAAGACCAACAACAGCGGCTTCAGCTACACGCCGCGGCAGCTGGAGCTTTCCGGGAGACTGTTTTTCTAGCTCTGGGCTGGTATTGAACGGCGACCGCTGCGGTGGTCGCCGTTCGGTGCTTAACACGAAGGAGGGATTCTGTGCCCCCTGAGTCTTCGGTAGGCTGCCGGTAAGCTACCACCCTCGGGAGCATCATGGTTTTCCTTGGCCGCGGAGCAATCCATGCGGCACGTTCAGCGTCTGTGTTCTTCGCTTGCTGGTCCGGGCGCGGCGTCGTGTTTCTGGCGATGCTGTGGATGGTTATCGGACGATCCCTGGGGCAGGAAGCCGAGGATGGTGCCGTGCACGGCTGGGTGCGGGATGCGGCCAACCAGCCGGTGTACGGAGCGACTGTTCGCCTGGATGAGCGAGAGGGAGAGCCGGGAACGGAGATGAAGGTGGAGCGGGACGGTAGTTTTCTGGTGCCGGGGCTCCGTCCTGGGATGTATCGGTTCACGCTGCAGGCGCCGGGTCATCTGCATGGGCGCGCTGAGGGCGTGGCGGTGACGCTGGGGCAGACCACTGAGCTGCAGGTGGTGCTCGACCGCGTAGGGCCGGGACTCTGGCTGACAATGCGCCGGGCTCCGGAGGGCGGAGGCGGGGATGCGCACCTTTCTCCAGGTTTGCCGGGGAGTCCTTCGGGAACGTCGGCGCGGGCGGATGCCATTGCACTGCCGGACCAAGATGCGGATGGCTTGATCAGCTTGCATGGGCTGGCCTCGACGCAGAACAGCACGGTGGTGGACGGGGTGGGGACGACGCAGGCGTATACGTCGGTGCAGCAGGGGCGGGGCGGCGATCCGGCGCCTGATCCGGATGGCGATGGGGACTCGGCTGACCTTGGGAACGGGCCGGCGAATGGGCTTGCGCGTGGACGCCATGCGGGTGCGGGGGCGACGTACTCGCAGGGAGCGGTGAAGGATTTTCGGGTGACCGGCGACAGCTATTCGGCGCAGATGGGGCACTCGGCGGGCGGCGTGATTGCGTCGGTGACGCGCTCCGGAACAGAGGCTTTCCATGGCTCGATCAGTGCGGTGGTCGGGTCGCAGCTGTTTGCGGCGGCGAATCCGCTGTCGATCGCCACGAGCTACGCGAATGGGGCGATCGCAAGCGCGGTGATGAAGCCGCATGATTTGCGTGAAGTCTTCGCGGGAGCGCTGGGCGGACCTGTGTTCCGCGGCGGGGGCCTGGTGTTTTTCGACGCGGTGGAGATTGGACGGCGCGGCTTTCCGGCGATCAGCTCGCCGACCGATCCGGCTTTCTACACGTTGACGACTATCCAGAAATCTTTGTTAGCCAGCCGTGGCGTACGGGCGGCGCAGATGAACACGGCGCTGAATTACCTTTCGTCGCTGACCGGCTCCACGCCGAGGCGCGCGGACCAGAACAACAATTTTGCCCGGCTGGACTGGCGCCCTCAAGCGCATCCGAACCTGCTGGCGGAGCTGGGATTGCAGTATAACCTGGTGCGATGGACCGGGCCGGCGGCGTTGCTGGAGGCTCCGGTGGTGAATCGCGCGCGGGCCAGCCTGGGGAACTCTTCGGGCGCGCTCGATGCATTTCTGCTGCGGTTCGACAGTAAGGTTCATCCGCGGCTGGTGAATCGGCTGCGCGTGGCGTATACCCGTGACTTGCAGTACGAGACGCCGCAAACACCCCTGGCCGCGGAGCCGGCGATCAGTCCCGGCGGGCTGGCTCCGGAGGTGAACATCGGGCCAAACGGGCTAATTTTCGGCACACCCGCGTCGCTCTCGCATCTGGCGTTTCCGGATGAACGCCGGCTGGAGGCGACCGATTCACTTAGCTGGACGCATGGCCACCACACGGTGGCGCTTGGGGGCGCAATTACCTACGTGCAGGAGCATGTGGCGACCCAGACGAATGTTGCTGGAACTTTTCGGTACGACTCTGGGTTGACGAAGGGTTACGCCGGGGGGCTAGTCGACTTCATCACTGACTCGACTTACAACGTGAACGTGATTCCGAACGGCGGCTGCCCCTCGATTACTGCGATCGTGCACGACTTTTGCTTCCGCAGTTTCTCGCAGAGCTTTGGGGAGTCAAGTGCTTCGTTTTCGACGCAGGATTGGTCGGGGTTCGCGCAGGAGACCTGGAGGCCCGGGCGGCGGCTGCTCTTGCACGCCGGGGTGCGCTACGAGTACACACTCCTGCCGCTGCCGCAAAACCCAAACCCGGCACTCGACGCGCTGTTCGGTACGCGGGGCGCAAGCAGCATTTTTCCTGAGGATCGGAACAATCTTGGCCCGCGGGTAGCGCTGGCGTGGCAGCCGTTCGGGGCTGGGCGGGGCTCGGTCCACCTTGGCTATGGGCTGTTTTACGGGCGGCTGCCGGGGGCGACGATTCGCGCGGCGCTGACGGAGACGGCGCAAAAGTCCTCCATGACCAGCATCCGCATTACGCCGACGGCAGTCGTGGCGTGTCCGCAGGTGGCGTCCCAGGGGTTCGGGTATCCGTGTGCGTTTTCCGCTCCGCCGACGGGGGTGGTTGCCGCGACGACCTCGGCGGTGGTGCTCGATCGTCGCTTCCGGCTGCCGGTGGTGCAGCAGGGAAGCCTGACGCTAGAGCGACCGATCGGCCGTGAGTCCTCTATTTCACTTAGTTACGTCTTCAATCTGGATCGGCAGCTACCTAGTTCAACGGACATTAACATCGCACCCTCCACGCAGATCGCACACTTCCAGCTAAAGGGTGGTACCGGCGCGCCTGGAGTTACGGATGGCGAGACTTTTGTGCTGCCTCTTTATACGGCGCGGGTTTCGTCCAGCTTCGGGCCAGTGACGGACGTGGAGTCGAACGTCAATGCAACCTACAGCGGCGTGTCGGCGGGTGCTTTCCTTCGACCGGCGCGCTCGTTCCAGGTACAAGGTCGATACACGTGGTCGAAGGCGATCGACTTTGGGCAGGCCCAGTCGGCGATTCCGCGAACGGATGGGCAGCTCGACCCATTTACAAACGGGTATGACAAGGGGCTTTCGTCGCTGAACTATCCCTGGGCGGCGCACCTGACGGCGGCGTGGAGTCCGGAGTTGGCATTTGGGCCGCGCTGGCTTCGGGGTGCGGGGAACGGCTTTACCTTTACGCCGATTGCGAGTGTTCGTGCCGGCAGGCCGTATACCTTTGATCTCTCGGGCGGAACCCGGCTGGCTGGGGGGCACGAGAGCTTGAATGGCTCCGGCGGTGCGCTTTACCTGCCAACGGTGGGCCGGAATACGCTGCGACTGCCGCCGACCGAGAATGTGGATCTACGCGCGGGCCGCGGGTTCCAGGCAGGGGACCATGTGCATCTCGAAATGTTTGCCGAGGCGTATAACCTGTTGAATCATATGAACATCTCTTCCGTGACCCAACGGGCATTTCTGGTGGGGACAACCGTCAACGGGGTGACGCCGCTGGTCTTCCAGAATGCGGCAGAGATCAGCACCGAAGGCCTGAATACGCAACCGTTTGGAACTCCGATTGCTTCCTCAACCAGCTCTGCCCGCGAACGCAGGATTCAGCTTGGGGCTCGGATGGAGTTTTAGGGGGCGGGGCAGTGGCTCGCGATCGAAGGGGGCCTGTGTCCCGTTGCGCTGATGGTTGAGCCGAGCATGACGCAGGTTCTAAATGTATGGCGTGGTGCAGTTTACCCGGCCTCTTGATCCTGATCGTCTCCGCCTTCAACCTCGTTTAGGACAGACTCGATCTCGGTGTCGAAGCCCTCGAGCATTGCGGCGAGGAAATTCCCGGTGTCGAGGTCCGGGTCAGCGTCTGCATGGACGGTGACGATATTACGGGCGAGATCGGCGAGCATCACGCCCCAGGCGGCGGGATCCTGCCAGATGCCGGGTTGGAGGGTGATCGCCTGGCTGCCTTCGGCGATCCAGACGCGGAGCAGCTCGAAGGAGCGAGGGTCTTTGGCGGCGAGGGCGGGGATGGCGAGTTGTTTGTCGACGCCCATGGTCAAGAGGGTTCCTTGTTCTTCACGGTACCGCAACTTGGGGGCGAGTGCGAAGGCCGTAAAATTTGCGGGTAGACACTTTTCCGCATTTTTCACCCCTGTGCATTGGACTCACAGGGCAGCCTGTCCGGGAACTCGGTACCCTAGAGAGACACACAGAGCCGAACTGTAGTGGCAGAGAGTGGTACGCATGGCTTCCCTTCCCAGACTGGTCAATCCCGAAGACGACAACCGCCCTGCCTCGCTGCATGCCGAGCAGACGATTCTGGGCGCCATGCTGGTCGATGCCCTGGCCATAGTCGACGCGACGATGCTGCTCAAGGCCGATGACTTTTCGCTCGATTCGCATCGCCGCATTTATGACGTGATGCTGCACTTGAGTGAGGCCGGGCATGCTGTCGATCTGGTGACGGTGTCCGAAGAACTGCGCCGCCGGAAGGAGCTCGACTCGATCGGGAGCCGCGCGTACCTCGCCGGGCTGAGCGAGAATCTGCCGCGGAAGCTATCGATTGAAAGCTACGTCCGGATTGTGCGCGACAAGAGCCTGATGCGGGAGCTGATGCAGGTCTGCGACCTTGGCTTGATGGAGGCTTCGGACCAGTCGCTTGAGGCGATCGAGGTGCTGAATGCGGTGGAGGCGCGGCTGATTGACATCTCCCAGCACGCGCTTACGGGTGGCTTCTCCGGTATCTCGGACATTGTCCGCGACTCGTTCGGCTCGATCGATAAGCTGTATGAGCAGGGCCGCGAGATTACCGGGCTTGCCACGCATTACACCGATTTTGACCGCATGACCAGCGGGCTGCAGAACTCGGAGCTGGTGATTATTGCGGCGCGGCCCTCGATGGGCAAGACGGCGTGGGCGATCAATATCGCGCAAAATGCGGCGGTGCGCGATGGCAAGGTCGTGGCTGTCTTTTCGCTTGAAATGTCGAAAGAGAGTCTGTTACGGCGCATGCTGGCGAGCGAGGCGATGGTGAACTCGCGCAAGATCCAGACCGGCTTTCTGCCGCGCGAGGATAAGGGTAAGCTGCTGGCCGGACTCGAACGGCTGATGGAGTCCAAGCTTTTTGTCGACGACACTCCCGGCATTACGCTGGCCGAGATGCGTGCGAAGGCTCGGCGGCTGAAGCAGCAGGAAGGGTCGCTCGACCTGATTGTGATTGATTACCTGCAGCTGATGACCGGCTCGGTGGGTGCGAATGCGAAGAAGTTTGAGAATCGCACGCAGGAGGTTTCGGCGGTTTCTCGCGGGTTGAAGGCTCTGGCCAAGGAGATGAAGGTGCCGGTGGTGGCGCTGTCGCAGCTTTCGCGTGGAAGCGAGCAGCGCGCTGGAGATAAGAAGCCGCTGCTGAGCGATCTGCGCGAGTCGGGTTCGATTGAGCAGGACGCGGACGTGGTCTGCTTCATCCATCGCGAGGAGTACTACGACCGCGAAAACGAGGACCTAAAGGGGAAGGCGGAGATCATTATTGCCAAGCAGCGCAATGGTCCGACGGGATCGTGCCAATTGGCGTATCTTTCGGATTACACACGCTTTGAGAATCTGGATACAGCTCACAGCGGCGGCGAAAACGACTACTAGCCCGGGCAGTTACGATAGATACAAGGGTGAGGCTGGCTGAGTTGAACAACTGGGTGGAGATCTCGGAGGTGAACCTGGCGGGGAACCTGCATGCCATCCAGGCTGCTGCCGAAGCTGATACCGAGGTGCTTGCGGTGGTCAAGGCAAATGCCTATGGCCATGGAGTGGAGCGGTGCTCGGTGGCGCTGGCCGGTGCCGGCGCGCGCTGGCTGGGGGCGACCTGCGCCAGCGAGGGGACGCGGGTGCGCCGGGCGCTTCGGTCCGCGGGGTTGGATGCGGACATTCTGATTATGTGCGGCTTTCTTGCGGAGGATGTGCCGCTGATTGCGGAAGATGCGCTTGTGCCGGTCGTGTGGACGCTGGAGCAGGTGCAGGCGCTGGCTCCGTATCCCGGTGTGCGGGTGCATGTGGAGATCGATACGGGCATGGGCCGCCAGGGTGTGCGTCCGGGGCTCGAGTTGGAGCGGCTGCTCTCTGCGATGCAGGCGGCGGATCCAGTGCTGGACGGAGTGTTTACCCATTTTTGCAGCTCCGAGGTGGCGGGGAGCGAGCTGACGCAGCAGCAGGAACGGCGCTTTGAAGAAGCTGTCGGACAGGTGATCCACGCCGGAGTTCGACCACGTTGGGTCCATGCCGGGAACTCCTCGACGGTCGACAACCCGGCGCAGGAGTGGCCGTGGCTGGCTGGGCTTGCGCGACAGGCTGGTGCGCGTGCCATGGTTCGCCCGGGGCTGGCGCTGTATGGCTACTGTTTGGCGATTGAAGGCGCTGCCACGTCGCACCTGCGGCCTGAGCTGCGGCCAAATTTGCGGCCTGTGATGACCTGGAAAGCTCATGTGCTTGCCGTGCACTGTCTCGCCCCGGGGGAAACCGTGGGCTACAACGCTACCTTTACCGCGGACCGCGCGATGCCGGTGGCGCTGCTGCCGGTGGGGTATGCGGATGGTTTGCGGCGGGAGCTCTCCGGCCGGGGCTGGGTGATGCTCCATGGGCGGCGCGCACCGATTTTGGGGCGTATCTCGATGAACCTGACTGTGGTGGACGTCAGCGGGATCCCGGGCGTGGCGGTAGGGGATGCGGCGATTGTGCTCGGCGAGGGAGTGACGGCGGAAGATCACGCGTGCCTGGCCGACACGATCGCCTACGAAATCCTGTGCGGCATCCATCCCTGCGGTTGATGTGCGATTTGCTGCGGAGTCGTATTGCTTCGGGCTTCGCGCCCCGGTAGCATCGGAGGATGGATGCTACCCAGAACAATGCTGCACGACGCCCCGAAGACATCGCTCTCGATCTATTGAAGTTTGTGGCCTCGCACGCGAATGTGGGCTCAAAGTCCACGGGCTCAACCGGCTTTGTGGCGCCGTTTCAGGCCAAGTCCGAAGACCAGGTGGCGCAGCTGCTGGAGCTCTACACGCGCTGCCGCGAGGCGGTTGAGGCGCCGCTCGACAAGTAGTGAGGGCCGCTTCGCCGGTGCGGGTTGCGGTCGTAGGAGCAGGCGCGTTTGGGCGAAACCATCTTCGCGTCTATCGTGAGTTGGAGCAGGCCGGATCTGCGGTGCGGCTTGCCGCCGTTGTGGACGCCGACCCTGCTGTTTTGGCTGAAGCGAGTGTCCGGTATGGCATTCCGGGCTTTGCTTCGGGGGCGGAGCTTCTGGCTTCGGGTGTGGGGCTGGACGCTGCCAGTGTCTGCGTGCCCACGGTTCATCATGCGCGTGAGGCTGGACCGCTGTTGGCGGCCGGAGTCGATCTGCTGATCGAAAAGCCGCTGGCTGCATCGCTCGCCGAGGCCGATGAGCTGATCGCGCTGGCGGCCGAGCACGGCCGCATTCTCCAGGTTGGCCATCTCGAGCGCTTCAACCCGGCGGTGACGGCGGTGCGCAAACACCTGACCCGGCCCATGTTTTTTGAGGCGCATCGGTTGAGCATTTTTACACCGCGGTCGCTCGATGTGGACGTGGTGCTCGACCTGATGATTCATGATCTGGACGTGGTGCTCTCGCTGGTTGAGAGCCCGGTGCGCGAGATCCGCGCGGTCGGCTTGCCGGTGCTCTCGGGCACGAGCGACATCGCCAATGTGCGGGTAGAGTTCGAGAATGGATCGATTGCCAACTTCACCGCGTCCCGCATCTCAACCGAGCGCGTACGCAAGCTGCGGCTCTTCCAACCGCACCAGTATCTGTCTCTGGATTTTGCAAGGCGGGATCTGCTGATGATCGATGTGACGGCGGGGGCGGGGCTGTCTCCGGCGGAGCTTGCGGCGATAGTTGAGCGCCACTCGAAGCCTGAGGCGGACGGGGGGCCGCAACATCCTACCGCCGGGCTGAACCTGCGGAAGATTGAAGTTGCGCCGGGTGAGCCGCTGCGGCTGGAGCTTGAGGCTTTTCTGGAGGCGGTGTGCGCGCGCAGCCGGCCGGTGGTCGATGGGAGCGATGGACGCGGGGCGCTGGAACTGGCGTTCAGGATCAACGAGGCGATCGCTGAGCATGCGCTGCGGGCAGGGCTGGTTCGGGCTGCCGGATAAAGTGGATCAGCCTAGGCGGCGTTGGAAGCGAAATAAAGACGGGGATTCTTGCTTCGCCAGAAAGACGAGCTATTTAGGTAAGCTCTAGGTTCACTGCATTCTTTTGACGGTGTAGCTGGGCGGGATCTCGAGCGCGAACTGGTCGTCTTCAAGCTTCTGGTTCAGGCTAAGCTTCAGGATGTCGATCTTCAGCATGTATTCGTCGAGCGGCCGGTTAATCGAGAGCGACATGGGGAAGTCGATGTCTCCGGATTTTTGCCAGTTGCTGTAGAGGATCGTGGTCACGGTGCGACCTTCGGCGTCGTATATATCCTGCCTGTAGGGCTTCAGATCGACGCGGCTGAAGCGCACAGAGCGCACCCGCTGCAGCGTACGTCCGGACTTGATTTTGAGAACTGTCAGGTTGTAGTCCGGCTCTTCGAGCCTTTCCTTTTGGCCGGGCGCAACGGGCAGTACACGCGAGCCCTCCGTCAGGGCCACATACTCATCGGGCTGGACCGGCGGGATGAGCATTGCGTCGCGGATGATGGACGGGCGCAGGCTGTAGAGGCCGTGCGCGGAGGTTGTGGTTATCTGCTCGGTCCCGGTGAAGGCCTCACTGTGCGGAGGAATGACCAGCTTAAAGTTCTTGCCGTCCGCTACCATCTCCATGGCCACTGAGCCGACGAGCGGCAGCTGCATGATGACGGTGAGATTTTCCGGCTTACGCAGCAGGATGAAGCCGGAGAAGGACGGAGCTTGCCGGACCTGGCCTGCGTGGGCACCGCCGGTGGTTGCGACGATCTCAACCCTGGTGGCGCTGATGGTGGTGATTGCGTTGAATCGTTGGGTGATGGAGCTTACCAATTGCTCGACTGTGGCGGTCTCAACCTTATTGATTACAGTCACCTTCGGCACGGTTCGGCTGCGTACCAGGATGCGCGTGCATCCGCTGAGGAGGAGGACGGACGGGAGAAGGAGAGAGACGAACAGACGGGTACCCCTGCGTAAGGGTGCCTTGCGGAGCGGCGGGTTGAGGGCTTGCGCAGGCTTCATGGTGTAGTCGGCAACCCTGAGGCGCAGCCGAAAGTTCTGGTTCATGTTTGAAAACTTGCTGGTGCCGCCAGACGCAGAGGAGAGTTTGCGGGAACGCTGTAGAGATTAGGATGCCACAGCCCTCTGGATCGGTTCGGCTGGATGGAATTTGTGCTGCACGGCCGCGGCGAGTTGCACACTTTAGGTGCGCTCAGGGAGTTTGCCGTTGCTCCTTCCGATAGGCGGCGACCTGCTGCTCGTGTTCTTTCAAGCTGACCGAGAAGCGGCTGTGACCCTGCGCATCGGCCACAAAGTAAAAGTAATCGGTGTGCGCGGGAGACATGGCGGCCTTCAGCGCGGCGACTCCGGGATTGCAGATCGGTCCGGGTGGCAGGCCGGCGCGCCGGTAGGTGTTGTAGGGGTTGGTACTGGTTAGGTCGGACTGGTAGATGGTGCCGCGCCAGCGGTCTTCGAGCAAAGCGGCGTAGATGACGGTGGGGTCAGTGGCGAGCGGCATGCCGAGCCGGAGCCGGTTTTCAAAGACTCCGGCCACCAGAGGACGTTCCGTGTCTACGCGGACTTCTTTTTCGACCAGCGAAGCCACGAGGACGGTGCGCGGCAGGTCGTAGAGGCTGCGGTCGCCGAGGGAGCCGGGCGGGGCCAGCAGGCCGATCTGCGCGGCTTGGCGGCGAAAACGCTTGACCATGGCCGCGGCGATGGCGTCCGGCGTGGTGTGCCGGCTGAAACGATAGGTATCCGGGAAGAGATACCCCTCGAGCGAGGCGGCGTGCGGGTTGAGGTCCGCGATGAGCCGGGTGTCGCGGTGTGCGGCGGCCAGGAAGGCGGTGGAGGAACCAAGGCCGGCGGCCTGCACGGCTCCCGCGATGTCGAACAGGTTGAAACCTTCGGGAACGACGACCTCTAGGGTGTAGACGTCCCCGCGGGCGATGCGGGCGTAGACGTCGGTGAGCGCGACGGGGTGATCGAAGCGGTACTCGCCGGCACGAAGGGTTCCGCCATGCAGCTTGCGGTAGAGGGCGAAGGCGAAGGCGCTGCGGATGACGCCGCCGTGCTTGAGGCGGGAGGCCATGCCGGTGGTGTTTGTGCCGGCGGGAATGTCCACGAAGGTCTCCGAGCGCGGACCGTACGGAGCCTTGACCCACCAACAGATTCCCGCTGCAAGGAGCAGCAGCAGGATCGCAAAGACGCGCAGAAACTTCATGCTGTGGTGATTCTACGGGATTTAGACTAGCTGGGTGGATGAGGCTGTGCGGGTCGAACGGGTGCTAGGGTTCGATGTGGGCGAGCGGCGTATCGGGCTCGCGCTCTCGGACGAGCTGGGCTATACGGCGCAGCCGCTGTTTACGCTGCACCGGGCTTCCGGGCGCAATGGTCTGCGGGACGACCTGAAGTCGATTGCGCGCGTTCTGCGCAAACACGGGCCGATCCGCGAGGGTGTGGTTGGGAATCCGCTGTACATGTCCGGGGACCAGAGTCCGCAGGCTGCGCGGGCGCAGAGCTTTGCGCATGCTTTGCGCGCCGAGCTGGGCCTGACGGTGCACCTGTGGGATGAGCGCCTGACGACGGCGGAGGCGCACCGGCACCTGGACGCGCTGGGGCACTCGCGCGCGCCGAACGCTGAGGGTGTTGGGCGCAAGAACATCATCGACCAGGTGGCGGCGGTGCTGATCCTGCAGGCGTTTCTGGAAGCCCGGGCCAATGCACGGGCGCGTGCCGAAGAGCGCTATGGCAACGTATAATCGTGGTTTGAGCTGCCGGCCCCCGCCGGTTCTCCTGCTGCGGCCCAAGTCGCGGGCAGGACTTTTATTTTCAAGGAAACGCGAGCACGCCGAAACGCGAAGAGATCGTCTATGACCGAACATGTCAAAGCCAAGCTTGCCGAAGAGATCAAGGCGCTTGAATACGAGCTGACGACCGAACTTCCGGCCGAGATCAAAAAGGCAGTCGCACTGGGAGATTTGAGCGAGAACGCCGAGTACCACATGGCCAAGCAGCGCCAGGTATTTGTGAATGCGCGGCTCGGCCAACTGAAGGAACGCATGGGCCAGCTCGCCATGGTTAACCTCGAAAACATTCCGCACGATAAGGTCGGCTTCGGCTCGCGCATCACGGTGTTTGACTCGAGCAAGGACGCGGAGCTGATCTACAAGCTGGTTACGAGCGAGGAGTCGGACGTCGCTCAGGGCTTGATCTCGACTACTTCTCCCATCGGCCGGTCGCTACTGGGCAAGCGTGTGGGCGACATCGCTACGGTGATTACGCCCAGCGGCAAACGCGAGCTTGAGGTGCTAAAGCTGGCGACGATCCACGATGTGGCGCTTGAAGATGCAGAAGCCGCCAAGGCCAAGGGATAGCCTGCTTGGACTTGTTCGGCCAATACGCAGCGAAGGCGGGTGAACGGTGACCTGGACGGCCGCGTTCGGCAAAGGCAGTGGCTGGCTGCTGCAGAAGATCGTCAACGGCCTGGCGATCAGCAAGATTTCGCCCAATGTCTTGACGTTTATTGGGCTGCTGATCAACATCGTCGCAGCACTTTTTTTCGGGTTTGCGCGCGGGGATCACGCGGTCCGCTACTTTGTGTATGCCGGGCTGACGATTATCGGCGCCGGCGTCTTCGACATGGTGGATGGCCGGGTGGCGCGGCAGACGGGCCAGGTGTCGGTCTTCGGTGCATTTTTTGACTCGGTGATGGACCGCTACTCGGATGTGGCTATCTTTTTTGGGTTGCTAGTGTTTTATGCTCGCGGCAATCGGCTATTTTACGTAGGGCTAGTGGCGTTTGTGATGACGGCGTCCGTGATGGTGAGCTACACGCGAGCGCGGGCGGAGGCGCTGATCGGGAGCTGCAAGGTGGGCTTTATGGAGCGGCCGGAGCGCATTGTGTGCGTCATCCTGGGCGCGCTGGCCAATCGCTGGGGCGTGATGGCGCCCGCGCTTTGGGTGCTGGCGCTGTTCTCGACGATCACGGTTATCCATCGGATTCGCTATACCTATGTCGAGACCGCGCGGCGCAGATTGACAGTCTCCGGGACTTAATCCTTCGCTGTAGTCTGACGTTCATACTCCTGGTCTATAAGAGAAAACTCCGGTACTTGTAAGGGTTTTCAGTCGTAACGTGTGGATGAACGGTTCTCCATGCAAGGCCGGCGCGTACGCGTGTATCTCTTTCCCTGAGAGTGAGTATGGCTGAGCAATTGAGATCGGCTTTGTCTCCGGACGCTCGATCCTCCCTAGCGTCTTACGAGTATTTTGCAGGGGCTTTCCCTGCCGCGAAGCTACGTGTGCTGCGGGGCCGGCATGCCATTTTGGCGCTACAGCCTGTGCTTGCCGATCTAGCTGCGCGATGCGATCTGGCTGGGGAAGCCGACAATCTGGCCTACTTTCTTTCGACCCCGGAGGCCTTGAAGAAGACGCCCTACCTGTTGCTGGCCGGCGACTCGGAGCATCGGCCAGCGAGCGCTGTCCTGGTGTTCGAGCACCGGCTCGGGCTGCTGGCTTCGCGCGTCTTCACGACGGCCGATATCAGCGGCCGGCGTTCAGTGCTTGCCGCGCCGGAGCATCGTGCGCAGACGGCTGCCTTTGCCGCGCGCACCCTGCTCGAGCGCAGCGCGCATATGGTCCACATTACATTTTCAGAGACACACTCCGGTGCGCGGTTGGCCCATCCGGAGAGCGACTCTCAGCGTACGGCCGAGGCTCAGATTGCGCTCGAGCTTCGGCCCACCGGAGGACGATCCCGGCGCGAGTGGACCTTCGCCGAGCGCGAGATACCCCTTTATCTTCCGCTTCGCGAGACCTACGATCAGACCCTTGCGCGCATCGGCAAGCGTACCCGAACACATCTGCGTTACTATCGCCGGCGCAGCGAGCTTGACCTTGGCGCTACCTTTGTTCCCGACGCGCGATTGACGCTTAAGGAGTTCCTCGCCTTCAACCGCGAGTGTATGTACGCCGTGCCGAAGGAACTGGCTGCTTGGCGCTATTGCTCGTTTGCCAAGCTCTCAGGAGGCGTGCTGCGTGGGGTACGCGACGACCAAGGCCGGTGGCTCTCCCTGGTGGGGATGCGGCGTCAGAATCAGTTTGCCGAGATCGACTGGCAGATGAACCGCAACGCGCTGCCCACCTACTCGCTGTCTACCGTGATGCGCAGCTATCTCATCGAGCATGAGATAGCGGAGGGAAGTACGCGGCTTTACTTTGAAGGAGGGACCTGGCAGCCGATCGTCCACTCTTTTGCGAACGAGCGGCTGGGTGAGCTAAGCGTACGCAGAGGCTCACGTTATGCCCGCCTGCTGGCCCGGTACGCTCATCGCGTCTTTCCGAGACGCAACCACCTGGGGCAGACGCTCGCCAATCGGGACATCTCCTGGAAAGCGTTTTAGAGCAACAGACATGCAAGCCAATACGAGGATTTGGGCTACGCCGGAATGACGACTCAACTTGAACGTCAGTGTCCGCCGTAGGGCACAAATAGCTCCGGGAACTGGGCTTGCAGCGCCTTAGTTTTAGGCACGTCGCAAATTTGAATGTAAGGGTTGTTCGGATTTTTGGTGGCGTAGTCCTGGTGGTAATCCTCGGCTTTGTAAAAGCCCTTCAACGGTGTGAGGTCAGTCACGATCTTGCCGTTGAAGACATGCGCCGCGTCCAGTTGATGAATGTATGCTTCGGCGACTTTGTGCTGTTCGTCGGAGTTGTAGAAGATGGCCGAGCGATAGCTGGTGCCTACGTCGGGACCTTGCCGATTCCTCTGCGTCGGATCGTGCGCGACCGAGAAGAAGATACGCAGCAGTGTTCCGTAGCTGACCTTCGCGGGATCGAATTCGATCTGTACTGACTCCGCATGGCCGGTCGTCTCGCTGGTGACTTGGTCGTAGGTGACTGTCTCGGCCTTGCCTCCCGCGTAGCCGGCCTCGGTGTGGGTTACGCCCTTGACGCGCTGGAAGACGGACTGCGTGCCCCAAAAACATCCTCCAGCAAAGACCGCCGTTTCGCGCTCGCCGTGCTGCGTCGGCTCATCTATAGTGGGCGCCGGAATCGGAGCCTTGCGTGTGTCGCCTGCTAATGCCATTCTTCGATACCCCAGGAAGAGAACGCATACGACCACGAGGGCCAGTACCACCAGTTGACTTCGCGTCATCACATCCTCCGTCCCTTCGTTAGACGCAGTGGGAGGGTTCGCGGACTTTGCCTATTGCGGCGTATAGAAGCCGCGCCGCGCTTGTACGGTCACCTTGCCTGGCGCGCCCTGCACCTTGAGCTCAAGCTTGTGGTAACTGCCAGCCTTGGCCTCGGGTGGCGTGTAGCCGATCTGATATTGCAGGCGGAGATCTTCTTCGATGAGCTCGTAGGCCTCCTTCAGGTTCATCTGCGTGTCGAGCGTGAACAGCCGCCCTCCCGTGGCGGAGGAGAGCGTGCGCAGTACATCGCTTCCGCGCGATAAGGCGGTGGCCGGGGCATGCAGACGCGAGGGCTCCGGACCACCAATCAGCACGGCGTAGACGACTACGTCCGCACGCTGGGCGATGGCCGTAGCCTGCTCGAGCGTGGTGCGGCTGCCCTCGTCCTCGCCGTCGGTGAGCAACACCAAAGCGCGCCGTCCACGATCCTGTCCCTCCGAGGCCTGCGCTGCCGCGACCACCGCGTCGTAGAGCTTGGTGCCGCCGCGGGTCGCGTCCATGGTTGCGCCGCGGGGAATGGTCAGGAAATTGAGCGAGTTGATCAGCGTCTGCACGGAGGCCGTGAGCCCCTGCACCTTGCGCGCCTCGATGTCGAACTGGTAAAGCGCGGAGCGATCCGTCGGGCGACGCATCATCGCCTTGAAGAAGGCCTCGCTATCGAGCACCTCTTCCTGGAGGTATGCCTTTTCGCTGCCGCTGGTATCGACCAGCAGGGACAAGGTGAGCGGCAGGTCGCTGTCTTCTGAGAAGTAACGGATCTGCTGCGGCTTGCCGTCCTGCTTGAGCGCGAAGTCTTCCTTGGGCAGATCACGGATTGGTATGCCGCGGCTGTCGAGCACCACGGCTGAGATGCTGACCACGCGCGTGCCTAGCTGGAGGGTTGTTACCGGCTCCTGTGCGTGACTCACGCCGGCTATACCCGCAATTGCCACCACCATCCAACGCAGTCTCATTCGAGCTGCTCCCGGTTCGTCTTGGAGGAAAGTTTACGCCGAAAGCTGTGCGGCTTCTGCCCGCTTTCTACCTTGAATTTCGACGTAAACATGCAGCAGGGAGATGGCTGCCGGCGTCACTCCGGGTAAGCGGCTCGCTTGGCCGAGGGTCATCGGCCGCACCCGCTCAAAGGTGCCTTGCATCTCGCGCGAGAGGCCACTGACGGAGCGGTAGTCGAACCAGCCCGGGATGCGCATCTCTTCGGCGCGCTTCATCTTGCCGATCGAGCGCATCTGCTGCGCGAGGTACCCCGCGTACTTGATCTCGGTTTCGACGGCCCGCATTTCATTGCGCACGGCTGCTCGTTGTGCGGGGTTGAGGCTATCGGTGCGCCAGGGCACAAACAGTTCCTGCCCGGCCGGCAGCAAGGGCCATACGTCGGCGATCTCGACCTCGGGCCGTTTCAGCAGCTCGGCCAGCGTCTGCCCACTTAGGTTGCCGGGGTCGCCGTCCAATTTTGTGAGCACCTCCGGCGTCAGCTGCCGTGCGTCCAGGCGCGTGGTTTCGAGCGCAAGTTTCAACTCGGCGGCCCGCGCAAGTCGCGCTTCGTACTCGCCCCAGGTATGGTCGTCGACCAGGCCTAGGCGGCGTCCGTGCGGCATCAGGCGGCGGTCGGCGTTGTCGATGCGCAGATGCAGGCGGAACTCCGCGCGGGAGGTGAACATGCGGTAGGGCTCCTCGGTTCCCTTTGAGATGAGGTCGTCGATCAGGATGCCGATGTAGGCTTCGGTGCGGTCGAGCGTGAAGCCGGGCTCGCCACGCACGGCGAGCGCCGCGTTGATGCCAGCCATCAGGCCCTGGGCCGCCGCTTCTTCGTAGCCGGACGTGCCGTTGATCTGCCCGGCCAGGAAGAGGCCTTCGAAGCTCTTGACCTTGAGGGTGCGGTCGAGCTCGGTGGGGTCGATGGCATCGTACTCGATGGCGTAGCCGGGCCGCAGCATTTCTGCGTTTTCGAGGCCTGGAATGCTGCGCACCATGGCCGCCTGCACGTCCATTGGCAGCGAGGTGGACATGCCGTTGACGTAGACCTCATGCGTGCTGAGGCCTTCGGGCTCAAGGAAGAACTGGTGGCCAGTCTTGTCCGGGAAGCGCACGATTTTGTCTTCGATCGAGGGGCAATAGCGCGGGCCGACGGCTTCGATTTGGCCGGTGTACATGGGCGAGCGATGCGCGTTCTCGCGGATAAGCCGCATGGTCTCAGGCGTGGTGCGCGCGATGTGGCAGACGACCTGGCGTAGGGGAAGCTCGCGCGTGCGCAGGCTGAAGGCGGTTGGCTCGGCGTCGCCGGGCTGCGGCTCAAATTGTGTCCAATCGATGGTGCGGCCGTCGAGCCGCGGCGGCGTGCCCGTCTTTAGGCGTGTGCCGCGCAGGCCAAGGCGTTTGAGCGCTTCGCCCAGGAGTACGCTGGCCGGCTCGCCGCTGCGTCCGGCGGCGTACTGCTGCTCGCCGCAGTGGATGAGGCCGTTCAGGAATGTGCCGGTGGTGACGATGGTCGCGCTGGTGAGAATTGTGCGTCCGTCGCGCAGCTTGAGTCCAGTGATGGTGCGGCCTTCGAAGACTAGGTCGACGACCTCGGCTTGCTTGAGAAAAAGCCCTGGCTGCGCCTCCAGCATCTCCTTCATGCGCACCCGATAGAGGGCTTTGTCGCATTGCGCACGAGGGCTCCATACGGCGGGGCCGCGGCTGGTGTTGAGCAGGCGGAACTGGATGCCGACGGAGTCCGCAACCAGGCCCATCACGCCGCCCAGCGCGTCGATCTCCCGCACCAGGTGGCCCTTTGCGATGCCTCCTACGGCCGGGTTGCAGGACATCTGTGCTACGAGGTCGAGGTTGAGCGTAAACAACGCCGTACTCTGGCCCATGCGCGCAGACGCCAGCGCTGCTTCGCACCCCGCATGGCCTGCGCCCACCACAACGACGTCGTATTGCTCCTGAAAGCTCACCCTATCATTTTACGCGTTTCGTTAAGATGAAAGGCCCTTCATTTTCGACCGGAGGGTGTCTCCTCGCGCTCGACTGGAAGGGCTTTCCATCTCCGTAAACCTAAATGCTTACGCTGCTTTCGCTTCCTGATTGACGCTCTTCTCGGCGATCGCCGTAAACTTCTCGTCACCCTGCTTGCTGTCCTTCACGCTCTCGTCGAGCGCTTTCACCGCGTCCTCTTTGCCGATCAGCTTCGCATACGACGATAGGGAACCATACGAAGCCACCCGGTACGCCTGCTGCTGATTGGCCGCGACGATCAGTGCCGCATCCCGTACCGGGCCTGCGTTGGTGTTCTTGATCATTTCTTCTACTTCGTGAACCATCGCCTTCGCGATGGTATTTTCATTTTTCTGCACCGGGCGGCCAAGCTTCTCAAAAACCTGCTCGATGCGCTGCCCATACTCCTTGCTCTTGGTCTGCGTCTTGCTGAACAACTCCTTCAGCTCTGAGTTGCTTGAAGCCTCTGCCATCTTGGGCGCGGCCTGAGCGATCTGCTCTTCGAAGTTCAGCGTGTAGGTCATTCCAGTTACCATCAGCTCTTGAATATTCTCAATCTTCATCGCTATTCCCTTGGTCGTGCAAACGTCTCTACTCCCGTCGATCAACTTGGATCGGCTGGACGCTGCACTCTAGCGTAGGATGACGGGGGCTCACCCTTTGTGGGTCGAAGGAGCTGGATTCGCGACCGTGTGATGTCAATCGTGTTGGTGCGGTCAACGTTGCAGGGCAGGCGATCATTCGAAGCGGGGCAGGCGCTGAATGTCTGATGCCGGGACGTTTTCGAGCTCGCCGCCGGCTCGTACCCACGCCTTCAGTCCACCATCGATCACCTTGGTCTTGCAGTTCTGCTGCTCGAGCATGTGCGCCACACGCTTGCTGGTGGTGTCGCGGATGCACGAGCAGTAGAGATAGATCTCGCACTCCGGCGCCATGAAGTCGCGTAGAGCTTCGAGTTCTTCCTTGAGTCGCGTGGGCTCGACGCGGATGGAGTTCTTGATGCGCTGCATGCCGGGGTCGTAGTAGTTATGGCTGCGCACGTCGGCGATGATGACCAGGCTATCCAGCGTGCTTGCCTCGACGCGCTGCCGCAACTCATCGGCGGAGATCTTCTGAATGCGGTTATATTTGCGGGCGCGAATGGCAAAGATTATCACCGAGATCGCATAGCCCGCGATGACAAGGACGGCCAGCATAAGAAACGCGTGGCCCAGGCCGTGGACCCATCCCAGAATTTGATTGAGAAACGTGCTGAAGAGATAACCGGTCAGCAGCCAGGCGCTGACGTACATCGCCACGCCGAGCAGGTCTAGTCGAAGGAACCGGAAGAAGCTCATATTCAAGCTTCCGGCCAGCGGCGCGGCCATGCTGCTGAGGCCGGGGATCCACTTTGAAAAGAGCAGAGTTTTTGCGCCGCGCCGATAGAAGTACGCCGACGAGGAGAAGATGCAGCCCTCCGGATTCATCGAGAGCCGACACATGCCCGCCAGCAGCCACCATCCCGTGTAGCGGCCGCCGACGTAGAGCAGGCTATCTCCCGTGACCGCAGAGCCCCAGGCAAGCAGCAGCAGCCAGGGCAGCAGTAGCGTGTGGTGCGCCTGCGAGCCGGCCAGCAGCAGGACGATCGAGCTCGGTACCGGAAGTCCGGCCGAAGTCACGAACATGACCAGGCACACCGCCAGATAGCCGTGCTGCGCGACGATGTTGAGGAGTCCCATACCTACCGTTCCTTTGGTGCTCCCTTTGGATGCCGCTCGTTTGATTTTGACACTTCTTCAGCGCAGGCTCCGTACAACCGGTGCAGGTCCATACAATCAAGGAACGATGCCTGAACACAAGCCTATTCTTCTGATCCATGGCGGCGCCTGGGCTATGCCGGACGACGAAGTTCCTGCCAACCGGCAAGGCATCCGCAATGCGCTCGAAGCGGGGTATGCGGTGCTTGCGCGGAACGGCTCAGCGCTCGATGCGGTGGAGGCCGCCATTGCGGTGATGGAAGACGACGAGGCGTTCGACGCCGGCCGGGGCTCGTTTTTGACGCGGGATGGCCGCGTACAGCTCGATGCACTGCTGATGAGCGGTGCCGACCTGCGCGCCGGGGGGGTGGCGTCGGTCGAGCACCTGCGCCATCCGATCCAGGCTGCGCGCCTGGTGCTCGAACACAGCCCGCATGTCTACTTCGTTGGGATTGGCGCCGAGCGGTTTGCGCTGCAGCACGGTATGCGGCCCTGCGACAACATGGACCTGGTGCTACCGCGCGAGCAACGCCGCCTGTACGCCGCGCAGGAGGCTGAGTTGAAGGGGCTCAAGGACGCGACCTTCTCTGGGGCGCTTCAATCGCATGACACCGTGGGTGCGGTGGCGCTCGATGCGGCCGGGAACCTGGCTGCGGGAACCAGCACCGGAGGCACGCTCAACAAGGCTCCCGGCCGCGTGGGCGACTCTTCGCTCATCGGCTGCGGCTGCTATGCCGACAACCAGTCCGCGGCCACCTCGCTTACCGGCTGGGGCGAACCGATTATGAAGCTGGTGCTCGGCAAGTGGGCGGTGGATCGGGTGGAAGCCGGCGCTCCTCCTCAGCAGGCCGCGGAGGAGGCGATCGCCTATCTGCATCGCCGGCTGGGCGGCCATGGGGGCATTCTTCTGCTGGGTCCGGATGGGTCGGTCGGCCTGGCGCATAATACTCCGCGGATGGCCTGGGGTCTGGCGAGGGAGGCCGGCCTGCGCGTCGGAGTGACGCGTGAAGAGCTAGAGCTTCGAGGGTGAGCAGTAACTATCGACAGCATTGAGTAAATCACGTCAGTAACTTTTTCATTTGCGTTTTAACAACTCTGGTCTACACTCGCGGCATACCACGCTTCTGCTACTAACTTTGCTTGCCAAGTGTTTCGGGCTGCGCTCCTGCTTTGGGACACACTCCGCGGCTCCATCCGAAGTTTTTTCTTTTTTGATCGATCCAGAGAGGTGTATCGCATGCGTCGTGTCTTCCCCCGAATTTATCCGCGCCGATCGGCGTTGCCCTCCGTCCTGCTTAGCTGCAGCCTGCTTGCGGCGGCTGTGGAGCCGTCGCTCGTCGCCCAGGTAGAGAGCCAGATTGCCCCGTCTGCGCAGCGAGAGATGCAGAGTATTTACGCTTTTAAGGCCACGTTTACCCCCGCTGAGCAGAAGATGTCGACCACCCTGGTGCTGGCTTCGCGGGTAGCGGCGGGACGGCCTCTCGGGGCAATGGCCCGGTTCTACAGTGCGCCGGCCCGGGATGCGCAGGGGCTTGTCTCGGTGGACGTGCTCGGCTTCGCCTCCTCCTCTCTGCTCCGGAGCAGTATTGCGACCTTTGACGCGGTGGCGGGCCAGCAGCCGGCGGCCAACTACCAACGCACCCACCTACGCGCGCATGTTCGGCCCGCTGATCTTGCTCGTCTGGCTGCGTCTCCGGATGTGACCAGCCTGCGCGAGCCCACGCCGCATCGTACCAATGCGGGCTCAGTTACCTCCCAGGGCTATGTCGCTGAGGGCGCCAACAAGGTTGTGCCTACGGGGATCAACGGTACTGGCGTCAAGGTGGGCGTGCTCTCCGACAGCGCTTCCGCGGCGCGCGTCACCGCGCTGATTGCATCCGGTGATCTTCCGGCGAATACGGTCGTGCTTCCGGGCCAGGCCGGCAGCGGCGAAGACGAGGGCACCGCCATGATGGAGATTGTGCACGACATGGCTCCCGGCGCGCAGCTCTATTTTGCTACCGCCTCTACCAGCGAGGCCTCCTTCGCCGCAAATATCGAGACGCTCCGCTTTACCTACGGCTGCGACATCATCGTCGACGATGTGGCGTATTTCGATGAACCTGTTTTCCAGGATGGCGTCGTGGCACAGGCTGTGAACGCTGTGACTGCCAACGGTGCGCTCTACTTTTCTTCGGTGGGCAACTCCGGTAATTTGGATTCCGGCACGTCCGGCACCTGGGAGGGCGACTTTACCCCGGCGGGAACGAATCCGCTCGTCACCGGGCTGGAAGGTTTGCCGGTTTTCTTAAACAATTTTTCGACCGCGGCCATCCCGCAGAGCTATGACACGCTTACCTCCTCTCCTGCGTCCGGCGTGTATCTGCATTGGTCCGATGCGGACGCTGCCTCGAGCAACGACTATGACCTGTTCATCCTGAACTCCACCGGCACGACCGTCAAAGGCTTTGGCGCCAACTCGCAGACCGGGACCCAGGATCCGTTCGAGTACGTCCAGCCAAGCTCTACCTGCAGCACGGCCACACCTACCGGCTACTGCCCGGCGGCCGGGGACCGGGTGGTTGTGGCCTTGTATAACGGATCGCCGCGAGCCTTGCACATCGACACCGAACGGGCCACGCTTGCCATCGGCACCAGCGGTGCCACCTTCGGCCACAACGCGGGCGCCGGTACGTTCTCCATGGCCGCGACGTACTGGAATGCGGCGCACACAGGAACGAAGATCTTCACCGGCGGCGCCGCGAACCCGGTCGAGACCTTCAGCTCCGACGGGCCTCGGAAGATCTTCTACAACCCTGACGGCAGCCCGATCACGGCAGGCAACTATCTCTTCGCCACCAACGGCGGGCTTACGCTGCAGAAACCGGACGCGACCGGAACGGACGGTATAAGCACCGCGACACCCGGCTTCCTGCCGTTCTTCGGAACGTCTGCCGCGGGTCCGCACGCCGCCGGCATTGCGGCGCTGATCAAATCCGCGAATCCCTCGCTGACGGCCACGCAGATTCGCAGCATTCTGGCCACTACTGCGCTGGACAACATGACTCCGGGAGTGGACCGCGACTCGGGTTACGGCATCCTGATGGCTCCATCCGCTGTGGCCGCTGCGCAGTCGCTTCTTTCCCGATAGACCGAACGGACCGGGTTTGCTGTGTTGAAAACCCGACTTCCTGTCCCTTACACGAGTAAGATCAACGATTTCGTTTGGAGACTTCTTTGAACCTACGTTACGTTTTCTCCGCCGCTCTGTTTTTTGTTGCTTTGCCCGCCTTGGCGCGTGCCGAGACCATCACGAACTTCACCGGCGTCCTCACCTCCTCAAGCTCTACCGAGCTTGGCCGACCGTTCCGCAGCGGAGTGCAGCAGACCTGGACCGGAGCGGAGGTCTATGACGGCAAGAACAATCCGACCGTAACCTTTGCCTACACGACCTATACCTTGCCCGCGTCGCTCTTTGCCGGTGCGCCGTATGTGGAGGTCTCGGTTCTCGATACCTTGAGTGGTGTCTCTGACTTTGTGACCGCCTATTCAGGCTCCTTCAATGTGAACTCGCAAGGTTCGAACTGGCTTGGCGATGAAGGAGCGAGCGGAAATTACTTCGGTACGACTGACGCTCGCTTCTTCGATGTGATTCTTCCTGTGGGGCAGAATCTTGTGCTTGTGCTCAACGACAGCTCGACCGCTGCGCTGAACGACCCTATCGATATAGAGGTGGATGCGTACGCCGACACCAACTATGACGATCCAGTGGTGACCCCTGAACCCTCTACCTTTGTGACGCTGGGTACAGGACTTGTCTGGGCTGCAGGGATGGCACGCCGGCGGCGCAAGGTCAAGGCGACGCATGGCTTAGAGGGCTAAGCCGTAGGCGACGATGTTTCCGAAATACCGTGATTTTTCACAAAAGGAGGACAAAGACGATCGTCTCTGTCCTCCTTTTATGATTGGAACGCAGATCAGGAGCGGGCGTCGGGATCGGCAGCGGGTTCAGGACGCGCGCGCAGAAACTCGGTGATCTCGTTGTATTCCTGGTCGCTGAGCCGAAACTCCGCAGCCGGCAGTATGCCTTGCACCTGCTGGGCGTTGCGTCCGCCCACGATGGCGGCGGTGACGGCCGGGTTGTGCAGGGTCCATGCGATGGCGATCACGCCCGCGCTTACCTGGTGGCGGGCGCCAATCTCTGCCAGCAGGCGTGCCACATCCAGGTTGCGCGAGAGCAAGGGCTCTTGATACTGCTTGGCGCGTTTGCGGAAGTCGCTGTCTGGCATCTTCATGACGCGCTCTTTGGTCATGGCGCCGGTGAGCAGGCCGCTATGCATGGGGGCATAGTTGATGACGCCGATCCCGTGGTCACGGCAGAAGGGCAGGATCTCCGGCTCCGCGCTGCGGTTGATCATCGAGTAGGGAGGCTGCAGCGAGGTGATGGGCGCAATTTTGAGGGCGCGTTCCATCTGCGCCACGTTGAAGTTCGAGACGCCGATGTGTTTGACTTTGCCTTCTCGCTGCAGTTCCGCCATCGCCGTCCAACCCTCTTCCACTTCGGCATCGGGTACCGGCCAGTGAATTTGGTAAAGGTCGATGACCTCCACCTGCAGGCGACGCAGGCTCTGCTCCACTTCGGTGCGTATCTTTTTCAGGGTTTGTACGATCTTGCGATCGTCACCCCACGTCATGCCGGCCTTAGTGAAGAGATAGGGCTTGTTGGTTACGCCTTGAAGTGCTTTGCCGACGATCTCCTCAGAGTGTCCGAGCCCATAGACTGCGGCATTGTCGATCCAGTTTATGCCGGCATCGAGGGCGGCCTTGATTGCGGCCGTCGAATCTGTGTCGTCCTGAGGCCCCCAGCCGTGCTGCCAATCGGCACCGCCGATCGCCCAAGCACCGAAGCCGATGGACGTAATTTGCATGTCCGAGTTTCCCAGCTGCCTGGTTGTTCCTAGTGTTTGCGCCATATTGTCTAAGATGCAAAGCCGCTGCTGTCGGTCATTCTGGTGTCTGCGGGAACGAACAGGTTGCGGTGAATAGAATCTGGCTTAGCCGTTTTTCTCCGACGCAAAGCAACGAACCTTTCTCTGGCAAAACCAGGAGCGGGAACGAACTAGAATCGATGCATGCAACCCGCTGCACTGTTTTTGCACGGACCCGATCCCCGGCTGACGGAGGTGCATCGCGCGCTGCTGGAGCACTACGGCCAGCCGCCGCCGCGTGTGCCGCGCGACCCGCTCTCGCAGCTGATCTATTCCTTGCTTGCCTCGCGTACCCGGACCGAGGATTCCGACGCCGCCATGCGCGGGCTGGCCAGTCGTTATGGTGCCGGAGACGCGGGATGGGACGCCCTGCGGGACGCACCGTTGGCTGAGATTGAGAGCGCGCTGCAGCAGGTTACCTTCGCGGAGGTGAAGGCGCCGCGTTTGAAGGCGATCCTAATGGGCATCTCCGAGCGCTACGGACAGCTTACCCTGGACTTCCTTGAGAAGTACCGTACGGAGAAAATTCGCGAGTGGCTGGAGAATTTTGAGGGTGTGGGAGCTCAAATTTCAGCCGCCGTGGTGAATTTTTCCACGCTGCGCCGGCGTGCGCTGTGTGTGGATGCGAACCACCTGCGGGTCGTGCAGCGACTGGCCCTGACCCCGCGGGCGGATGCGGCTACTACCGAAGTACGCCTGATGCGTCTGGTTCCGGACGATTGGAACGCGGCCATGCTCGATGAACACCACGCGCTGGTGAAGCTGCATGCGCAGACAATATGCGTCTTCGCAGAGCCGCGCTGCTCGGCTTGTCCTTTGCTGAAGGTTTGTCCTTACGGCCAGAAAAGCAAGTAGCTTGTCGGTTAATCTGCGGGAATGATAGAGAAAATGATCCGGTGACTCAAATGTGCCATTGTCACTGCGCCCGGGGGAGGGCATCTTGCAGGAAGGCATTACAGTTCTATAAATAGGAGTGTCCGTGCACAACAAAACACACACCCTGCGTGATGATCTGCACTTTATGCCGTGGCAGATCACGGCGTCTGAAGGCCTCAAACAGCCCTGTATTCTCGTCGCTACCATGCGCGGCAACGAGATCCAAACCATTTCCCTGCACGTTGCCGGGCCGCCCACGGGAGACGAGCAATCCTGCTGAGCCGCTCGTTTCACGGAGGCGTTTAGCTTTTCTCTTCCAGCCGCTCGACCAGCTCGTGCATGCGTCGGCTTAGGGTCTGGATCTCGCTTTCTGCCCGCACGTTTACCTCGAAGTCGAGCTCGGAGCGCAGCCGATCTTTTTTGTCCTGGCGGTTCTGGCTCATCATGATGACCGGTGCCTGGATGGCGGCCAGCATGGAGAGGAAGAGGTTCAGCAGGATGAACGGGTAGGGGTCCCACGCCTTGCCGCGCAGCAGGATGTTGACCAGGGTATAAATGGTCAACACGATGGCGAACAGGATGATGAACGTCCACGATCCTCCGAAGCTCGCGACCACGTCTGCCACTCGCTCGCCGAAGGTCTCTTCCTCCTCGAACAAGACGTTCGGGTTGCGGGTGGCGCGTGCGCGGATCAGCTCCTGCGAGGCGTGCATCTGACGCGCCACGACCGTCAGCATGTCCAGGCCGGCCAGAGGTTTGCGTTGGATGAGCACCGAAATGTCGTTGCGGTCTACCTCCAGACACTGTGAGGTCTCGGTGGCGGTCGCTGTCGTCAGGTGCGCTGTGCCTTCGAGCATGGAGGCCAGACCGAAGAGCTCTCCGTGCTGCGGTTGGTCTACCAGCACCTCTTGCTGATCTTCATCGATGGTCAATACGGACACCGCGCCCTTGAGGAGCAGATAGGCGCGTCCATCGGTATCCCCGATTTTGTAGATTTTTTGCCGCGCGGCGAAGGTTCGCAGCTCGACCTGCGAGGCCAGCACCGCCAGCTCTTCTTCGTCCAGCAACGAAAATAGAGAGACGTGGCGAAGTTCCTTCGGATCACACGGCATTTCCCCCCCTTTTGGCTCCGCAACAGTTTACCGCTCCATCTGCACGGCTATTGTGACCGGTTCGAGAGGACCTCCTTGCCGCCGCCGCGCGCCACCACGTAGACCGGCCCGGGCAAGTGCAGCGCCGGCCGCTCCCGGTCTCCCGGGTCCTGCCAGAGGAAGATGCGTTGCGGGCCTGCCCATTTGGCCGCCAGCGACTCCCGCGTTTCAAAGATCTTTGGCGCGTCTGGAAAGAAGCTGCCGTACCAAAGATTGGAGCTTCGGCCCTCTACGATGTGCAGATCGTTCCGCCGCAGATAGAAGCCGAGCGTGCTTCCGGCCTCGTACTCGCCGTGGATGGCTACGAGGTCGTCGGGCTGTAGCTCCGGTGCGATTGTCTGCGCCAGAGCGTAGGAGCTGAGCACCGGCGCAAATGTCGCCAGCCCCCATTGCGCGGCTGCCAGGAATCCGAAGGCTGAGGCGGCGAGGGCCAGCGTTGCGGGATGCGGGCGGCTGGAGCGCCGGAGCGCCCAATGTGCTGTCGCTCCGACCAACAGCATGGCCGCGGTGAGTGCCAGCGGCCCGCGAAACAGGCCGAGCGCCGGGCCGTTCAGGTCCAGAAAATGGCCAAAGGAGAGGGCATAGTCCTCCGGATTGCGCGCCAGCAGCGCCGCCAGATCCGTTCCCGGAGCCGGTGCTCGCGTATGCGCGATCAGCCAGAGGCACACGCTTGCCGCGGCGACTCCGGCGCCCAACAGCAGCCACGCGGCCCGGCGCAAGGCGGTTTGCGCCCGCCCCGGGCTGTTCGCGTTTTGCAGAAGGCCGGATACCAACAGCATCATGGGCGGTAGCGACGGCAGCACGTAGTACTCCTGCCGCGTGGAGAGCGAAAAGAAGAGCAGCGGCAGCCCAGCCCAAATGGTCAGCAGGAGGCTGGTGCGGGAGTGCGCGCTCCATGCCCGGCCAAAGGCCCACGGAAGCATCGCCGACCAGGGCATCAGCCAGACGGCAATCAAGCCGTAGAAGAGCAGCAGCGGCGAAGTGTCGTAGTCATGCGGCACACGTAGGTTGAGGTACCGGTACACCTGCTCGTTGACGAAGTAGAACCAGGCCCACCCGTGCACGTTGCCGTCGGTCGGGTAGGGGACGATCCAGTGCCCATGGAGGTGCGCCAGATGTCCGGGATCGCCATGGCCCGGGTTGGCTAGCGCGATCAGCACATGCCAGGGCACGGCGATGGCCAGAAAGACCGCAGCTGACGAGAGTGGATGCAGCTCCCGCAATCGTGCCCAGGCTCCTCGCCAGCCGCGGGTCAGAAGCAGGTGCGCCGCCACGATCCCTAACGGAAAGACAATGCCGATCAACCCTTTGCTGAGCACGTTCAGGGCGCAGGCCGCGGCGAACCCCCAGCAGAGCCACCGCCGCGGGACCCCATTTTCCTGCTCCGTCCGCCAGTAGCTGAACACGGCCCAGGTCAGCAGCGCGCACACCAGCACGTCCGGCAGGTTGATGCGCGAGAAGATGAAGATGCCGAAGCTCGAGAGCGCGATGAGCCCGGCATAGAGTCCTGCCTGTGCCGCCTGAAAAGCTCGCCGCGCAAAGCCCTCGAGCGTGAGCGTGAGCGCCAGCACGCTCCCGGCCAACGGTACCCGGGTTGCCGCCGTCGAGACGCCGAACACTTTCATCGAGGCCGCCATCATCCAGTAATAGAGTGGAGCCTTTTCGAGATAGCGGATCCCGTTGGCATAGAGCGTTACCCAGTCGTGGCGCAGGAGCATCTCGCGCGCCACCTCTGCGTGTACGGAATCGGCATCGTCGAGCAGCGGCGGGCGGAAGAGCGTCCACGTGCCGTAGAAGGCGAGCCACAGCAGCGTCAGCGCGATGCGGTTGGTCCGCACCGAACTTCGGACCAGTTTTGAGGCGGCTTCCACGCCCTTCAGACTACCCGACACGCAGGCTGGAGGCCCCCGGTATCATGGAAGGAGTGAGCACCCCTGCCTTCCCTGCACCCGCCACCCCCGGCCCTGCTACCGAGCTGCTCTTCGGCGATTGGTACCCGGCGGCGCGTGCCGGGACGCTGCGCCTTGGCAAGATGTCTACGGCGCTGCTGCTGGGGGTGCCCGTTCTGCTCGGCCGCAAGCTGGACGGGACGGTGTTCGCGATGCGCGACCTGTGCCCGCATCGCGGTATCCCGCTCTCCGCGGGCTGGTTCGACGGCGAGACTGTCCAATGCAAGTACCACGGCTGGCGATTTGAGCCAGTGACTGGCCAGTGCCGTGAGATTCCGTCGCTGACCGGCCTGGACATCCTGCAGCCCGAAAAGATTTACGCTACCAGCTATCCGTGCCAGGAGCGCGATGGTTACGCCTGGGTGTATCTTCCGGAGGCTGGTGCCGGCCGCATCCTAGCTACGCTGCCTCCGGTGCCGGAGGTGCCGAAATTTTCCGCGAAGTTTCGCTCCGCGCATCTGGTTGCCGACCTGCCCTGCAATGTCGACCACGGCATTATCGGCTTAATGGACCCGGCCCATGGGCCCTTCGTGCATCAGGCCTGGTGGTGGCGCAGCAGGGCTTCGATCCACGAGAAACACAAGCACTTCGAGCCGATTCCGCAAGGCTTCCGTATGAGTGCGCATGCGCCTTCGGGGAACTCCGCGCCTTACAAGCTGCTGGGCGTCTACGGCGAGCCGATTACGACGACGATCGATTTTGTTTTGCCCAACCGCCGCGTGGAGACCATCCGCTGCGGGGACAAGTGGTTTTCCTCGCTGACGACAATCACCCCGGTGACGGCGTCTACCTGCCGGATCGACGTGGCCGCCGCCTGGAATGTCTTCTACGGGGTTCCCGGAGTGACCTGGCTGGCCCGTCTGTTTGGTGCACGCTTTGTCCGGCAGGATCAGGAGACGATGATCGAGCAGGCGGAGGGGCTACGCGCACACCCCGCCCTCATGTTGATTGACGACGCGGACAAGCCCGCCAAGTGGTACTTTGCATTGAAGCAGGCGCGGCTGACGGGGACCGGAGTTCACCCCTTGAGCGGCCCGGTGACGCTCCACTGGCGGAGCTGATCTGCCCGGGCGCTATCGGGCCCGCGCCAGCGCCGTCTGCAACAAGGGTATGCCGCCTTCACGCACTCTTCCGTGTCCGCACGCAAATCGCTGCACCGGGTAGGCCAGCAGTTTTTCCGCGCTCTTGCAGGCCAGCGCTTTGTTCCAGGTGGCGATGTTCGGCAGCGGGAAATACCACGGGGCGTAACCGGAGACGGCCAGTCTGCCTACCCCGGCCAGGGCGTCCCCAGCATAGAGCGTTCCGTCGCGTTCATCGAGAAAAGAGACTTGCCCGGGGATGTGCCCCGGCGTTGCAATCACCCGCAGAGAGCCATAGAGCTCGCCTTCTTTCAGGATCTTGCCAGGCACGGCGCGGATGCCTGGAACCCCGCCTTTGATCTTGCCCTGCGGTTCCCCCGGCAGCAAGCTTTTATCCGGCGGCGTCCGCAGCAGGGGCAGACTGCGTTCGCTCGCGGCTACCTCCACTGAGGGTAGCTGTTTCAAGATGCCGTTGACCGACCCTACATGGTCCACGTGGGCGTGGGTCAATGCAATGCGCCGCAGTACGCCTCCCCGATCCCGAACAGCCTTCAAAATGCCATTCTCCGATCCGCCAATCGCGGAGTCGATCAGGGTCCATCCGTCGCTCTCGCGGACTAGGTAGCAGTTGACGAGCTTAAGGCGAGTGAGCTGAAACGAATTTTCAGAGATTTGACGGATACGCATGTTTTTTAGAGTCTGCGCTTGGTAAGCGGACGCACTTTCTTCCAGGCATCCATAGCAACCAAACGTCAGTACGCTTTCTGAGCGGCACAGCCGGACTGTACCTGCTTTGCTGAAGCGGAATGCATCTATCTTGTCAGGCGATCCTGAACATTCGGTGTTCCAGGCGCCTAGCAATTCTCGCCGCATCGTACCGATGAACGGCAGACAGCAGAGGAGAACAGCATGGCAAGCAGTCGACGTACGTTCGTTACCGCCGCGGGAGCGATTGCCGCGGCAGGAATAGGAGGAATGGCAATGGCACAGGAAACAAAGGGCGGGAACGCCGGCGCGCACGAGCAGGCACGCATCGATGGACAGATCTGGGATGGTGAGATCTGGAATGCGCCCTTAAAAGGCAAGGTCGCCGTAATTACGGGAGCCGCGCGGGGAATCGGGCGCTCGATTGCCGTGGCAATGGCGGCGAACGGGGCAGACATTGTGGGAATCGACATCAATGCTTCGGTGTCGCCGATCGTTCAGTATGTCGCTGCAACACCTAGCGATCTTGAAGAGACCGGCAAGCTGGTGAAGCAGCGCGGACGTAAGTTCCTTGGGATCACGGCAGATATCCGTGACCGCGCGGCGCTAAAGGCAGCAGCGACGCAGGCAACGCAGACCATGGGGCACGTGGATATTGTGGTGGCAGACGCGGCTATTCAGGCGTTCAAGCCTCTGCTCGAGATGGAAGATCACGACTGGGACGACGTCATCACAAATAACCTGACCGGGAGTTGCAACACGCTGCGAGCGTTTGCGCCGGCTATGGTGCAGCAGGGCAAGGGCGGGCGGATTATCTTCATCTCTTCCATGCAGGGGCGGTACGGAACCAAGAACGGGTCTGCTTATTCCGCTTCCAAGTGGGGCATCATCGGCTTGATGAAGAGCGCGGCGCTTGAGTTGGGTAAGTACAAGATCACCGTGAACACGATTGAGCCTGGACTCATCGATACCGCGATGACACGTAACGACAAGCGGTGGAGCGAAGCAGTAGGAGAGACGATGACGACGCCTCCTCCCGAGCATCCGAGCGAGGCGGAGACCGCGAAAGCCAAGTTGCCAAGGACGCCCTTGGGTGTGCCGTGGCTGCAGCCGGAAGAGGTAGCGCCGGTAGCGGTATTTCTGGCTACGGACGCGGCCAAGATGGTGACCGGGGCCTGCTATGACGTGAATGGCGGAGACAGCGCGCACGATCTGGGCTAGCTGAACGGGGGTGGCGCAGACGGTAGTCCATCCCGTCAGAAGGTCGCCACTTCCACTACCAGTTCGTCGACGGCGATGTTCATGGCTTGGCCGAGACGCTTGAACTCGTCTTTCCATGGCCGTGAAAGATAGTCGCCGTCCACACGGCAGAGCAGGTCGTTCCAGATATTTTGCGCCTGCCAGAGGACTACTTCAAATGGCATGAAGCGGATGAGGTCTGCGATAGCCAGCGCCTCGAGCAGTGCTGCCCGGGCTGCCTGTGTGTTCGCTCCTGCCATCTCGGCTTCCAGCTTGACCATCGCGCGCTTCATGCGCTGGCTGGCCGCAAAGGCGAGGATCGGCGCATCCAGGGTCACCCGGTCATTGGCTCCGCGATGCAGCAGATCGGCGACTGCCTCTGCATCGAACGGCTCGGCCTCGATGGCGCGTCGCAGGCTGGCGTTGGTGGCAAAGCTGGCCGCAAGCGCCAGTGCCGGCGGAGGATTTACACCGGATTCGGTGAGGAAGTGCAGCAGCGAGGCATGATCCTCGTAGATTTTGCGCAGCGAATCTTCCATCTCGCCTACGGTTTGGTTGAGGATCGTACGTAGAATGCGGTGCTGCTCGTCGGCAAAGAGGCTGGCCAGCGAGTAGGAGGTGGGGGCCTTGCCGTTGGCCCTGCCGCTGATTTTGCCGCTCATACCGGCCTGCTCCTGCGCACCTGGGACCTGAGCCGAATTTCGCGCTGGGTCCGCGCTTGGCGGTTCCTGCGCAGGTTCGCTGGTCATCGAGAAGAAGCGATCGATGAGGCGGATAACCTCCGGCAAATTGGCCTTGCGGATGGCGGCGCGCACCTCGGAGGAGAAAGCGACGAAGGCTGGCTCGTCCGCCTCGGTGTAGCGTCGCACCGCGGCCGAGAGGTTCTGGTCGCCGAGGTGCAGGACGGCGTAGCAGATCTCCTCCTGCTCCTCCGTGATGCGGGAGCGTAGACGCGCACGACCGAGCGCGACCCGACCACGGCCTGATGTGAAGACCTCATGCCCGTCACGATGGACCTCAAAGCAGAACAGCTCGCCGTCTTCGGGGTAGTTGCGAAAGACCGAGGAGATGGCGTAGTGTGCGCCCACCTGCTCCAGACCGATGCGCAGGCCGGTGACGTACTGCGTGTAGACCTCCGCGCCATCTTTCAGGTCGGGAGCGTTCGGCCTGGCCTCGGCCAGGATGGCTAGAAACTCCGCTTCGAGCGAAGCGCCTTCCGCACCGAAGAGCTTTGCGGCGAGCTGAATGACGCGTCCGGCGTAGGCGATGATCTGTACGGTCTCGATGCCGGAGATCTCGTCGAAGAACCAGCCGCAGGAGGTGTACATCAGCTGCGCGTGCCGCTCCATCTCCATGATTTCAAGCACCGTGATGCGCTCTTCGGGGGTCAGCGGACGGGCCTGCTGAGCCTCAAAGAAGCGCGCGATGGCGGCCGCAGAGCGGTCGAGCACTACGTGAATGTAGGCGTCGCGCGCGGCCCATAGATCCTTGAGCAGTCCTTCTGTCCGGTGCTCGGCCAGGGATGCGGTGCGGTCGCGCAGCAGGTCGAGCGCGTCCCTGAGCGGCTTGCGCCAGCGCTGGTTCCAGCCCGGCTTGCCGCCGTTGCAGCCGCAGTCGGAGCGCCAGCGTTCCACTCCGTGCGCGCACGACCAGGAGGTGTTCTCGGCGACCTCGGCCTCCCACGTGGGCGGGAAGCGCTCCAGGAACTCGCCGTAGTTGGTCAGCTCGGCGAGACCCTGCTCCTCGATGTAGTGCATGGCGAAGGAGAGCGCCATCTCACCATGCTTATGGTGGTGGCCATAGGACTCGCCGTCGGTGGCCACGTGCGAGAGCTGGGCGGGGCGATCTCCCGGCGTGGGAGGCGTGGTGCGGAGGCCTCCCAGCAGACGCCCGGCGAACTTTTCTCCGGAGTCCAGCAGGCCCTCGAAGGCGATGGCACGCGAGGGCGGACCGTCGTAGAAGAAGATGGCGATGGAGCGGCCTCCGTCGAGCTTGACCAGGTAGGGCTGGCTGGGGTCGACCGAGGCGTCCGGCGTGGGAGTCCACGGCAGCTCCGGTGGTGCGGATGCGTTATCCGGGGAAGGTGCGAGCCGCCGTACGTGGGCGCACTGGTTGGGCGCGAGAATGGTGAACTTTATGCCTTCGCGGGCCATCAGGTCGAGCACCTCGCGATTGACGGCGGTCTCAGCCAGCCACATGCCCTCCGGCTTGCGCCCGAAGCGGAATTCGAAGTCGGCGATGCCCCAGCGGATTTGCGTGATCGCGTCCCGGCGGCTGGCCAGCGGCATGATGATGTGGTTGTACACCTGGGCGATCGCCGAGCCGTGGCCCGCGTACCGTTGAGCGCTGGTCCGGTCGGCGTCGAGGATCATCCGGTAGGCGCGGGGCGCTTTGTCGTGGAGCCAACTCAGCAGCGTCGGGCCGAAATTGAAGCTCATCCGGGCGTAGTTGTTGACGATGCGGACGATCTCATTGCGCTTATTCTGGATGCGCGAGGCACCGTTGGGGGCGTAGCACTCGGCCGTAATGCGGTCATTCCAATCGTGATAGGGCGCGGCTGATTCCTGCACTTCGACCACCTCCAGCCAGGGGTTTTCGCGCGGCGGCTGGTAGAAATGGCCGTGCACGCAGACAAAGCGGAGGGGGGCGGAGTCTGGCTTCGGGGAAAGAGGAGCGGCAGCTTGTGTCTTCAGCATGTCGATCTCTTGATGCTACCGGAACGGGGAGCCTACGCTGCCAGGAGGCTGCCTCAGAGCGGTATAACTCCATTACAAATAAGGCTTGTGAGCAGGTTATAACATTGTTATAAGTAAGGGATGCAGACCAAAGTTCGCAAAGTTGGCAATGGCTATGGAGTGCTGCTTCCCAAGCAGCTTTTGGAAGAGCTTGCGCTCAAGGAGGGTTCTATGCTGGATGTCGAAAAGGTTGACGGAACGTATCGGATCAAGCCTCTCGATGAGGAGTTTACCCGCCAGGTAGAAGCCTTTCTGCGAACGGAAGCGCTGCATCGCAACACCTACCGCGCATTGGCGAAGTGAGTTTCCGGTTCGTTCGAGGGGACGTGCTGCGGAATGTTCATGGGCGATTGGTCGAGCGCTACGGGGGACTCGCCGGTATCCGCGACGAAAATGCCTTGGAGTCTTCCGTCAGCCGGCCGCGCAATCTCGAAGCGTACCGTGAAGTGACGACTGCTGCCGGGTTGGGTGCTGCGCTGACCTGGTCACTGTTGCGCAATCATCCCTTCGTGGATGGGAACAAGCGGGTTTCATTTGCGGCGCTCACTATTTTTCTGGAGCTCAATGGCCATCGCCTAACCTGTTCGGAGGTGGAAGAGACCGGAATGGTGCTGCGCGCGGCGGCTGGCGATATCAGCGAAGACGAATGGACTTCCTGGGTGGTGCGAAGCGTTGCTCCAAAGGATCCTGAACTTCGCTGATCTCCTCTGGCAGGCTTAGGTGTTCTTGGCTGCCTTGTCCGCGTTGGCTAGATCGCACGCACGCCACAGATACCAGCTCGCCACCGAGCACCAGGGATGCCATTTGCGGGCGCGCTTTCCCATCGCCTCCGGTTTGGGCAGGTCGAGCGGCGAAAACTTGTCCGTCGGCTTGAGTTTGCCGAATGTGAGGGCGAAGCCTTTCCGAACGCCGTAGTCGCTGGTGGGGAGAATATCCGGGCGGCCCAGGCGAAAGATCAGGAACATCTCTACCGTCCAGCGGCCGATACCGCGCACCTGCGTCAGGTGCGCGATGATTTCGTCCTCCGACATGCGCCGAATGCGTGCCAGCGAGGGCACTGTGCCGTCGAGGGTCTTGGCGGCAAGATCGCGGATGGCGAGCGCCTTATTATGCGAGAGGCCGGCCTGCCGCAGTTGCTCGTTGGGCGCTTCGAGTAGATGCTGCGCAGTGGGATGCGGCGCAAGGTGCGCTGGATTACCGCCTGGCTCGGCAAAGCTTCCTAGGAGCCTGGCGTGGATAGCAGCGGCTGCTTTGCCATGCAGCTGCTGGTAGACGATCGATTCAAGGAGGGCCTCAAAGGGGGAAAGAGAGCTGGCGAGCTTCAAGGTGAAGGGCCCGGCACGTTCAATCAATCGGCCCAGTTTAGGGTCAGCCTGCGCGAGCTCCCGCAGCGCCACGGCGGAATCGTAGGCTGGAGTGCGCGGACGTTTGAGGGTACGAGCCATGCTCTCTCGAGCGTATCGCAGCGGCACCTGCAACGGCTTTCAAGCCGTTGCAGGTGCTGCCTTCTTATGGCAGGTGAGTGAGCCGGGGTGCGCGGGTCGTAAAAACTCTTCCTACGCAAAGCCGGGGTAGAAGATGCAGGATGGTTTTTTGAGCCAATGAAGTAGGACCTAAGTGGTTCTGTTTACAAGCTAGATACACGAATTCGGAGCGATTAAGCACCTTTTCCTGTGCATCCAGTTTTGACTCGTTTCGATAATCGAATGTTCCGTATGAAAAATGAAGATGCGGCACGGGAGCGTAATACCGCTCTAGAATCCTGACTGCTATATTGAGAGTTCAAAGGTCCTGAACGTACTGATGGCAGTACGAGGGATATGGTTTCCGTCACCCAGGATGCCAGCACATTAAGACTCGATTCTTCTCGGTTTGGTTGCGGGTAAACCGGGAAGCCGAATTAGAGGAAGCAGGAAGCAACTCATGGCGCAAGTCTTCGATCGCAATTCGAACGCCCTGGCCCGTGCGAGCCTTGTGCTCACCGGAGTGATTGTTATCGCGGTAGGCATTGGTTTGAACTCGCTGCAGCGCTCGCCGTGGGTCACCCGGCAGGGGCAACGTCCGGATCAGCCGGTCGCGTTCAGTCATAAGCACCACGTTGAGGGGCTTGGTCTGCAGTGTCAGTACTGTCACACGCAGGTGGAGAAGGCGGCTTATGCCGGCGTTCCTCCTACCAAGACCTGTATCAACTGTCACGCGCAGATCTGGACCAATGCACAGTTGCTACAACCGGTCCGTGACAGTTGGGCTACAGGCGAGTCTATTCGCTGGATCCGCATCCACGATCTGCCGGACTATGTGTACTTCAATCACTATATTCATGTAAACAAGGGCATTGGCTGCTCCAGTTGTCATGGGCGCGTGGACGAGATGCCGCTGATGTATCAGCAGAATTCGTTGCAGATGGAATGGTGCTTGAACTGCCATCGCAACCCGGCAGTGAATCTGCGCCCGACGAGCGAGATCTACAACATGGCGTGGGCCGGACCTTCTTCGAACAAGCCGGTATGGTGTGCTGACACAACACGCAAGGCTGGGGCTAACAGCTATGGTCCACAGGGCCAGCGCATTCCAACGGCACAAGCCATCAGCTGTACCACGAAGGATCCAAGCCGCGACAATCCGCAGATTGCAATGCTCCAGCAACTGGACTTTCATCCGCGCAGCATGGGTCACACCAATCCCGGCTCCGGCACATATATGGACCCGCACGCGACGAGCCCGGACGTAAATGCAACCGGGGTGCCTCCGGCAGAGATTGTACCTCTTCCGGTCAGCTACCAGAAGTTCACGACGCAGGTGGATCTTGGCCGCTACTTGACAGCGCAGTATCACATCCGCGACGCAAACCAGCTGTCCAGCTGTGAGGTATGCCACCGATGAGCAACGTACCGTTGGAGACCATGAAGAATCCGCAGCAGACCGAAGCGACGCAGAGGCACGAAGGCCAGGGAAATAGTGCGCAAGTGGTTACGAATATTGCTCCGGCGCCACAGCCCAAGATGACGCTTGATGCGGTTCGGACGAAGCTTGCCGGGCAGGCGGGCCGGCGCTTTTGGAAGAATTTGGACGAGCTTGCAGCAACGCCCGAGTTCAACGAGTTGATGGCGGAGGAGTTCCCGCGGCAGACCGGCTCAGTGTTCGGGCAGGGTGAGTGGGTCGATCCAGTTTCGCGTCGCGGTTTCCTGAAGGTGATGGGCGCGTCGTTGGCCTTTGCCGGGATGGCCGGCTGTACCAAGCAGCCTGATGAGCCGATCTACCCGTACATCCGCCAGCCGGAAGACCTGGTGCTTGGCCAGGCAAAGTACTTTGCGACCGCGCACCCCTTCCCGACGGGAGCGATTCCGATCTTGGTGAAATCGGACGCGTTCCGGCCGATCAAGCTGGAGGGCAACCCGGATCATCCAATGTCCAAGGGTAAGTCGGACGCGATCACCCAGGGAACGTTGCTAGGGTTATATGATCCAGATCGCGCGCACGACACGATCTACAAAGACCAGACTTCGTCTTTCGGCAATTTTCAGACGGCGCTGCTCCAGGCTGTAAAGGCGATGCCGGGCGGGCAGGGACTTTATTTCCTCTCGGAAACGGTGACTTCGCCGACTCTGGCAGGCCAGTGGCAGGCTGTCCAGAAGGCTTATCCGAATGCCAAGTTTCTGCAGTGGGATGGCGTTAACCAGGACTCCTCGCGTGCGGCGTCCAAGGCTGCATTCGGCAGCTATACCGATGCGCAGTACCGGCTCGTCGACGCCGATGTCATCGTCTCGCTTGACGCAGACTTCCTGGGCGGCATTGCGCATCCAGGCTTTCTTCCCTTGGCGGCGGCCTATGCGGAGCGTCACACCTTCGACGCTGAAAATCCAACCCGGCCCATGAACCGGCTGTACGTTATCGAGAGCATGGCCTCAGTCACCGGTTTCAAGGCAGAGCATCGCCTGACCTTGAAGCCGAGCGAAATGGCTGGTTTTGCCGGCGCACTGGCATCCGGTGGCGCAGGGGGAAGTTTTTCGAATCCTGATGCTGCCAAGTTCCTGACAGCGCTGGCGACAGATTTGAAGTCGGCCAACGGTCGCTGTGTGGTCATTCCCGGCGAAGGATCTTCCCCTGAGGTGCACCTGGCGGCCTATCGTCTGAACGCAAGCTTGGGTGCGGTGGGCAAGACGGTGGTGTACACCGAAACGGTTGCGCCGATGCCGAGCGAGCAGCTCGCAGATTTGCGCTCATTGGCGTCTGACATTGGTGCTGGCAAGGTGCAATGGCTGGTGATGCTGGGTGGCAACCCGGTATATACGGCTCCTGCTGACCTTCACTTCGGGAACCTGGTGGACAGCGTACCCTATACAGCTCATCTGGCAAACTTTATCGATGAGACCGGTATGCATGCGACGTGGCATATCAATATGACTCATTACCTTGAGTCGTGGTCCGATGCGCGCGCTTATGACGGTACGCTTTCGATCGTGCAGCCAATGATCGAGCCGCTCTACAACGGCCATAGCGCGCACGATATCCTGCAAGGTCTGCTCGATAATCCGCAAGCTTCCGCGTATGACGCGGTGCTGGCGAATGCACGTCCCCTCCTGAAGGGCGATGCGGACGCGGCGTGGCGTAAAGCGCTGCACGATGGCTGGGTCGAAGGCACGGCCTTTACGCCGAAATCGGGCGGTGCCAACGTGAGTGCAGCGCCAGCGTCTTCCGCGAACACGTCGGGCGGCGGTCTGGAGGTCGTCTTCAAGAATGACTCTTCCCTCTACGACGGACGGTACGCCAACATTGGCTGGCTGCAGGAGTTGCCGAAGCAAGTGACCAGCATGAGCTGGGACAATGCTGCATTGATGAGCCTGACGACGCTCGAGAGATTAAAGATTGCCGAGAACGAGGCTATCGAGTTGGAGTTGAATGGTCGGCGAGTGACTGCCCCGGTGCTTGGGGTTCCAGGCCACGCCGACGATGTCATCACTGTGCACTTTGGTGGGGGCCGGAGCGATGCCGGCCGCGTCGGCTCGGGTGTTGGTTTCAACGCCTATATGCTGCGCGGCAGCGATGCACCGAATGCCGCAATGGGCGTAAAGGTGAATCGCGGCAAAGGCAGCTACGATCTTTGCGTCACCAAAGTCCACTCGATCGAGCATCGTGGTGCCTATGCGCAGCACGATCTTGAGCATCCGGTTTCAGACAAGACCGGCACGTATTCGTTGCCGGGTCACGAAGCGCAGGAGCGATCGATCATTCGTTACGCCACGGTCTCCGAGGCGAAGGGCAAGCCGAACTTTGCGCATGAAGGAGCGAGCGGAACGCTGGTCAATAAGGTCGGATACGGCCCGCAGGGTGAAGACCCGAAGCACGATGACAGTCTCTCCGGGGACAAGTTCGCGTACGACCATACCGATGAGTCCTCGCAGCTCCTGCAGAATGCGTGGGCCATGTCGATCGACCTGAATAGCTGTATCGGCTGCAATGCCTGCATTGTTAGCTGTTATGCAGAGAACAACATCGCGGTGGTCGGGCGGGAGCAGGTAAAAGTCGGCCGCAACATGCAATGGATCCGTATTGATACATACTTCGAGGGTGATCTCTCTGCCCCGAAGGCGCACTTCCAACCGATGGCGTGCCAGCACTGCGAGAATGCGGGTTGTGAGCTGGTATGCCCGGTAGGCGCGACCGTGCACACGCCCGAAGGTCTGAATACCATGGTGTACAACCGCTGCGTGGGTACGCGGTACTGCTCGAATAACTGCGCGTACAAGGTACGTCGGTTCAACTTCCTGCTGTACTCGGACTATGACACGGAGAGCCTGAAGTTCATGCGGAACCCGGAGGTCACGGTTCGCTCGCGCGGCGTCATGGAAAAGTGCACGTACTGTGTGCAGCGGATCGAGTCGGCCAAGCTGATGGCGGATAAAGAAAACCGTGCGGTCCGGGACGGCGAGATTATTACTGCTTGCCAGCAGGCCTGCCCGACGGACGCAATCATCTTCGGCAACAAGAATGACCGGACAAGCAAGGTAGCGCGGCGCAAGTCAGCCGAGCGTGACTACCCCGTGCTTGCCGATCTCAACTACAAGCCACGCACAACCTACACGGCAGGCGTGATTAACCCGAATCCGGAGCTGGCATAGATGGCTACCAAAGGACCTATTCACGATCCTTCCGTCGACCCGATGATCGACCCCTATACCGGGGAGTATGCGGTCATTGCTCCCGGTCACAGCTTCAAATCGGTAACGCAGAAGATCGCCGGCGTGGTGCTGACCTCGAACACGCCGCTCGGCTGGTTTGCCGGGCTGACGTTCGGGGCGGGGATTGCTACGGGTGTGGTGATTGGGATCACCTGGCTCTTTCTGAAGGGCGTGGGCATTTGGGGTGTGACGATCCCGGGTGCCTGGGGTTTCGCGATCATTAACTTCGTTTGGTGGATCGGAATTGGCCACGCCGGTACGCTGATCTCAGCCATCCTGTTGCTCTTCAAGCAGACCTGGCGCAACTCGATCAACCGCTTTGCGGAGGCGATGACGATCTTCGCGGTCGTTTGTGCGGGAACCTTCCCACTGATTCACGTTGGCCGTCCGTGGCTCGCGTACTGGTTGTTTCCGTATCCCAACACGATGAATCTCTGGCCGCAGTTCCGCAGTCCGCTGGCCTGGGACGTGTTTGCGGTCTCGACCTACGCGACGATCTCAATCGTGTTTTGGTACATCGGCATGATTCCGGACTTCGGCACTTTGCGGGACCGCGCGACGATGCCGCTTGCCAAGTATTTTTATGGCCTGCTGTCGCTTGGTTGGCGTGGGTCGACGCGCCACTGGATTCGCTACGAGTCCGCTTCCCTGCTGCTTGCCGGGCTTTCGACGCCTCTGGTGCTTTCGGTACACACGGTCATCAGCTTCGACTTTGCGGTTGCCGCGTTGGCTGGCTGGCACACTACCATCTTCCCGCCATACTTTGTTGCAGGCGCGGTGTACTCGGGGTTCGCGATGGTGCTGACACTGGCCATCCCCATCCGCAAGATCTACCATATGGAGGATCTCGTCACCCTGCGGCATTTGGATAACATGGCCAAGGTAATGCTAGCCACCGGCTCAATCGTTGCTTACGGCTACGGCATGGAAGTTTTCATGAGCTGGTTCTCGGCCAGCCACTGGGAATTCTTTATGATGTGGAACCGCATGTTTGGACCCATGGGCTGGGCCTACTGGATTCTGATCCTGACCAACATTGCCATCCCTTTGACCTCCCTATGGAGCCGCAAGCTGCGGGTCAACGTGGTGTACCTCTTCATCCTGTCGTTGATTATCAATACCGGCATGTGGTTTGAGCGCTTTGTGATCGTGGTTACCTCACTTTACCGCGACTATCTTCCCTCCAGTTGGGGTACGTACCGCGCAACCAAGTGGGATTACATGATCTACGTCGGAACGATGGGTCTCTTCACGGTGCTGTTCTTTCTTTTTGTGCGCTTCCTTCCCATGATTCCGATGTCTGAGATCCGCACCATGCTTCCGCAGACAAAGATCAAGCATAGCGGCGACGTGGCTGAAACCACGATCAATGAGGTGGTCTAATGGCGGTTCCTCGCGAAGGTGTTTATGGATTGTTGGCTGAGTTTAACACGCCCGGTGAGCTGGTAGTAGCAACGCAGGCTGCACACAAAGCGGGCTATCGTCGGATGGAGTGTTACACGCCATACCCGGTCGAAGAGGCTGCGGACGCGCTGCACTTCCACAAGACGCGGGTTCCGCTCATGTGCCTGCTGGGCGGGATCATGGGCGTGACCACTGCCTTCTTGATGCAGACCTGGATCAATGTCTGGGGCTATCCATTGAACATTGCAGGACGTCCGCTCTGGAGTTGGCCGGCATTTATTATCCCGGCTTACGAATGGACGATTCTCTTCGCTGGACTCTCTGCGGCCTTCGGGATGATTGCGCTGAATGGACTTCCACAGACGTATCATCCTGTGTTCAACGCACCTAACTTTCGTAACGGGGCAACGACCGATAAATTTTTTCTCTGTTTAGAGGCGTATGACCCAAAGTTTTCGCTGGGCGAGTCCCGAAGATTCCTCGAGCAGTTCCCCGCGGTCTCCGTGGTTGAGGTAGATAACTAATGAAGTCAGCAACATACATGCATCCGCAAGCTGGCCGTTGGGTCTCGATATCTTTGCTGATCGGAACCGGCTTACTCTCTGGTTGCCGCCAGGACATGCACAACCAGCCAAAATTCTATCCGCAGCGCGGCTCGACTTTCTATGCCGACGGCCGTTCAGTGCGTCCGCAGGTCGAGAACACGGTGGCGCGTGGGCAGCTGCACGAAGACAGCTACTTCTATACCGGTATGCAGAATGGCGTTGAGGGAACGACGATGCCGTTTCCCGTAAGCATGGACGTCTTGGCCCGTGGGCAGGAGAAGTACAACGTATTTTGTACGCCTTGTCACTCGCGAGTGGGAAACGGCGTCGGCATGATCGTGCAGCGCGGCTATGCGCGCGCGGGTAACTTTCATACGGCACGTCTGAACGCGGCACCTTTAGGACACTTCTACAGTGTGATCGCCAATGGGTACGGTGCCATGCCGGACTACTCGGCACAGCTGACACCCGCGGAGCGTTGGTCCGTGGTGGCGTATATCAAGGCGTTGCAGTTGAGCCAAAACGCCAAGGACGGAGATATTGCGTCCGGCCAGCATGTACAGCCGTTAGGGGAGATCGCGACCAGCGAAGGCTTGTCTCCGAGCTTCCTTGCCGATTGGCTTCTTCCTCCGACGGCAGTCTCCGGTACGCCTTCAGGAGAGCTGTACGTGATACCTCCAGACAATATCGGGAAAGCGGCCGCGCATATTGTGACTCCAAGCCACCGCGACGGTGGCCCGACCCCAGCGCAAGCCAGCACCGGCTATCCGTCGCCACCGTACGAGCAGGGCAAATAAGCAAGCGGGCAACCAAGGTAATCCAAGGCAGCGCATAACTCTGATTCTATGAAGGCTTGACATCCATGTCCTCCACACTGGCACAACCCGAAGCTCACTTCCATCACGGGTCACGCACCCTGCCGGCCGACCTCCGCTCGATTCCGACCCTTACGGCGTGGCGGATGCGGGCACTGGTCGTCTTCGTTATTTCGTCGCTCTTGTCGCTGATTTTTCTTATTCCACCCGGCGGCAAGACGCATATGCTGCGCGCGTATCTGCTCGGCTTTATGGCTTGCTTTTCGTTTGCCGGCGGCGGCCTGGTGATGCTGATGTTGCAGTACGTCTCCGGCGGTAAGTGGGGCATGCTGCTGCGTCGGCCGTTTGAGGCAATGTCGCGCACCTTGCCGTTGGTCGCACTGATGATTCTTCCAGTAGGCCTCTTCGCCAAGCGGTTGTATCAGTGGTGGTCTTATCCAAATGCTGCGGCTACGGCGGACGCGTTCTCCAGGGGCTTGATGACCAAAGAGCAGCAGCTCACGGCCAACCTGAAGCATACGATGTTCAATCCAATAAGCGCCGTGATTCAGACTGTGATCGTCTTCGGCGTGCTGATCTTCTTGGCATCTTTGCTGAGCAAGTGGTCGTTACAGCAGGACGCCGATCCGCAACGGGGAACGCCGGCCAGCTACGACCGGTGGCGTACACGCTTTGAAAATCTCTCCGGGCCAAGCATCCTGCTTTACGTGATCCTATTGACGGACGGCGCCTTACTTTGGATTATGTCGCTCGATGTGACCTGGTACAGCTCCATTTGGGGGCTGCAGTTCCTAGTTGGACAGGGGTTTGCGGTCCTTGCGCTTGGCATCTTGACGGTGATCAAGCTTTCTGGGGTTGAGCCGATGCGCACCTTGTTGCGCACCACCGAGCAACACGACTTGGGTAAGTTTGCCTTCGCGTTCGTCATGTTGAATATCTATCTTTCGTTTGCGGAGTTTCTGATCATCTGGTCAGGCAATGTTCCGGACGAAATCCCCTGGTATTTGGCGCGTACACGGGGAGGCTGGTGGTATGTCTGTGTGGCGGACTTTGTTTGCCACTGGCTCATCCCATTCTGCCTGCTGCTCTCTCGAGATCTGAAACGGGACAAGCGGCGGCTCTCCGCGCTGGCTATTTTTATGATCTTTGCCCGCTGCCTGGACCTGTTCTGGTTGATTGAACCTAATTTTAAAGATTCCGCTAGTAACCTCATTGGAGAAAATTGGGGCATCTTTGCCTATACCACTGTGCCACTCGCCGTATTGTCGTTGTGGGCGGCGTACTACCTTACCCAGTTGATGGCACGTCCGTTAGTTGCCCTCAACGACCCTCACCTGAGGGAGATCCTGGAGGCCGAGCATGCCGGCTAAGACACCAAAGAGCAATGAAGGCAATTACAAGGCACCAAGCGGCGATATTGTGGATTACCCGAAGTCCGGTCCGGGCAGCGTTGAAGTGGGCTATGAGACGACGGACGTAAATGCGGGGGGAATTGTCGTCTTTGTTGGTGGACTTTTTTCCTTTGTGATTGTGTTTTTCTTTTTCTGTTTTTTCATGGGTCGAGTCATCAACGAGGCGATTCAGAAGCAGGACGGACCGGCCGATCGCTGGCACCAGACGAAGTCCATGTTTGCCGGAGCCAAGGACGTCAAAGTAGGCGGCAAGGAAGAGCGTGGAAAGCGCGAAGACCTGAAGAGTAACGCGGTGATTGTGCAGCAAGAGCTGCAGACCATGACAACCTCGTTCCCTGGGCCGCGTTTGCAGACCGATGACGGCAATCAGGATACGGCGGACCTGCACGCGCGCGAGGATCTGCTGCTTGATCACTACAGCCGGTCCCCAGGAGAGCAGGGCATCCGCATTCCAATTGACCGCGCGATGCAGCTGGTCACGGAGCGTGGGTTGCCTGTAGCAACTGGCGCACAGCCGAGCCAGTTGCTGGCCGATGATGCAGAGCCGGCCGTGACTGCACCGCTTACCAGTGGTTTTGCCCGTACCGGATACGAACTTGACATGATTGAAGCGCGTCAGCAAAGAATGGCTTTCGGTAGAGCCACATCCGAGCATGCGGAGTTGAAGCCTGTGAAGCGCCCCTGATCCGGTCCTCTCGCAAGGGGGCTGGAAAGGAATAGCATTGTTCTAGAGGAATGAACGATATGAGCAGACAGCCAACAATCCGACGGAGCTTTAGCATGCGGGCGGCACACGCTGCAGTGCTTGTCGGATTGCTTTTGGGCGGGTGGCTGGCAGCTCCTGACCTGCCCGCCCAGGTCTCAGGCTACGGCGACAAGCAGCAGGGGGATAGTCGCGGAGATGAGCTGCCGACTGTGTTGAAGGGCGTCGCCGTCACGCAGCACTTGGATCAGCAGCTTGCGCTGAACGCTGAGTTCGTCGATGAGACGGGAGCAGCGGTCAAGTTGGGTGATTATTTCGGTAAAAAGCCGGCACTGCTTTCGTTGGTTTACTTCAACTGCACAATGCTTTGCTCGGAGGAGCTGGACGGAGTCACCAGTTCGCTCGAGATGGTGAAGCTTAATCCTGGCAAGGACTTCAATGTCCTAATTGTTAGTATTGATCCTGCGGATACACCGGAACTAGCTGCAAAGAAGAAGGCGTTTTATGTAAAACGGTATGGCCGTCCGGAGACGGCTGTCGGCTGGCATTTTCTCACAGGCAAGAAATCCGCCATCGATGCTGTAACTAGTGCGGTTGGTTTTGGGTATGTCAAGGTAGCTGGCCCGGATGGAACGTTGTCGCAGTTTGCGCACGCGAGTTCGCTTGAAGTAGTTACGACGTCGGGGCAGATCGCGCAGTATTACATGGGTGTGGAGTATTCGCCGAAAGATGTGCTGCTTGGGCTGATCGAGGCCTCAGGCAACAAAATAGGTTCTCCTGTCGCTAACATTTTGACGTATTGCTACCACTACGATCCACAGACGAATAAGCACTCGCTCATTGTGGCCCGAGTGGTCCAGATGGGCGGAATGATTACGATGGCAGGGTTGGGTGGTTTTATGTTTTTGATGTTTCGCCGGGACATCAAGCTAGGTCGTGCGCACGATCTGACGGGCGAGAGGGATAAAGGGTAACGATGGATAGGTTTATCAGTCCAGTTTTATGGCAGTTCCTGACGAAGTGGTTGGCGTCCTCGGCTTTGTTTCCGCGCGAGGCCTCCACCATGGCGCCTTGGGCCGACGCCTTGTATTTCTTCCTGGTTGGCATGACATTGACTGGTCTTCTGCTTGTCGGTGTCCTGGTCTTTGGGTTTTCGATCCGCTATCGCAAATCACGCAGTCCAGTTGCCACCCAGGTAGAGGGTTCTACCCTGCTTGAAGCGACGTGGACGATCATTCCGCTTGCCATCTTTCTAGTGACGTTCGTCTGGGGTGCGCTGCTTTATTTCCGTATTTACAATCCACCAGTCAACTCCATGAACATCTATGTCGTAGGCAAGCAATGGATGTGGAAAGCGGAGCATCCGGGCGGTCAGCACGAGATCAATGCGCTGCACGTTCCAGTAGGCCGTCCAGTGCAGTTGACCATGATCTCTCAGGATGTATTTCATAGTTTTTCGATTCCCGACTTCCGCGTAAAGCGGGAGGTGATCCCAGGCCGTTACTCGACCGTGTGGTTTCAAGCAACAACGCCGGGTACATACCACATTTTTTGTACGCAGTATTGCGGCACGAAACACTCCGGGATGATCGGTGAGGTCACGGCTCTGACTCCGGAGGACTACCAGCGCTGGACCCAACAATCGACCAGTGGTGAATCCTTAGCGCAGAATGGCGAGCGGCTCTTTGCAAGTATGGCCTGCAATCAATGCCACAACGGTAACGCGGAGGCTCGAGGCCCAAATCTTGCAGGGGTGTATGGGTCCAAGCTGAACTTGGCTAATGGGTCGCAGGTCTTAGTAAATGATGCATTTCTTCGCGATTCAATTTTGAATCCGTCTCAACATGTGACGGCAGGCTACGCGCCAATTATGCCGACCTACCAAGGACAGATCAGCGAAGACGGATTGATTGACCTGGTTGAATATATTAAGAATCTGAGCAGCAACTACCGTGTTCAGCAAACCCTGGGTACACAACAGTCGGACCTTACGGCGCCGGTCGCGCCGGGGATGGGGAAGTAAATGAGCGCAGCGAACGCAACGATCGTCAATCTTCCAGACCAGCGGACGGCAACCCTGCCTCGTCGCAACTATATCAACAATGAGCATGGACTCCTGAGCTGGCTGCTGACGGGAGACCATAAACGCATTGCGATGCTATACCTCATTTCGATTACCTTCTTTTTCTTTATAGGAGGTGCATTTGCGGGCATGATTCGTCTTGAGCTGCTGACGCCCCAGCCGGACCTAGTAGCGTCCGACACTTATAACAAGTTCTTTACTATGCACGGCATTATTATGATTTTTCTGTTCCTGATACCCTCGGTACCGGCGACCTTGGGGAACTTTTTGATTCCGATTATGATTGGCGCAAAAGATCTAGCTTTCCCGAAGCTGAACCTGTTGAGTTGGTATCTCTATATGACTGGCGGCCTGCTTACGCTGGCGGCACTGGTGCTAGGTGGAGTTGATACAGGCTGGACGTTCACCACGCCGCTCTCGACACACTATTTAAACACCCATGTAGTCACGGCGGCAACGGCTATTTTTATTGCCGGATTTAGCTCTATCTTTACTGGCCTGAATTTCATCGTGACTATTCACCGTATGCGCGCACCTGGCATGACGTGGTTCCGCCTGCCGCTGTTCGTCTGGTCGAACTATGCAGCGTCGGTGCTGATGGTATTGGGCACTCCGGTACTGGCAATTGCATTGGTGCTGGTTGGCTTGGAACGGCTAATTGGCATTGGCGTTTTCGATCCGAGCAAGGGAGGCGATCCTCTTTTATTTCAGCACTTGTTCTGGTTTTATTCGCACCCCGCGGTTTACATCATGATTTTGCCAGGGTTCGGTGTTATTTCGGAGGTTATATCGACGTTTAGCCGCAAGCGTGTATTTGGCTACACGGCAGTCGCTTTTTCCTCAGTCGCGATCGCAGTCTTCGGATTCTTTGTTTGGGCGCACCATATGTTCATCATGGGTGTGTCGAACTACTCTGCGCTGATTTTCTCATTGCTGACGATGCTGGTAGCAGTTCCATCAGCTATTAAGATCTTCAACTGGTCGTTTACGCTGCAGAAGGGTTCGATCACTTTTGAGACCCCAATGCTTTATGCATTTGGCTTCATAGGGCTGTTCACGATTGGTGGGTTAACTGGTATTTTTCTCGGTTCGCTCGGCATGGATATTCACTTGACCGAGACGTATTTCATTGTGGCCCATTTTCACTTTGTGATGGTTGGTGGAATGCTGATGGCCTTTCTCGCGGGCATCCATTTCTGGTGGCCAAAGATGACCGGACGGATGTATCCAGAGGCAGTTTCAAAGCTAGCTGCAGTGGTTACGTTTATTGGCTTCAACTTGACGTTTCTTCCGCAGTTCATCTTGGGTTATCTCGGCATGCCACGCCGCTATCACGCGTATCCTCCCGAATTCCAGGTACTTAATGTGTTGTCCACTGCAGGCGCTACGGTACTCGGTGTTGGATACATGTTGCCTCTGCTTTACTTGGGATGGTCGCTGAAGTATGGTGCGATTGCAGGGAACAATCCATGGCAGGCAACAGGACTTGAGTGGCAGCTGCAGTCTCCGCCATTGACGGAGAATTTTACTGAGGTTCCGATCGTGGACCACGAGGCTTATGATTACGAGTGGTTGGCTAACAAGACCGCAAACGAGGTAACGACCGTTGGCTAATACGATTAGCGTACCTGAGCATGGGCCAGTAGATACAGCGCATGATGTCTACGACCACATTGCGATCCCACAACATCGTCATCACTTCGAGACAGAGGAGCAGCAACGCGAGGCTGGAAGCTTCGGTATGTGGCTGTTTCTCCTAACAGAGATCATGTTCTTCGGTGGGATGTTCTTTGCTTATCTTCTGTACCGCAACTGGTATTACGATGCTTTCGTTTCTGCCTCAAACCAACTCAGTGTGCCCTTAGGTACAGTCAATACAATCATTCTGATCACCTCGGGCTTCTTCATGGCATTAGCCGTATACTATGCTGAAGTTCGCAACCGCAGGCTGTTGGTAGGCTGTTTAGCAATAACCACGCTGCTCGGGCTGGCTTTTTTAGGCATAAAGGGTGTGGAATACCACGAGAAGTGGGAGATGCACCACATTCCCGGGGCGGAGTTTAACGCTTCACAGTTCATCAATCCAGGGGATTATCACCTAGCTGAAAAACCGCTAGCACCAGACATGGCACAGATGACCCAGGTCTTTTTCTTCCTGTACTTTGCCATGACCGGCATGCACGCCGTACATATGATCATTGGTATTGGGATTTTGTTTTGGTTTATGTGGCGAGCACAGCGAGGTGAATTTACCGCAGGGTATGTAGCACCCATCGAGAACTTTGCGCTTTACTGGCACTTTGTAGACATTGTCTGGCTTTTCCTATTTCCGTTGCTCTACCTGATCAATCGTCATCCTTTAGCGCACTGAGCGCGTACGTATTTGTCTCGAGGAGTTACTGGTGTCTGATAAGAACGATGCTTACAATGTTACGAATCCCGAACACTCCGAGGCCCACATTGTCACGCCAATCCAGTACACCTATGTGTATGCGACGCTACTGATTGGTACGATTTTGACGGTTTTGGCCGCTAAGGTAGAGCTTGGAGTTTTCAATCCCATCGTAGCTTTAGCTATCGCCTGCTTTAAGGCAACGGTGGTGATTTTATTTTTTATGCACGTGAAGTACCAGTCCCGGCTGATTAAGGTGACGGTTGCTGCTGGCTTCTTCACGTTCATTGTTCTTATTACGATGACCCTCTCGGATTACGTAAGTCGGGCATGGGGACTCTGGTAGCGATCTTCTCTCTACAGAGCTGACTTTGAACTGTAATTAGGCTCGATTCCCGCATGAGGGACCCAAGCCTTTCTCGGTGGACCAGGTTTTATCAGGGTGCCCGTGACATGCTCGATTCAGTAAGAGTTGTCCTTCTGTGTCTTCTCTGTTGTTACTGCCGAAGAGCATGCATATGACCGTGATGGCTTTCGACACTTTGCACTAAACTTCAGAAGAGATGCCATCCAGCCAAAAAGCAGTTTTAGATATCCGGCACCTTGCCGAGAATACCCGCGTCACCGTTCGTCGTGAGGGCAGTCCCGATCCGAAGGGGAAATGCGTTGTGTACTGGATGCAGAGGGCTGAGCGGGGAGTTGACAACCACGCCGTCAACTTAGCGGTCGAGCTTGCAAACCGGCTCGCACTCCCGCTTGTGGTGTATTTCGCCGGCATCTCGAACTTCCCTCACGCAAATTTGCGCCACTATGCGTTTTTGAACCAGGGTCTTCCCGACATCGAGGAGGATTTGGCCAAACGTAATATCAGCTTCGTTATGCGCCGCGCACCCAACGAGTCGCATGAGCGTTTCTTGGCGGATGTTCAGGCGGCGATGGTGATTGGCGACGAGAACCCGATGCGTGAACCGGAGCGCTGGCGCAAACAGCTCGCGGAGCGTATCTGGATCCCTTTCTGGACGGTGGATGCGGATGTCATTGTGCCGTCGAAGCTGATCGAGAAGGCGCAATACGGGGCCTATACGATTCGTCCACGGCTTTATCGTTTGCTTCCGGAGTACCTTGTTCCTTATGAGAACCCACATGCCGAGCACGCTTGGAAGCGTCCGGAAAGCTTTTACTCCGACGATGTGCGGGCGGATATGACTGAGGGCTGGACCGATTTTGACCGTAGCGTCAAGCCGGTGGCGGCCTGGAAGGGTGGAACCCATGCGGGCCTGGCTCGACTGGAGCGGTTTACCTCCAAGATGCTGGGAGAATATAGCGAGACACGGAACCATCCAGAGGTGGACGGGACTTCGGCTATGTCGCCCTACCTGCATTACGGCCATGTGGGCTCGCAGACGATTGCATTGGCGGTGGCTAAGGCCGCTGAGGCGAATCCTGCGCTGAAGGAGGCAAAGGAGGGCTACTTCAACGAGCTGATTGCCTGGCGGGAGCTATCAATTAACTTTGTAAAATACAACCCGCAGTACGATTCGACGGAGTGTGCGGAAGATTGGGCGAAGAAGACGATTGCGGCGCATGCACACGATGTACGGAATCCGCTCTACAGCCTGGAGCAACTGGAGCGCGCGGAGACCTATGACGAACTTTGGAATGCGGCGCAAATCCAGATGGTCGAGAACGGCTGGATGCATAATTACATGCGCATGTACTGGGGTAAGAAGATTTTAGAGTGGACTCCGGATGTAGCGACGGCGATGAAGTATGGCGTGTATCTGAACGACAAGTACTTCCTCGATGGACGGGACCCGAACGGCTATTCGGGTCTGGCCTGGTCGATGGTTGGCAAATTTGATCGTGCCTGGGGCGAGCGGGTAATTTTTGGGAAGATCCGCTATATGTCGGGTGCGAGCACAAGTAAGAAGTTCGACTCAAAGGCCTATATTGCCGCAATGCGGGCTTTGCGGAAGGGCTAAGAGGCTGCCGCCTCAAAGAACATGAATCCGTATGCTCCCATCGCGAAAAAACAGCTCTGCCAAGGAACGGGGCATTCGGCTACCAGAACGAATACTGAACCCTTCACCGGCGTAGCAGGAATGTAATTATGCCACGGCGGACAAGGGTCTAAAAGATGCTCATCAGACTCGCCCCTATATTGGCAAGCCAATTGACGGCCGTGGAAAACCCCTTCAAAGAAACGATCACGCTGAATGCTACCAGCGTGATGACCAAGGCGTACTCAACGACATCCTGGCCTCCTTCGTCTGAGACCATTTTATTTCGCCACCGCGAGCTATGTTTCATTCCTTCCTTCCTTCCTCCATCCGGGCAAAAAGAATCTTTCCCAACGGGCTATCTAAGGGCTTTATCGGCAGCAAATGAAATTTCATCAGTGCGCTAACAAGTTTTTCTGATTCTTTTTCGCATTGAACTTGATTCCATAGTCGACAAGTCATTGAAAGCTTCTAAACGCCAAGGTGACAAGTTCGCAGATGGCCGCGCCGACGCGTAGAATGACGCTACCTTACGGCTATGCTACGTCTCAAACGCTTCCTATCGCGCAATCTGTGCTTCTCCCTGCAGGTACAGCGCGCCTTGCTCGTGTCAGCGTGTGTCTTCAGCGCGAGCCAGTTGGGTGCGGCTGTCGCCCAGTCTGCGGGCAGCCTAGAGCCTGAGGTGACCCATACGGCGTTCGGCACCACCGAGATCGGCGCTTTGGCTACGGTGCCGTACCGGATCGATGTTCCGGCGGCCTGGAACCATTCGCTGGTGGTGTACTTCCATGGCTACGCGGAAGGGCCGTTCACCTACCGCGCGAGCACTCCGTTGACCGAGCAGACACAGCCGATCTTCGACCGCGGCTATGCCATTATCCAGTCCGGCTACTCCGCTCCGGGGTGGGCCGTGGCGGAGGCCTATCCGGAGACGGAGCAGCTGCGCCAGTACTTTATCAAGCACTACGGGCAGCCGGCGCAGGGCAAAAAAGCCGCGCGGCAGATGGAAACTCTCGTCGAGGGGGGCTCGATGGGCGGTGCGCTGGTGACGGCGGAGCTGGAACTCAACTCTCAGCCGTACTCCGGCGGGCTCGATCTATGCGGTTCGGTGGGGCCCACCGATCTTGCCTTCCAGCGGCGGTTTGCCTGGCGAGCTGCCTTTGACTTCTACTTTCCCGGGCTTTTGCCGACGCTGGTTCCCTCTCCCCCGGATTTCCAGGAGTCCCGCGGTCTGCGCCGGCGGGCCGAGGATGCGCTCAAGGCTAATCTTATGGCGGCGACCTTTATGCGCAACCTGACCGGCCTGCATACGGATGCCGAAGTCGCCGACGCCATGGTGTACTTCACATACGTGATAGCTGATATGCAGCGCCGCGCGGGAGGCAATCCGTTTGACAATCGCAACCTTCTTTATACCGGTACAAACCCAGGAAGCTCGGCTTCGGACAATGTACTGAACGACGGAGTCCGCCGCTATGCTGCGGATCCTCACGCGCGGGAGTACCTGGTGCGCCATTACACGCCGAACGGGCGGCTAAACCGTCCCATGTTGGCCCTCCACACGACGTATGACCCGCGCATTCCTACCAGCACGCTTGCGCTTTATAACGAACAGGTAGCGATTGCCGGGTTCTCTCAGAATTTGGTGCAGCAGTACGTTCACCGTGACGGCCACTGCACCTTCACCGCAGACGAGGTTGGCCGCAGCTTTGACGAGTTGATCCTCTGGATCCATACCGGCCATCGGCCTACGCCCGGTTTGCTGCCCGCTGCCGCTGCTCCGCGGCCCGCCATTAATGTGACAGAAGGTCGTTGAGGAAGGACGGCGAAATGCGGCGGACAGAGTGCCGCGGTTCGCCGTCCGGCAAACCTCAGTGAGCTACGTAGTTCCAGTAGAGCGCGAGGTTAGTCGCGTTCAAGGAGCCGATGCCCGTTGCAAAGTCCCAACCAACACCTGTGCCATACGCGGGTACGTCGCTTGCGTTTGAGGTGGAGAGCACGCCATACGTTCCGGAAGGCTTGTAGCAGTTGTGCGTTCCCGTGCAGACCACGTCGTTGTCGCCAGAAGTTACGTCATAGAAGAAGCAGTTTCCTCCCACGCCGCTTCCTTTGCTTGCGTTACAGGTGGTGCTGCCACTACTGCCGTACTCCATCCCTGCAAGGTTGTAGTAGGTGGGGTTCGGATTTCCCCAGCTTGACCCGGTGTACTGATTCACCATGGATTGGATGCCGGCCATGATGGGCGAGGCGAAGCTTGTACCTCCCGCACCGGACCACGTGCTTGGCGCTCCTGCGCAGGAGGCTCCCTTGTTGTGCGTGTCCGTATCGCAGTACACGTAATAGTGTCCCCAGACTCCGTTCGCGGCGAAGAGCGAGACATCAGGAAGGTCACGCACGCCGTCTGATGGGACTCCCACCAGGCTTTGCCAGGAGGGTTTGGCATATCCTTTGCAGGTACCGCTTACCACGCCGGCAACGGACGGCGCACCCGTGGCGCAACCCGATGGTCCTCCGGAGCCGGAGGCCGTGGTGAGAAACGGTTTGCCTGCCGCGGAGTTGCAGAAGCCGCTGGTGCCATAGGTCAGGTTATAGCCGTAGAAGCCTGCCAGCAGGGAGCTTGCGCAGGAGTCGTTCCAGGGGATCTCCGGGATGTATCCTTTGGCCGAACCGAAGGTACTGGTGTTGGTTGAGTTCCAGTAGCTGGCCGTCGTGCCGGTCACGGTATCACCAAAGTCGGTGCCGCCAACAGCGACGTTGTAGGGCGTACTAGCGAAGCCGCTGACCGTGATGCCGTGGGTCGCATAAGTTGCGTCTGCGTCCGAGCTGGCCGCGCCCTCGTCGCCTGACGAGACGAAGACCGAGACGCCTTCGGCCGCGGCGGTTTGATAAGCCGAAGCATACGACGCATTGGCCGCTGAGCCATTTACGCTTTCGCTCTCGCCATAGCTGATGCTGACGATCTTCGGAGGATTGGCCGCGCTCAGGAGATTATTAAGCGCAATTAGCCCGCCGAACGTCGTACGGGTGCTGGCGCAACTTGCCAGCACAATGGCCGCCGAAGGGGCCGCGGCGCTCGCCCATTCTGCATCGAGGATCGCCTCTCCGTCATCTGTCGTCACCCCCGGATTTGTACAGTTTGTTCCCGGATGCACTTGTGTGAAGGAGCCCGCAGTATAGGAGGAGAGACCAAATGCGTTGCGGAAGGTGGTCCAGTCTGAGGTTGCGTATACGTTCGTGTCTTCAATGACGGCGATCGTCTGTCCCTGGCCAGAATATCCGGCGTGGAACAGCGCATTCAGGTTATAGATCGTTGCCAAATCAGCAGGCACCACCGCCTCATAGGTACCCGTGCTGGAGGTGTAGGTATAGTTTGGCGCGGCAGTGGTCTGCGCACCAGTATGTACGTTGAGGTGCGTCGTCTGCAGGTCCTTATGCATCGCATGCGGACGGAAGTCGGTCAAGCTGGTTACGCCGGCCACGATGCCGACCAGGGCGGCCGGAATCTCCGGATCTTGCGTGTTCGCCAGGTGCGTTTCGCCGTTGACGACCAGTTGATGCAGATTGGCATGGAAGGCCGTGTTGACCTGGCGCGCGGTCCCGGAGAAATCGATCACCATGCCGTTCGCGTACACCTGATTGACGGTCAAGCCTTGGCTCGTCAACCACAAAGTGACCGCTGCGAGATCGGACGCAGCCGGACCGTACTGCTGCCCGAGCGCCTGCGCTGTCAACCATTTGTGGTAATTGGGCGAATTTGCATCATTCAGCGTGGCTAAATACGCGGTCAGCGCCGCCTCTGCCGCGTCCGATCGCTTTAGCTGCAGCAGCATGTGGTCGAGCGGCAGAGCGTCCTCAACCGCGCCCTGGTCATTGGCGGGATCGAGCGCCGCGGCACGCACATTGCCGGCAAGCGTGATGAGCTTCGCATCGTCGACCTTCTCAGTCATGACGGAGCGGCGCAGGTTCTGCGCAGCCAAAGGCAAGCAGGCAGCAGCGGAAAACAGCGTTGCTGTCGCCAGGAGCCGCGAGGCAGGACGGAACGGATAAGACATAGGGTCTCCTTAGTAAAGCGAAGTGCGTAGACCGGGGCAGGAGGAGCAGCAAGACTTGGCGGCGGAGGTGTGACTCGTCGATCTCTGGCTGAGAGCGTACCCCATGCTGCTGCGCCGCGCAATCCCACGCCCAGGGCGCACCTCCCAAGGGGTCAGACTTGGGCTAGCTGGTCATCCGAAGTGCGGAGTCTTCCTGCAGGGTGCGCCAGCCAATATCGCGGCGGAACTGCATGCCCGGAAACTTGATCTGATCCAGTGCGGCGTAGACCTTGGTAAGCGCCTCGTTCAGGTTTGTGCCGGCCGCGGAGACCGCCAGCACTCGCCCGCCTGAGGTGACCAGCTGGCCATCGCCGCGAAGCATTGTTCCTGCATGGAAGACGGCCACGTCGGCAGGTATGTCTCGTCCAAGTTGGATCAGCTTCCCGGTCTCATATGTGCCCGGGTAGCCCGCGCTTGCGGCGATCACGCAGGCACTGGCTCCCGGCTTCAGGCGAATCTTGAGTGTGCCTGCCCATCCTTTAACTGCCGCCTCCAGAATTTCCAATAAATCCGTCTCCAGCCGGAGTACCAGCGCCTCGGTCTCCGGATCGCCGAACCGAGTGTTGAACTCGAGCACCCTGGGTCCGTCGGGCGTCATCATTAGGCCGACGAACAGGACTCCGGCAAAGGGCATTCCCTCCGCGCGCATGCCGTCCACCACGCGCTGTGCCACATGCTCAAGCAGCCACGCGCTCATCTCCGGGGAGACCAAGCCGTCGGTCGAGTATGCGCCCATGCCGCCGGTGTTCGGCCCCGTGTCCCCCTCGCCGACCCGCTTATGATCCTGGGCGAACGCCAGCGTTACTGCACTGATTCCGTCGCACACTGCAAAAAAGGAGATCTCCGGCCCGTCTAGCCGCTCCTCGAGAAGCACATTGGCCGCCGCCATCCCAAGCAGCTCGCCGGAGAACATCTGCGTCGCCACTTGCAACGCTTGCTGCTGCGTATCGCAAACTACCACGCCCTTACCTGCTGCCAGACCGTCTACCTTCACGACCAAGCCACCGTTAAATCGCGGCAGTGCCGCTTCAAGCTCCGTCAGCGAAGGGCACACCTGGTACGCTGCGGTCGGGATAGCCCAGCGCTGCATGAAATCTTTGGCAAACGCCTTGCTGGTCTCCAACTGAGCCGCTGCTTGGGTCGGCCCAAAGACCCGAATCCCGATTGCCTGCAGCGCGTCTACGGCACCGGCAGCGAGCGAAATCTCCGGTCCAATGACCACCAAGTCCGGCCGCTCCTGGCGCGTCAGTCGCTTAAGTGCCTCCGTGTCTGCTGCGTCCAGCGGCTCACATCGGGCGAGCTTCGCGATGCCGCCGTTGCCAGGCGCACAGATCACCTGCGTTACGCGAGGACTTTGTTGCAGAGCCCAAACCAGAGCATGCTCACGGCCGCCTCCACCTACCACCAGAACCTTCATCTCTAAAACGTAGCACTCAGCGTGAGGCTACGGTAGGCAACTCGGTCTTTTGGACCAACGCCAGTGGCTCCTCAATCGGGCCACCCTGGTCCATGGACCAACGGCCGCGATGCAGGTAAAGGATCTCGCACGTCACTACCAGTTCCGGCTGAATGAGCAGTAGAGTTGCGAGGTACCGCTTTGTTTTTAAGACCATCTCGGCGCTTCCGCGAACTGGACGGCTGCGGCGTAGCGTTCCCGGCACCTGGGGCATTTCATACATCCTGAAATGAGTTTCCGGATGCTGTTCGCCAAAGTTCCATACGCACCGCGCTACCTGTTTGGGCGTCATTAGCGCAAAATCCGCCGCATGGTTGCTCCTTACAATCCCTGGATAGTAGAAGTTAACTGCGTCTGCTACGAAATCCGCGCAGTTTTTTTTGTGCAGCCGGTACGCATGCCGATTATGGGTGCTGTTCATCAGTGCGACGAATTGCTCGTCCTGCTGCCGCGTCGTATCCAGTTGATAGGCGTACACCTTCCGCGAATACAGCACTCCTACGGTCTCCCACCATTCACGATTCTGCTTAATCTTCTGTGTCCCGTCCGGAAAGTAGGCGGCAAGATGCTCCCGTCGATAGCTTTGCCGTAGCGCGTCCACCGTATCCTGCGTTGTAAACGGAAGAAACTGGTCCGGCTGGGAGGTCCCATACAAGAAGTCCAGCACGGGAGAACTGATCCAATCGAGTTGACCGATTTTGTCCAACCGCGCTATTACGGCACCCTGCGGCTCCCCTGGGACACACATGCGCAGCTTTACCGGTCCGTCGGCGCACACGCGGTCAAGATAAAGCGAAACATGGCCCACCGGCATAATCGTTCCCCAATTGCCGAATGGCTCGCCGACCAGGACCGTCAGGGAAGCATGCGCAAACCCGGCCATCGGGCCGCATATCCCAAGGCAAAACGTTAAGATCCGCAGCATCCGATACACCCTCTCAATAGTCTGTTCGATCACGGAACGACCGCCTCCCACATGCAACTACGATGCGTTTGGCGAAGAACGGTTTGGCTTTTGGCGGTCGCTTGAACTTGTTTTGGCTCGGATTGCTTGCCGGAACGACGCCCTAGGCAAATTTCCTTCCAAACGTTTTCTGCATCCCACAAAATAAGCACTAACCAAGAAGTCAACACTCTTGTTACTTCAGTAACAAAAGCTGTTTATTAGGTGCTTAGATTATTGATTCCGATGGACTTAGAGGCGATTCGATCTTAGGGTTACAACATCTGGTTCAGCCAGTGCGACTTAGAAAATAACCCAAAAGACGTATCAAGAAAGGTTCAAACCATGAAGCTCATCACTCGCCTCTTCGCTCTTTCACTCGTCGTCACCGGTGCAGTCGCCTCGACCCAGATCCACAACTCGGCCAGCGATATCCAGGTAGGCGCAAAGATGGGCATGATGCCGGCAGCTGGTTGCGACCCGACGGTGTCGGGCTGCCACATGTCTGACAGCGGAAAATAACCAAACTAAAGTAACGATTTCCTAAAAACATTTTGTTTGTGAGCCCTTCCAATGCGCTATCTTGTGCGTGGAAGGGCTCTTCGCATGGATCAAATCAGCTTTCTCAACGTAGTGATCTATCTAGAGCCAATCGCGTGTCTCTCCGCATTGGCGATGATCTACCGACGACGGCTGTGGACTCAATACCGTCCCCTCACTCTATTGCTTGTTGTTCGCTTCGCCTTCTTTTGCGTTGGCACACCTCTGATTACCATGTGTCGGCTTCACCCCGCCTCGGAACGCTCAATCTACTACGTTTACTTCTATGTTTACTGGTTTTGTTATGCACTTGAGGCCATCCTCGGCTTCTTCGTCATTTCAGGTGTTTTCAGCTTAGCGATGGCTCCTCTAAAGGGCTTGGAGCGTCTCGGTAGGCTAATGTTCCATTGGGCAGGAGGAATCGCCATTGCTCTGGCTCTCGGAACAGCCTTTGGGCCACACATTACAGCCAATACATTTTTGGCAAGAGCCGTTACAGAGCTTCAACAGACGCAAAGCATTTTAACCCTTTGCATGCTTCTGTTCGTCTGTATCGCCATCCGTCCGATGGGCCTCTCGCACCAAAGTAAGATCTTCGGTGTTTGCCTCGGGCTTGGGGTGATCGCCACATCCGACCTGATCGGCTCTGCCTGGCTTTCCCACATGAAATCGCTCTACTCGGTCTATAACGTCATAGGGGGCATATCGATCCTTCTCGGCATCTGTATCTGGATCGGCTATTTCGCTATTCCTGAGCCGAAGCGGCGGATGATCGTGCTGCCTACGACTTCGCCCTTCCTGCGTTGGAACCAGATCTCGGCTGCGCTTGGAGATGAGCCAGGCTATGTGGTTGTAGGGGAGTTTACTCCGGACATGTTCGCTCCGGCCGAGGTCGAGATTATGCGACGCGCTACCGTAAAAATGCGCATTCCGGTCACTAGCTAGGCTCCGTAATCATTTTCACGGAATGGACTCGCGACTACTGAGCATCCGTCTTGAAGATCTGTTCAGCGAAGAAATTTTCGACCTTTGCCTGATCTCGGAGCATTTCGAAGTATGCGCCTTTCAATAGCTGCGAGCGGTTGTCGTGCAGGCCTTGCCTGATTTTCTGCTGAATCTGTGGCTCCGACACGTCGTGTTGTCCGGCAGGATCCTTCGAGAGCAGTTGGAAGATGACATACCCGCCGGGCTTCTTGGGGTCCTGTGCATCCGGAAAAGGAATAACATCCGTCACCTGTCCAGGTTTTAGCTTGGCGACAGCGCCGTAAACGGGAGGCGTCTTCATCAGATCGGGTTCGGCGAGCGTACCCATGTCACCGCCGGAGGCTGAGTTTCTAGGGTCCTCTGAAAAGTTCATTGCGAGCGAGCCGAAATCTTCGCCGGATTCGACCCGATTGCGAAGCGCCAAAATCTTTTTTCTTGCCTCATCATCTGTGGCCGCTTTGCTTCCCTGCAGATTTCCGGGCTGCGCCGAGGGTGTGGTGGTCACCAAGATCTGTGCCAGGTGATACATGGGGAATTTGTTATTGAATTCTGTCTTGTGCAGCGCGTAGTAACTGGCGATGTCCGAGTCCGAGATCGTAATCTTGGAGTTGATCTCTTTATTCAGTAGCTTGTTGATCGTCAGCGTGCGCCGGATGTCGTGCTTGATCTGCTCGCTTGACGTGTGGCGTTGTGCAACCAGCTGGTTGAACTGTTCCTCATTGTACGGAGCCTTCATCTCGGCGAACTTTGCGTCGACTTCTTCCGGAGTAGCCGTTAGATTCATCTTGGCCGCACGCTGCGCGATGATCTCTCCGGGGACGAGCTGGTTGTCCAATAGGCCAAGCTTTTGCGCGTCGGCTTGCTCTGCGGAGGGCTTTCCATCCTGCTCGGAGTCGCTCAATTGCGCGTCGTATGCCTGGTCGAGCTCCGCACGCGAAATGGGATGACCATTCACGGTCGCGACCACGTCGGCCGAGTGGGTTGGGTGACAACCGGTAACGGCCAGCACCGCAGCGGTCAGGGTAAAAACGGCGACGTTCTTCGACACAAGCCTCAACCTCAACCTCTATTGTCCGTCATTTCCGATTTATGTCCGAATGGGGCTCGGAGCAGGTCAGCGCTCTCGAGCATATTTGTGCGAGATGACGAACTGGATGCGCAGATCCAGATTGGGACCTGTGAACTCTGGCGGCAGCGGGGGAAATTGCCCCTGGCTGCGAATGCTGCTCCACGCGGCATTGTCAATTGCCGGATCGTGGGTGCTGTCGTCTAGATGCATGTAGCTCAGGCGGCCATCGGGATCGATGCGGAAACGGATCAGCGTGGTGCCTTCCTTATTCAAAGGAGGCTCCGTCTCTTCAGGCAACAACGGGATCCAGGCCGCGCGGATTCGAATCAATAAACGGTTTATGTACGGCCCGAAATCTACACCCAGGGTGTCAGAGAGGATTTCCGCCTCGCCGCTGCCGCCGGTGTGTCCTACGGCCGTGCTGAAACTCCCTGCGCCGTTTGCACCATGGCTCGCTGTAGCTCCGCGCGACAGATCACGCATGTTCTGCGAGGCAGAAGGAGGGCTCCCGAAGTTGGGCCGCGGCGCATCGGGAATGGCGGACGAGGGTGCCGGGGCTGGACGCGCCGGAACCGGTTTCAGTAGAGGCGTGGGAGGCGGCTCCACGTGCGCCTGCTGCGGAGGCGATGCGGGCTGCGGCTTCGGTGCCTCGGGCAGGCTACGCGGCGGAGGTAGCGCTTTGGGGGTCTCGGCAGCCCGATGCATCGCTCGGAGCTGCTCCAGTGTCTTGCGATCGAGCGGACGCGGAGCGGTCTTCTGGGGCAAAGGTTTGGCCGATTTAGGCGTGGTTAACTTCGAGACATCCTTCGGCAGATCGAGGAAAGTCAGCTCTTTCTCATGTTGGCGAATGGCATCGGCAGGCATCACGATTTTGCCTTGATGAAATAACACTTTTGGTCCGTATAACAAGAACCAGGCCAGCGCAAGGTAGACGAAAAAAGAGATATAGATCGATTCGCGGAAACGGCCGCGTGCACGCTCATCGTCGATCGCGTCCAGCATTTGCAGCAGCTCGTGGTGCTCCAGCTCGCCATGGCGCCCGGCACTTACCTTGAGTGGCGCGACCGTAACCTGCTCACGAGGAGGCGTCTGCGACGGATTGTCAGGAGTTTCCGTGGAGGGCATGAGGGCTACTTCGATCAGACGTTCGGAATCGCGGATAAGTTCTCCCGGCTACGCAAGGTTCCTTGCGTGGCATGGGCGCCGCCATTGGGGGCTGCATGTCCAGTGTAGTGGAGGCGACCGCGTCTCATGGCGAAAAGACGCGCAGCCCGGCCGCAATTAGACTGAGTCAGTGAACTCTGGATTTGGAAGTGACCTACGAGCCGTCGTGCTCACCATCAGCGACCGCTGTGCGGCGGGCACGCAGGAAGATCGTTCCGGGCCGGCGGTATCGCGTATGCTGCAGACCGCGGGCCTGATCCATCTGCGGGCGGCGACCCTGCCTGACGAACTGGGCGAAATTGCGCACGCGCTGCGTCATTATGCAGCCCAGGCAGACCTGATCGTGACCACGGGGGGCACTGGGCTGACCATCCGCGACGTTACGCCGGAGGCTACGCGCATAGTGTGCGACCGCTTCGTTGAGGGCCTAAGCGAGCGTATGCGGGCCGAAGGCATTAAGCAGACCCCGTTGGCAGCGCTCAGCCGCGGCATCTGCGGCTGCATCGGGGGGACGTTGGTGCTGAATCTTCCCGGCAGCCCGGCCGGTGCGGAAACTTCGCTCGCTGCTGTGCTGGAGCTGCTGCCCCACGCCGTCGATCTGCTCCGGGGCCGCGCCATACACCATTCCGCGCTGCACAGAGAGCCTTCATGAGCCTCGGCGCATTTCTGCTCAAGGTTCCCTGGGCGAAGATCGCTGCTCGGCTCGTCAAGGCCAAGTTCTGGCTGATCGCGGTGCTCAAGCCCTTTGGCGTCTGGGGTCTTCTAGCGCTGTCCACGCTTGACTCGGCGATTCTCCCGCTGCCCTTCCTTGACCCGCTGATTGTCAGCTACGGCGTCCAGAATCCTGCCCGGGTGATTCTCTACGCTTTCATGGCGGCCGTCGGTTCCGCGATCGGGAGCCTGCTGCCCTACTATCTTGGCCGCGCCGGTGGTGAGTTGTTCCTGCTCAAGCGCATCAATCGCGATCGGTATGAGCGGCTGCGCGATCGCTTCGAGAAGCAGGAGTTCCTAGCCATCATGCTCCCGGCGATGTGCCCTCCGCCGATGCCGGTCAAGATTTTCGAGCTGGCCGCGGGAGTCTTTGAGATGCGTCCGCTCTCCTATTTCCTGGCTATCTGCTCCGGCAAGTTCCTGCGCTTCCTCGTTGAGTCGCTGCTGGTAATTGTCTACGGTCCTGCCATTCTGAACACGGCGCTCCACGTGATGCGCCAGCATATGAACCTGGTGCTGGGCCTGGTCGCGGCGATCGTCTTCGCCCTCGCCGTCTACATCCTGCGCAAGATCTTCGACCGTCGCCGCGGTATCGTGCTGCCGGTCGAAGAGGCGACGCCGGATGACGCGGCGTAGGCCAAATATGGCGGCGGAAACGCGGACAGGACGGACAAGAACGGATAAAAGACAGTGGATCAGCCGGAGATGGCGGAATTTAACGGTTGCACCCAGAGCCAACGGAGCGGATCATCGGCTGAGCTTTGGGGTAGCTTCTCGTATCCGTCTGATCGATGTTCTCGGCTTTACTTCTGCACCCGCCCACCCATCGTCATCTCCACCACTCGTTGCCCTTCCGGCGCGGCCATATCTAAAATCACCGTTGCCCCCAGCGGAGGTGTTCGACCGCTAGTCCGCAGCAGCGCCGTGTCGTACAGGAATCGTGCGTCCGTAAACGTCACAGCCGTCAGCGGATGGCGCGGGTCATCGTCGACCTCGCCCTGCGACAGCACCGGAAACATCGACCAATCCAGGTAGACCTCACCGAGGTAGGTGCGTTTTGCGGCCAGCAGCGCAAGCGTGGTCTCGGGCTTGTAGAACGTGTCCGCCGGGCTAGCCGGTAGTGCCAACTCGCGATGCGTGTCGATAAGCATGCGTTGATACAGCAACGGCGTCTCCAGCACCACGTGCCAGATAAACGGGTTGGTCGGCTCCGGACTGGCGAAGATGCGTTGCGTATCCGGTGGTTGGTTTTGCGCTGCAATCTGCATGGCTTTCCCGCGCTCCGTAGAACGCAGTGCGTACAGCGCCGCCACACCCACCAGTCCGGCAATCGCCCAGCCTCGCCCGGCAAACTTCGGCTTGCGTGCGCCCACCTCCGCGTTGATCAGGCCGAACAGCCACGGAAGCATCAGCGCGCCGGCCAGCAGCGCCAGCAGCACCGGCTCCACAATGAAGACAAACGACCCCGCATACCATCGCGCGTTCAATGGAAAAAATGGCCGGATGCCGTAGTTGTTGGTCCAATCCAGCAGCAGATGGCTCAGCAGCGCCAGCAGGCACCCGCCATACAGCCAACCCCAATTCACAGGCGCCTGCCACTGCGGCCGTTTCCACCAGCGATGCAGCAGCCAGAAGCCACCCACGATCAGCGCCGCCTCAAGAGGCACTCCCATAAACGTATGGGTAATGCCGCGATGATGTTGGAATCCGGTCACCGGTCCGAGCACGGACCATGCCGTATCGATGTCCGGAAACTCCGCCGCGATGACCATGGCCGCCGTTGCGTAGGCCGCCTTCCGATTCAGCCCGGCACGCGCCAGCACGGCGCCCGTCAGCAGATGCGTCACAGGTTCCATTTCTCTGAGCATACTTGCGCCGGACTTACTCGTCGCGCACCTTCTTCCAGCAACTGCAGCCGCTTAAAATCCTGCAAAGATTTTCCTTGCTCTAGACGGGCTGCTGTATGCTCATGTCGAAGAGGGCAGAGAGATGGCAGCTACACGCGCGGTGCTCCTGGAATTGCTCATCGTGGCCTCGGTGATGACGGTGTACGGCCAGGCCCCTTCCGCAGGAGTGCCCAGAGTAGAAGGTTTGGTCGGAGCGCCGTTGCCACCCGTTTATCGCGGGGTGGAGGTGCGTATCCCCGGGATCTTCATTACGCCGATCCCAAACGCACCCTTTACCGCGAAGGTGCAGATCGTATCGCAGGAGCAGCTTCCGGATGGGTCTGTGCGGACTAGAAAGACCGTCAACCATATTGCGCGGCAGTCTTCTGGCCGCATCTATAACGAGCGCAGGCAACTGGTGCCTCCCACCTATCCGGACGAGCCACGGCTGCTATCGGCGCATATCTACGATCCAGGTACTCGCTTGAGTACATATCTGAACCCCCTCACGCACATCGCTCAAGACATCGTGCTGAAGCAGGCTCCGGTTGCTCCAAGCAACGCTGTACCGCAGCGCATCGTCCCGCAGGACTCGCTGCTGAAAGAGGAGGAGTTGGGGGAGCAGGCCCTGGGGCCAGTCATGCTGCGCGGCATTCGACGCTCATGCACGGTCTCCGCCGCCATGAGCGGGACGGGCAAAGAGGTCGTCATCGTGGACGAGTATTGGTACTCGCCGGACCTCTCCATCTACATGATCATCAAGCACAACGATCCAAGAACGGGAGAGCAGATCGTGGCGGTGTCCAACGTGGAGCGAGGGGAGCCGGACGGAGCGCAGTTTGCCGTGCCTGCCAGCTATAAGCGTGTGGATGAGACGCCGGTGCGATAAGCGAGGGTAGCCGCAGGCTGCACTCCCCGACTGCAGTGATCCCTCCTATACTGAACACCGATGCTGCATGCTCCTGCTGCCAAACCGATCGGCCCCGCTGACCAGATCATCTCCGCGCTTCGCGACGAGCTTCGTCACCACGAGCACCTCTACTACGTGCTTGACGCGCCTGTGCTCACCGACGCCCAGTATGACGAGCGCATGAACCGCCTGAAGGCGCTTGAAGCCGAGCACCCCGACCTGCTCACCCCGGACTCACCCACCCAGCGCGTCGGCGGCAAGCCAGCCAACGGCTTCAGCAAGGTCCCGCACTCGCGGCCGATGCTCTCGCTTGATAACGCCTACAATCCAGACGACCTACGTACCTGGGATACCCGCGTCCGCGCCGCTCTGCCCCAATCCGACCCTCTCGCCTATACTTGCGAGCTCAAACTGGACGGCCTGTCCCTTGCTCTCCATTACGGCCCGGAGCAGTCGGGCGGAGGGGCCCGCCTGCTCCGCGGTCTCACACGGGGCGATGGTGCTATCGGCGAGGACGTCACCTCGAATGTCCGCACCATTCGCTCAATCCCGTTGCATATCGACGCCGCCCGCCTGGCCGCAGCGCATCTGCCGCAAGCCTTTGAGGTCCGCGGCGAGTGCGTCATGCCTCAGGCCGCCTTTCGCAAGCTGAACGAGGAGCGCGAGGCCTCCGGTCAGACGCCTGCCGCCAACCCACGCAACGCCGCCGCGGGTACCATCCGCACCGTCGACCCCAACATCGTCGCCCAGCGCCGCCTGGACTTCTACGCCTATTCTCTGCTCGAGCCCAGCGGCGACACCCTGCTGCCGCACCAGTCGGAGGCGCTCGCCGCCCTTGGCAAGGCCGGCATGCGGGTCAATCCGCAGCTCACCACCGTCACCTCCATCGACGAAGTTCTCGCTTTTATCGAGCGCTCCGAGCCGCTGCGCGACACGCTTGGCTACGAAATCGACGGCATTGTTGTCAAGGTCGACTCCGCCGCTCAGCAGCGTCGCCTCGGCTTCACCGGCAAGGCTCCGCGCTGGGCCATCGCCTATAAGCTAGCCGCGCGCGCCGGCATCACGCGGCTCAACGGTGTGCTCTTTCAGGTGGGTCGCACCGGCAAAGTCACGCCTGTGGCCGCGCTCGCGCCGATCCTGATCGGAGGAACCACGGTCACTCGCGCCACACTGCATAATGCCGACGAGATTGCCCGGCTTGGCGTGCGCATCAGCGATTTTGTCTCAGTCGAGCGCGGCGGCGACGTCATCCCCAAGATCACGGAGGTCGTTGAAGATACGCACCATCCGCGCGGCATAATCGACATCGTCTTCCCGCAGGAGTGTCCGGCCTGCCGCAGCGCGCTTGTAAAAGAAGAGGGTGAGGTGGATTGGCGCTGCGTCAACGCAAGCTGCCCTGCTCGCCTGCGTGAAGAGCTGAGCCACTTCGGCGCGCGCGGTGTCATGAACATTGAGGGCCTCGGGGACGCGATGGTTGCCCAGTTGCTCGGCCAGGCTCCTGAATCCACAATCCTGGATACTGCCGAGCCGGACGATCTATCCGCTCCACCCGTGGTTCGCGTCCCGCTCATCCGTTCGCTCGCCGATCTCTATCGCTTGCGGAAAGACCAGCTTGTTGCCCTCGAACGAGTCGGCGATAAGACCGCGCAGGCTTTGCTCGACGAAATCGCCCGCTCCCGGTCGGCGCCGCTCGCCCGCGTGCTGCTCGGCCTCGGGATCCGCTTCGTCGGCGAGCGTACAGGCGGCCTGCTGGCTGCCCATTTTGGGTCGATCGACGCGCTCATGGCCGCGAGCGTTGAAGACTTAACCGCCGTCGCAGAGGTTGGCCCCAAGGTCGCCGAATCGCTTTACGAGTTCTTCGCCGAACCGCGCAATCAGGCGCTCATCGCAGACTTCAAAGCTGTCGGTCTCACCATGACCGCAGAGAAGCGCGTCACCACCACGCATCTTGAGGGGCTCACCTTCGTACTCACAGGCACGTTACCCACGCTCACGCGGGAAGTGGCCAAAGAGCGCATTGAAGCCGCGGGTGGGCGTGTCTCCGGCACTGTCTCAAAGAAGACAAGCTACGTTGTCGCGGGAGAAGAGGCCGGATCGAAGCTCGAGCGGGCACAGGCGCTCGATGTCAAGGTCGTCGACGAGGCCGGTCTCCTCACACTGCTGAGTGCAATCCCACTCAAAACAGAAGACCCGCTGCTATAATTCGCGAGCACGAGATTCCCGCTTTGAGGATCTATCATGTCTCTGCATCCTGCACGGCTGTATTCCATGTTATTTCTCTCTGCGTTCGCCGCTGCCGCCCAGGCTCAAGCTCCGGTCAACGTCGGGACGACTTCCACCAATGTGACCCTGGGCAATCTGACCTTCGGCGCTAATAACGGCAATCCGACCGGCACCGACGACACCCTCATCGGCGTCAACGCCGGTACCGCGCTGACCACCGGGCGCGAGATGACCATCCTTGGCTATCTTGCTTGCCCCGCTTTCGACGGCAGCCAGGTCCCGAACGCCGGCGCGGAGAATGGGCTAACGACCTGCATCGGCTCGCAAGCCGGCCTCAGCATGATCTCGGGTGGAGCCTTTCCCTCGATCGACAATGTCTTCATTGGGCAAAAAGCGGCGCTCGGCATGAGTGCCGCCTCCGAAGAGACCATCATCGGCGTCCATGCCGGCGCAGGGATCGCCACCGGCGGCGGCGACACCATCATCGGCGCGCACTCCATGGATGGACACGTGCCGCTCAACTCGCTGCACAACACGGTTCTCGGCAATTTCTCGTTGAATGCGCCCGGAGACAAGGACCACATCATCGTTATTGGATCGGAAGCGGCGGGAAATCTCGGAGTGGCCAACCAGGCCATTATCATCGGCTCCACGGCCAACAATCTTACCTCCGCCTCGCAAGCCGTCATCATTGGCGATAACGCGGGCAACTTCGGCACCAATGTCACCCAAAGCGTCATCATCGGCTCGCAGGCCGGGCTGAACACGCCCTCGGGCGCAACCATCGTCGGGCCGTTTGCTGCGGCGAATGCCACCAGCGCCGGAACCTTCATTGGCCTTGCGGCCGGCGGCAGCGTCACCTCGGGTAACTACAACACCTGCATCGGCTTCCAGTCCTGCGGCAACCTCTCAACCGGCAGCAATAACACCACCATCGGCACCGCTGCCGGCTTTGCACTCACCGGCAACGAGTACCGCACGGTCGCGATCGGCTACGGCGCGACCACGACTAATGAAGCTTCGAACGCGATCCAGATCGGCTACGGCTTCAACGGCGTCTCGAACTCGGTCCAATTTAATCAGACCCAGGTAGTGGACGGAAACGGCGACCTGCACACCGGCACCAACGCTCCAAGTCCGGGAGATCTGTGCACCCCTGGTGCGATCCGAATTGTACTGCCGTATATCTACGCATGCGTCGGCACCAATCAGTGGATGCGCGCCGCGCTTACCGCGTATTAGATATCTAATACGAGCAATCACCGAATCTGCACCAGGTCCTGCGCCGTGGACGACGCAGGCGGAGCCGCCTCAGGGTGCTGCGGCGCGCGCCAGTGGTCGATATAGCTGACCTGGTGGACGCAACTAATTGTGCAGTTCGGCGCGCAGCCTTTCTCGGTCAGGAACTCGCGCTCTACATCAGCTGTCTGATACTCGGCCAGCGGCACGCCCGGGTAGCCGCGCTGCTGCGAGCAGTAGTGCACCAGGCCGAGCTCACATATATATAGATAGCGCGATCCCGCACGGCAGCGCCAATCGTTCGGCTTGCCGTTGGCAATCGCCTCTTGAAAGTGATTGAAGCGCGAATAGCTTCGTCGCGTCAGCTTGCGCACGCGATCCCATACTGCCCGCTCCGCCTCACCCAGCGGCTTCAGCTGCCCGCTGCCGTCGTGGATAATCCCGATAGTGGACGAGAAGCCTAGTCCCAGCGCCCGTTTGCTGACGGTATAGGCATCCTCCGGGTTGGCCACCCCGCCACCCACAACGGAGTTGATGTTCACGTGGAAGTCCGCATGTTCAGCCAGCATGCGCAGCTTGGCATCAAGCACCTTCAAGCTCTTCTTCGAGACCGCGTCCGGTATCACGTTGTCGATCGAGATCTGCATGTGATCGAGCCCCGCCTGGTTCAAGCGCTCGATCCGGTCCGGCATTAACAGATAGCCGTTAGTAATCATGCCGGCGATCGCACCTGTTTTGCGGATGCGCGCAATCAGGCGGTCGAGATCCGGATGCAGCAGCGGCTCGCCGCCCGAGATAGTGATCACTGAGGTGCCAAGCCGACCCAGATCGTCGATCCGTCGCTCCATCTCCTCAATCGGCACGGCGGCCGAGTGGTCGTCATACTCATTACAGTAGGCGCAGGCCAGGTTGCAGCGGCGCATCGGCACGATGTGAGCCATATATGGATGCGAGGTCGACACTAGTGCCGAGCCGATCGATCCGAGTTCGCGCAGCTTGCGCGTGGCAGCCTTCCAGCGTCGCGCCGGAGTCATGCGGATTCTGGTAATCTGCTGCGCAGCGGACGTGTCCGTCTTTCCTTCGGCCATGGTGTCTTCAGTATAAAGCCGGGGACGCGCGCGTGGCTCAGAGTTGCTTCAGCCTGGCCACGGCTCCGGACAATGGACGAACCGTAGGCAGCGACGGATACTGGAGCGAGGAGCGACGCTTGATGTCCGGCGTGAGAGTAACCATCTTTTCCTGGCGATCCCGGACGATCACCACCGTCACAGGCCGGCCCTTCGCGTCGCGAACCGCCTTGGCCCACTGCGTCATGGTCACCAGCATACGGGAGTCCGCGCGCACCATCACATCGCCGGCCCGGATCCCGGCCATCGCGGCGGGACTGTTCGTGTCTACCCCGCGCACCAGCAGGCCCGTACCATTGGGAACGCCGAAAAAAGAGGCAAGCTGCGGCCCTACCCGCTCCAGCATTGCGCCGGTATAAGTGGGGCTGGTGAGTAGGCTGCCCAGAAAGCTCTTGCCGTACTTCGGCGGAGGCAGCGGAGCGGCAGGGGTCACGGACGGGACGTCCGCCGGCCCTGCAGGTGTACTCTCCGCCGCCGAAGCCGCCAGCACTGGAGGCGCGTTCAGGTGCCGCTCCCACGCCTGCCGTTCGACCTCCTCGCGGTCGGCCATCTGCGCGGTCACCACCATCTGCTGGCCATCGCGAACGATGGTGAAAACTACGGTGCGCCCAGGAGACGTGTCACGCAGCATCTTGCGGATCTGGTCCCCGCCTTCGATTGCAACGCCGTTCATTTGGGTAATGACGTCGCGTTCACGCAATCCCATCTTGCCCGCCGGACCATCGTGGTCGACTTGCACGATCTCGGCACCGCGCGCCTCTTTCAGCTTGAGCGCCGACACCTCATCATCATTCACATCTCTCACGCCAACCCCGAGATAGCTCTGGCCATGACTCGTCCCGCTGTGCTGCTTTGCAAGCGGCCCAAAGCGACCCGGAAAGGAAGCGGCGGCCGCAGACGCTATGTGCATCGCCAGCATGAGCGACAAAGCCCATCCCGATCTCCGGTAGCCTACCCAAATTTTCATCTTGCTCCACCCCTAGTTACGCGCCAATCCAATCGGATCTATTGAAGGGAGCCGCTGCCCTGAAGCGCCTGGGTGCTGACCGTACGCAGATACGGGTTTTCGTCGGTCGTCGAGATCGTCCGCAGCACCTGCCGCACACTGCTGTCGCTCTGCACCGGCTCGAGCAATGCGATCGCTCTGGTCCGCACCGCCGCACTGGCATCGTTCAGCGCGACATGCGCCACTGCGTCGCGCACACGTTCATCCTGGCTGACATAGCGCTGCATGCTCTCCAACACCCGGAGCCGTACGCTGGGACTGCGATCGGTGCGCAGCACGGCCAATAACGTCGATCGCACGCCCGAGCCATCCGACTCCGCCTTACATTCATGCCCAATCTTGCACTCTCCAGCCAAAATTCCCACCGACTCGGCCTGTACCACGTTCGTCGCCGCCGCCTGCGTGCCAACCAGCAGCAACTTGCGAATCTGCGGATCGTTGAGCGTGCCCTGCGCCATCTCCGGTACGACCCGGTTGTAGCTCACCTGGACCATGTCCCCCGGAAGCTGCGTAATCGCGGAGATCGTCGAGACTCCGCCTCCGTTGGGACTCGAAATAAAGACTGGCACCGTGGGCCGCGGCGTGTGCGCGACCTCGTACCGATGCGCAAAGTTGCCACCTAGAAAACCGATCCCTACCAGTAGCGTAGCCAGCGCGGGAGCCCCTTGCAGATGCCGCAACCAGGAGTTTGCGTTGATTTGCAGAGTCGTCAAAAAGCCATATCGCGGCATGGCGTCGAGCGCCTCATCCAGGCGCATGCGACTCTGGGCCAGCAGGTTTGGACTGGGATCCTGCAGAGGATGCATAGAAGACAGCAGTTCATTCATGGTCCGCAGCGTCTCAAACTCCTTGCGGCACACCGTGCACCCTACAAGATGTTGCTCTACCCAGACGAGTTCTCCATCCGGGAGCTCACCATACGCTGCAAGCATTACGCTGTTGCGCATACTTTCACATGTCATTGCGTTTCGCCTCGTCCAGCCTCAAATTCCTACCGCTACATCACTTCCAGGTCTTCTGCCTGGTAAGTCCAACCATGCCTTGCTTTACAGCCCGCGCAGCTCCGCCAAATTTAAGCGCAGCTTGCGTGTCGCGCGAAAGAGCGTGTTTTTTGCTGTCTCTTCGGTAGTGCTCAACATTTCCCCGATGGTTCGTAGCTTTAGGCCTTGATAATGCTTGAGCTCAAAGACGGTACGTTCCCGCGGCGTCAGCTTATCGAGCGCACTCGCGATACGCTCGCCCATCACCTTCCGGTCCAACTCGCGGCCCGGATTTGCCATGGCGCGTCCGTCGGTCACATTCGCCATTAGGTCCATCTCGTCGCCGCTCGCGTCCAAGAGCGTGGCTGGATCCTCCCGCCGCGACTTCCTCCGGCGTAACTGGTCCAGACAAAGATTCGTGACAATCCGGTAAAGCCACGTGTAGAAAGAGCACTCAAAACGGAAATTGCCGAGATGCCGATATGCCTTGATGAAGGCATCCTGGTGCACGTCCTGCGCGTCCTGCTCGTTACCGAGCATATGCAGGGCGAGTCGCAGTACGCTTTGGTCGTAGCGCCTGACCAGTTGGTCAAAGGAGGAGCGGTCCCCCTTCTGCGCCTCGCGGATCAGCTCGTCGTCCTCCAGCCGCTGCTGCGCGCGCGCCTCCATCTGCGCGGGCGTTAGCTTGTTGCCGCGTGTGCCGGATTGTACCGCCGCCTTCGCCATAGGCGTCGATTCTACGCTTATGGCCTGCCCTGAGCCAGAATGGCGCAAAGCCGCCATCACCGGCGATAGGACGCCCTCAACCTTCAAACCGAACGATTCAGCGCTCATACGAAATCCGACTCCGGAGTCAGAAAATGAAAACTAAAGAATAGACCGCGTCTGCCGATAAAGGTAATCAAAGGTGGATCTTCTGTTTCGATCTTCTTCCCACTGTTGGACCCTATTCCAAGGAGCCACGCTCGTGCGCGATTACACTCATCGGATGTCCCTTTTTTCGAATCCAGCCGTATCAGCGACAGAGTGGGTGCATGCGCATTGCGATGGCGGCTCGCGCGGCAATCCAGGACCCTCCGGCTACGGAGCCGTGCTGACCGACGCCGAGGACAACACTCTGGCCGAACTTTCCGAGTATCTCGGCGTCCGCACCAACAATTACGCCGAGTACTCCGGCCTGCTGGCTGTGCTGGCCTGGGCGCTCGAGCATGGGCACTCCCGCATGAAGGTGGTCTCGGACTCCGAGTTGATGGTGAAGCAGGTTCAGGGCAAGTACAAGGTCAACTCGCCCGACCTGAAGCCGCTTTGGCAGGAGGCACGCAACCGTATCGCCCGCCTGCAGGCCTTCGAGATCAGCCATGCGCTGCGTCATAAAAACAAGGCCGCCGACGCACTGGCGAATCAGGCCATGGACAAAGGAACACGCCGGGGGAGCACGACGGGTGCGGTCGAGTCGCTTCCGCTGCGTCCCAAGCCAACAGCCGCGCCTGTTTCCTCTTCGTCGAAACCGATGCACGCAACCCTCGAACCCATGGAGTCGCGATCGCGTCCGGCAGCGCCGGATATGCTGCGGGGCTTCACCCGCGACGGTGCCGTACACCTGCTCGGAGGAGCTACGCTGCCGGACGGCATCTTCGTCAAGATCATTTGCGAATGAAGATGGCGGCGACCATCTTTCTGCTGCTGATAGAAGTGTTTGCCGGGGCGCAGCAGACTCCCAGGCCGCCGGCGGTGTCGCAAACGGCCAGCGTCAGCTCGACCGAACCGCTGCCGCTCAACGCTCCCGACGCGGTCGATCGCTCCGTCTGTACGCTCGACACGGGCGACCCGGCGACGCAGCCGCTGTTTCAGTCCACAGTGGACTTCCTGCGGCTCGACTCTTCAGTCACCCTGATTGAACGCAGCCCCGCTGGCGTGCAGGCTGACATCTCGATCCGCGGCACCACCTTTGAGCAGACGCTTGTGCTGCTGGACGGCCTGCGCCTGAACGATCCGGAGACTGGGCACCTCAACCTGGATTTGCCCATTCCGTTTGAAGCGGCCACCCGCATCGACGTCCTGCACGGCTCGGGCTCGACCTTCTTCGGCTCGGACGCCATCGGCGGCGCAATCAACCTGATTACCGCCGCGCCGGTCCGGACCTCCGGAACCTTGCGGCTGGGCGGCGGCAATCTGGGCTCGACCGAGCAGCACCTGGAGTTGGCGGGCGTTACGCACCGCCTCGCCGCCACCCTGACCGGCGCGCGCGACACCTCGGAGGGATTTCTGTATGCAGGCCAGAACGATCGCGGATACCACGCGAACACGCTCGCTCTCGACAGCTTCCTGACCGTAGCCAAGCCGCTCGCCCCGACGGAGATAATTCTGGGGGCCTCCGACCGACCTTACGGCGCAAATTTGTTCTACGGCCCGTACGAGTCGAGCGAGCGCACCAAAGGCTGGTTTGCTGCGGTGCGCCAGCCACTCCCCGCAAACTTCTTTGCTGACTTTGCCTTTCGCCGCCATACCGATCTGTTCGTGCTTGAGGTCTTCGATCCAGCACTTTACGAGAACAACCACGTGGACAGCCTTTGGCAGACCGATCTGCGCCGAGCACACACAGTGGCGCATCGCTTTGACCTGGCTTATGGCCTTGAGGCCGATGGCGACGCCATCCGCAGCAGCAATCTTGGCCGCCACGCGCGCAACCAGGGCGCGGGTTACGCCAACGTGTCGTTTCACTCGTTCAAGCGCCTTACCCTCTCGGCCGGCGCACGGGAGGAGATTTTCCGCGGACCGACATCGGTCTTCTCGCCGTCCGCGTCGGCCGGCTTCTTCTTCGGCCATGGTCTCCGCGCGCACGCGGCGGCTGGCCGCGGGTTTCGGCTACCTACCTACGTCGACCTTTACTATTCGGACCCAACTACGATCGGCAATCCAACCCTGAAGCCTGAGACCTCGCAGAATTACGAAGGCGGCCTGGAGTGGATTCCGGCGCTGGGCTCGGTAGGAAACCAGCCTCGGCTGCGGCTCAGCGCCACAGGCTTTACGCTCCGCCAAACCGACGCAATCGATTACTCAAAAAACTCGCTTTCAGCACCCTACCAGGCGACCAACGTGGGCCACCTCGCGTATTCCGGGTTGGAGTCGCTGGTGACCATTCGCCCCTCGACGAGGCAGACCTTCGATCTCGGCGAGACGTTCCTTTACGCTGTCCCACCGCCGGCCGGGCTCATCTCCGAGTACGCCTACAACTATGCGAGCCATAACGCGAGCTTCGCCTGGCAGGGAGTCTTTACCTCGGCCCAGCTCGCCGCGCGCACCCAGGTCTCGGTCGTTCAGCAGGCCGGGCGTACCGCCTATCCCCTGTGGAGTGTCGCCTTGACCCGCACGCAAGGCCGGGTGCGGCCATACGTGAGGGCCGACGACCTAGCCAATATCCGCTATCAGGAACTCCCGGGCGTTCCGCTGCCAGGGAGGACGGTCCTTGCGGGAATTACCTTAACCTGGGCCGAGCATTAGGTGCCAAGCGTCAGGTGCAATGCCCCTCTATTTCGCCAACTCCGCTTTCACCATATCGCTGACCATCTTGCCATCCGCCCGCAGCCCGCTGGCCAGCAGCCGCTGCTGCACCACGCGCATCGCCGGTCCCATGTCCTTCGGCCCAGGCTTTGCACCGTCATTGCCTGCCGCTAGATGATGCAGCGCGCCCATTACCACTGTTCGCACCTCGTCCTCGCTGGCCGACTGCGGCAGATAACCCTCAATCATGCCGATTTCTGCCTGTTCCTTCTCCGCAAGCTCGGGCCGGCCACCCTTGGTAAATGACTCCACCGACTCGCGCCGTTGCTTGATCAGCGTTGTCAGTATCTGTGCCTCTTCCCCATCGGTCAGCGGCTCGCGCTTGTCGATTTCCTTGCTCTTCAACGCCGCTTTCACCATCCGCAACGTCGTCAGCGTATGCTCATCCCTCGCCTTCATGGACGTGATAATGTCTTTGCCGATCCGGCTGCCGATGCTGGCCGGCTTGGCCCCGGTCTCCGCGCTCACGCCTCCGCTGTTCGGCTTCTCTTCCTGCTCGTTCATGATGGCTCCTCGCCGTCCTATCTTACTGCCGCAGAATGGAAACACATCCACGGCTGCAAATTCCGTGCGTAGTTGGCCGAAGCCGGCGGCGTACCGTTCTTCACTTCTATAGCTGGCTACAATAGGATCATGATCCGCAAGACGCGTCTCTTCACCCCCGGCCCCACGCCTCTGCTGCCCGCCGCTCAGTTCGCCATGGCCGCCGCCGACATCCATCACCGCACTGCCGAGTTTCGCGCGCTCTTCACCCGCGTACTCGCGCAGCTCAAACAGTTCGTCGGCACCGAGCAGGGGGACATCGTCATTCTGTCCAGCTCCGGAACCGGTGCCATGGAAGCGGCCATGTCGAATCTCACCTCGCCCGGCGACCGCGTCCTGGTCCTCACCGCGGGCAAGTTCGGCGAGCGCTGGTCGGCTCTCGCCAAGGCCTTCGGCTGCGCGGTCGATGTCGTCTCCGCGCCCTATGGACACACCTTCTCGCTCGATGAGGTCAAGGCCGGGTTAAAGCTTGAAACCCGCGCCGTCTTCATGCAAGCCTCTGAAACTTCGACCGGCGTGCGCCACTGTGTGCCGGCCATCGCCAACCTGCTCAAAGAGATCGGCTCGGAAGCCCTGCTGGTGGTCGACGCCATTACCGGGCTCGGCACCACGCACCTGGACATGGACGGCTGGGGCATCGATGTACTGATCGGCGGCTCGCAAAAGGCGGTCATGATTCCGCCCGGACTTTCCTATATGGCGGTCAGCCCGCGCGCCTGGGACCGCATGGAAGCCACCTACAACCCGCGCTACTACTTCGACCTGCGCAAGGAGCGCAAGAACGCCCGCTTGGGAGAGTCCGCCTACACGCCTTCGGTCGCATTGATCGCCGCGCTCGGCGCCGCGCTCGACTGGATCGCCGCGCAGGCCGCCACGCCCGAGAATCCCGCCGGAGATTTGGTCGAAGGCCGCCGCAAGCTGGTTGATAACGCCGAAACGATCGCCGCCATGACTCGCGCGGCCATGCTCGCCCTGGGCTGCACGCTCTTCGCGCCCGATGCCCCGTCCGCTGCCGCCACGGCTGTTCTGCCACCGGCCGGGGTCGACTCCGGCCTCTTCGTCAAGGAGCTCAAGGCCCGCTTCGGAGCCATCATCACCAACGGCCAGGGCGAGATGAAGGGGCAGATCTTCCGCATCGCGCACCTCGGCTTTTTCGACTATATGGACACCATCGCGCTGGTCGGCGCGCTTGAGCAGGTGATGGTGCGCTCCGTCCCGCAGGCCTGCGGAATCGACGGGCAGCCCATCCAGTTCGGAGCCGGGCTCATCGCCGCGCAGAAGCGCTACGCCGAGAGCTCGCATCCGGCCGCGGAAGAGCGCAGGTGCATCTGCGGACGCACCGATGCATGCTGCTCCCTGCAGAACGCTGCGGCAAAATGAGAAGGCTCTCGGCAACAAAGTCCAGCAGATTCTTATTCCTAGCGATTCTCCTTGTGTTGGCCGCTCGGACAATGAAGGCCGCTCCCGTGCAGCGCTGCCAGGTGCTTGCCCGCCTGCCACACTCGACTGACAGCTACACCGAAGGCTTCTTTTTCCGTGACGGCCACTTCTACGAAGGCACCGGCCTCAAGGAGCACTCCGCCATCCTCGTCACCGAGCCGGCGACGGGCCATGTCGTGGCTCGTCACGAGTTGCCGCCGGAGTACTTCGGCGAGGGTATCGTCGATTGGGGCAACAACCTGCTCGAGTGGACGTGGCAATCGCACGTCGGCTTCCTGCTCGACCGCACCTCACTCCGCGTCGTCGGACAGTTCCAGTACACCGGCGAGGGCTGGGGCATGACCCGCACCGACCGCGAACTCATTACCTCCGACGGCACGCCGATCCTGCGCTTCCGCAACCCCGACACCTTCGACCAGACCCGCACCCTTACCGTCAAAGACGACGGCGTTCCGGTGCGCAATCTCAATGAGCTCGAGTACATCCCCACCGGCGGAGGCGAGATTTACGCAAACGTTTGGCACAGTGACCGCATCGCGCGCATCTCGCCTATAGATGGTCATGTGATCGGCTGGCTCGACTGTGCCGGCCTCTTGCCGGACAACCAGAAGAAGGACGCCGAGTCTGTCCTCAACGGCATCGCCTACGACGCCAAGCACAAGCGGCTGTATGTGACGGGCAAGCAGTGGCCGACGATCTTCGAGATCAAAGCAGGAGCAGCTTATTGATCTGGACAGAAGTAAGCGGTTCGGCTCGAAGGACTTTGCAAGCCAGGCGATATAATTTCGCAACTCACATGAACGTTCTCGTCTGCACACTGGTTCTCGCTCTGCCTATTGCTGCCCAGCAGCCATCTGTCGTACCTGGTTCACTGGCTCCACAAACCGTTTTCCAGCAAACCAAGCCGCGACTGTAGTGATCCTCGCTGGTGAGGGCTCGGCCCGCCTGCACTCCATTGCCACGGGAGTCATCCTCTCCAAGGATGGCCTGATCCTCACGGCCCTGCACGCAATCAAGGGCGCTCCTGAAGTGCAGATTCGGACTCCAACTGGAGAAATCTTTGACCAAGTTGTGCTTCTCGGGACCGATGAGCGCCGCGATGTAGCCGCCCTGAAGATCACCGCCCATGATCTGCCCGCGCTGTTCACGCATAGCGGCTCCGCGCTGACCATGGGAGACCCCGTTTACGCAGTTACCAACGCGAACGGACTTACCTGGTCTGCAACTCAAGGCATTCTCTCTGCTGAGCGTATGGCAGACGAAGTTCCGGATGCCGGTGCGGGCTTTCGCCTTCTTCAGTTCACCGCCCCAGTGGCTCCCGGCTCCAGTGGCGGAGCGCTTGTAGACCAGAACGGTCAATTGATCGGCATCATCACCAGCGGCAAAGGCAATACTGCTTTTGCAATCCCGATCGACAGCGTCCTTGGCTTGCCAGAGTCCGGCCAACACGTCACCCTTGGCTCAGGAGCATCGCTCCAAATGCCTGCTGTCATGGCCGCACAAATTCCTCAATCGAGCGCAGCCCTTGCTGATGCGAACCCAAAGCAGATGATCAAAGATGCCAAGACGGTCTACATTCACTCGAAGACGTCTTTTCTGACTGTGGACACTTTGGATCGCGCACTTTTGCTCCAGAAAAACTGGGAAAAGCTGGGACTTACCATCGTCAATGACCAGCGCGTCGCCGATCTCCTGATCGAGGTTGATCGCCCACTCTTTACCTATGTTCACACCTTCGTTCTCTGCGACAAGAGGACGTCCATCGTGCTTGGCTCCGGTAAGGTTACCGCCTTTGATGGAACAATTGCCTCGGATGGCATCGCCAAGGACATCGTCAAAATCTTTGCCGCAATCCGGCTGCCACCCCCCATGCCAAAGAGCTGACGCTTACCTCTGTCCATCGATCCAAGCCTGCACTCTCTGATCCATCGTTTCGAGCGGCAGCGCCCCGCCATCCAGAATCTCGTCGTGGAACTGCTTCACGTCGTACTTCGCCCCAAGCTGCTTCTGCGCGCGGCTACGCAACTCGGTGATTTTTAGCTGGCCCAGCTTGTACGCCAGCGCCTGCGCCGGCCACGCAATGTAACGATCCGTCTCCGCCTGCACGTCAGCCTCGTCTTCTCCTGAATGCTGATGAAAGTAATCGACCATCTGCTGCCGCGTCCAATGTTTGTAGTGCACACCGGTGTCGAGCACCAGCCGGCACGCGCGCAACAGCTCATCGTTCAGTCGCCCAAAGTCCGAGTACGGGTCCTGGTAGAAGCCAACCTCCTTGCCCAGGCGCTCCGAGTAGAGCGCCCATCCCTCAACGTAAGCCGTATATCCCGCATGCTGACGGAACGCTGGCAGGCTCGGCAATTCCTGCGCAATCGAAAGCTGCATGTGGTGACCGGGGATGCCTTCGTGATACGCGGTCGACTCCGCCGTGAGCAGCGAACGGTGCGGCCAGTCGTAGGTATTGATGTTGACGCGGCCTGGCCGTTTGCCGTCCGGAGTGCCTGGATTGTAGTCCGCCGCGGCGCCCTCCTTATCGCGAAACGATTCCATCGCAACTACCTCGATCGGCGCCTTGGGCAGCAGTCCGAAGAGCTCCGGAAGCTTCGGCTTCATCTGCGCGATGTAGCCGCGATAGTGGTTCAGCAAGTCTTCGGCGCTGGTGGGGAAGGTCTTTGGATTCGTCTTCAGCGACTCGCGAAAGCTCTTCAAATCGCTCGCGCCCAGCTTCTTCGCAATCACCAGCTGTTCGGCCTCGATGCGCGCGACCTCGCTCAGCCCCAGGTCATGAATCGCCTCCGGGGCCATGGTAGTCGTAGTGCTCGACCGGATCGCATACTGGTAAAGCGCATCGCCGTTGGGCAGCGACCACAAGCCTTCACTGGTCCTTCCCGCGGGAGCATAGGTCGTCTGCACGTAGTCGGCAAACTTCGCATAGGCAGGCCGCACCTGCGTATCAATGACAGCCAGGATCTCGTCGTGCAGTCGCTTCTGGTCCGCCGCCGAGACCTCCGCCGGAAAGTGCTTCAACGGCGACGCAAACACATTCGCCTCACCCGCCGGTGTGCCGATCGCACGCGCCTGTGTAGGCACTTTCTCAAGCAGGAACCTCGGCGGCATCAGCTTGTCCTGCCGTCCCTGTTCGCAGACCGCCGTCGTTTGCTCGAACAGTCTCGGAACCTGCTTCAGGCGCGCAAGATAATCCTCATATTGCTTCGTCGTATGGAACGGCAGAATAGGCACGAACTGTGCGATGTCCAGGTGAACACCGCTCATTTGGCTCACCGGCATCTCCCACACCTTCAGCTGGTACCCTTCAAGCCCATCGCGCAGATTGCGCACCATCAGTGCCTGGTTCAGCCGCTCCTGCTCGGGAAAGCCCGTCGTGTCGACCGCCTCAAAGCGCGCCAGCCACTGCCGGTTCTTCTCCGCGCTTTCACGAGTGTGCTGGATGGAAACATCGCTCAGCTTGTCGTTGTAGCGATAGTCGCCGATCGAGGTCGCCATCTCGGGCGATTGCTTCAGCTCGTACTCCCACTCTTCGGCAAGCAGGTTGTTCAGCGCATCGCGCCGCGCGGCCAGAGGTGCGGTGTTCTGAGCCTGCAGGCTACTCATGCAGAAACATCCAAGCAGTACGGCTGCCACAGTCCATTGAACCCTCTTGAAGATTGCCATGGCTGAAGTCTAACGTTCGTGCGATGGGAGCTCCAAGCCGCGCAACGCGGCTCATTATCTACCCAGTTCAATCAGGCGGACGCTCGCAATGGCTTCGACGTTACGCAATGCGGCAAGCACGTTGGCTGCGGAGGGATCGCTCGCCGTGTCGACCTGCACGACCGCCAGGGCTTGCCCTTGCGGAACCTTCTGCGCGCGGCCTTGTCTCGCGGTGGCGGGCCGGCCCAGCGCGAAGTTGGCGATGTTGATGCCGTGCTCGCCCAGGATGGTGCCGATGCGTCCAACCACGCCCGGCACGTCATGGTTGCGGATAGCGACCAGCGTTCCGTTCAGCGGCGCTTCAATGTCGATGCCGTCGTAGGTCAGCAGGCGAGGAGAGTTGCCATGGAGCACCGTGGCCGACGCGCTGGCGTCACCTTCGCTCGAGTGCAGCGCCAGCCTGAGCACGGACCCCGAGCCTCCGGGGACGAACTCGCGCTTGTCCTCCTGGATGCGGATGCCGCGCTCCTCGGCAACCGCGGTGGCGTTGATGCGATTGACCGATGACTGGCCTTCAGTGTCGGCGAAAATGCCCGCGAGCGCGGCGTTGCGGATCAGGTCGGTCTTGCCCTGGGCGAGCCGGCCCGTGTACGTGATCTGAATATTCTCGAGGTGACCCGGAGTGGCATGGGCCAGGAAGTTGCCGAGACGCGAGGCCATGTCAATGTAAGGTGCGACCTCGACGTACTCCTCATGCGAGAGCGAGGAGACGTTGACGGCGTTCTGCACCACGCCGAGCTTCAGGTAGTCGCGCACCTGCATCGCCAGCTGGATGCCGATCGCCTCCTGCGCCTCGTCGGTCGCGCCGGCGATGTGCGGAGAGAGCAGCACATTGGGCAGGTTGAAGAAAACCGAATCCTTCAGCGGCTCGTGGTGGAAGACATCGAGCGCAGCTCCGGCGACCCGGCCGGAGCCGAGCCCTTCGGCCAGCGCGGCATCGACGATCAGCTCGCCGCGCGCGCAGTTCACGATGCGGATGCCGGGCTTCATAATGGCGATCGAGTGCGCGTTGATCATGCCTTCGGTCTGGGTCGTCAGGCCCACATGTAGCGTCAGAAAATCCGAGTTCTTGAAGATATCGTCGAGGTTCGTCAGCGTCACGTCGTTCTCGCGCGCGATCACCGGCGCAAGAAAGGGATCGTAGGCGATCAGGTCCATGCCAAAGGCCTTCGCCCGCCGCGCGACTTCAAGCCCAATGCGCCCGAGCCCCACGATGCCAAGCGTCTTGCCGCGCAGCTCTGAGCCCTGGAGCGACTTCTTGTCCCACACCGCAGTGTGCATGGTCTGGTTGGCGCGCGGAATCTGCCGGCACATGGCGATCATCAGCCCCAGCGTAAGCTCGGCGACCGCAACCGCGTTCGCGCCCGGCGTGTTCATGACGACGATGCCGCGATGGGTGGCCGCGGCAGTATCGATGTTGTCGACGCCTACGCCAGCGCGGCCGATAACACGGAGTTTCGGCGCATGCTCAAGCAGCGCGGCGTCCACCTGTACGGCGGAGCGGACCACCAGCGCGTCGGCGTCGGCCAGCTCGGCAGCAAGCGACTTAATCTTGTCGGCAGTGATGCAGGTCCAGCCGGGTTCCTGGGTCAACAGGGCGAGCGTCGCGGGAGAGACTTTTTCAGCGAGAACGATCTTCATGGAATCCTTGGGGTTGGGTGTCAGAGGTCTTCGGGTTTTAGCAATACGGGCCAGCATGGTTGGACCGATTTCAGAGGATTCATGGAAGCCCCAGGTGAAGTCAGCAAATCCTTCACGTCGAAGCTGAACGTGAGAACAGCCCTTGATCATGAGGTGCTCTACCCAGCCGATACGATGAAGTGCACGAAGGACTTTCCTTGCTTTCGAGCTTGGTCATGAACTCATGCCGTCGCAAATTGGACGGGGCTCGTGGTGGTGTTTTCCCGTTCCATTCGATTAGCAATCACCCGCAAGGCCATCGCTTCGACTTTTGACTCAGCTTCTTCCTTAGAGTGTCCATACGTCATCACTCCAGGAAGCGCTGAGATCTCGGCGATCCAGCGCCCGTCCTCTTCCTGCTCAAATTCAATCTGAAAATTCATTGCAGTCACCTTTCCGGCAAGTCGTTCGACGTTGCCAGAGCACGTAAACCAACTCACTCATGGTAGCGGAACTCAGGCAGGCCTGTGTCTCCGCGCGACGCGGTTGGGTGGTCTCGCGGGCGGTCGAGCCGGCTCCGGCGGCATGGGCGGCAGGCCGCACACCGCCAGTAGAAGGTCGTTGGCAGCCTTGAAGACGTTGAAGCGAGTCGAACCACGACCTTCCGTGAAGGCGACAAACAAAGCGGTATCGCGGGCATGGTTGAGCGCAATGTACGTAACAAAGCCAGCGCCGCCACCGGTCTTCTCGACCAGGTGCGAGGGGTCGTCCGGCGCCAGCAGATGCATCCAGCCGAGCCCGATGCCGGTGGGTTCGCCGGCATGGTTCAGGCCTTGAACGCTGGTCAAGTTCGACGGCAGCAGATACACGGCCTGCGCTGCAGAGTGCTGGGCAGGCGTTCCGGAGCGGAGCAAATATTTCAGCCATTGCGCCATGTCGGCCGCCGTCGAGTACAGGCCGGAGCTGGCGGCGGTGGCTTCTGTGCTGGTGCACGGGCCTTCGTCCTTCGCGGTGCCGAGCAGGCGCGCGCACTGGGGCGGCGTAGGAAAGAAGGTGGTCTGGCGCAGGTGGAGCGGAGTGAGCGTCTGCTCGGCCAGTAGCTGCGGATAGGGCTTGTGCGCAGCGACCTGCAGGGCGTCCCCAAGAAGATCAAAGCCGGCGTTCGAGTACAGGGCGGCAGTGCCGGTGGTGCTTCGGAGATGCTGTGCGGGAAGCCAGCGCCAGCGCGTGTCGTAGTCGGGGAAGGTGAAGTGGGGAACGCCGCGGGGTGCGGGCTCCACCTCTCGGGGAATGCCGGCGGTATGTGTAGCGAGGTCCGCCAGGGTGATAGGCTTGCCGCGGAAAGGTACACGCGCGCCAAGCGGGGCGAAGCGCTGCAGCGAGTCGTCCAGCCGCACGATGTGCGCCAAGGCGAGCTTCACGAGTAGGTCGGTGGCGAAGATCTTCGACAAGGAGCAGAGCCGCAGCAGTGACTCCGGCGTCGGCACCTGCCCGCTGCCGGGCGCGGTCTCGCCGTAGCCACGAAAGAAGACCTCGTCGCCGCGAACAAGGACGAGGACCATGCCGGTAGAGACGGAGCGCTCAAAGAGTTCGGCGCCAAGAGCATCGGCAGAGGACAGGGGTGGAAGGGCTGCGACCCGATCCGCACCTTGAGCAAAAGCGCAGACGCAAAAGACTAGAGAGAAGACGAAGTAGCAAAGTCTGCGCAAACAGCCTAGCCTTTGGATGACCATATTTCGGAGCAGTGAAGCTCGAATCCTGCAACAGAGTCCGTACCTGCTAACCGTCTCTGGTTCTCTAGTGTTTGCGGTGGATGGAACGGCGCGTAAATCGTGACGGTTTCCTGCTGGGGATCGACTAACCAAGCGAGCTTCGCCCCATTCTCCAGCCAAATCTGCATCTTCGTTTCTACGAGCACGCGTGCATCGCTGCGCGATCGCACCTCGATGACAAAGTCGGGGCACCCAGCTTCTGCTCTTGGCTCAGCGAATTCCAACGCGAGTTTAGAAGCCAGGAAGCATCGGGAGAAAGACAGGAACCGTACAGAAGGTTGAACCCGGTGCTTGGACTAAAAGCTTTCCCCGTGCCATTCGGCCTTGCCCACGCCATGAGTTCAAAGGAGACAAGCATCTCGTTTTCGCCGCCGATGCCCCCAACCGGGGTCATAATCGTGATTTCTCCTTGATTGTTGCGCTCAATGCGATAGGTCCGATTCCGTTCAGAAAAGCGCTTTAATTGATCATCTGTCATCGGAACATGAGGGCGAAGCGTGACGGGCATAGACAACTCAACCAGTTCGATGGCGATTTCGCGGCTCATCTACTAAGTCTACGACGCACTCGTAGTTTTACGAAGGAAAGCTACTCAACGTAACTTTTTTTCTTGAGTTCCCAACCGCAACCCAGCAAAATGATGCCACGCGTTTGTGGAGGATTTCCGTGCGCTTCACTTTCATTCAGTTTCTGACTCTCTACCTGCCTCTTGGCCTTGCCGCTCAAACATCCCGAACGGCGGAAACGCCCATTGCTAAATCTGCTGCAATCAATCCGGCTTATGAGTCCGACCCCAAATTTATTGCTGCTATGGCGGACGCCAAGGATCTCGCCAAAAAGCGCCAGTACGCCTTCGCTGCAGATAATTACAAGAAGGCCAATAAGATTGCCGGTGGAAGCTGCATCGCGTGTCTGAAACATCTGTATGAGACTGACATGCACCTGGGTGATTACAAAGAGGCGGTGACGGCTGCAACACAAATCGAGTCGTTGGCCACGCTTGCCGTCGAGAAATCCATCGCCGCCAATGATCGCGGCTTGGCGCTGCTGGCGCAGGGAGGAGAAAAGCCCAAACCTGCCCAACTGGAGGCCGCACACACAGCCTTCCAGACTGCCCTGAGCGACTACCCGAAAAACATTAGTGCGCAGTATCAGGATGGCTGTGTCTTGGCCAAACAGGGCAAGACGGAGGAGGCCAAACAAGCCTTCGCCTCCTGCTCTCAGGCTGCTTCTCCCAAAGATCCGATGCGGACACGCGCCGCCCACTTTGCGGAAAACCCGGAGCCCTCGCTTCACAAAATGGCTCCTGCGTTTGAGGTCACGGCGCTCGATGGAACCCGCTTTAATCTCGACAACATGGGAGGCCGCGTTGTGCTTATCGACTTTTGGGCCACCTGGTGCGGTCCCTGCAACGCAGAGCTTCCCCATATGCAGAAGATCGTGCGCGACTTCGCCAACGAGCCACTGACCGTCATTAGCATCTCCTGGGACGCCGACGAAGCCAAATGGAAAGACTTCCTCGCCAAACATGAAATGACTTGGCTGCAATACCGTGACGCCGACCACAAGCTGAGTGACCGCTTTGGCATAAGTGCTATCCCGCACTACTTCACTATCGACTCCGATGGTGTACTGACCGCGGAGATACTTGGCTCAGGTAACGACGTGGAAGGCAAGCTGAAGAAGCTAATCAAGCGTGCCAAAGAGGTCAAGCCTGCCACCGTACAGACGGCCACGGTCTCCGTCACACCTTAAAGCAGAGGAGCGAAGGATAGTCTCTGGAGGTCATTTCCGAAGTTTATGGTGCGAGCTGTTGTGACGGCGAAGCGCACGTCTGAACGGATCATTAGCAGGGCTCGTACGATTCGGGTGTTTGCAGCAGCAGACGAGTAGTCTTGCCGATTCAATCGCCTCGCCAGTCTGGTGGCTGTCAAGATTATCTCTCTATATCACTAAGTCGACTTAGTGAGAAGTGTTCCATTGCAGAGAACCACGCTAGCCGCCATAGTACGGCTTGAACTGCCAGCCTTGTTGAAGAGTAATGCTTCAAGTAAAGATTTTTTCAAATGGCTAGATCTTATTGTTTGAAGAGTCAGTTATCTCTATTAAACGATCTCTGGTGTATGCTATACGACATAATTCAAAATAGACAATCTATGCAGCAATTATTCTTGACCAACCTTGCAGTGTCCCGGTAGTGTTGCTCAACAATGTTTTCTAGCTTGCAAGTCTCTTCAGGCGCGCGATAGCTGCGTAGCTTTAAACGAGGGGAGATATGAAGAATCAGTGTGTAAGCGTTTTTGTCGTTGATGACGAGCCAATCATCGCGCTCATCCTTGGCACTATCCTCCACAGTCGCGGATATCAGGTTGAGCATTTTGTGGATCCTCTTAGAGCTTTAGAGTGCGCCAAACTTGCCGCGCCGCATCTTCTCATCTCTGACATCCAGATGCCAGAGCTATCGGGTATGGATCTTGCCATCCAGATGCAGGCCATAAACCAAGCTTGCAAAGTCTTGCTTGTCTCAGGCCACGCTCTTGACGTGGAACAGATGCGAAAGACAGCAAAAGTATGGCGAGATGACTTTCCGATTCTTTTCAAGCCCATCCGTCCGAGAGAATTACTGCAAGCAATCCGGGATCAAGGCATAGAACCTGGAAAAGCTTGAAGCGCTGAGTTGCATACACGACTACCTTTGACTCCCACTCTAGTGGGATAGTGACCAAATGGCCTGCAGAGTAAGCTCCGTCTGTACAGATCGATCCGTATGGGACGGAAGCAGACACTGTCAAGTCTTCGAGCTAACACCCTCTCTCTTGCCTCAGCTAACTCCGGCCAGAGCTTGATAGAGCTCGCGGTGACGATTCCCATCTTCATCCTGCTGTTGGCGTACGCCGTCGATTTCGGTTACTTTTATATCGCTACAGCCGCCATTACATGTTCCGCGCGGGATTCTACGCAGTACGCCAGCTCCGGTTACGAAGCAGTTGGACAGGAGACCCTGCCGAGTAGCAGTTCCGTCGCTACCGAGGCCATCGCGGATCTCGCCGGTTTAGCGGCCGCCTCAACAACCACTACAGTCGAAGTCTGCTCTAAGGCGATCGGGGTTAGCGGCAACGTTGCCCAGTGCAGCACGAGCGGGCCCTCCGCGCCATCGTATACACCGGCGGCTGATCCCGAGGCGCCAAGCTTTGTGCTGCAGCGTGTGGACGTGACCTATACGGTGCGGCCGCCTATTCCACTTAGCTTCTTTACCTTCCCACTACTCCCCAGCATGCAGTTTCACAGGCAGGTGTCGATGCGGGCGATGGACTGATGCGCCACCATGCTCACATTTCTAGCTGGAGCTTACGCACCGCACTGCTTCGAGAAGACGTGGGGGCGGTGCAGGTTGAAAGCGCCCTTTGTTATGGAATTATCTTCATGCTCATGCTGGGCGTGATGCAGTTCTGCATGATGATCTATACCTACGGAGTTTACGCCGAGGCTGCGCGTGCAGGTGTCCGCTACGCCGTGGCCCATGGTACGGATAACACCTCTTCCTGCAGTGGTCCGACAACGGGTTGCTCCGACAGCACGGGAGCCAACGTTGTCACTGCGGTAAAAAGTTACGCCGCGGGTTACATTTCCACTGTTCCCGGGCTGCAGATCTCTGCGAGTTACCCCGACTCTTCTTCAGAGCCTCCCTCCCGGGTTGTCATCAAAATCAACTACACCTATATGCCGTTTACAACGTTGGCAGGCTTTCATCAAAGCTTCCAGATTACGGTGCAAGGAAGGATCTGGTATTAGCCATGGAGCAGATTTCTGCCGTCGGGTATGACGAGCGTATGGCCGAGGATGCTGGACAGGCGGTTATCTCGCTTTGTCTCGTCCTTGGAGTGTTTCTTATTGCGATGCTGGGCTTCGCTGTCGACTTGACGAACATCTGGTTTCATCGCCAAGCCGCTACCGCGGCAGCCGATGCTGCGTGCCAGGCAGGAGCACTGGACATGTACGCTCAAGCAGCGGGGCAGACTCTCAACTCCACGGGTTTCACGCCAGGAACAGCCAGCGACTGTGTTCATAGTTCCAGCGCAACCATGTGCTTCTACGCCGGGCAGAACGGGTATAACGGTACCGGGCTTACCGCGGGTGCAGCCTCGAATGCGGTTTCCTGGACTTTTCCAGCGGCTGTGAATGGCGTGACTGCCGGCGTGGGCCAGTACCCATTCATGGTAGTAACGATTGCTGAAAATGTGCAAACCTACCTGGTCTCTCTCTTGCGTGGATCCCACACCCTTCCGGTGACGATCACCAGCACTTGTGGCATCGCGTCAATCATGGCCCCCGCGCCGATGATCGTGCTGGACCCGATACGTACAGCAACCTTTGCCTACTCGGGAGGGGGTACGCTTAATATCGTCGGTGGTCCCTCTCGCGGGTTACAGGTTAATTCTTCGAGTGCATCCGCTGTGGCATCGGCTCTTACTGGCTTGATCGATCTCAGCGCCGGCGGCCCCAACTTGACCGGCTCCGATGTGGGTGTCGTTGGGGGCCCTGCCACCGCTCCCACCAACGGGTACAACGGTGGCACAACGGGCACGTGGCGCTCGCCTGTTCTTCCTTTACCTGATCCGTTCACGAACGTGCCTGTTCCCGCTAGCGTCAAGAACATCACGCCGGCCACAACCACGCTTGGTGTTCCAGTCGCTTATGGCACCGACGGCTGCCCCGACCACCGTATCAGCCCCATCCTCCTTGGTAAATCGTGCATCGAGTACGGCCCCGGCTACTACCCTCTCGGTCTCACACTTGACGGCACTTCCACCGCCATCTTTCTCCCCGGCGTGTATTACCTCAGGGGATCACTGACAGCGAGTGGGACCAATACACTCCGCATGGCCAAGCCGCCGGGCTACCAGCGAACAGATGGCGTTATGTTCTATTTCCTGAGCGGATCATTAAACGTGGCGGGTTGTGCCGGATGCTTGGCGGCCGCCATCGACAATGTTGCGGCGACGGATCTTACCTGTGACGGATCATCCCCGCTCGCTGCGCTTGGTATGCCGGCTAATATCTCTGGAAACGTTCTCTACTCCATGTGTGCTGCGGGTGGTACGTACTTCGAGGCGACCGGCAATGACTCCACCGATGTACGCGGGAGTCCCGGGAGTCGCGGCCTGCTGTTCTTCCAGGATCATGCAAACCCGACGGAGCCTATTCTTACCGAGCTCGGGTCGCTGACACTTTCAGGTGCGCTGTACTTCCATTCGAATGCTTATACGGATACGCTCGCATTTATCGGAGGCTCGAACGGCGCAACCTATATCGTCGGCGACATCGTTACGGATAGATTCAGTCTTACCGGAAATGGCGTGGTCAAACTGGCCCTCAGTTCTTCTGCAACCACCCCACTCGCGAAGGTTGGTCTCTTCAACTAACTCCTCCCCGGTACCACAAATCCATACTGCGAATGTTGCAGGAGAAAAATCGTTTAGGTAATACCCTAGGCCGTCTAGGAACGTTATTTCTGGAATGGACTTCGGCGTCGCTCCATTGTTCTCGAATGTCGATCGAGGTTAGCGGGGGCAATTTGTACAAAATCTTCAGAGTCAGCAGAAGAGCTGCCCAGAGCGGAGGCAATCGGTGAACATACGTCGCCTCCTGCTCGCCCTGCTAGCCGGGCTCTTTATCTCCGCAGGGTGCACCTGGTTCGTCAGTCGAAAGCTGACGGCTGTAGGTGCCGCTGTTCGTCCGGCGGGACAGAGGGTCGTTGTTTCCGCCCACGAGCTCGAGGCCGGAGAAACCATTAAGGCCGAGGATTTGGTCATGGCCAACTGGTTTGCAGAGGCACGCCTCACGACGGCATTCGCTAAGCCGGAGTTGCTTGTGGGTCGGACTCTCCTCTATCCGATGGAAAAAGGACAACCTATCACGGAGAAGTCCCTCATCGTGCCGGGGAGCACCAATGGATTGGCACGCCGGATCCCTGAAGGAATGCGGGCGGTGGCCTTGCGCACCGACGAAGTAGTCGGCGTGGCGGGATATCTGCTGCCCGACTCGCATGTGGATGTCCTGGCTACCGTGCGTATCGATACCAATCCGCAACCGCTGACGTTTACGGTGTTGCAGAACGCTCTGGTAATTGCGGCCGGTCACCAAATCCGACCAGACCCGGAAGGAAAGCCGGCAGTCGCCACTGTAGTTACCCTGATGTTATCGCCCGGCGACGCGGAACGCGCGGTGCTTGCCAGCCAGCAAGGTGCAATTCACTTCATCTTACGAAGCAATTCCGACGATCAGCGTCCGCAGGATGCTCCTGTTGATCTGAACGGCTTGATCACAGGCCGCACGGCACCTCCTGCTAAAACACCTGCCAGGCAAGAGAGACTGGTGGCTGTTGCTCCAAAACCTTTACCACCGCGCTACGTGATCGACACCTTCGCCGGCGAAAAGCAGACAAGCCAAACGTTTCAGGTGGTGGCCAAGTGAAGCGATGGAACCTCTTTCTCTTTGTACTGGTAGGCGCTGCTCTATCCAGGGTGGCACCGGCACAGACGGCTCCCCTGCCTCCTCATCTTTCGGATCAAACGGACGTAATCAGTGCTGTGAGCACACGCGCACATCTGGACCTTGAAAGCAGCAAGGCAACCGAAAAGCTTCACGTGATCGTAGGCCAGTCTATCGTTCTTCACGGTACTGCTCCACTGCGGCGGATCTACATCGGCAATCCCGCCGTATTGCAAACTTTCAATGGGGGACCCTCTGAAACTGTTCTTACGGCAAAGCAGCCTGGAATAAGCAGCCTCGTCCTCTGGGATGATCAAGGAAAATCGTGCCTTTACACCGTCTCCGCAGATCTTGATCCAGTCAGTCTGCGTGAAGCGATCGTAAGTGCCTATCCCGGCAGCGTGGTTGAGGCGAACGGCCTGGAAGACCGGATCACCCTCTCAGGCATCGTGCCCTCTGCGGAGGTGTCGGATGGTGTCGCGAAGCTTGCAGCAAACTACACCAAGGATGTCGTTAATTCGCTGCGGGTAGTTCCCATCCGCGGCAAGCAGGTTCAGCTTAAGCTCCGGATTGCGGAGGTAGACCGGTCGAAGCTGGAGCAATTTGCAGTCAACCTCGCAAAGAGCAGTGGTAAATATGTGGGGTCGACGTCAACACAGCAATACAGTTCAACTCAAACATCTACTCTTTCCTCTGCCGCAACTCTCCTTACGATCAGCAATCCCTTCAACTTCTTCTTCGGAAATGTGACCAAAGGCCTTGGGGTAAACCTGCAGGACCTCGAATCGCGCAACATCTTGCAGATCCTTGCGGAGCCGACCCTAACGACCATGAGCGGCGTTCCTGCTCGTTTCCTCTCTGGCGGCGAGTTCCCATTCCCCGTTGCCCAAGGTGGCGGTGCAGGCACAAGTGTTGCCATTTCAATCCAGTTCAGGCCTTACGGCGTGAAAGTCGACTTCACGCCGACAGTCAATGGCGATGGATCAATCCACCTAAAAGTCATGCCGGAGGTAAGCACACTCGACTACACCAACGCTGTCACGATCTCCGGTTTCACCATCCCCGCTCTTTCCACCCGCCGTACCGAAACGGAAGTCGAGCTGAGAGACGGTGAAAGCTACGCTATCACGGGCCTGCTAGATCGTCGTGCCAGCGACAACCTTTCAAAGATTCCTGGTATCGCTAGTGTTCCGATCCTGGGTGAGATCTTTAAATCTAAAAACCTCAACCACTCGACCGTCGAGTTGGTCATTGTCGTCACAGTCGCCATCGTCGACCCGCTCAAAGAATTCCATCCAGTGGAAGAGCCGGCCGAGCCTCTGCCGCACCTTGATATCGAAGATTTCGATAAGGGCTTAGCTGCTTCGAAAGCCATGGAAAAGGCACACAAATGACGAGCGACGTGATGCCAGCCAACAAACTTGCCATCGCGACCGCAAGGGGCGAGCAGATTCTGCAGGCCGTATTCAGTGTGTGCGCCTCTGACGACCTTGCCGCAGCACTGCTTGACGCCACAACAGGCGTTCCGGGAGCGGAGTTCGTCGGTCAATTCGCAGAGTACATTACAGCTGAACGGCGGCCGCTGTTTCCTGAAAGTATCCGCAACGCCGGCAGCTGCGTTGCACTGATTGACTGCGATCGAGATACTAAGCTTGCATGCGAGACGATGGAGCGATTACAGCAGACGTTTGGCCATCATCTCAAGCTCGTTGCCGTTGCCGCTCAGGCAGATCCTGAGTTTCTGCTGCGCGTGATGCGCGCCGGATGCAGCGATGTTCTCCATCGCCCACTTCACCCGACCGATCTTACCGCAACGCTGAAACGCTTTCAGCAAAGCGTTCAGCATACCTTGGCGCCGGCTCGGGGTAGCGGCAAAGTGATCTCGTTCTACGGTGTTAAAGGCGGCGTAGGGACCACGACGATGGCTGTTCACCTTGCCACTCACCTGGTGAGCCGTGGAAGGCGGGTCCTGATCATTGATGACAAGCACGAGTTGGGTCACGTCGCCCTGCACCTCGGCCTGAGGGAGAGCTCGTATTATTTCGATGAGCTACTGCGCAATGCTGAGCGCCTCGACCCCGAACTGCTGGAAGGCTTCGTTACCCAACACCCCAGCGGCATAGAAGTGATTCCATCACCCGATGGTTGCGCGCGCCCTGCTCCCAGATCACCTGAAGCAATCGGCCGCGTAATGAGATATTTGCGAATTCGATACGATTTCGTCCTGGTCGACAGCTCGCTGGAATATGCCGAAACTTTCGCCGCCGTCACCTCCGCCAGTGATGAAGTGACGCTCGTCTGCTGCGCGGATATCGCCGCCATTCGTGACTTGGCGCGGCGCGTAGAACACCTGAATTCGTTTGCGGGTTTTGCGGAGAAGCTAAAGATCGTAATTAATCGTTCCACCTCGGCGGACGCTGTCGGCGCCAAGGAGATTCAGACCCAAATCAAATTGCCGATTACCGCCTCGGTGCCGAATAACTACGCCAGCCTAGTCAGGGCACTGAACGAAGGCGAGCCGATTGGGCCTAAACATAAATCGCCCTTCTCTGCAGTCTTCGCACGCTGGGCGGATCGACTGTGTGCACAGGATGGCTCCGCCAAGATGACCGCCGTAAAAAGCAGAAAGAGATTTTTCTTCGGGTTCTAGACGATGCCACAATCATTCTCTTCGGGAGAAACGACCGAGCAATCATCGCTTATCATGCAGGACGTCGCCCTTCACATGACGCCACCATCGCGGCCTAGTGTGCCAACGGAGGTGCGGGGCAGTCTGGCGTTGACAGAGGCTCAAAAGAACCTACTAAAAATTGCAGTGCACCAGGAGCTGATCAAGCGTGTCGATCTGGAGCAGCTTTCTTCAATTGAGGGCGAGGCGGCCGGCCGTCAACGTCTCATGCTGACGATCTCCCACCTCGTGGCGGAGCAAAACATCCCGCTTACCGCAGTTGACCGTGACCTGCTGGCGAAGGAGGTTATGGACGAGGTCTTTGGGCTTGGCCCACTCGAGCCGCTGCTGAGCGATTCCTCTATCAGCGACATCCTGGTTAACACGCACAATCTCGTTTACGTCGAGCGCCGCGGCAAACTCCATGAGACGGGGGTTGTCTTCCGCGACACAGCGCATCTGATGCACATCATCGACAAGATTGTGTCCGCAGTCGGCCGGCGTATCGATGAGTCATCTCCCATGGTGGATGCGCGCTTGCTGGACGGCTCACGGGTAAACATTGTGATCCCGCCACTTGCGGTGGATGGTCCGCTCATGTCTATTCGGCGCTTTGGCAGCACGCCGCTTGGCGCTGAGGACCTGCTGCGGAATGGCGCATTGACTGCACAGATGCTTGAGTTATTGAAGGCGGCAGTGAAAGCCCGCTTGAACATCGTTGTCGTCGGAGGGACAGGCGCAGGCAAAACCACGCTTTTGAACGTTCTTTCAGCCTTTATCTCGCATGACGAGCGTATTGTCACGATCGAAGACTCCGCCGAACTCCAGATCAAGCAGAAACACGTAGCTCGTCTGGAAACCCGGCCTCCCAATGTAGAAGGGAGGGGAGCCATCCGGCAGCGTGAGCTCGTCATAAATGCATTGCGGATGCGCCCCGACCGCATCATCCTGGGTGAAATCCGGGGCGAAGAAGCACTGGACATGCTGCAGGCCATGAACACGGGACATGATGGCTCGATTACGACCATCCACGCAAATAGCCCTCGCGACGGCATCGCGCGGCTCGAGACCATGTGCATGATGGGCTCAGTCGCGCTTCCGGAGAAAGCCATTCGTGCCCAAATTACATCAGCCATCCACCTGGTTCTTCAAGCTTCGCGCTTGAGCGATGGGAGCCGTCGCATCACTCACATCAGCGAAATAACGGGTGTTAGTGGGGACATCGTCAGCATGCAGGATCTATTTCTCTTTGAGAAGCAGGGGATTGGCGCGACCGGGAAGGTGAAAGGCCGGTTTCACGCCACAGGGATCGTTCCCAAGTTTGCCGAAAAACTCAAAGCAGCGGGCATTCCACTCAGTCTTGAATTCCTAACAGAGTCGGTAGAGGTCTAACGAGCGATGATCTTGGTACTTGTCTTCGCATTGTCGATGGTCATAACCGTGGCGTTGGTTCTGTTCTCTACCGGCAAAACCTCTTCGCAGGGTATCGCACAGGCGCGGCTTAATGAGATTGTGAGGAACAGGTCAAGGAGACAGGAGAAACCGCTAGAGATCGCCACAAGGGTGAACACCAGGCTAAGCGACAGCATCACTTCACTCGTACAAAGCTACAAACTGGGTGGCAAGCTGGAGCAATTGATTATCCACTCCGGCTCCAAGGTAACGGTAAGCCGGATCCTATCGGCTAGTCTCGGAAGCGCAGCCAGCCTCGGCTTTGCAGTCGAACGGTTTACAGGAATGCTCGCCTTAGCTTTCTTTACCGGCGCTGCCGCAGCATTCGCTCCATTTCTCTTCCTCATCTTCCTGCGAAGCAGGCGACTTAAGAAATTTAATGAGTTGTTGCCAGACGCTATCGACCTGATGTCCCGTGCTCTTCGTGCAGGCCATTCGCTTTCTTCGTCCATCGAGGTAATCGCAGTGCAGTCACCTGAGCCGCTGGGAGGAGAATTTGCGTTGTGCTTTCAGCAGCAGAGATACGGCGTACCTTTTCGGGAAGCAATCCTCGCCGTCGGCCAGCGTGTGGCTTCCGACGATCTGCAGTTCTTCATTACCGCCATGCTGGTGCAGAAAGAGACAGGGGGTGATCTGACCGAGATCCTCGATAGAACAACACGCCTCATCCGCGAGCGTGTTCGTATTCAGGGCGAGATCATGACGCACACAGCACAAGGGAGGCTCACAGGTTGGATCCTTAGCCTCATGCCTCTCGGGATGCTCATTTTGTTGAACTTTATCTCACCCGGCTACTCGGATCCCCTCTTTCACACCCAGATTGGCCAAAAGCTGCTCTTCGTGAGCGGAATTGCCGTCTTGATCGGCGGTTACATTATTGGTCGCATCGTCGACATCAAGGTTTAGCTGCATAGGAACAAGAAGGAGAAGCCATGAACCTGCTGTTCCATGGACTACTGACGCTGACCGGCTGCTGCGCGTTCGGCCTCGTCGCCGTCTGCCTGTCCAAGGTGAAAGCAGCAACTACCTCGCAGCGTCTGGCAAGCATCCTCAATGGAGGCTCAAGGAATACAGTTCGCCTACGCTCGGCGATGGCCATCTCGTTGCGGCTGGCTGCGTTTACTGCTTGGCTCCGAGAACACCTCGGCATGTCTGTAGGGCCGAAGCTGCAGGAGCGTTTTGAGCGGGCTGGTATCCTCTCGCGTTCACAGCATGATTTTTACCTGGTCAGCCGCTCAGTCGGAGCGTTGCTCACACTTATCGCGGTCTCATTCATCTCTTGGAATCGCGTACCCTTGATGCTTGCGCTCCCTGCCGTCTGCTACATCGCACCCAGTCTGTTCCTCAGCCATAAAGTACGAGTGCGTCGACAAGAGATCCGGCGTGGCATTCCCGATGCGGTGGATCTGCTCGTGATCTGCGTCGATGCGGGACTTGGTCTCGATCAAGCGATGCAGCGCGTTGCTCAGGAGATCGGCAAACGTCATCCCTCGCTGCAGCAGGAGTTCTTCCGCATCAATCGGGAGCAGCGCGCTGGCAAACAAAGACTCGAAGCTTGGCAGTCGATGGCGGACCGTTGTCAGCTGCCGGAGGTAGACGGTTTCGTCAATATGCTGGGACAGACGGAGCGCTTCGGCACCCCGATTGCCCGTGCTTTGAGCGACTTTGGCGATGGCATCCGGCAAAAGCGGCGTCAGCGCGCAGAGGAACTTGCCGCTAAAACCACCGTGAAAATCATCTTCCCACTCGTTTTATGCATTTTTCCGAGTCTTTTTATTGTTCTCCTCGGGCCGCCGGCGATCAAAGTTGCCACAAACGGACTTGATTTTGCCAGCCGGTAGGGTAGGTATCTCAGAGAGAGAAGATTTATGCGCCTGACGGCAACCGTGTGTGAACCCAGTTGCCGTCATCATCTTTTCGATGCTTGCGCCGGAAAAGATGTGCTCGTGAATTTACGTGAGATTGGCTGCAATACCCTTGAGTGCTTTTCGGCACCCTTTCGAGCGAAATCCGGAATAGATTTCCAGCGGAAATGATTCTGCTTGCGATCCAAAGCGTCTCAAAGTTACTGTTACACGTTATATGCAGCGAGAGAACATAAACTCGCCGCACTAAGCCAATCAACCAGCTGCTATAAAACGACTGGCAAGCCACTATTCGAGGCGGCGCTTCAATAGGCCGCCAACTCCAAGTAGACCTGTGAAAAGCAGCGTTAAACTGGAAGGCTCGGGCGTAACCGTGATTGCAAGTGGAACGCTTGCAAATAGTTCATTTCCGCTCGTTGAAAGAAAGAGCGCATTATCCGCAAAACCTTCAGGATTGTAGAGATTGACCTGTTCTCCATCAGCTAGAAGAAACGAGAGACCGTTTCCATCTAGACTGCCAATGCCATTCGTCACGAATAAGGTGTTGTCGTTTGCAGGAAAGCTGTCCCCGTTTTGAATGGTTGGGAAAACGCCGGGAGACAACAGGGAGAAAGTCAGTGTTTAGGTGCTTCCCATCATTGTGGCCGTTCCGATTAAACTTGCAATGCAATATTCGCCCGGAGCCTCCAAGACGCCCGTCGTTAAGATGCCTCCACCTTTATACAAACTGGAAGCATTGCCGAAGCTAACATTGAAGCTGTCACCATGAGCGGCAAGACTGGCTGAAGCTAAGATCACAGCCGTGAAGACAAAAGTTAGGCGCATGGAAGACCTCCGAAGTTGAATTACAAGACGTTACTATGTTCAATCCAGGACTAATGTGAAATTAGCAGGGAGCAGAGACTGATGTTGCGATCTCCGACGACTTAGGCGGGAATCTAATTTGGCATTCATCAAGCAGTAAAAAGTGTGATTAAGAATGCAAGAGGATTGTCTTCGAAGGGATTTCGGCGCTTCTCTGCCGATATCGCGCATGATCTTCGTACGCCGGTCAACAATATTCGGGGCGAGGCAGAGGTTGCACTTGCACGAGCTCGCACGATCGACGAGTATCGTGACGCGCTGGAGTCGTCGCTCGAAGAGGCCGTGCATCTGTCCGATCTGATCGGCAACCTTCTCCTGCTGGCACGTACAGAAAACCCATTGACTCACCTGCGGCTGGAGGCAGTTGACGTGGCTGAATTGCTGGACGGCGTACGCGACTCCTACGATGCTTCCGCGGCCGACGCCGGTGTCACCCTGACCAACGCCAAACCCAACACCAGGCCCAGCGAGCCGCTGATCGCGGACCTCGATCGCACTCTCATTCAACGGGCCATTGGCAACCTCGTCTCGAACGCCATCGCCCACACTCCGGAAGACGGCACCGTCGCGATCCGGTCGTATGCGAAGGCTGACAACATGATGATCGAAGTTGCAGATACGGAAATCGGCAGTCCGGCCCAGGCGCTCCCGCGTGTCTTTGATCGCTTCTTCCGTGTAGACCCGTCACGACCCTGAGCCTCAGGAGGTACCGGGCTCGGCCTCTCGATCGTGCAAGGCATTGTGCAGCTTCATCGCGGCAACGTAGAGATTACCAGCAAGCCTGGTGTCGGAACGCAGGTCACACTCTCGAAGGTAGCCGGAGCAACCCTCCTGAAGATGCCGCGCAACAAGAAAATACCTTCTCCCTAAGAGTAAGGGAGAAGGTATTTTCTTACTTGGGAACAGGAGGAGTTAGTCGTCAACATCCGCTGCCGGCGCACCCTTCCTGAAGTCACCGGCCGGACGAACTTTTTTCTCACCCGGATAGGGAACTTGAAGTTCGTCGACTCATACCAGTCAAGATGGTTGACCGTCGACGGATCTTCGGAATCCGGGATATGTTGTTTACCGGCGAAGATCTGTGTCTTCTTTTTCGTCCAACCGGCCGCAATATCTTAATGGAGGCGCTCTCAGCCGGGCTAGGAGCAACGTTCGTCTTCGCCGTGAGCAGCGAAGAAGTTGGAGTTACAGAAAGCCCCCGAACTGCAGAGCTTGTTACTGTCTGCTTACCGCTGAACTTAGACAGCGGGATAGTTTGAGTTGCAGTCTGAGTCACTCCCTGGTTCAGCGGGATGCCGTTCGCCACATGGGTCCATGGCTTGTAGTTCGCCGCGGGCGGGTTGTCGATGAAGATCTCCGTCATCGGCGAGGCCGTCAGGTCGAACTGATTCATGAGGGTCAGCCCGAGTATCTGCTCGATCGTGCGCGTCATGTTGACCTGCGTGTAGAAGGTACTGTCCTCTGTCACGCCGGCGCCAGAACCGTCAGCCTTGACCTGCTGCTGAACGTACGGGCTGATAATGTAACCCGGGCTGCGGTGACCGTCGACGTGATCCACACCATCTTGCGCGTCATCTTCCTCGACGAAGATTGCCGATGAACTCCAGATCGAGCTATGGCTGATGGCATCGACAAAGCGACCCAAGGCAAGGTCGTTATCCGCTTGCATCGCCTGTGCCGTCGGAGGACCCCCGGTATGGTCGGAGCTGATCCACATAAACTCCAGCTGAGGGACGGAACCGCCGGCCACGTCCGCGTTGAACGACTGTTGCCACAGGTCGAAGCGGAACTGGTCTGGAATGCCGAGGTCAAATTGTGGGTAGTTCTGAACCGTGTTGTTGAGCAGGTTAGGAAGTGCAGAGTGCGAGGCGACCGTGTCGAAGTTATAAAGCTGCTTCTCTGCACCTGCCTCGTACGCCAGGCTGTCATTATAAAAGTCGATCCACTTAGGCTTTGTAGTCGAGTTAGTAGAAGTTAGAAAGGTGTTGTACTTGATGTACTCACCAAAGTTCTTGAACGTCACGCCTGCTTGACCGCGACGTCCCAAAGGTGGCCTACCTTCTGGTAAGCAATGGTATCGCCACCGTTTGAAGGGTAATCGCGGAGCCCAGTCCGGCGACTGGATGTCATCCGAGTAAGGCGCAAAGGCCTGCACGATCCAGTTATGCCCATTCGCAGACTGCCGGCTCGGGTCATAGAAGTCGTCAAACATCGGGAAACGCTGAACCAGCGCATGAGCATTGGGTGTGACCTGGCTGAAGGTCGGTTATCGCCGAAGACGGCCAGATTCGCAGCGCCATTGCCGCTCAAAACATCTCCCAGGATTTGGTCGTAGGTGCGATTTCACGAATAATGACGAAGACGTGCTTGATCTTCGACGGATCGCCGATGCGCGCCGGGATAGCGAGCGGCGCTGTGCTCAGATTGCCTCCCGAGGCTGCAAAGATATTTGCGGCCAGGTCCCAGTGGTTGTTCTGAAAGACCTGCTGGGTCAGCACTCCCAGCGTGCTGGTGGTGGGGATGGGAACGATGCTCGCCGTCCCCAGGTCCTGGTGCGTGTTGAAGGAGTTGACGCCGTGCGAGGTTGCGTAGGAGTTCTCCGCGGTCTTGGTCGGGGAAGGAGCTACGGCGAAACCGGTGGTGCCGATACCCTTATCGTTGGCAACGAGCAGCGCACCATCCGCAGCATCGAGCACAACCGAGCTCGGTGCATAACCGAGAGGGATCATCCCCATCAACGGGTTCGAGCCACCGCCGCTCAGGTTGACGACGCCGATCGCGTTCGCGTTGTAGAGCGCCATGTACGCGATATTCTTCGTTTGATCGACTGCAATCGAGTTCGGTCCGGCACCGTATGCGGCAGGCTGCCCGGCGATGCCGATCGGCAGGCCAAGGCTCAGTGTTTGCACAACCTGGTTGTTGCCTGTATCGATCACCGAGAGGGTGTCGTCATAAGTGTTCGCAACCAGTAGCATCGTGCCCCATAGCGCCATGCCGGTCGGATGCAGGCCGGTCGAGATGGTAGCCGTAACGGTAAACGACGGCAAATCAATCACCGAAACCGTGCCGCTCGCAGTCGAGCCGGTCGGATAGGCAGCCACCACCGGCGTTCCGTTCGAGTAGCCCTGGAAGTCGCTCGCGGTAGCGATGCGGTCAGCCTCGTTTGAGACATAGGCCGTCTTGCCATCTGCCGAGATCACGACGCTGTGCGGGACATTGCCGACCCGTAGCTGCGCGCCTTCTACAGGAGTCGCCGCAGTCAGGTCGATCTTGGTGAGTGTGTCGTTATTGTCGAGCGCCGCATACGCGGCCGTATTATCCGGTGTCACCGCAATGCCGGTGGGGTAAGAGGTGTTCGCGCCATCCCCGGTAAGCGAGACGGTCTGGCCGCACGGAATCGCAGCGCTGCCCGTGGTTCCCGCAGGCGAGTTCGGGAAGCAGGTGACCGTTGTCAAACCTGACCGTTGTCAAACCCTGGGCAGAGTTCACAGCGAGTGGAACGCTTACGTGCGCATAATCGGAAAGCAGCCCCGTGGGGCTTACACTGGCGATGCCAATAAAGCTCCCGGCTCCGGAGTTGCCGTCCTGGCTGAACAGCAGGTACTTACCATTGGGCGAGTAGCTGATGCCGGTACTACTCCCGTCTTTATCCTTGCCGGCGTTGGCCGCGTACGTCTGCAGCACGGCGCCAGTCTGCGTGGGAAGATAGTGACGGCCTGGGGAGCGCCCATCTGTAACACTGCCGCAGTGTGATTGCCTGTCGGGTTCAGCGCGATGGCCTTGGCGCGGGTATTAGTGCCCAAATACACTGGCGTACCCGCGGGTGTAATAATCTGGCCGCTGCTGACGACCCACGGTGTAGCAAGTGTGGATGGATAGTTCAGCCCACTTGCTGCGTTCCTGTTCTGACCTAGCTGGTAGGTTGGGAAAGGAACCCACTGCGCCAACGCCGAAGCGCTTAGCCCGGTCAGCAGACCGGTAAGCCAAAGCGAACGATGGAACGGCGTGTGCTTGCGGATCAGATCTCGAGATATTTTGCTGAACATCGGTCATCCCTCACGACTGTTGACAAACGGGGAGCTACGATCACCAGACGGCTTTCGGCAGAGCTGATCTTCGGCCATTGGCGAGACGGGCTTAGACGGCAGAAAAAGCTTGTTGTCTGAGTCCGGTGATTCCGGCGACAGCGGTTCGTATCGCCACGTATTCAGGGAAGAGAGATAAGGTGCGTGCAACGAAGTGAGCATGCAAAGTCATACGCTCGCACACTTCCGTGAAATGAGTGTTGCAGGCGGATGCTGACGAGCCAGTGACCAGTACACGACATTCTTGTCATCTGGTCGGGGCAGCTTTGGGGCTGATGCAGGGAATAAAGGACAGACCCGGCAAGGTATCTCAGAGGCCTTGGTCCGATTCCCCACGCGACTTCACAAATCCCCTGATCAATGCTGAGGACATCATTTGATCAGGTCTTCACAACTCACCGGCAGCGAGCCCGATAGTTGGTTGTTGATCGCTGAAACTCGACGCAACTCTCATTCGGCTGTTCGCCTAGTGGCTGGCGGCGGGGAACCGTTTGATGCCCGATGAAACATTGCGTTTATCGTTTGTAAAATGGGTCCGGTGCTGCTACCGTAGCTCAAACAAGCAGCAACATTGATAGCAACCAGCGTATCTACGTGGTGAAGATGGCTCCACGACGAGCCCTTCCACAGCCTGCTGCCGCAGAGGTCGATCCCTAAAGCAAAGCGAGTATCTCGCTCTGCAGGCTCGTCTTCCGTTGTTGCGCCCAGTGTTCGTAGTACGCGGCCTTCACCGGCGCGTACACCCATCCGAACCTGCATGGATGCGCGTTCCAGGCATCGTCGGTATTTATTTATTCTCCTTGGAGCGAACCATGGCTTTCTTGAACGACCCTTTCGATGCATCCACTCAACACCCAACCGACTGCGCCTGCAGCCAGCAAGCTCCCTCGCCAGTCAAGGCGATGGAGGAGGAACCGGGCATGGAGACGGTTCTACGGCGCACGGTGGAAGAGGCCGTCGTGAGCAGAATTCTGCCTGATCCTTCTACCCGCAGGGCTGTGTTGAAGCTGGTGGGCAAGGGCGCGTTCGCAGCCGCTGTCGCGAATGTTCTGCCTCTGGGCTTTGCGACGGAAGCGTTTGCGCAGTCGAGGCCGCTGGAGAAGACCAAGCTGAAGATCGGCTTTATCCCGATCACCTGCGCGACGCCCATCCTGATGAGCAAGCCGCTCGGCTTTTATGAAAAGCTGGGGCTGGATGTAGAGCTGGTCAAAACGGCGGGTTGGGCAGTCATCCGCGACAAGACGCTGAACGGCGAGTACGACGCTGCGCACATGCTGGCTCCAATGCCGATTGCCATCTCGCTCGGCGTTGGATCGACCCCGGTGCCTTATCGCGTGGGTGCAATTGAAAATGTGAATGGCCAGGCCATCACGCTCTCGCTTGCGCACAAAGACAAGCGCGACCCGAACATGTGGAAGGGCATGAAGCTTGCTGTGCCGTTTGATTTTTCAATGCATAACTACCTGCTGCGCTACTACCTGGCAGAGGCCGGGCTCGATCCGGATAAGGACGTGCAGATTCGCGCCGTGCCCCCTCCGGAGATGGTGGCCAACCTGCGTGCGGGCAATATCGATGGATTCCTTGCACCCGACCCCGTCAACCAGCGCGCGGTGTTTGAAAAGGTCGGCTTTATCCACCTGCTTTCGAAAGAAATCTGGAACGGGCATCCATGCTGCACGTTTGCCTCTTCGCAGCAATTTGTCACGCAGTCGCCGAACACTTACGCCGCCTTGCTTCGCGGTCTGCTGGAAGCTACGACGTACGCGGAGAAGTCGGAAAATCGCAAGACCATTGCTGAGGCGATCAGTGGGCCGACCCTGTTGAATCAGCCTGAAGTCGTCGTCGAACAGGTGCTCACCGGCACATACGCTGATGGCCTGGGCAATGTAGTGAAGGAGCCCAACCGGGTAGCGTTCATGCCCTTCCCGTACGACAGCTTCGCGGTCTGGATTCTGACCCAAATGAAGCGCTGGGGACAGATCAAAGGCTCGGTCGATTACGCCGGTGTGTCTCGCGCTGTCTTCCAGCAAACCAACGCGGCTGCCCTGCTGAAACAGGCCGGGGTGACGCCGGCCAACAACGGAAAAATCGTTGTGATGGGTAAGGCGTTTAACCCTGCGCAACCAGAGCAGTACCTCAACTCCTTTCCTATTAAAAGGACCTAAGCATGCAGTTGTCGGCACGTGTTAAGTCCGCGCTCATTTCAGTATTACTGCTGGTGGCCTTCCTTGCATTCTGGGCCTGGGCAACGCGCCCGGAGCCCAGACCCGCGGTTGCTGTCAAAGCTGCTGTGAGCGATGACTATGCTGCGTTGATGGGCGACGCACCGACTTCGGAGGCGAAGGTCTCGGGCGTGCCCAGCCCCGCTGCTGTGGGAAAGGCACTCTATGCGGGGCTTCGTCACCCGTTCTACAACAACGGCCCCAACGACAAGGGGCTTGGCCTGCAGTTGATGTACTCCCTTGGTCGCGTGCTGCTTGGCTATGGCTTGGCGGCCCTGGTCGCTATACCGCTGGGCTTCCTGATCGGCATCTCACCTCTGTTTTCCCGCGCACTGGACCCGTTCATTCAGGTGCTGAGGCCAATCTCACCGCTGGCCTGGATGCCGCTTGCGCTCTACATCATCAAGGATAGTGCGCGGTCCGCCATCTTCGTCATCTTCATCTGTTCGCTGTGGCCCATGTTGGTGAACACCGCCTTTGGGGTAGGCCATGTACGCAGAGAATGGCTCAACGTCGGCCGCACGCTCGAGGTTCGCGGCCTGCGCAGGGCGTTTACGCTCATCCTCCCGGCAGCCCTGCCGACCATCCTGACCGGAATGCGCATCTCCATCGGAATCTCGTGGCTGGTGATCGTGGCTGCGGAGATGCTGGTAGGAGGTACAGGCATCGGCTACTTTGTTTGGAACCAATGGAACAATCTGTCGCTCAGCAATGTCATCGTTGCCATCCTGCTGATCGGCGTCACCGGCATGCTGCTGGACCAACTGCTTGCGGCAGCTACGCGCGCGGCAACCTTTCAGGAGTAGTGGATCGATGAACGCAATGATCTCAGTGCAGGGTATCAGCAAGAACTATCCGGGCGCGGGTGGAGGCGTGATCACGATCTTCGACGATCTCTCGCTTGAGGTCCGCAAAGGAGAGTTCCTGTGTGTAATCGGCCACTCCGGTTGCGGAAAGACGACAATCCTCAACATTCTTGCAGGACTTGATAAGGCATCGGCCGGCACCGTTCTCGTCGACGGCAAGGTCGTGACTGGCCCATCGTTGGATCGCGCGGTGATCTTTCAAGGAAACTCGTTGCTGCCTTGGCTGACAGCTTTAGGCAACGTGGCCTATGCTGTGAAGTCGCGGCACCCGACGTGGAAGAAACAACAAGTCATCGAGCACGCCCGGAAACACCTCGCTCTGGTAGGCCTGACAGGCTGCGAAGACCGGCACCCAGCACAACTTTCCGGAGGCATGAAGCAGCGTGTCGGCATAGCAAGAGCACTGTCGCTTCAACCTAAAATATTGTTAATGGATGAGCCGTTCTCAGCGCTGGACGCCCTCACCCGCGGCACCCTTCAGGATGAAGTCCGACGAATCTGCCGGGAGACACGGCAGACGGTGTACATGATTACCCACGATATCGACGAAGCGTGCTACCTCGGAGATCGCATCGCGCTGATGACCAATGGACCGTACGCGCGTATCGCAGAAGTGCTTGAGAACGATTTGCCAAATGACAGGAACCGGCAAAGCCTGCATCAACTAAACGGTTATTACAGGTTACGTAATTGCCTGATTGACTTCCTGGTCAATCCGTCTTTGGAGAGTCTTTCAAGCGCCTCCTAAAAGTCGACTTGTCTCTCCACGCTCCCGTGATTAGGACCATTCTGTTCCCAAGCTAGCGATAACGCCGAGGTCCGGCCCAAATACATGGAACTGCTGTACGGACCTTCCGCCCCGAAAGCTAAACCGAACCGCAGTTGGTAAAACAAGAGCTTTGAGCTGATGCGATCCAACATTGCGGGAAGGACCGCCGCTCACAGGCTTGATCACACCTAACGAAATCTTTTTCACGGCTGGCGATGCTTTCAGCATCTTCACGAAGGGCAATGCTGACTCAATAATGGTCGTGTGACGCATGTTGAATTTAGGGCCGCTTAGTAAGCCTTGTTTAGCCATGAGTAATCCTCCCTTCGACATCTGCTCTACTAGGATGTCCGCGGATCTTTGTCGGATGCGAGACGAGGCAGAGCTTCCATGTGTCCGCTCGCCTCGTCACAAACAAAGACTGATCAGGAACAACTGAGATAAAGAAAGTACATCCGATTGATGTGCCTAGCCAAGCAGTCCATGTGGGTCCAGGACAAACTTCTTCGCTGCGCCCTTGTCGAAGTCCTTATATCCTTGGGGAGCATCATCCATGCCGATAACCGTCGCATTGACGATTTTCGCAATGGGTAAACGATCATGCAGAATCGCCTGCATTAACTGCCGGTTATACTTCAGCACCGGCGTCTGCCCAGTGTAGAATCGGTGCGACTTCGCCCAGCCCAGCCCAAAGCGCAGACTTAGATTTCCCATTTGCGCTGCCTTGTCTGCAGCACCTGGGTCCTCAGTTACATAAAGCCCCGGAATCCCGATCGAGCCGGCGGCCCGCGTGATGGTCATTAGCGAGTTCAGCACCGTCGCCGGAGCCTCCGTACCGCTCGTCCCGTGCGACTTGGCCTCAAAGCCGACGGCGTCGATCGCCGCATCCACCTCAGGCTTACCCACGATTTGCGCAATCTGATCCTCAAGCGAGGCATCCTTGGTTAGGTCAATCGGTTCGTAGCCCACGCTCTTTACATGCGCCAGTCTCTCTGCGTTCATGTCACCTACCAGCACAACGGCCGCTCCGAGAATGTATGCAGAAGCCGCTGCAGCCATGCCCACCGGGCCTGCACCCGCCACGTACACCACCGAGCCCACCCCTACGCCCGCGTTAACGGCTCCATGGAAACCGGTCGGCAGGATGTCGGTAAGCATGGTCAAGTCGCGGATTTTTTCCATTGCCTGCGCCTTGTCCGGAAACGGAATCAGATTGAAGTCGGCATACGGAACCATCACATACTCCGCCTGACCACCAACCCAGCCGCCCATATCGACGTATCCGTAGGCTCCACCGGCTCGGCCCGGATTTACATTGAGGCACACGCCCGTCTCCTGCGCGCGGCATGTTTGGCATCGCCCGCAGGCCACGTTGAAGGGTACTGTCACCAGGTCGCCCTTTTGGATGTACTCCACATCCGAACCGAGCTCGATGACCTCGCCGGTAATTTCGTGTCCCAACACCATGCCTGCCGGCGCAGTTGTACGTCCGCGCACCATGTGCTGGTCAGATCCGCAGATGTTCGTTGAAACGACTCTCAAAATAACGCCATGGCTGATCTTTTTACCGGCCGGATTTTCCAGCTTCGGGTAGTCGATCGACTGAACTTCTACATGGTTTGGACCTAGATACACTACACCGCGATTCGATGCCATTCAAACCTTCTTCTTTCTTAGTCCGCGCATTCCTTTGACCATGACCGTCAAGTTGCGGCAACCATTAGGATGAAGAAAGACGTAGCAAGGATGGCATCTTCGCGTGTAACTGCGGTGCAGCTCCAGCTTTAAACAATTCTCGGGGCGTTGTCGTTCGTGAGTGTCCGTGAGGCCGCCAAAAGTGAATCCTTGAGCGTCTCCAATAGCTCGGACGCAGGTTGCCGGGTGACAAGCGTCATGCCTAGTCGCCCCGCAAGGGTGCAAGCGACAACTGTTCCTATCGGAGGGCCGCCATTGACTGAGGTGAACAACGACGTCAAACGCAGGGCGCCAAACTCCGTTCGAGGGGAGTACTCGGCAAAGTTGGAGACCATCAGCTCGTAGCGGATTGGGCTTTGCGGCAGAGTCATCACAAACTCAAGGAGCAAACGTTCGTCGGCCGTTAGCTCATCCATGACTTCAATGAAGCGACGATGTCCTTCTTCCGTCTGTCCCGGCATGGTATCGGCTCTTGCGCTCCGTGCAATCTCCCAAAACTCACGTCCAGCTGAGACATCGATCTTGGTCACGATCGCTCTCGTAATCATGCCAGGAGAAACATGCGTTGATACTACATCGATAGTGAAATATGATTGGCGCCGTTGAAACCCGATGCGCCCTATATTGTCCATAGAAGCGATGGATGGAGAAAACTCATCTGCATCCGGCCGGAAGACATGCTTACAACTCACGTACAAGTTCGCAGTCAATCATCCCGAAAGTTCGTCTATAGCTCAGCTGCCTGCGAATGATTGGAACCACTCGGCGTAGGGGGTGTTCTTCGCCATGTGCCGGTTCCAGTCCATTGCGCCATCCGTCCACCAAGGCTCGCCGCGTTCGCCCAGAGCGATCTTTGCCCGGTCGATTTGCTGCCGTGCCGTCTCGCGCGCCGAGAGGTCACCGGCGCGCATGGCAACTCCTTTGGCACGGCGGGCTTTCATCAGCGCGGCTGTCCATTGCCGTTTTTCCTCCAGCGTCAGCGCCGGGTTCGAGCAGCGCCACAGGCGCCCTCGCACCACAAAATACCGTCCATCCGGGGTTGTCGGGTAAGTGCTCATTCGGAGGGGCCTAAAGCCAACCCTTCGCCCTGGCCAGCCGCGCCGCTTCCAGCCGGTTATGCGCGCCCAACTTCGAGATCGCCTCCGACAGGTAGTTCCGCACCGTACCCTCTGTCAGCCTGAGCGCCTGTGCCATCTCCGCCGTCGTAGCCCCGTCTCCCGCCCGGCGTAGGATCTGCCGCTCACGTTCGGTGAGCGGATCGGGCTCCGCATTCCAGACCTCTGCCGCCAAGCTGGGGTCCACCGCCCTGAGACCTTGACTCACCCTCCGCACTGCCTCAGCGAGCTCGGTGGATGGCCGATCCTTGAGCAGATATCCATGCGCTCCTGCGTCCAAAGCCCGGCGCAGATACCCGGGACGCCCGAAGGTCGTCACAATGAGCACCCGCGTCTCCGGATATAGCTCGCGCACCCTTGCCGTCAGGTCGAGCCCGGTCATGCGAGGCATTTCTATGTCCGTCAACAGCACATCTGGCCGCTCCTTGCCAACCACCCGCAGCGCCTCCTCCCCATCGGCTGCGGAACCTACCACCGTAATATCCGCTTCAATCTGCAGCAGCACGCCCAGCGCGCCCCGCACCAAGCCCTGATCCTCGGCCAGCACCACGCGAATCATGCCTGCACCGCGGCTTGCATGCTGCCTGCCTTGCCAGTCCGTACGAGAAACGGGATATCGATGGTCAGCCGTGTGCCTCCTCCGCGTGCTCGCTGCAATTGCAACTGGCCGCCCAACGCGCTAAGCCGCTCCCGCATGCCGCGCAGTCCGCTGCCTTCTGCATGCAGCTCTCCCGCGCCGTTATCCTCAATGGTAAGCAGCACTTGTTGCTCCTTCAGCTTCAGCTCAAGAGTGCACACCGTTGCTTTGGCGTGGCGAACGACATTCGTCACTGCCTCCCTTAAGGCCAGGCACATGGTGTTGACCTGCGCCTCGGTGAGCAGCTCGGGCTCGATGTTGGTCGTCATCTGCACCCCTGCGGCGCTCAACGCACGCCTGGCCTGCGTTACCTCTGCCACAAATCCCTCGGCCCGGTACCCGACGACTGCCTCCCGTACCTCGGCTAACGCCTTTCGCGCGGTCTGCTCTACCTCACCGATCTCACGATGGGCCATCTCCGGATCAACCGCAAACATCCGGTTCGCGATATCTGATTTCAGAACGATCACGGTCAACGTATGCCCCAGCAGATCATGCAGATCTCTTGCAATGCGCTCGCGCTCCGCTTGCTGGGCCAGCCGCTCAATCTCCGCATTCGCAAGCCGCAGTTGATCGCTCACCAGCTGCTGCCGCGAGTAGGCGAAGTTGCTGATCCCCAGCACCACCATCCAGAACGTCACGCTCTGCATGATGCCGTAGGAGATATGGAAGATGTAGGCCTCGAGAAACATTCCGCCGATCTGCAGAATGAGCACAATCGCAAACCGCCGAAACGCGACCAAGACTCGAGGCTCCCGCAGCGTAAAGCCATACATCACCACGGCGTAGACAAAAATACCAGCCGCGCTCCGATTGAAGGGCACATACACAAAGCCAAGCAAAAAGAGCGAGACCAGCATGACGTTCCGCCAGCGCTGCCGAGCCATCGAAATGCCGAAGTACAAAAACAGGAACGTGGCGTAAAAGACTGCGAAGCCCAGCCATCGGCCTACAGACGGATGGAAATATGGTGTCTCAAAGAAGAACGCCGAGTAAAGTAGCGAAGCATATTGAAAGATCCGGTTGTGGCTGTCGACCCGCCACCGGTTGCTCTTGATATCCAGCTGCGGCCCACCCCTGGACGGGAAGCCGTCGCTCGCATTTTCGTTGACATCGCTCATCGTGTCTCCATCATGCCGTACTGCATACCCCCGGCAGCACTCCCGCGTGTCATCCCAAACGCATGACAGTTGTCACCATGACATCTGTCACCTCACATTCCTGACGGAACACACTACTTCCTCTCTTCCTCGCAACCGAGGATAGCTCTTGTCGGCAGCCGTTCTGCCGCACAGGAGATGCACTTATGCGGATCGCCCCTACCTTCCTCGTCCCGATCGCTCTGCTCGCACGGGCCGTCTCCGCTTCGGCGCAAGAGAACTGTCCTGCGGGAACCGCACGTGCTCAGGGCCAGGTGCTCGACGTCAGCGGCGCTGCGATTTTCGGCGCAAGCGTCCACCTCGCAACCCAGTCCACCCTTCATACCAACGCCGAAGGCCGCTTCTTCACTTCTTGCCTGGGGTTCGGCAGGCACCTCGCAACCATTGAGGCCGAGAGCTTCACCCCCGCCGAGATCCAGCTGGAAGCCGCGCACCCTGTCATTCTCCGCCTCAAGCTCCTCACCGTTGAAACAGAGATCGTCGTCACCGACAGCCAGGGTGCGGCCGCCACAGACTTTGCCGGCGCGAAGACGCTCGCCTCGGCCGACCTCAGAGAAATGGCCGACGATCCCGATGAATTCGCCCGCCAGCTTCAGGTCCTCGCCGCGGCTGCCGGCGGAGCTCCCGGCCAGGCCCTGATCACCGTCGACGGTTTCCAAGGAGCTGGACGCGTTCCTCCCAAATCCTCCATCGCCTTCATCCGCGTCAACCCCGACCTCTTTTCCGCCGAGTACCAGCGCCCTCCCTACCAGGGCGGACGCATCGAGATCTAC
>CAXUNR010000002.1:0-141913 GCA_964252655.1 uncultured Acidobacteriaceae bacterium
CTCTCAGACGATGGGGCTGTCTGAGAGGGGGCACCCGACAGCGTGGCGGGGGTGTTGGGGAGGGCTTCAAGGGTGGTGGCGATCGCCGAGTCGTAGGCGGCGGTCAGCGCGAAGGCCTTCCTGGCGAGGCTCCAGCGGGTGGCCAGGGTGAGGGCGCCGGCGTTGGCGGAGAGCTCGGCGATGAGGGCGGAGTAGTCGGCGGGAGAGCTGACCACGGCTACATCTTCGAAGTTTTTGGCAGCTGAGCGCAGCATGGACGGGCCGCCGATGTCGATGTTTTCGATCAACTCGGCCGGGGTGACACCGGGCTTAGCGGCGGTCTTTTCAAAGGCGTACAGGTTGACGACCACCATGTCGATGGGTTCGATGGCGTGGCTTTGGACGGCGGCGGCGTGCTCGGCGTTGGCGCGGATGTGGAGGATGCCGCCGTGGACCTTGGGGTGCAGGGTCTTGACGCGGCCGTCGAGCATTTCGGGGAAGCCGGTGAGGTCAGCAATATCGCGAACAAGAAGGCCGGCTTCGCGGAGCATTTTGGCAGTGCCGCCAGTCGAGACGAGGTCGACGTGGTGGACAGCGAGGGCCTGGGCAAATGCGAGGAGACCGGACTTATCGGTGACCGAGAGGAGCACGCGGCGGATGGGTTTGAGGCCGGAGGATGAAGAGGCCGAGGTGGAAGCGGCGTCGGTGATGCACTCGATAGCGGGGTTCATTTACCTTCCAAAGACTGAATTCGGCCTTCCAGCCTGCCGGTGGTGCCATGGAAGTAGCGTAGCTCGGCATCGATCGCATCGAAGCGGCGGATGACATCATCGAAGCGGCGATTCATCTCATCGCGTAAGGCCTTAGTCTTTCCTTTCCACTCGGAACGGAGATCCTTAAGGTCGGAACGGTGGAAGAGGATTCCGGCCAGAATCGCGAAGACCGGGATGCCGATGGGAAGGGTGTCATGCATGCATGGCTCCGAACAAGGTCACAGGCAACATTCTAGAGCAGGGCTTACGGCTTTGCCTGGAAATAATGAAGCAAACGCTCGGGGTGGCCTTCGATCCTGCCGCTTCAAGGAGAGCCTCCGGAGTTTGCTAGGCCCAGTTGCGTTGACTCGCTTCGTCGTGCGCGGCGCTGTCGATCTCGTCATCCATCTGCAGCTGGAAGTAGGCATTGAGGTACATGCACAAGGTAAGCAGGCAGAGGTTGATGCCGAAGAGAGCTTCGGTAAGCTCGGCGAGGCGGCCTTCCAGGCGTGGCGCTTCCATGTTGGAGATGGCGGAGACGAAGACGTCGAGCGAGCCGATGGTGCCCTGGACTGCGGCCAACCCCCGGGTGAAGCAGCGCTGGACAAGCAGCACCATGACGGGAATCTCGCTGCTCTCGTCGGAGAGGGTGGCGCGCTCCATGAGGCTGAGGCTCGTCCAGGTGCCGAACGCGTCCTGCCGGCGGGCGGGGCTGCCGCTGAGCAGGGAGAGCTGGCTGAGCCGGCGAAAGATCTGCAGGCCCTGTAGACGAGGCGCCGGCTTGCGAACCATGGCGAATTTATTTTGGCTCTCCGGATGAAACTGAAGATAACGCTCGACCTCGCGGGAGTTGGCTGCCTGTAAGTAGCCGGCGTTGACGGTGACCTCTAGCAGCGTGCGGGAGATAGACAGGATCTCCTCGACGCAGCCGGCTTCCGAGAGCAGTTGGACGGCGCGCGCGGACTGCCGAACCTTGAGGATCGAGGCGAACAGCAAGGTAAGGTGGGTTGAACCGTCCTGTCTGCCGATGGTGCGTTCGAACATGCGTTCGAGCAAAGCAGAGAAGTTGGTCAGGCGAACAATCTGGATACGAACGTTTTCCTGAAACGCATCTTCGATCATCTCCGCCTCCCTTCCCCAAGGACGACACGGAGGAAGCCCACACTCCCACACGGATCTGTGCTGCACGTACTACCTAAAAGGTAAACGATGGCATTGCAGGCGTAAAACACTGCGGAAGCCGTAGGCTCTGGGAAAACAAACAAAGTAGAGGCGGCTCTGCAAGTTGGCGTCCCCGACGGGATTCGAACCCGTGTCATCGCCGTGAAAGGGCGGTGTCCTGGGCCTCTGGACGACGGGGACGCAGATGCCATACGTACTGCTCTCTCTTAGGGTACGCAGCCGAGCCTGGCATGTCAAAATTCTGCTACTTCCCGCATCCTCGTGGGGGCGGATGAATCTAAAGGCCACAAGCAAATTTGATTAAGTGTACGCGCTCTAGGCGGGAGGCGGTTTGGTGTTGGCACGGGAGGGCTTAGTTCTTCGAAGTTCAGGTAAGGGTTCCGGTGCGCTTTTCGGAGCGGAGCGGCTTCGCGTTTTGGCAGGCAGTCTGGCTGTCCTCTTTGGGGTATCGGGATGCAAACCTGCACCCCCTCATGCGGCGGCTCCGCAGGCCATGCCGGTGATGGTGGCTCCGGTGGCGCTTACTTCGGTGCCGAACGCTGATACGTATGTGGCGACGGTTAAGAGCCGTCGTTCTGCCTCGCTTTCTCCCCAGGTCGATGGCAACATTACAAAGATTTTTGTGGTGAGTGGGCAGGCCGTCAAGGCCGGGCAGACGTTGATGCAGATCAATCCCTTGAAGCAGGTGGCGGCTGTCGATCAGCAGATAAGCTCGCAGGCGCAATCGCAAGCCACATACACTTTCAACCAAGGTGAGCTGGAACGACAGCGCAAACTGTTTGAGGCCGGTATCATCTCTCGCCAGGCGTACGACACGGCCGTGCAGAATTTCGGCAGCTCGAAGGCCGCCTACGATGCGAGCGCGGCCGGAACCGCGGTCCAGCGGCAGACGCTCGCGTACTATCAGATCCGTGCGCCGTTTGCGGGGGTGGTTGGCGACATTCCGGTGCATGTGGGCGACTACGTGACAGAAGCAAGCATTCCCGCCACGGTGTTGACGACGATCGACGATCCGGCAGGTCTGGAAGCCTACATCTACGTTCCGACGGAGCGCGCGGGGTTGGTGCACGTAGGGCTTCCGGTGGAGATTCTGGACACCAACGGAGCCGTATTGGCGAAATCGACCGTGAGCTTTCTTTCTCCGCAAGTCGATAACAATATTCAAGGCATCTTGGCTAAGGCGGAGGTGCCGGCCGGCAGCAAGGTGCGCAACCAGCAGGTGATCAATGCGCGGGTCACGTGGAACTCCACGCCCAAGCCCACCGTGCCGGTGCTGGCGGTGACACAGATTGGCGGCCAGTCTTTCGTCTACATCGCGAAGGCAGCGGGCCAGGGGTTTACCGCGCACCTGGTCCCGGTGACGCTGGGCGAGTCGATCGGCAACGACTATCCGGTGCTGGGCGGTCTGGCGCAAGGCGACCGGGTGATCGTCTCCGGATTGCAATTCTTAGGTGAAGGCGCTCCGGTGCGGCCGTTGAGTGGGCCGCCATCCTCGGCCCGAGCTGCGGTAAGCCCGCCGAGTTAGAGAGATCGTTCAAGGGGCGTGATCCGTAAGCGTCTTGATCAAAAGAGACTGGCCGAACAGGCTTGTCCTTACTGCTGGGAACGATGAGGGTACGAGGTTGGTAGATTTCTTTATTCGGCGTCCGATCTTTGCCACGGTCTGCGCACTGCTGATTATTCTCGGTGGCGCGGTCTCTATTCCGACGCTGCCCATCTCGCTTTACCCGCAGCTGGCGCCTCCGCAGGTGGTCGTCAGCTCAAACTATGTCGGTGCAAACGCTTCGATTGTTGAGGCCGCAGTAACGATTCCGCTTGAGCAGTCGATCAACGGTGTCGAGGGAATGCGGTACATCTCCTCGGTCTCGGCCAACGACGGAACCTCGGCGATCACCGTAACCTTTGACACGGGATACGACCTTGACATCGCCGCGGTAGACGTGCAGAACCGCGTCTCGTCGGCCGCCGGACGCCTCCCTGCCGCGGTCAACAATACCGGCATTACTATCACCAAAGCGAACTCCAACTTTGTCCTGGTTGCGGGCTTCCTCTCGCCGGACAAGTCGCTCTCGACGCAGTTCATCTCGAACTACATCGACGTGTACATTCGTGATGCGCTGAAGCGAGTTCCGGGCGTGGGCGATGTGGTCGTCTTCGGCGAGCGTAAGTATGCCATGCGCGTTTGGCTTGATCCGGCGAAGCTGGCCGCGCGCGGGCTGACTGCCTTGGACGTGACGACGGCCTTGCAGGAGCAGAACGTCGAGATCGCGGCCGGCCAGACCGGCCTGCCGCCGAACAACGGCAAACAAAGCTTCCAGATGGCGGTGCGCGTGGTCGGGCGATTATCCGACCCGCGTCAGTTTGAAAACATCATCCTTAAGAACCAGCCGGGCGCGACCAATGGCGTGGGCGCAGGCCTGGTGCAGTTGAAGGATGTTGGCTACGCGCAGATCGGTGCCGAAAACTACAACACGTCGCTGACCTTTTCGGGAGGCGAGGCGGTAGGCGTCGGCATCGAGCAGCTGGCGAATGCCAACGCCCTTGATGTAGCTAATCGCTGCCGAGCGGTACTTGCGAATCTGCAAAAGTCGTTCCCGCCGGGAATTGAGTTTCGGATCGCGGTGGATACGACGCAGGTGGTCTCGGACTCGATCCATGAAGTCGTTGTCACGTTGATCGAGGCGATCATCATCGTTATCGTGGTGATCTTCCTTTTCCTGCAAGATTGGCGCGCGACCATCATTCCCGCCGTAACGATTCCGGTATCGCTGATCGGCACGTTCATCTTCATCAAGGCGTTCGGCTTTTCGATCAATTCGCTGACGTTGTTCGGCATTACGCTGGCCACGGGGCTGGTGGTGGATGACGCCATCGTCGTCATCGAGAATGTGCAGCGGCATATCTCGGATGGCGATCCGGACCCGCACCATGCAACTAGCGTCGCGATGAGCGAGGTGACGAGCGCGGTCATTGCGACCTCGCTGGTGCTGATCTCGGTGTTCGTTCCGGTGAGTTTCTTTCCCGGCACGACGGGCATTCTCTACAAACAATTTTCGCTGACTATCGCCTTTTCAATTGCTATCTCCGCCTTCAATGCGCTCACCCTTTCCCCGGCGCTGGCGGCTATTCTGCTGCGGCCGGAGCAGCACCATGGCGGGCTGCTGAAACTGATCGATAACGCGATCAAGGGCTTGGGCCGATGGTACGCCGGCTTGATCACCTTCCTGGTGCTGCGCTTCAAAAGCGTAGTCTCCTTACTGTTTATCGCGGGGCTCGCCGGCGCAGGATACATGTACAACCATGTGCCGACGGCGTTCGTACCGTCGGAAGATCAAGGCTACTATCTCGCGATTGTGCAAGCGCCTCCAGGAGCTTCGCTGGCGTATACGGCGGACCTTGCAGAGAAAGCGTCTACCATCATGCGCCAGAACAAGGACGTGTATGGCACGTTCTCCATTATGGGCTTCTCGCTTTCAGGGGGCTCTTCGCCGAACTCAGGCATTATCTTTGCGCCGCTAACGCCGATCGACGACCGCACCCGGCTCGGTAAAGGACACTCCGCGCACGATATTGTTGCGGACGTGGCACCGAGGCTGTTCGGCGTGCCGGGAGGCATTGTGGCGGCTTTTGAGCCGCCAGCCATCCAGGGTATCGGCTCGGTGGGCGGCTTCCAGTTCATCCTGCAGGACCAGGGGCGCAATACCTTTGGGGACATGGCCAATGTTGTAAACAAAATCGTAGGCTCAACACGCGCGCCTGGTTCCCAGCTGATCGGGATGTATTCTCCCTTCACGGCCAACGATCCGCAAATCTCGGTCACGGTCGATCGCGAAAAGGCCAGGGCAATCGGTGTGAGCATGACCCAGATCACAGCGGCCATGAGCACGTTTATGGGGTCGACTTACGTGAATGACTTCGACTTCAACAACCGCTCGTACCGGGTGTATGTGCAGGCGGACGCGCGCTATCGTAAGACTGCGGCCGACCTGCGCGAGTATTACGTGCGCTCGGACTCGGGTGCGATGGTGCCGCTCGATAACGTTGTCTCGGTATCCGAGACCTCCGGGCCGCAGGTCATCTACCACTACAATCTCTTCCGTTCGGCGGAGATCGATGGCGCGCCCGCGCCGGGGCTTTCTTCCGGTCAGGGTCTTGTGGCCATGCAGCAACTCTTTGAGAAGAACAAGCTGGCCGGCATGACCTACGAATGGACAGGACTTGCGCTTGAAGAGGTGGAAACAGCGGGCAAGGCCATCATCATCTTTGGGCTGGGACTGCTGGTCGTCTATTTGACGCTGTCGGCGCAGTATGAGTCGTTTGCTCTGCCGTTCATCATTCTGCTGGCGGTGCCCATGGCAATTCTGGGCGCGCTGGGTTTGATTGCATTGCGCGGGCTGGTCGATGACGTGTACGTGCAGATCGGGCTGGTCATGCTGATCGGATTGTCAGCAAAAAACTCCATCCTCATTGTCGAGTTTGCCGAACAACTGCTTGGGCAGGGACGCACCATCGCGGAAGCGGCAATCGAAGCGGCGGAGTTGCGTCTTCGACCCATCCTGATGACGTCGGTGGCGTTCATTTTGGGCGTGATGCCGCTCTACGTGGCTTCTGGTGCGGGCGCGCTGGGCCGGCACTCGGTAGGTACGGCGGTGGTGGGCGGCATGGTGCTCTCTACCGTGCTGAACCTCCTGTTCATCCCGGTGCTGTATGTGCTGCTCAAGACGTTTTTGGGACAGTTTGGCGGCAACAAGAAGCGGCCGATTGCCGGAGTAGTTGAGGAAGCGCACGAACTGCCCGCGGCCACGATGTAGGTTTCTTCTCCCCTTTTCTGCCAGTCACCAAGCCCCCCCGGTTACCACTTCGGGGGGCTTTCTATTTACAGAGTATTGATCGCGCCGTCATCTCACGGGAACGTCTCCGCGGCACTGTAGACCTCACAGCCGCAGGACGTTGACAACACCGATTGAGACCGAGTGCATTGAATCTCTCCTACTTGCGTTTCATCTCAGACCAAATTGGTCGTATATTGGAAAAGAGCCAAAACAAGTCCAGAAAGGATTGATGTTTGTAATGAAAATGTTTTCTCGTGTTTGCCACGTCGCTCGCAGTCTCCATCGTCCCACCGCCTTAGTTGTGCTGGTTCTCTGTACCTCTGTTCTGTCCGGTCAGACTGGCACAGGCATCCTGCAGGGGATAATCACAGATCCGCGCGGTGGTGGAATCGCCAAGGCTTCACTTACCGTACGCAGTGAGGTCAGCGGTGGCGTGGTGACCAGCACGACCGATGAGGCCGGGCGTTTCGTTGTCAACGGACTGGTGTCAGGTCCGTACACGTTGGAAGGGTTTGCGGCAGGATTCTCACTGACGGCAAAGAAGGGCGTACAGGTAGAGGCGGACCACACGGATGCCGTCACGCTTGCGCTAGGGCTTGGCTCGGCGAGCGATGAGATTGAAGTGGACGTAAACGCGACGAGGTCAGTGGCGGCTGCATTGGCGCCGATGGATGCATTGCTGACTGAGACCTCGGCGCGCACTGAGGTGACGCAGGCCTTCATCGCAAACTTCACGTCGCCCATCGCGGATTATGGTGAGGCGCTGCAGATGGCTCCGTCGACATTCACGATCAGTAGCGACGGCATCGGTCTGGGACAGTCGAAGACGTACTTCCGCGGCTTTCCGGATGGCGATTACGACATTGACTTCGACGGTATCCCGTTCTATGACACGAATACCCCAACGCATCACTCGTGGGCGTTCTTCCCCTCGATGTTTTTGGGCGGGATCGACTTCGATCGCAGTCCGGGAACCGCTTCGACCATCGGACCTGCGCCCTTCGGAGGATCGATTCACCTGCTGTCACCAACTTTATCGCCGCTTGAAAATGTGCGTGCGACATCTGCGGGAGGATCGTTCAACACGTACCTTTACGACGCGCAGTATGATTCGGGTGCGTTCGGTCCGGGCAAGAAGTTCAATACGACAATCGACGTTCACCACATGCAGTCGCACGGATGGCAGTCACTGAATAACCAGAACCAGAATGGCGGCGATCTCAAGTTTGAGTACAAGCTCTCGCCAAAGACGGTGCTGACAGGTTACTCGGCGGTGATCTGGGTGGATGCGAATACGCCGAATTTTTCGGCGACACGCTGCCAGATGTATGGGGTGTCGGCAACCAACGCGTATAGCTGCACGGTGTCGGCGACAAGCAAGGCGCTGCTGCCTTTTACGGGAGCCGGCATCAATTTTTTGAACACGAACAACTCGGATGCGAAGCTCTATCTAGACACACAATATAACTTCTACCACGTGCCGACTGACTTCGAGTATGTCGGGCTGCACCAGGAGCTTGGGCATAACTTCACGCTGGACATCAAGCCCTACACCTATAGTTATGACAACTCGGAAATCTATGCGAAGGCGACCACGATTACGGATCTGCCAGCTACCAGTTTTCCCGCGGCAAATGGCTATGCGGCAGGAACGTATCTGGGCCTGAAGGTAGCTCCTTGTAACATCCCGGTGACTTCAAAAGGAATTACGGCACTCCCTTGTGCAGTGGATAAGTACAACAGCTATCGAAAGTACGGCGAGACCAGTGTGCTCAGTCAGGTCTCGAAGCTGGGTATTCTGCGCGCCGGCATGTGGTATGAGTGGGCGAAGACCAACCGGCACCAATATCCAACCGATCCGTTGAACCACTTTCAGGATCAGGCTTTGCCGAACTTCGCAGAGAAGTTTGTCACGGACTCCTATCAGCCGTTTGCTGAATACGAGTTCCACGCGACCAGCAAACTCTCCATTACGCCAGGCGTCAAGTTCGCGTACTACACCGTGGGAACACAGCAGTTTGCCGATAACGGTACAACGATCGGCTCTCTGGTGCCGGCTGGAAAGACTCCGAATCCAGCCAGCTTTATTACGAACGGAGGCAGCTATTTTGCGACGCTGCCTTCTGTGGCCGGTAACTATCGCCTAAAAAATAACTGGTCGGCCTTTGCGCAGTTCGCACAAGGCAGCATCGTTCCTCCTTCAAATGTCTTCGACTTCAACCAGGGCTCAACAGGTAACTCCGTTGCCGTCTCCTTGCTTCCCAAGCAGCAGAAGAACACGACGTACGAGGCGGGAACGGTTCTCAAGCTAAAGAAAGTAACTTTTGATGCGGACTACTTTCATGTTCACTTCGATAACGGGTATTCCTCGGTAACTACACAGGCCAGCGGCGGTGAGCCTGTCTACTTCGCGACGCCTCCTTCGGTAACGCAGGGTGTCGAGGGAGAGGCGAATGTCTATATTGCGCACGGACTTAGCCTTTATCTGAACGCAAGTTACAACCGCGCCGTCTATAGCGGGGGCAACCTGAGTGCCCCCTGCACCGGAACGACAGCAGCGGCGCTGGCGGCATGCGCGGCGGTCGGTCCGGCTCCGGTGGTGAACACGCCGAGCGGGCTCAACGTGCAGCAGACTCCTTCCGACATCGAAACAGAAGGCCTGACCTATCAGAAGGGAAGCTGGGATGTGGCCTTCTTCAATAAAAGGGTGGGCACTTTCTTTGTGGATAGCCCGAATGGCTACCACAATGCTTATACCGTGAATCCATTTACGATTTCGGATGCCTATGTGAACTACACCGTTCGCAGCGGCGGAAGGGTTAATAACACCAAGCTGCGACTGGACTTCACGAACCTATTCAACAACAACAATGTCAACGGCATTACTTTGGCAAATCCCTCGACGCCGGTACCGGTTTCATCGATTTTCTCAAACCCATTTGTCGCTACGGGGCCGACGACGATTGCCGGCGCGGACAACGTAGCCGTGAATGCCGGACGCAGTATTTTGTTGACAGTGACCTTTGGATCTTCGTTGAAGCGTTAGACCAGTTCTCAAAACAGCAAAGCCCGAAGAGTCACTCTTCGGGCTTTGCTGTCTGCGGAAATTTGGTTTTAGTTGAAGCCGCGCCGAGAGCGTGACTTAGGATCCTCGAAGTCACGTTCGCGAACGCGCTCGGCAAACTGGCTTGCATCGGTGTTACGCTGCTTCTTCTCCGCCGCCGAGAAGCTGCGCTCCTCCGATCGGCTGATGCGCTTGTGCGCGGTCATGCCTTCCAGGAGGAACTCGGCCGCGCTGACGGCGAGCTCGGGACTCGATTTGGTGGTGATGTGGAAAGGGGTTAGTTTTTCAAAGAGCCCCTGAATCTGCCGGAGTTCGGTAAGCGTGATCGCGGAGGGCTGAGCGTCGTTGAGCAGGACCGATCCGCCAAGGTTGAACCATTGCTCGATCTGCTGCGTGTTGACGGCGGGGAAGTGCTGATCGAAGATTCCGGCAACGGCTCCGCGGATAATCTCGCGGACGACGGTGTCGGCACCCTTCATTTCACCTTCGTATTCAAGCTCGATCTTGCCCGTGATTCCGGGCAAGGCGGCGTAGATGTCGCCAACACGGGGGACAACGAGACTTTCGCCGTGCAACAGTGCACGCCGCTCAGCGTTTGAAACGACGAGTTCCATGGTCGAGATAGGCAGCCGCTGTGACACGCCGCTGCGCTTGTCCACCTTCTTGTCGTCGCGCGCGGCAAAGGCAATCTGCTCGACAATTTGGCGGATGTAGTAGGGAATTTCGATCTGCTGAATCGTTTGGTCCTGGTTCGGTCCGATGGCCGCATAGGAGCGCGCGGTCCAGGCTTCCTGTTCGGTGATCGAGATACCTTCCTCGATCGACTCGGGGTAGTGGGTGCGAATCTCGGAGCCGATACGGTCCTTGAGCGGGGTGACGATCTTGCCGCGGGCGGTGTAGTCCTCGGGGTTGGCCGAGAAGACGATGGCCACATCGAGCTCGAGCCGCACGGGGTAGCCTTTAATCTGGACGTCGCCCTCCTGCATGATGTTGAACAGCGCAACCTGAATCTTGCCGGCGAGATCCGGAACCTCATTGATGGCGAAGATTCCGCGGTTAGCGCGGGGCAGTAGGCCGTAGTGCATGGTGAGCTCGGAGCCGAGTTCCTGTCCGCTGCGCGCGGCCTTGATGGGGTCGACGTCGCCGATGAGGTCGGCCACGGTGACATCCGGGGTAGCAAGCTTTTCGATATAACGATCTTCAGGCGTCATCCAAGCGATGGGCGTTTCATCGCCTTTCTCGGCGATGAGGTTTTTTGAGAAGCGGCTGAGCGGAGCGTAGGGATTATCGCGGAGCTCGGAGCCGGCGACATAGGGAGCAAAGGGATCGAGCAGGTGGGTCAGCGCGCGCAGAATCCGCGATTTGGCCTGTCCGCGTAGGCCAAGCAGGATGAAGTTGTGCCGGGAGAGCACGGCGTTGACAATCTGCGGGACGACGGTATCGTCGTAGCCGACGATACCGGGGAAGAGCGATTCCTTGCTCTTGGCGGTCTCGCGAAGACGTGTGATCAGATTGTCGCGGAGTTCATCCTTAACCGAACGCGAGACGGACGCAGCGGTGTATTGAGATTTACGAAGGGCGCCGAGAGTCGAGGGCAGGGATACGGGGTTCGCCATGACATCAGTATAGATCGTCGGGGAAGGCGGAGCTTGAGCGGGGACGGACGGATTGAGTGAGATAAAAGGTCGGTTTGGCTAAGCCGCACGCGATGCAGGCTGTGCGGTGAGGAGGGAAGAGGAGGCGGAATCCTCGAACCGATCTTCGGTGGCGGAGCTGTGGGCGCGGCGCACATAGTCTTCAAGCAGAAGAACGGCGGAGACCGTTGCAAAAGAGCAGAGCTCGCCATAGATGCGCGTCTCAAGAATGATGCCGCTGACGAACATGACCGCGATCCAGACCGGAAAGATGTAGATGTAGTTGGCGAAGCGGATGGGTCTGAGACGGCTGCGCATGACCCAGACGATGGGCAGCAGGTAGCCGCAGATATTGAGCATTGCCGGAAGCAGGCGCGGCTTGAGCCGAAACAGATTCTCTTCGATGCGAATGTAATCTTCCGCATGGCTGTTCTGCGCGAAGGTATGCGCGAGGAAGCCCTTGATGACAATCCAGATGGCAGCGAGCACGGCGACACGCGCCCAAGATAAATGCTGCAAAGAAAACCGGCTACGAAACGATTCGGTTCGATCTGCGACCTCACTGGAGGCGGCATCCAGGATGTACACGCCGATCAGGAAGAGCGTCGTTTCACGGTTAAACGTGCCGAGAACCATAACAACCACGAGCTGCCAGAAGCGCCGTGTGTAGATGTAGTAAAGGCCAGCGGTGAAGAAGGCAAGCGACGAAATGTCATATGGGTAGGAGTAGTTGGCGTCGACGTGGACAACGTACGTCCAGAGCGAAACGGCCAGGAAGGCTGGATAGACCAGCATCCGCAGGAGTCCGCTGCGCGTGACGGCGTTGTACAGACGGGTGACGTAGATGCCGGCGATGATGAAAGAGACAAGACTTACGACGTAAAAGCCCAACGTTTGCGGGGTTGCGGCGGATTGTACTGCGGGGTCGGTACTGCCGTGGTGAGCGGTTGCCGCCATCAGCCAGGCGGAGTGCTGAATGGGCCACATCAGCACGATGGGGAGGATGCGTTCCTGGAAGGGCAAGCGCTCGTGTCCGCTCAGGTATGCGTCAAGGTTGAGATAGAAGTGGGTGCCGATGACGTAGAAGCGGATGAACTGCAAGGTTGCGAGTGCGTTCAACAACCAAAGAAAGAGGACTTGGGGCCGCCGAGGAATCAAGGGGAGGTCTCCTGCAGCAGGAGCAACATGGCTGCAAAGCGAACATCGCTCGTTGGACGAGCTAGCTTGTGCGTGAAAGTGAGTGGATGCGCACCGTATCCGCGATCATCCGAGATCCTGAAGCATCGTTGCTAATTCTGATGCAGCGTGGGAGTTCGAAGTCCGTTCAGCGGCCGCGAGACCTTGTGCGAGCCTCTGCCGAGCCTGATCGGTTTTGTCGAGCTGTAACAAAAGCTGCGCAGACATCTGGTAAGCGGGCACGTAATCCGGGGTGTCGGCGAGGATGCGGCTGTACTCCGTAAGCGCTGCTTCGGATTGATTTGCGGAGGCCAGTGCCATGGCCAATCCGTAGCGGGCGAAGGTATCGGCCGGGTTTTGCTGCACGATCTCCGAAAGTACGGCGATTCTGTCCATTGTTCTTATGCTAAAGCCTCAAGCGATGCCCGCGAGCAGGCTTGCGCCTACCCGGTACACTAAGTGCATGGAGCCGCAGCCCGAAACGAGAACGGTGAGCGAGTCGCAGTCCGAGCGCAGCGAGATCATCTTTCCCGCAGACGCGAACGGGCTGGGCAATCTGTTCGGCGGACGCCTGATGCAATTCATGGACCTGACCGGAGCCATGGCTGCCTCGCGCCACGCCCGCGCCATTACCGTCACGGCCTCGATGGACCACCTGGATTTTGTGGCACCGGTGCATGTGGGCGATCTGTTGATCTTGAAGGCCAGCGTGAACCGTGCGTTTCGGACCTCCATGGAGATAGGCGTCAAGGCGATGGTTGAGGACGTACGGGAGCAGAAGCTGCGCCATGTGAGCTCTGCGTATATTACGTTTGTGGCAGTGGATCAAACGGGTCAGAAGCTTGTCGTTCCTCAGCTGCAGCTGGAGACGGACCACCAGCGGCGGCGCTTTGACGATGCCGGACGGCGTCACGCAATGCGTGCTGGGGAGACATTGCGACGCCGACGGCTGAGAGACGAGTGGACGGCTGGCTGGCATGTTTAGGTAGAGAACCCGGTGCTTCAAGGACCGGATGGGAGAAGATCAATGGCACCACCACAAGCAGCACCGCAAGGCCCCACCCCGCTTCCCGGAATCAATCACGTTGTGGCGATCGGCAGCGGAAAGGGCGGCGTAGGAAAGACGACGGTCGCTGTAAATCTGGCGGTGGCACTGGGCAAGATGGGCTACCGGGTCGGACTGATCGACGCGGACATCTATGGTCCGAACGTGCCGATGATGCTGGGTGTGTCGCGCCAGCCGAATGTGGTTGGAGAGAACCGGATAGAACCGATCCGGTCGCATGGCGTCAAGTGCATCTCGGTGGGGCTGATCTCGCCGGGAGATAAGCCGATGGTAATGCGCGGGCCGATGCTGCACCAGATTATCCGACAGTTTCTGCAGCAGGTGGAGTGGGGCGAGCTCGATTATCTGCTTGTCGACCTGCCTCCAGGGACGGGCGATGTGGTGATCTCGCTGGTGCAGACGGTGCCGCTGACGGGGGCGGTGGTGGTGTCGACGGGCTCGAGCGTGGCGCTGCAGGATGCGCGGAAGGCGCTTGAGATGTTTCATCAGGTAAAAGTGGAAGTGCTGGGCATGGTCGAAAACATGTCCCAGATGCGGATGCCGGATGGCTCGCTGCTGGATGTGTTTGGGGCTGGGGCCACGGAGCGGACCGCCGCGCAGTTCGGGCTGGAGTTTCTGGGCTCGGTGGATCTCGATCCGGCGGTGCGCAAAGGCGGCGACTCGGGCATGCCGGTTGCGCTGGCCGGGCCGGGCAGTGAGCTGGGTGGGGCGTTCTACGCGGTGGCAGAGAAGGTGATCGCGGCGGCGGAGCGGGTGGCGGAGGGTGAGAGCGACGTGCTGGAGATTAGTTAGAGGGGATGAGCACTTGACGGCCATCGTAGACTCAACACAGGGGACTTTTACGATGGCAGACATCTCAGCGCGTCAGAAAGCGATCCTCCTGACGATCGTGGCGCGCTACATCGAGACGGGTGAGCCGGTCGGCTCAGGGACCATCGCCAACCAGATTGGCACCGCGAGTGTCAGCCCGGCGACCGTGCGCAATGAGATGGTGGCGCTGACCGAGGCCGGACTGCTTGAGCAGCCGCACACCTCGGCGGGACGCATCCCGACTGCACGGGCCTTCCGGCTGTTCGTCGACTCGCTGGCACCGACCCATAGCCATGCGCTTTCCGAGCACAGCCGCAACGAGATCGATGCGCACTTTGCCGGTCTCGCCGGGATGCAGGCGGTGCTCGAACGCACAAGCCATGTGCTGGCAACGCTCTCGAGCGGTGTCGGTGTGGCCATTGCCGCCGTACCGGGCGGAGATCAGCTGGAGCATGTTCATTTTTCGCGGCTTGGCCCCGCACGCGTCCTCGCGTTGGTGGTTACGCGTGGAGGTATGGTGCGGGACCGGGTGCTCGCGCTCGACGCCGATCTGTCGCAGACGCAGCTTGAGACCGCCGGCAACTTCCTGAACGGGAACTTCCGCGGCTGGGAGATTGAGCGGGTACGCGCCGAGCTACGGCAGCGCATGGAAGACGAGCGGCAGCAATACCATCGGCTGATGAACCTGGTCGAAGAGCTTTGGGCGCAGGCGATGCCGGAGGCTGCCCGGAGCAGGCAAACGATCTATGTGGAGGGCGTGGCGAACCTGGTGGGCGCGCAGCCGATCACCGGTGCCGTCGACCAGGAGCGTCTGCGGGAGATGTTGGTTGCGCTTGAAGCCAAGCAGAGATTGGTCACCCTGCTGAATGCGTATATTGATGCGCGGCAGGAGAGTGTGCGCGTGGTCTTCGATCTCGAGGAGCAGGCACCGGAGATGGCGGGCCTGGTGCTGATCGCGGCTCCGGCGCGGCTCTCAGGTGAGCACTGCGGGACGATCGCCGTGATTGGCCCCAAGCGTATGCGCTACGAACGCACGATGACCGAGGTCGGCTACTTGGCGCAGATCGTTGAGCGGCAGGCATTCGGTGCGCGGTAAGCAGAAGAAGAGGCAGGCGGATGCATAGTAAAAGTTGGGACAGGATGACGCGATGGGCCGGCATCGGCAACAATGGAGTGGACGCAGAAAAGGGCAGCACTGGAGATGAGACGGTGAGTGAAGTCAAGGATGGCTTAGGGCAGGACCCAGCGGCAACAGCGACGGTGGACAAGATGGAAGCGGGCATGGAAGGCGTGTATGAGAGCGCGGAGCCGGAGCCGGGCTCGGAGGCCGATCGCGCCGTGGCGTTTGAGGCGCAGATTGCGCAGTTGCGCGGCGAGCGGGACCTGATGACGGATCGCTTGGCGCGACTGCAGGCAGAGTTCGATAATGCTCGCAAGCGTGAAGCCAAAGAGCGCGCCGATGCCCGGGAGTATACGATCGGCAACACGATCGAGCCGTTTCTCGGAGTGATGGACAACTTCCAGTTGGCACTGAAGGCCGATGGCACCGCGGACCAGCTGCGCAGCGGCGTCGGGCTGATCTTGAAGCAGATGGAAGAGGCGCTGAAGGGACTGAGTGTGACGGCGGTCGAGACCGTGGGCGCGCAATTCGACCCTCGCATCCACGAGGCACTGGGCAGCATCGAAACGAACGAGCATCCGGACCATCAGATCCTCGAGGAAATTCGCCGCGGCTACAAGATTCGCGAGCGCTTGCTGCGTCCTGCGATGGTAAGAATCGCCGCTAATTCTGCGCAGATCAGTGACTAGTCGTTGCGGGCAAGCAGCCCATATGTGCGCACACGATCCTGACAATCAAAAACCGAGAACCTAAAAGAGATGGCATCAGCGAACGTGACCAAAATTGACTATTACGAACTGCTGAGCGTGACCAAGACCGCGTCTGACCAGGAGCTGAAGACGTCCTATCGCAAACTGGCGATGCAGTATCACCCGGACCGTAACCCAGACAATCCTGCGGCCGAGGCGAAGTTCAAGGAGTGCTCGGAAGCGTATTCCGTGCTGAGCGATCCGGAGAAGCGCGCGGCTTATGACCGCTTTGGGCATGCGGCCTTCCAAGGCGGCGGCGGAGGAGGCAGTCCGTTTCAGGGCGGAGGCTTCGGCGGGCAGGATGTGGGGGACATCTTCGGCGATATCTTCGGCGAGATGTTCAACATGGGCGGCAATCGCAAGGCTTCGCGGGTGCAGCGCGGACGCGATCTGCGCTACGATCTGTCGCTTGAGTTTACAGAGGCGGTCTTCGGCGTGGAGCGGGAGATCACCGTGCGCCGGGCGGAGACCTGCACGGACTGCGGAGGTACCGGCGCGGCCAAAGGCAGGCAGCCCTCAACCTGCCCGCAGTGCAAAGGAGCCGGGCAGATGCGCTTCCAGCAAGGCTTCTTCTCCGTTGCCCGGACCTGCCCGCAGTGCGGCGGTACCGGCACGCTCATCACCGATCCATGCAAGACGTGCGGCGGCCAAACGGCTGTGGAGCGCGATCACACCTTGCAGGTCAAGGTTCCGGCGGGCGTGGAGCAGGACACCCGCATCCGCTACACAGGCGAGGGCGAAGCGGGGCGTTACGGCGGGCCCTCGGGAGATTTGTACGTTGTGTTGGCGGTAAAGAAGCACAAGTTCTTCGAGCGCGACGGCGACGATCTGCATTGCATGATGCCGATCTCGTTTTCTCAGGCGGCGCTCGGGACAGAGCTTGAGATCGAGACGCTCGAGGGCCGTGAGTCGATCAAGATCCCGGAAGGTGTGCAGAGCGGCCGCGAGTTCCGGCTACGCGGCAAAGGTGTCCCGCACCTGAACGAGCGCGGCAAGGGCGACCTGATCGTAGAAGTCCGGGTAGCCACGCCGACCAAGTTGACCGGCAAGCAGAAGGACCTCATGCGGCAGCTGGGCGAGACGATGGTCGTGAACAACGAACAGCACTCGCGCGGGCTGCTCGAGAAGATGAAGGAGATGTTCAGCTAAGGATTTAGCTAACATGTCACGGGCGAAAATCAGCTGTGTCCGGTAGCATCTGCTGGTGGAGAATCCGTACGATCAGCATCGTGCTTTCCGAGATTGATAGAAGATAACGTGATGTTGACACTCGAACCGGTATAGCCCAGACTGTAGGGTCGGACAACTTCTGCCCAAAAAGGGCATCGTTTGTAGTCGCACGTAACAGTTTCTGAGAGCGGCGAGACAGGTAAGAGTCTGGGCCCTACCCCAGGTATGAAGGGTGTATCTACCTACGAATTGAAGATCACGCTTTGCCGGCATAGAAAAAGTTAGCCTTCGCAAATTAAGCCGATGCTTTTTCGGACAAGCCGAGCTCTTCTAAAACCTCGGTGAAAACATCGCCGTTCTGCACTTCTCCCTGCAACCCTTCTTCGATTGCGGCGCGCAAAACTATTAGCTTTTGATGGTTTGATCTTCTTCACGCTTAAGAGCAAGTAGGGCCGCGCCGACAACCTCTGCCGGTGTCGTAAATCTACCGGAGGCGATCTGCAAGTCGACGAGTTGAAGCATGTCAGTGGAGAGGGTTATGTGAGTGTCAGCCATCCTGACTCCCTTCAGTACCTTCAGCATACCGCGAAGTCTCATCCAAGCAGCGCGCCAACAATCGCACTCGCGGCGAGAGCGGCTGTTTCGGCTCGCAGGATGCGCGGCCCCAAAGTCACGTGGGTCCAACCACGTTCGCTAAACAAAGCCATCTCGTCCGCGGTCCAGCCGCCCTCGGGGCCAACGGCCAGTGCCACGTCCGCCGTCCCCTCGGATACAGAGCTGAGCGCCTCTCGGAGCGACAAAGTCTGCTCCACCTCGCTCAGCAAAAGACGCATACTGGACTGCTCGGCTTCGATCGCTGCTTTGAGTGTCGCGGGATCGGGGATCTGCGGCACTTGCGCCCGACGCGACTGCTGCGCGGCTTCATGTGCGATCCTGCGCCAGCGTTCGACGCGCTTGACGGCGGCCTGGGCAAGATGCTTTTCGGTGCGTCGCGCAAGCACGGGCGTGATGCGCGCGACGCCCAGTTCCGTGGCCTTCTCGACGGCCCACTCAAAGCGGTCGAACTTGAAGATTGCCAGGTAGAGGTGCAGCGGCAGGGCGGCATCGGACTCGAGCTCTTCATGCAGCAGGAACTCAACGTGCTCCGGCGAGACGGACGTGATTTCAGCCCGATGCAGAAATCCTCCGGCGACGACGTCGAAGATCTGTCCGCGTTCGGCTCTCAGCACGCGTGCGAGATGCGCGGCCTGATCGCCGGTAAGCGCCGCGCGGGTGGGATGTCCAGCGGTGGGCGAGAAGGTATCGGCAATCCAGCGGCGTCGGGTCATGGGCGGAAGGGTGTCGGGTTCAGGATCGTGGGAGCGTGACGAAGACGCTCTGCTGATGGTAGAGATCGATCTTCACGATAGCTGATCGGCGCTGGTCCCAGAGTGTCTTCGGGACGCTGAGGCTGAACAGGCTTGTGCCTTGCACAGAGGCACCTGGCGCGACGGCTTCGTCCTCCAGCAGCCCTGCGCGCAGCAGCTGTTTCACCTTGGGAAAAGACTGTTCGCTGGTGAGAATGTCCTGTTTGCTGAGCGCTTTTTCGGTCAGCTCGGCTCCCGTGGGGCCGGTCAAGGTAAGCGAAACGCCATCCACGAAGACCGGCTCGCGCGTTCTATTTTCGATGCGGAGTGTGGAGGCGATAAAGAGTGTCTCGGCGACTTCGTTTTGCCCCACAACGATCGACTGTGACTTGTAGACGGTGGTCGTGGGCAGAATCTGGGTGCCGATCCACTGTGCGTTCACTGTCGTTCCAGCAAGAAAGTGCGGGAGCAGCGCAGCCACTACGGCCAGAGCTGCCACGGCCAGGATCAAGGGCAGCAGCATGGAGCGGCGCTCGGGCGAGGCGAACATCGAATCACGCACCCCTTTATCGTAGCAGCGCAGGCTTGGAGGTTGAACCGTTTCCCGGTCACCGGTGTTCTCGCATCGGGCGTGCAGCGAAGTTCTAAGCAGAAACTCCCACTAAGCTGGGGGCGGCGTCTGCATTCACACAAGTAGCTTCAGGATGGCGTGCGCCGTCTCTGCCGGGTCCTGCTCACCGGTAGAAACCGTATGCCGGGCCAGTCTGCGATAAAAGGGAACGCGCGCGTGAAAACGAGCTTCGGCCTCGGCGGGAGTAGTGAGGACGGGTCGCAGGTGCCCTGGGGCAGCAAAGCTCTGCAGCATGCAACGGTCGAAGAGTGTCGGGAAGGATGCCTCGAGATAGATCAGCAAGGTCCCGGGAGTCTGTTCGAGCAGCAGCCGGTTGGTGAGCGTCTCGGGTGTGCCTCCGCCAAGGGCGAGGACCATGGCATCTTGCGCGAGCGCGTTGGCCAGGGCGGTCGACTCCAGATGCCGGAAGTGGGCTTCCCCGTGCCTTGCGAAGAGCTCCGGGACAGAGGCTCCGGTGCGGAGTTCCACATGTATGTCAAGGTCGAGAAACGTCCACCCAAGCGTTTCGGCGAGCAGGCGCCCGACCGAGGTCTTCCCGGCACCCATGTAGCCCATCAGGACGATGCGTTGAACGTGCGTCGGTGCGGCAACTGTGGTTCTTTCCGCGTGAAGAGCGTTGCTGGTCATCTTGGGTTTCCTTTCAAGGCTTAGTCCGATACGGAGCAAACGAAAGCCGCGACCCTGGAGGTCGCGGCTGGAAGGAACAGGAAGAATGCGCTAAAGGAATCTAGGTACAGCCGCACACCCCGTCCGCAGCCGCGGAACGCCACACATAAATGTGGTAGGTAAATCGCGTTCTGCGAGCGGTGAGAAGCTGTGACATTCTAGCTCCACGCTACACCCAAGCACGGAAGGTCGCAACTGCTCTTCGGACGCCTCCGCCTGAGAAGAGCCGCGGACTAGAATTGTGCCAGGCAAAAGACGGAAGGTAAGCGATGGGACTGAGCGACGAAGCGTTTGAGGTGATGTGCCCGGAGTGTTTGGGTGTGTTGAAGATCGATCCCGTGACGCGGGCCGTGATTGCGCACAGTGCCGCCCCGCGGAAGAAGACGTTTGAGGATATGGCGGAGGCGAAGAAGGCGCTCGCCGCGGCGGACGCACGGCGTGAATCGGTCTTCGCGCAGTCCGTGGCGGCGCAGAAGAACAGTGAGGATGTGCTCGCGCGCAAGTTCGCCGAAGCGATGAAGAAGGCCAAGGAAAGTCCGGTGACGGAACGGCCCTTGCGCGAATTCGATCTGGATTAGTCTGCCGGTACGCTGCCTCTTGCGTCAGGTATGCCGCTCGTGAACGCCTTGGCATGACGCGGTTCTACAGGCAAAAAAGGCTAGACTAGGGTATGCCTCCCATTTTGAATGCTCAGGGCATCTCAAAGCGCTTCGGCGCGGTTCCCTTGTTTGACGATGTTTCGTTTACGGTCCAGGACGGCGATCGCATTGGGCTGATCGGGCCTAATGGTGCCGGTAAGTCGACACTCTTGAAGGTACTAGCCGAGGAAGAAGATCCGGATGCCGGCGAGGTCTCGAAGCGCAAGCGGGCGCGCATCGGCTATATCCGCCAGGAGTCTACGTTTGCGGCCGGATTGACGGTCCGCGACGTGCTGGAGCGTGCCTTGATCGCCGGCAATGTGGCTGAGGCCGAACGCGAAGGCAAGCTGCGCGAGACCAGCGGGCGAGTCGGATTTCCGGAGACGACAGCCGAGGCCGCCACCCTCTCCGGAGGCTGGCGCAAGCGGCTGGCAATTGCCGAAGCCATGGTTTCCGGGCCGGATGTTCTACTGCTCGACGAGCCGACCAACCACCTGGACCTGGCTGGGATCGCGTGGCTGGAAGAAACGCTGCGCGCAGCCCCTTTTGCCTGTGTCATGGTCTCGCACGATCGCTACTTCCTTGAAAACGTGGCCACGGAGATGGTCGAGTTGAACCGCGTCTACGCCGAGGGTTTGCTGCGCGTGAAGGGCAACTACACACGGTTCCTCGAGGGCAAGGAGCAGTATCTCGAAGCGCAATCGAAGTTGCAGGACGCGCTCAAGAATCGGGTAAAGATCGAGACCGACTGGCTGCGCCGCGGACCCAAGGCACGGACCACCAAGTCCAAAGCCCGCATCGACAGTGCGAATGAGCTGATCGGGCAGCTGAAAGAGGTCAATCAGCGGACGCAGACTGCCAGCGCCGGAATCGATTTCTCCGCGACCGAACGGCAGACCAAGCGCCTGGTCGAGTTCGACCACGTGCAGTGCGTGCTGGGTGAAGGGCCGACGGCGCGCACGATCGTCGAAGATCTCAGCTTCCTGATTACGAATGGCGTGCGAGTCGGGCTGGTCGGGCCGAACGGCAGCGGCAAGACCACCCTCCTGCGGCTGCTACGCGAGGAGCTTGCCCCGACGCGCGGCGAGATCAAGAAAGCGGCTTTCCTCAAAACGGTTTACTTCTCGCAGATGCGCGAGCTCGATGAAGCCGTAACGCTGCGGCGGGCGCTGGCGCCGGACTCGGACTCGGTGGTCTACCAGGGGCGGGTCGTGCACGTGGCCAGCTACGCGGCGAAATTTCTCTTTACCAGTGAGCAGCTGAACCAGCCCGTCGAGCGGCTAAGCGGAGGCGAACGGGCACGGGTGCTGATAGCCAAGCTGATGCTTGAGCCGGCCGACCTGCTGCTGCTCGACGAGCCGACCAACGACCTGGACATCCAGACGCTCGAGATCCTGGAGGACAGTCTGCTCGAGTACACCGGTGCGTTAGTGCTGGTGACGCACGACCGCTTCATGCTCGATCGCGTGTCGACCGTGGTGCTGGGCCTGGATGGCAAAGGCGGGGCGCAGCGTTTCGGCGACTACTCGCAGTGGGAGCAGTGGCGCGGTGAAAAGGTGGAGGAGGCGATTGCGCCTTCGCCGGGCAGCGCGGCCGGGGAGAGCGCGGGCTCGGCCGGCTCCAACGGCACCGGCAAGAAGAAGCTCTCCTATTTGGAGGCCCGGGAGTACGCCTCCATTGAGCAGAAGGTGGAGGAGGCCGAGGCACGGCTCAACGCGGCGCGTGATGTCCTTGACGATCCGGAGGTGGCCACTAACGCCGATGCGTTGACCAAGGCTCTTCATGAGATGGAGAAGGCGCAGGAAGAGGCAGATGGTCTCTACCAGCGTTGGGCAGAGCTGACGGAGAAGGCGGGCTGACCCCGCCCCCTGTTCTAAGCCGTAAGACGGTTCAGGCTGCGCACCGCGAGGACAACTGCCGCAAGGTCGCCGGAGAGCGCGACGGACACGTCCGGCAGCCCAGCACCCTTGGTCAAGCCCTTCCGTGCGGCGAGTCCTCCGTACGAGCCGATGGCGGCGCCGACCGCACCGATCGCCGCGCCCCCTCCGATCGGCTTGCGTAGCGCGGTAGCAACGATGGCCCCGACCAGACCGCCCAGCGTGAGCCTCCCGAAGAGGGCGATCGGTGCCGTGCGGTCGGGCGTGTTCGGCAGCTTATCGCCCACATACTCTCCAATGGCAGCCGCCGTCGTGATGCCGACGCACACCGGATGCGCCACCCAGGAAGCCCAGGTACGCTCCACCGGCAGCTTGCCTTGGTAGGCGAACCAGGCCGTCACAGCGATAGGCGTAAACGAACGTAAGCCGGCACTGACGCCAAGCAGGGTAGGGGCAACATGTGCAACCACGACAGATTCCTTCATTTCGATCTCCTGATCAATCCTGTTGCTTCTGTGATGCTCAACTCCTTGAAAGGCGATGGGTCAGACCCGCGGGCAGCACTACGGTGCGCTATGCTGCAGGAATCATGATGAAATATTTGCTGGGTTGGACGGTTCTGTCGACTTCGTTGGTGGCAGGGGCACAGCAGACGCCGCGTCCCGTCGTGCTGCGCGCGGCGCACATGCTGGATGTGCGGGCTGGGCGTCTCGTTTCGCCCGGCCTGGTGGTAGTGCAGGGAGGACGCATTGTGGCTGGTCCGGCTCCCGCCGGAGCCGAGACGATCGACCTGGGTAACCTGACCCTGATGCCCGGCATGATCGACGCGCATGTGCACCTCTTTTTGCATGTGGGCGCGGAGGATCTGCAGACGGTTGAGGAATCCGTCCCGCAGCGCACGCTCATTGCCATGGATGCAGCGCGCGCAGACCTGATGGCTGGCTTTACCGCGGAACGCGACATGGGCACCGAAGGCGCAGGCTCGGCCGATACGGCAGTCCGCGAAGCCATCAACAGTGGACTCTTCCCTGGGCCGCGCATGCGCATGAGCGGCAACGCCATCGATTTGCTCGGCGGCCACGAGGACGCCATCCAATACAACCCGGCCCAGCACATTCTGTCCAACGCTGACTACGCGAACTCCCCCGACGAGGTCGTCAAGGTCATTCGCGAGCAGCGCAAGGAGGGCGCCGATTTCACCAAGATGTACGAGACAGGGCGAGATAACTTTGCCGACGGCGTCTTCACCACGCCCTACCAGTTCACCGAAGCTGAGCTGCGCGCGGGCGTCGCGGAGGCGGCACGCTTCGACCCGCGGCCCGGACACGGCGTCGCCGTGCATGCGACCGGCGAGCCCGGCACCGGATACGCGGTTGCGGCTGGAGTCATGTCGGTCGACCACGCCTACCAGCTCAGCGATCAGACCATGCGCGCTATGCGCGACAAAGGCATTCCGGCCGTGCCGACCTTCGCCATCAGCGAATATTTTGCCGACCACGCCTCTTCGCCCGAGGCCGCAGCCCACCGCAGGGCGGAGCAGGCTTTCCACGCGGCGCAGTTTAGAAAGCAGCTGGCGGCGGGGGTGCCCATGGCGGTGGGCTCCGATGTGGGCCCGTTTCCGCACGGCACCCAGGCGCGCGAGCTCGAGCTGATGGTCGCCTATGGCATGTCCGCGCCGGACGTGCTCAAGGCCGACCTGCTGAACGGGGCGAAGCTGCTGGGCTGGGAAGGCCAGATCGGCGACCTCAAGCCCGGTTTCTACGCCGACATCATCGCCGTGCCGGGAGATCCAACCCAGAACATCTCCGTCGTCACCAAGGTTGGCTTCGTCATGAAAAATGGCGTCGTCTACCGACAGCCCTAGGCTACTTTTCGTCGGCCGTGGGCCCGAAGGTCCGCGGTACGGGAATCTCCAGGAGGCGCAAATACACGCCCAGCTGCGCCCGGTGGTGGATCATGTGGTTCAGCCCGGAGTTGCGGTACGCCTCGTAGCGTGGCACGGAGAACACCGTATTGCCCTGACGGGTCAGCGTAAAGGTCTCCGCAAAGGTCTCGTCCGAGGTGTTCTTGAGCGCCTCGATCGACCGTGCGGAGAGCTCTTCAAACTCCGCCATCAGCTTATCCTTCGTCTCCATGCGCAGGATTCTGCGAGGATCGTTCGGCCCACCCGCGTCGATCAAAGGCAGCGTCAGGAACAGAGCGAGGAACCCGGCCAGCTCCGCGGTATGGCCGGCAAGACGGCTCAGCGGCATCGATCGCTCATGCGACTTGAAGTCGTTTTTCCCGTCCGGCACGTTGGCCAGCACCTTACGCGTCTTATCAATTTCGGCTTCAAGCTCCGGCAGCAGCAGTTCACTCAGCTTCATAGGTCCTCTTCTTCTGGCTAAATGCCGGTCGTGTTGAAGCCGCAATCCACAAAGGTGACTTCGCCGGTGATCCCGCTGGCGAGCGAGCTGGAGAGGAAGGCGGCGGTAGTGCCGACCTCAAGCGCGTCCACGTTGCGGTGCAGCGGCGAGCGCTGCTCGACGGCGTTCAGGATGGACGAAAAATCGCCGATCCCGCGCGCGGCGAGCGTCTTGATCGGGCCGGCGGAGATGGCGTTGACGCGGATATTCTTCGCACCCAGGTCTTGGGCCAGGTAGCGCACCGTCGCCTCGAGAGCGGCTTTGGCGGGACCCATGTTGTTGTAGTTGGGGAAGGCCTTATCGGCGCCATAGTAGGTCAAGGTCAGGATGGAGCCTCCGTCCGACATGAGCGGCTCGGCGGCCCGGGCAAGCGCGATCAACGAGTAGACGCTGATGTCGTAGGCGACGCGGAAGTCTTCGCGCTGCGTCTGCAACACGGTGTTTTTGATGTTGGGCGCAAAGCCGATGGCGTGGACCAGGATATGTAGGGTCGGGTAGGTCTCGGCGACCTTCGCGAACACCGCGTCAATCTGCTCGTCGTAGGCGACATCGCACTGGAACGTGCGGGCGTCGGGCAGCTCGGCGGCCAAAGCATCCGCGTCCCGCTGCAAGCGTTCGCTCTGATAGCAGATGGCCAGCGACGCGCCGGCCTCCGAGAGCTTCTGGCAGATTGCCCAGGCGATACTGCGTTTATTGGCCAGGCCGAAGACAACGGCGACTTTGCCCTTCAAATCGATCATTCTGCGTGTAACTCCTCAGTGCTTTCCGTCGCTTAGGATAGCAGCCTAGGCCAGAAGGAAGTCGTATTGCTCGTTCGTCAGCGGGACCACCGAGAGGCGAAACTGGCGGAAGAGAATGGAGTCGGCAAAGACGGCGGCTTCGCGCAGCTCGGCTAGGGGCTTCTCGCGCTTCAAGCGCTTGCCCGCCTTAATGAGGACCTTTGGATTCTTCGAATCGGCAGCATCGACCGAGATGACCGACGCAGTGCCGACCGCGGCTTTGCCGGTATTTGAGTGATAAATGACCAGCTTCTCACCCTTCTTCATGCCGCGCAGCAAAAGCAGCGCCTGGTTGTTCGAAATGCCGTCCCAGATGGTTTGGCCATCGCGCAGCAGGTCGGCGAAGGAATACTTTTCCGGTTCGGTTTTCAGCAGGAAAGGCATACATTCAGCCTACCTCAGCACGCACTCCTTCAAGGGATGAGGGTGTCTGCGGCATCCAGTTCATCGGGCATGGGCAATAAGGTATGGCCCGCGACGTCCTGCTGGATCCTGTCCAGGTCCTGCCGGGAGTAGAACGACCCAGCCCTTACAACGCCATAGATCTTCTGCAGATTCTGCACGCTGCTTATCAGGTCCTCTTCTAGCAGGACCAGGTCCGCGTCCTTCTTTTCGTCGACCGTTCCCATGGCCGCCTCCCGTTGCAGAAACTGCGCTTTGTTCAAGGTCGTCATCGGCAACACCTCAAGCGGCGACAGGCCTGCGTCTTCCAGCAGATCAAACTCCTGGTGAAGCGAACCCCCGGGAACCACCCAGCCCCCACCCTAGTCGGTTCCGGCCATCATCTTCACGCCAGTCTCCAAGAAGATCTTGGTGAGTCGCAGCTCGAGCTTTCCCATCTGCTTGAGGGTCTCGCGGGACGCGGGAGACATCCTACTCGAAAACTCCTGCCCCACGTGCGACCAAAACTTCCTCACAATTTGCTTACGTTTTGATTCGCAACTCATGGTCAAGATTGCGGACTTGGCAGCTCCCCACCGTACGTAGAACTGCATCAAGTCTCAGCTCCGCCACGGCAGCAGGCGAAAGCCGTCCCGGCGCTTATCAAGGACCAGCGCGTCAAAGCGATGTCTGGTCTCAAACCCGCTGCTCAGGTAGAGCTGCACCGCCTCGTGGTTGGCCTCCGTTACCGTCAGCGTCAGCGCGTTGTAATGTCGTGCCGGTAAGCCGCGCATACAGTGCTCCAGCAGCAAACGACCCAGGTGCTGCCCGCGGTACGCTGGCGCCACACACAGCTGCGTCACATGCGCGACCGCTCCCTCCGGCCCCATCGGCACCACGCGCGAGCAAAGCAGAATGCCCGCCAATGTGCCGGACGCCCGTCGCCGCACCACCCATGACGACTCCGCATCGAATGTGCCGCACCCAGGAAACCGTACGATGTTGTGCAGAAAACGCAGCGAGCCCTGCAGGCTTCGGTACTGGTCGTTGATCTCTGCGTCAAGGTGTCCTGTGTAGCAGGCCTGGATCAGCTCTGCCGACGGCTGATAAAAGCTCGGAGCCCAGGCGCAAAGTTCCAGTCCCTCCGGCACCTGCATTGGCTGCGCCAGCTCCTGCAGCCTTAGGCCGCACTCCAAAAAAAGTCGCGGATAGACTGTGAATCCCTGAAACAGAGGAGGCAGCGATCCCGATCCGTAAAGCAGAAGCTGCGCCTCAATTCGATCCACATCGGGTGAGGCCTCCAGTACATCCAGCATATGGCGTGCCAGCGTCTGCGCTGCGTGCAGCGGCGCGGGATGTCCGGTCTCCACGTACAAATCGCCGACGACGGCCTTACTGCCCTCATATACAAAGAATGCGTAGCCGCAGATGCGTCCCCGGGTGAGCGCTACAAACCCCGGAAGAATGCGCGACTCCAGATATTGCAGCAGCAGGTCGGTCGAGCCGCGATAGTCCCAATGGAGACGCCGCCGCCAGAGTTCAGCCTCCTGCTCCAGCAGAGGGCGAAGCTGACGCGCGGTAAAGTGACGCAGGTCGAGAACTTCGATTTGTTGCGGTGACGTCATGGGAGAGAAGTGCCGATTTCTTAAAGCTTACCGGACTTGCTGCCGCTCTGGTCGAGGATCGGCACCGCGGGCGTGCCGCCGTTGGTGCGCGCCAACACCCGATACACAGCCAGACCCTGCGTGTCATAAAGAAACAGCGGTTCGTACACGCGTCCTGCGAGATATCGTTCGAGCGATTGTGGATCGTTTGAACGGATCACCAGCACGTGTTCGCCCTCCGGAACACCTCCTCCCGGACCCTCGTAGTGCACGCTCGGCTGATTGCGATAAAACGCCAGGCCGTAGTCGATGTCGCGCTTTACGTGCAGCAAAGCCACGGTCGAAGTATGCGGGGCCTGGCGCTCAATTTCGCGGGCCAGAGGTCGTGCCGAATAGTTCAGATCCAGGTCATGGCCGTGAAAACCCAGTAGAAACACCAGCATTAGGCACACAGGAAGCAGCGTGAAATTTCTAATCTGCGCAAGCCCAAGTCGCCGGATCGCCAGCGCAATCAGCAGCCCGCTTAGCGCGGCAGCCCCCGCCGCAATCGTCAGCCACCCCGCCGATGGAACCAGCGTTTCGTACTTCATGTGTTGCGGTGCCAGCGTCAGTACGAAGACCATAAAAGCACAGAGCGCCGCATGCGACCAGCAGAGCCACGTGGGCAATCCGGTCCGGCGGCTGCGGTAAAGATAATCCCCGGTGAGGATGGTAAGCGGGGGAATCGACGGCAGAATGTACCCCGGAAGCTTCGAGTTGGAGAAGGAGAAAAACAGGATCGGCAGCACTGCCCACAACACCAGGAATTCCGGGAACGCATCGCCCGCCCTCGAGTTTCCGAGATAGCGAACTCCCTTCCCACGAACCTTCCACTCCGCAAATGAGATCTGCACCGCATCGATCAAAGCGCGAATGGCAAGAAACGTCCACGGCATCAATCCCAGCAGCAGCACGATCAGGTAGTAGTAGATCGGTTGATGATGCTGGTAGCGATTGGTGCTGAAACGTTCCAGATTGTGCTCAAGAAAAAACTGCCGGACAAAGGTAGGATTGCTGCGCTGGACAGCCACGTACCAGGGCAGCACCATCGCGAAATAGAGGACAAGACCGGGGATCCAGATGGTTCGCCGCAGGAGAGTCCACTCGCGGCGCAGGGCCACGAACAGGAAGATAATGACAAACGCCAGTAAAGGCGCCACGGGACCCTTGGCCAGGGTTGCGGCTGCGCCAAAAAAGTAAAGATCAAAAAGCCAGAACTTTTTCCCCGTCTCATACCAGGCGTACCAGCCCAACATGCCGATACAGAAGGGGGCGGCCAGTTGCATGTCCGTGGAGGCACCTCTTGAAAACGACAGCACGGCCACCGAGGAGAGGGTAATCAGAGCTGCATCGAGGTGCCCTCCCGGGCGAAACCGGCGCATGTGCAGGAAGATCAGCAGAATCAGAAATCCAGAGCCCGAGGTGGACGGCAGGCGCGCCGACCAGTCCGAAACGCCGAACTCGCGGAAGGAGCCCATCGCGCGCCAGTAGTAAAGGGCAGGTTTTTCCAGCCACGGACGTCCGTAGAGAATCGGAGTTACGGTTCCCGAGAGCAGGCAATGTGCAGCGTGCTCTAGCTCCACCCGCTTCAGGCTGCGCGGAACCATGTCCGCATGGACCTCTGCACACGCCTGGTCGTGCAGGTGCAGCATCTCGCGGGCAATCTGCGCATAGCGCGGTTCATCCGCTCCCACCAGCCCAAGCCGATCCCCTCCCGTAAACGGCGTCAATCCGTACAAGAGAAGGAACAAGCCAACCGTAAAGAGCACGACAAACTCCCACGGTTGCGCAAGCGCCGCATCGGCTTTCAGCCGTCGAAAGAATCGATCCCATGAGAAATGGGAGGGCGCCTTCCAGAGGTTGCGCACGTCGTCGCCGGCTGCGGCGGGTTGGGTCGGATCAATCAATCAGGCGTCGCTGAGGAGCGAAACTAAGGGTAGCAGAGATACTGCCCGCCTTCGCATGGCAGGAGGCTTGGCTTGGGAGACTCAGGAGAGCGGGTCCGGCAGAGACGCTGCCTCAGCACGCTTGCTTTCTCGTTTGCGCATACGCCCAAGCAACTCGTCCATTCGCCCGGTCATCTTCTCTGACCGGTCAATCGCGAAAGACAGTTCCGGGACGTGCCGGATTCCCATGCGGTCCCGGATCTGCGCGCGAATGAATCCTCTTGCCTGTGTGAGCGCCGCAAGCGTCGAATCCTCTTCCTCCTCCGCGCCATGCACCGCGACAAAAACGCGCGCCGACTTTCCACCCGGAGCCAAAACAACCTCCGTCACCACCGAAGGGAAGATGCGAGGGTCCGAGAGTTCTCCTTCGAGCATCGCGCCTATCTCCTCGGAAAAGGAATGAGCGACACGGTTGCGATGGTGCGTACGGGCGCGAGAGACAGGCATACAGCATTCCTTCTTTACAATCGAGATTAGTCGGGCAGGATCTCCGCATATGAATCGGCGATCTCCGCGCTCAGGGAGTGAGTCATACGGTGTGCGGCGTCATCAATGGATTGGAGACACTGCGTGAGGAGTTGGGTGGAACTTGAGATGACTGCAACGGCCAGCGTTGCCTGATTCCAGACGATGCCTCCATCGTTCATCTCCGCCACAGACAGATTGAAGGTGTGCCTCAGCTTATCCTTGAGCGAACGGACAACCTGGCGGCGATCTTTCAGGGACTGAGCGTGAGGAATAGAAAGCTCGAGGGTAAGTCGTCCAATTGGCATCGGTACGGTGAGCATGGGCCCGGGTTGGGCAACTTCGTATGCTGCCTCCATTGTAAACGCCGGCATCCACTCCTTGCAGGCATCCTTACTTAGGCACCTCCACGGCGACACCAGCCGTCGTTGTGGTTCCGGCGGCTGTCAGGGTGACGACGACGAGCTGTCGCCCTGGTGGGATCGAGCCAAAATCTCCTCCGGTTGCACAGCCGGAAAGTAGCGTGATGGTGCCAAGTGCCAGCAAGCCGCGTCTTCGAAGTTTTGGAGATCTTCTCCGCCAGAGATACAAGGGCGCAAGCATCGCAAGAAAAACCGTTCGCTGCAGCAGCTTGGTCCCAGGCCCCGGAAGCAATGTTCCTAAAGTGTTCTGGGCCACGCTGAGATGCACCGGGTTGTTCAAAGGACCTGTGATCGACGTGACAGGATCAATCGTGCAGGTAATAAACGGAGCGGAGGTTGTGCACTGCGTCTGCAACGCTCCGCTAAAGCCGGACTGCGGCGTAAGCCCGAGCATGACAGTGGTGCTCGCTCCAGGGGGCAGGCTCACCGTGTTCGGCGTGAGTACCAGCGCCACCGGAAATGTCACCGTCAAGGTCTGCGGCCCGGAGCCACTCCCAGCCCAGATCCCGGAAGGAAGATACCGGGCAGAAAGAGAGTACAAGCCAACTGGTTGCGCACCCAGCTTCGTGGTCGCAAGTCCAGATGCATCAAGCGGCACAGTCGCAAGTACCGCCCCGTTCATCGAGAACTCCATGCTTCCCGTGGCAATCACCGGACTTGGATTGCTTACAGAGGCGGCCAGCGTCACCGGAGTTTGCGGTGGCACCTGATTCGACGAAAGATGAAGTGAAGTCACCGTAACCGACGACACCACTGCCAACGAGACAGGCGTTGCGGACGTATCGGAAGGTAAGTTGTTCCCGTCCCCCTGGTAAGACGCCGTCACAAGAAAGGTCCCAAAGCCGATCGCGGCGGAGGAGATCGATAAAGTGGCGTACCCCACCCCTGCGGTCGCATTAGCAAGTGGGCCGGAGGTGAGTAAGGCCCCGTTCGCACGTAGGATCACCATCCCGCCCGGGATTGATCCAGGGAGTGTATTCACTCGCACGTTGAAGATGACTGAGCTGCCCAGGGGTACAGCTGCCTCGGCGAGAGTGAGGGTGGTCGCCGTACCGGCCGGGGTGACCAGAGCGGAAACTGCCGCGGAGGTAGATGTGGCGTAAACTCTGTCGCCGCCGTACACGCCGTGAAGGTGATGAGCCCCGGTGCCAAGCGTGGCAATTTTGAATGCGGCTAGGCCATTCACGAGCGAAGCTTGCCCAACGGGGCTCGGACCGTCGTAAAAGGATACGATTCCGCCGGCGGTTGCAGGCGAAACGCTCGCGCTGATCAGGAGCGCCGTCGAGTACGGAACAGAAGCTGCAGCGACCGCCAGGGCGATCTGCGACGGCTGAAGCACGACTTGCGTAGAGACCGCCGAGGACGAGCACGCACTATCGTCCGCATCGCCCGGGTACACGGCAGTAATCGCATAGGTTCCCGAGGGCAAGGAGGGAAGTAGCAGGGATGCCACACCATGGCTGATCGTCGCTTGGCCGAGGACCCCCGCAGCGGGATCCCTGAAGGTAAGTGTGCCGGTCGCGGTCACCGGACTGACGGTTGCCGTCAGATTAACGGGACTCCCCGTGTTTATGCTTGGGGGTAAGGCTGCAAGTACTACCGCAGAAGGAAGAACGTTCACTGTCACGTTGCTGATGGCGCTGACCGAAGAAGCGTGAATTACATCGCCGGTGTAGGTTGCCGAGATGGCGCGTACTCCCGGAGAAAGGGCGGAGGTGTTCAAGACAGCAGAACCTGCAGCAATCGATGCTGTTCCTACCATTCCAGACAAAGCGTCTCGAAAGATGACGCTGCCCCCTGCAGTTGCCGGCGAGACGGTGGCTACAAGAGACGTTTGCGCACCAAAGCTAATTTGGGTAGGTTGTGCAGCCAAGGTCGTTGTCGTTGTAAGTGCGGTGATGGTCACTGTCACGGCCGCGCTGGTGCCCGGCAAGTGGGAAGGATCTCCCGCGTAAAATGCCGTAAGCGTATGCGTCCCAACCGCAAGCGAGGACGCGTCGAGCGTGGCGGATCCCTCTGCACTCGTCACTTGTCCCAGCGTGCCGTTGACACTGTCGTTGAATGTGATTGTGCCCGCAGCGCTTGCCGGATTCAAGGTGGCGGTGAGCGAAGATAGGGCCCCGTACGGCGCAGTTGCTGTGAGAGGTGCCAAAATCACCGAGGTAGCACCCGGTGTAATTCGCACGCTCAACATCGGACTAGCCGACGGAGCGTCCGGAGCATCCCCGCTATACACCGCGGACAACGAATGCAGACCCAGTGCCAATGTCTCCGTTGTGACGACGGCAGCACCGCCAGTTAGCACCGCCTGACTTAGAAGAGCTGTGCCGTCGTAAAAGGTGACTGTGCCGCTTGCCGTGGCCGGGGTCACCGTCGCGGTGAATACCACCGGGGAGCCGGAGGGATAGCTGGTGGTCCGGGTCGAAAGCGAGGTGAGCGAAACAGTCTGGGGCAGCACTGTAATAGAAATGGGCGGGGAACTGCCGGTCATGTAAGTCGAATCACCAGAGTAGTTTGCAATGACACTGTGCGTACCGGGGACGCTGAAGGCGACTGCAGCCGTAGGGGTGCTCCCGGTAAAAGCTGCATAGGGGGCTGTCGGCTCGGCTCCGAAGATGCTCCCAAAGGCCTCGGTAAAATGCGTCTGTCCGAGAGAGTTTGGATCGATGGAGTCGCTCATCTCCGCAGCCGTGCCCAGCATGTATTGCTGAGTCGGAATGAGGCGCACGTCGAGACCGTCAGCCTGAAATTGGGTAACCGTGGACTGAATCGCCTGGGTGTACGCGGCAATTAGGCCGGGTGCGGCAGCCGGAGCGGTGCTAAGTTGATTCGGGATGTCGGAGACAAGAACCGTCGGGTGGACGCTGGCCGCTCCGGGAGACGGTGGTGTCGCCGCACCGAAAATACCGACGGTTCCGGACTGTACATTCACTCCGAGAGCATGCGGGCCGGCGCCGAGCGGAAGCCGCAGCAGAGCGAAGGCCATTCCGGGTGCATGATTCAAGGATCCGATCGCGGGAGTCGATTGCGTACTATAACTCGCGGCGCCAGGAACGCCATCAATGTCCAGGGCGAAGCTCCCGGAAAGCGCGTCGGAAAGCAAGTACCACAGATACACCGGACCACCATTCGAGGTAATTCCCAGCGTCAAGGTACCCGCGCCGCTTGTCTCCTGGAGCGTACCCGTGTTTGGGTCGGCGTTCCAGGAGCCAGAGGTGACCGTCGTTCCTGGATCGCTAGAAAGCACCTTGTACTCGCGAGGGATGGCGAGCCACGCCAGAGCGGCCTGATCGCAAGAGGTAAACACAGGCAGATAAGCACCGCCATAGTTGTCCAGGTCGGTCGTGCCAATCATGACGGAGGAAAGGGGTGCACTGGTCTGCGTTGGGCCGAGACCTTTGTTCAGGATTGCGTAGGGAAGGAGATCGCAAGCGAGGGAGTTTGGCACGCCAAGATTGGTGATGGAGAAGCCATCCGCGGAAGCAAAAAGGCTTGGATAGCTTTGCGCGGAGGTGACGGTCTGGCCGGAGGTGATGCCGTCGCCGAAGGCCTGGTAAGCCGCAAGCACGCTGCCGGAGATGGCGGTCATGGCGAGCGAGGTGGAATGATCCAAATAGGAGAGAGAGCCAGTGGCGGAAGCAGGCAAGCCGGTGGCAGTCAGAGTGACGGGCTGGTTGGCGTAGACAGAACTCTGGCTCGCGGAGGAGGTCAGAGTCACGGGTACTCCGGTAACGGCAACAGCGACTGTGCCGCTGGTCGCCGAAGCGTGCGTTGAGTCTCCTGCATAGGTCGCTGTCAAAGTGTGATTGCCAGGAGTAAGCGAGGCGACGCCCAAAACAGCAATTCCTTGCGCATTCAGCGGAACCGAAGCGATTGGATTTGTTCCGTCCAGGAAGCTGATCGAGCCGGTGCCGGAGGATCCGGAGGTCTGCAGCGACGCGGTCAGATGAATGACGTTATGCACCGCGCCACCGGCACTGTCGGTAGCAAGACTGAGAGTACTGGAGCCAGTCGCTTGTGCAAAGGCAGGCAGGAAGCCCGCGAAGACCAGGAAAAGTGCAGCAGCAAGAGCGCACGTCCAGGCAAAGCTGAAGGTGGTACGGCGGCTCATGCTTAGGCTGTAAGCACGAAGGCTGCCAACTGCAAGCCTCGATTCTTAGAAGAATCTAAGGATCGAAACCGAACTCGAATGCCAACTCAGCTTTTCAGATGTACCGGCAGGTACTTTGTAATGTCATTGAAGATCACGATCGCCGCAAATAGCACCAAACACACAAAGGCTACCTGATAGACCCGCTCCTTCACTTGCTGATTCAGGTCTCGGCGCATCAACGATTCAATGACCAGGAACAGGATCATCCCACCGTCCAGAATGGGAATTGGCATCAAGTTCAGGATGCCGAGTTGCAGCGAGATCATCGCCATCGTATCGATGATCGCTGATTTCCAGTTTTTTGCCTCGAAAGCCTGGTGCACCACGACGCCGATCCCAATCGGGCTCGACATCGCCTTGATTGAAACCTGACGCGTAAACAGCCGGTGCAGCACTTCGAAAAGCAGCAGGGAACTCTTCACATTGGCATCCCACGATGCCCTCAACGCCTGCCCGACGGAGAGCTGCTCCGTCTTTTCCGGAGGCAGGACCCGCTGGAATCCCAGCCGCCAGCCCTTGCCCTCAGTCGTCTCCATCTGTACCGGCGTAATGGGCAGATGCAGCGTCTGAACCTGTCCGCCAACGTCCTTGCGCTCCACCGTCAGGATACTCGGCTTACCCTGCTCAACCTGGAGATAGTCGAGCAGGGACTCCACAGAATGTGGATGAAACGTGTTGATCGCCAGCAGGAGATCGTGCGGCTTCAATCCAGCCTTCGCCGCCGGACTCTCCGCACTGGTCACATTGGCCACCTCCACCGGAGTTGTCTGCCGCGCCGGCTCAGCCCCCAGCTTGTTCCAGGAAAAATCTTCTTCTCGTCCTTTGTTCTCAACGAAGATGGAGGTATCAACCCGCTTCCCGTCGTGCAGAAACGAGAACGGCGTCTCGCGATTCATGGTCAGGTGCGGCTCATTTTCAAGGTCGCCCCACACCGGATTCTCGAACTTATCGAAACGCACAATCGTGTCGCCGGACTGAATCCCCGTCGTGGCTACCTGTGAACTCGGAATGACATAGTCGACCACCGCCGGTCGCTCCAGATATTCAAAGACCTCGTGGTGATGCATGTAGAGGATCGTCAGCAGCAAAATCGCCAGGATGAAGTTGGCCAGCGGCCCGGCGATCCCGATGATCGCCCGTTGCCAGCGTGGATGATTTTGAAACTCTCCCGGGTCGAGCGTTGCCCGCTTTTGCTCGCTGCCCGAAATTGGCTCATCGCCCACCCCAGCCATCTTCACGTACCCACCCAGGGGGATGAGGTTGACGCAGTAATCTGTCCCGTTATGCACGTAGCCGAACAGCCGCTTGCCGAAACCGATCGCAAATGTCTCGACGCGCACTCCGCAGGCGATCGCCGCGAAGAAGTGGCCCGCCTCATGCACCAGCACCATGATGCCCAGCACTAGCGCCAGTTGCGGGATCGCGGTCAGCCCGGAAAGATTGAACAAAGCCATCGTCCTTTACGGTGAAGTATGTCTGCGCTAAGCGTCGGCCAGGACACTCCCTGCGCAGTCGCGCGCCTGGGCGTCTGCCGCAAGCACATCCCGGATAGACTCCGGGTGCGCCGCCGGTGTTAGCTCAAGCACACGCTCGATTGTACGGGCAATGCCAGGAAACGAGATACGTCCTTTGAGGAAGGCCTCTACCGCAATTTCATCCGACGCATTCAGCGCGATGCACGCCGCCGGCGACGCCTCCGCCGCCTCGTATGCCAGCCGCAGGCAAGGAAAGCGCGCCAGGTCCGGAGGGCTGAAGTCCAGCCGCGAAAGCGCTGCCAGATCGAACGTCAGACGGGACGCCGGCCGCTCCGGATACGCCAGTGCATACAGGATCGGCAGCCGCATATCAGTCACCGAAATCTGCGCCAAGATCGACCCATCGACGAACTCCACCAGGGAGTGCACCGTCGATTGCGGGTGCACGGTTACTTGCACACGGCTCGGCGGAAGATCGAACAGCCGGCACGCCTCGATCACTTCGAGCCCTTTGTTCAGCATCGTGGCCGAGTCGATTGTAATCCGCTGGCCCATCAGCCAGGTCGGATGCTTGAGCGCCTGTGCCGGCGTAATCTGCGCAAAGTCCTCTGCCGGCAGCTCGCGAAACGGTCCTCCCGACGCCGTGAGCCAGACCTGCTTCACCTCGGCCGGCGAGCCTCCGCGCATTGCCTGGTGCACTGCATTGTGCTCGGAGTCGATCGGCAGCAGCGCCACGCCCCTGGCTCGCGCCGCCGTGAGGATCAGCTCGCCTGCCGCAACCAGGCACTCCTTGTTCGCGAGCCCGATGGTCTTGCCCGCTTCAATCGCGGCGTACGTCGCTTCCAGGCCGGCCACGCCGACGATCGCCGAAACGACAAACTCCACCTCGGGATCGGTCGCCACCGCCACTGTTCCCGCGGTGCCCCAGACGACCTCGACGCCTGTGATGCCCGCCGTCCGCAGACGTTCCCGGAGCTCTCCTGCCAGCACTTCGGTTGCCATCGAGAGGAACCGAGGCCGCCACCGCATCCCTTGCTCAAACGCTACGTCAACGTTCGCGCCCGCTGCCAGCCCCACCGGCACAAACCGCTCCGGAAACTGCGCACAAATCGACAGCGTACTTTGCCCAATGGAGCCCGTTGAACCCAAAATTGCAATCTTTTTCACTCAACCATCTTCGCAGAAGTGATCCGCCGCGCGAGGTTGCTGCCGGGGAAGCCGAGCTTCGACGGCCGCAAGCCGCTCGCCAATGATCATAGTATCGTCCAGCTTTTGAGCAAGCGCCCGGATCGCTTGTGAACTCCGCTCACTGCTTTCGCGAATGCTTCGTTCCAGTGCTTCCCTGACGAAACTTTATCTTTTCGCGTATCGTCCATAATCATCTTCATTTCAGTACGCGTCGTTTCATCGCCGGATTTCATGTCCACGCGTAGCATGTCGATGGAGAGTTTCATGGCCTGCAGTTCAGGAACCAAGAGATCCTGAACCACTTCACGAACGGTTTCCAGAACGGTCTTCGTAGCGCTCACGCTCCAAAAATACTCCACCCTCACCGGAACAGCGTCTGCCAATCCTTCAGCAGCAGCACATACCACAGCACCGGAGCCGCCAGCAGCAGCGCATCAATGCGGTCCAGCACGCCGCCATGGCCCGGCAGCAGCGTCCCCGAATCCTTCACTTCGGCCCCGCGCTTGATCGCCGACTCGAGCAGATCCCCCACCTGCGCCGCCGCGTTCAGCACCACCGCTAGCAGCGCAAGCTTCCACGGCGTCATGCCAATGTGCAGCTCCGTATACCCGCGCGCGAGCAGCGCCTGACCAAGAGAAAACACACCCATCCCGCACATCACGGAGCCCACGACTGACGCGATCGTGCCCTCCCACGTCTTGTTCGGTGAGAGCCGCGAAAGCTTCCGCTTCCCGAAGTACTTGCCAACATAGAGCGCCGCAATATCTCCGCCCCACACGCACGCGAAGAGGAACAGCAGCAACCCGGTTCCGTCCTCATGCGCACGGATCAGCGGAATGAGGGTCAACGGATACACCACGTAGATCAGCGCAAACATGCCTAGCGACGTATTCACCAGCACCTGCTGAAACGGCGCCCGAAAGCCCGACCACGCAAACAGAAGGAACGTCAGCAGCGAGAGCACAGGAAGCTCAAAGTCCGGCAGCCGCAGGGTAAAAAAGAACACGAGCACCGTAGAGCCGAGCAGCCACCACAGCGGAATGGCGGCCTCCGTTTTTTGCACGGCCACACCTGCATGCGCCAGCGCGCGATACTCAAAGCCCGCCAGCCCTGCCACCAACGCGGCAAAGCAGGAGATCCAAAAGAGGTCGCCGCGCACCACCAGCGCAAGCACGGCAACAATCAAAACAACAGCAGTCGCAATCCGTTTCATGGGGCTTTGTGCAGCATATACGGATCGAGTCGTTATCGCCGGGTCAGCAGAGGTTTCACCGCGAGCTCGTGCTCAATCTCTTCCGCCACCTGGTCCGCCGGTTCAAGCGCCGGATACGCCCCCGCCAGGTTCTCGTCCGTGCCTTCGCCGAGCCCACCGAACCGCCGCTCCCGTTGCTGATATTGCTGAATCGCCTCCAGCAGATGCAGTCCGCGGAAGTCCGGCCACAGCCGGTCGGTCACGAAGATCTCCGCATACGCCATCTGCCACAGTAGAAAGTTCGAGATCCTCATCTCGCCCGACGTCCGGATCACCAGGTCCGGGTCCGGCATGTGCCCTGTATACAAATTCGCGGCCAGCTGGTCCTCATCCAGCCGCGACTCCAGCCCATCCACCTGCAGCAAATCTTCAAGCGAACAGCCGCGCGTGTGCGCTTCTTGGATCAGCGTGCTCAGCAGCGACCGCGTCGCATCCACGATCTCTGTCCGCGATCCGTAATTCAAGGCCAGGGTCAACGTCGTGCCGCTGTTCCCCGCGGTCTCTTCCTGCGCCCACTGCATGGTGTCCTGGATCTCGTTGGGCAGCTCGCGCGTCCTCCCGATGTACGTCATGCGCACGTTGTTGTCGTTCAGGCGCTTCACATTACCCACCAGGTAGCTCTTCAGCAGCTTCATCAGGAAATTCACCTCTGCCTTGGGCCGGCGGAGGTTGTTTTCAAGCGAAAACGCATACAGCGTCAGCCACGGCAGATCAATCCGCGACGCCGTCTCCACCACAAATTGCACACTCTCGGCACCTTGCTGGTGTCCGAGAAAACGCTTCAGCGCACGCTTACCCGCCCACCGACCGTTGCCGTCCATAATGATCGCTACGTGTCTCGGCAGGCGTAAAAGATCCAGCTGACCAAACACCGCAAACTCCTCCGGAGACAGTTCACCGGCCCGGCTTGGACCTCGGATCGCATCACGGCGGGAAATGTGGCTTAGGTCAGAACGCAAAGGAAGGCCTCAGAGAGTGATGAGGTTAGCATACAGGCTTGTCTCAGCGCAGAATATGACCCTTCGTGGGGAGGAGCAGCGTCGTGAGAAGGAGGGCGGCCGCACCCCAAAGGGATACGGCCTCGGAAAGGAGGAGGCGACCCGCAAGGGCTTAGGCCGTCCTGCGTCGTCCCGCCGCCAGCTCACGCACATGATTCAGAAAGATCGTGCGCTGCAGCACATCCAGCTGCGACGTGTACGCCGCAATCTCCGCCAGGAACGGATCCGCCAGAAGCATCGCCGTCTCGTTCGAGTGGCGCGCGCTCGCATCCCGCAGCAGCACCGAGATATCCACCTCCAGCGCCTTCGCCAGACGGTCGAGCGACGACAAGGTCGGCATCGCCTTGCCATTCTCAATCTTCGAAATGTATGTCCGTGGAACACCCATACGGGCCGCCAGTTGGCGCTGGCTCAGGTTGCGCACATGGCGCAGATCGCGCACCGCGGTCGCTACCTGGATCCCCTCCGCCTCGGCTGCTGGCGCGGGCATGTACGCTACCGTGGCCTGCACGGCGACGGGTTTCTCCACCTCCAGCGAACGGCGGCAGCGACGGCAAATCAGTGTAGGGGTGCGGAATTGCACAAGCTTGCAGTGGTCGCAGCGCAGAACTTCGCGCGCTGTCTCAGCCTGAGTAAACGGCGTGGTGATCGTGGCCATCAATAGGTAAGCGGGCGGATGCCAGAGCGAGGTCTCCGCGGCGCAAGCGTCCGATAACGGTCACCTGCGATGTGCCTAGACTGACACCCGCTAACGGAAGAGTCAAGGGGTCATCCCCAGACAGACCGGCCAAAACAGAACAAAACCGCAGCCGAACCATCGCAGTTAACCCACCTTCAAGCTTTGGTTGAAGTGTAGGAGGGCTTCTCGCACGGAAAGCAACGCATCGTTCGCACATCACAGCCCGCTCCCATACACTCACATCTGGCGTGAGCTCGGCGGAGGAAGCATGGACTGGACCCCAGGCGGTGTAAGCAGTGATATGGAAGACCGGCGTGACAGCTCCGGAGGAGGAGGCTTCGGCAGTGGAGGAGGCGGTGGAGGCATCGGTATATTCGGCTTCGTCGTGGTACTAGTCATCAGCCTGCTCACCGGCCACAACTTCCTAGGCAGCTTGATGGGCGGCGGCGGTGGCGGCAATGGCGGCCAAAGCAGCTCGCAGGCCTACGGACCCGCACCCCAGCAGGGAAGCGCCTACAGCGCCGGCCCCTCAACAACCCCGCAAGCCCATCCTGCCGGCGAAGACCGCGACGTCCAGCTCATCAGCTTCGTGCTCGACGATGCCCAGAAGACCTGGACCGGCATCTTCCAGCGCATGGGCAAGCCTTACCGCCATGCCAAGCTCGTCCTCTACCGCGGCGCCACCTACTCCGGCTGCGGCACCGCCCAGGCCGCCACCGGCCCCTTCTACTGCCCGCAGGACGAAAAAATCTACATCGACCTCAGCTTCTGGGACGAGCTCAAGAAGTTCGGCGGCAACACCGGCGAGTTCGCCCAGGCCTACGTCATCACCCACGAGCTAGGCCACCACATCCAGAAGCTCCTTGGCATCGAGAGCCGCGAGCAGCAGCTCTCGCAAGAAGACCGCGGCGAGCGCAACCCGCTCTCGGTCGACCTCGAGCTCCAGGCCGATTGCTTTGCCGGAGTCTGGGCCCATTCCACCGAGCAGCGCGGCATCGTCCACCCCGACGACATCGCCGGTGCCCTCTCCGCCGCCGCCGCTGTCGGCGACGATCATCTCGAGCGCATGAGCGGCCGCGCCATCAGCCCCGAATCTTGGACCCACGGCTCAAGCGCCCAGCGCGAACAATGGTTCCGCACCGGCCTTGACCAGGGAACCGTCGCCGCCTGCGGCACCTTCAACGGCAAAGTCGCTCCATAACTTAGATCATCCTTTGGTTTGTCATTCCCGAAGGGCATCTGCGTTTTCTATCTGCCAGCGACCATGAACAGTCGCCTCCTCCGTCTTCCACGCATCTGAATCGCTCAAGGAACAAACGACGATGCCAACCAAAGCCGCCGCCAAAAAGACCGCCAAGAAAATCCCCGCCAAAAAGTCCACCGCCAAAAAGTCCACCGCCAAAAAATCAGCCAGCTCCGACAACTACACCGACCCAGCCCTCCGCGAGCGCCTGAAAGACGAGATCACCGCCGGCGACAAGGGTGGCCGCCCCGGCCAGTGGAGCGCCCGCAAAGCCCAGCTCCTCGCCCACGAGTACACCGCCCAGGGCGGCGACTATAAGCACCCCCGCGACGAAAACCAGCAGCACCTGAAAGACTGGGGCGACGAGCACTGGCACACCGCCGACGACAAGCCCGCCATCCAGGGCGACGAAACCCATCGTTACCTCCCCGACGAAGCCTGGAAGCAGCTCACTCCCGCCCAGAAGAAAGCTACTGACCGAAAGAAAGTCGACGGCTCAAAAACCGGCAAGCAATTCATCCCTAACACCAAACCCGCCGCCAAAGCCCGCCAAACCAGCGTCCAGCACGCTAAGTAATCTGCACCAGCCCCGCATCCTCTGCGGGAGCCTCCGCCTTCCCGTGAAAGTGCGCCCGGATCGTCTGCGCCGTCACCCGGTTCACCACCGCCGTCAGCGCATCTTCACTCGCCAGCTTAATCCCCCGTACGCTGCCAAAATGCTCGACCAGCCGCTGCCTCGTCCTCGGCCCCACTCCCTTGATCTCATCGAGTTCCGTCTCGCGATCCCGAATCTGCCGCCGCTTGCGGTGATACGTCACGGCAAACCGATGGCTCTCATCTCGAATCTTCTGCACTAAATGCAAGACGGGAGACCGCCGGTCCAGCACCACCGGGTCGTCCTCCTGCCCATGCACGTAGATCACCTCTTCCTTCTTCGCAATCGACGCGAGCGGCTGCAGCGTCACTCCAATCTCTTCGAGCGCCGCATACGCCGCACTCAACTGCCCCAGCCCGCCGTCGATCAGCACCAGCGACGGAAACGACCTCTTCTCCTCAAGCAGTCGCTTATACCGGCGATGGATCACCTCGCGCATACTCGCAAAATCATCGTTCCCCGACACCGTCTTGATCTGGAATTTGCGATACTCCGCCTTCCGCATCGCCCCGTCCTCCCACACCACCATCGAGGCCACCGTCTCCGCGCCTTGAATGTGCGAAATATCGAAGCACTCGATCCGCTTCGGCATCTCAGCCAGCGTCAACGCTTCCTGCAGCGCCTCTGCGATCGCCTTCCCGTTCGGCTGCAGCACCCGGAACCGCTGGTCGTACGATTGCTTCGCGTTCTGGCACACCAGGTCCACCAGCGAGCGCTTATCCCCCCGCTGCGGCGCCGCCAGCTCCACCTTGTGCTTGGTCCGCTCGCTCAGCAGCTCCGCCAGCACCGCCCGATCCTCAAAGTCGACCGGCACATAGATCGACCGCGGCACATACGCCTGGTCCAGGTACAACTGCTTCAACAGCGCAGAAAAGAAAGCTCCCGGTGAGAACTTCTCGCCCAACTCCGTCACGCCCGTATGCTGCACCACCTGTCCGCCCTCGCCCACCTCCGGAGCCGCCTGCATCGGGTCCGGCTCCATCCCCAACGAAACCTCCGCCTCACAGCTCTCGCCTACCTCTATATCGGCAACCGGCTCCGTATCGTTCAGTCGGTCGTTCAAAAAATCCGGCAGATCCTCCCAGAAAAAATCTCGCCGATCCACAATCTTCCCGCCTCGCATGTGGAAAAGATTCACCGCCAGCATCTGGTTCTCATAGTGAAACCCAAAAACGTCGGCGTCCTCGTTATCCGCCGTCGCAATCCGCTGCTTATCGCCCATCTGGTGCACGGTCACAATCTGGTCGCGCAGCTTGCCCGCCGCCTCAAACAGCATCTCTTCCGCCGCCGCCGCCATCCGCTTGTTCAGCAGCCGCTCCAGCTCGTCCGTCCGACCCTCCAGAAACAGCCGCACATCCCGGATCGTCTCGGCATACGTCTCCGGCGCCACAAAACCCTCCACGCACGGTCCCAGGCACCGCTTGATGTAATACTGCAGGCACGCCCGCGGATGATACCGGCCCAGGTCCACCTTGCAGCTAGGCACCAGGAAGCTGCGGTGGATCAAATCCACCAGCCGATGCGCCAGATTCCCCGGAAAGTACGGGCCAAAGTAAGCCCCGCCATCCTTGCGCAGCCGCCGCGTCACAAACACCTTGGGATACCGGTCGTTCATCGTCAGCTTGATGTACGGATACGTCTTGTCGTCGCGCAGCAGGATGTTGAACCGCGGCTTGCGCTGCTTGATCAGATTGTTCTCAAGCGCCAGCGCCTCCCGCTCGTTGGCCACCGTAATGTATTCGAGGTCGACCGCCTCCCGCATCAGCGAGCCGGTCTTCTGGTTCATCTGGTTCGCCGCCAGAAAATAAGACCGCACCCGCGACCGCAGGTTTTTGGCCTTGCCGACATAGATCACCTCACCCTCGGCGTTCTTGTACAGATAGCAGCCAGCCGAAGTAGGAAGCGTCCGAATTTTTGCAAGAAGATCCATCAGGCCCTGCGCCATCGGCCTGCTTCATTGGGCCGCACCAGCGTCTCTCCATGATAAAGCGTGCGCACCGTGAACTCGCCCGACCCAAACCGTCGCCATTCTGGCGCAGCCAGAACCCCGCATTTGTTTTTTGCCCCCACAAACTTCCGGGCGCCCCATCGCAGACCGTCCCATCGTCTGAGGTGGGAAGCCCACGCCCAACGCCTATGTGCCCCATTCATCGCGGCTCCATCGCGATGAGTGGGAGGTAAACCGTCCAACTCGCCTAGGTTTTCTTAGCATCCTTCGCAGGCTTCTCTTCGCGTCCTTTGCGCTCTCGTCTTTCATCCCAAGAGAAGACAGGGAACATCTGACCCGCCACATCCGCAAATCTACCTTCAAGCCATACACACGCAGGAACCTAACTAGCACATAGGACGCAGCTTACGAACGAAAGCGGTATTGGCATCCCAATTGCAAACCCGGTTATAGGCCAACTCGCGCCCAAGGTCTGACAGGAGATCAAACAATGACCCGTTTCGCTCAAAATCTTCCCACCCGATCCGTTGCCGTTCTTGCCCTCGCACCGACTCTCCTTCTCAGCAGCGTCTTTCTCGGCTGCTCCAGCAAAAAATACGTCCGCTCGCAGACCGCCCCCATCGTCCAGAACATCAACGAGCTCGACACCAAGACCGCCGCCGACCATCGCGCCATCGTCGACACCGACCAGCGCGCCACCGCCGGCATCAACAACGCCCAGTCCGCGGCCGACGCCGCCAACCAGCACGCCCTCGCCGCCGCCGCCGCCGCCACTCAGGCCAACACCTCCGCGCAGGAAGCTTCGAACCGCGTCGACTCCCTCGCCGGCGTCATTGCCAATCTCGACCAGTACAAGCCGCTCGCCAACCTTCGCGTCACCTTCGCCTTTGACAAATCCGTCCTCACCGCCGCCGACAAGCAGCAACTCGACACCTTCGCCGCCACCCTCACCTCCGCGCGCGGCTACATCCTCCAGATCACCGGAGGTACGGACTCGGTCGGCAACGCGGACTATAATTACCAACTCAGCCAGCGCCGCGCCGACGCCGTCGTCAACTATCTCTCGGCCAAGTTCAACATCCCGCCGCACAAATTCTACCTCGTCGGCATCGGCAAGGACGTCCAGGTAGCCGACGACCGCACCGCCGCCGGCCGCGCCAAGAACCGCCGCGTAGAGATCCAGCTTCTCTCCAACATGCCCCAGACTGCCACTGCCACCAACGGCACCGGATCCCTAGAATAGTCTCTGGTCGTCGTCCCAAAAACTCCCGGGTGCCCCATCTCAGACAAGCTTCATCGTCTGAGGTGGGGGAAGCACAAACGCCAGCCCCACGATGAACCGTCAACCCTCTCCGAACACACCCCGCCGTAGTTCCCCCTTAGTACCTGAGCTTCCGATAAACCACCCCCATTAACCCCGAAGCCAGCACCACCCAGAGAAATTGATACCAGTAGAAAAACGGAAATCCAAACAGCGCCGGAGTCGTCCGCGCATACACCTGCGGAAAGCAAAGCCCGAGAAACGGCAGAGCCAATAATAACGTCCATCCCGTACGGGAACGGCTGCTCGGCGGCGGTAAATCAGGTGTAGTCATCCCCGCAGCATACGCCTGCCTCCTCCGCTTCGCTCGCGTACAGTAAAGCTATGTCCGCGCCAGAAGCGTCTCCGCGCACGGTAGCCCTTGCCGAATCCATCGCCATCATGGCCCGCCTCCGCGCCCCCGACGGCTGCCCCTGGGACCGCGAACAAACCTTCGACTCCATCAAGCGCCACACCCTCGAAGAAACCTACGAGGTCTTCGACGCCATCGACCGCCGCGCCTGGCCCGACCTTCAGGAAGAGCTCGGCGACCTCCTCCTCCAGGTCCTCTTCTACGCCCAGATGGCCGCCGAAGCCGGCCACTTCACCATCGAGGACGTAGCCGCCACCCTCAACGCCAAGCTGATCCGCCGCCACCCGCACATCTTCGCCGACGCCTCCGCCGCGACCTCCGAAGACGTCAAGCGCACCTGGGAGGCTGTCAAGAAGACCGAAAAAGCCTCCCGCGGCGAGCAGCCGAAAGCATACCTTGACGACGTACCGAACCATCAGCCCGCTCTGCTCGAAGCGCACAAGCTCGGCCATAAAGCCGCCAAGGTAGGTTTCGACTGGCCGGACCCAACGGGCCTCCTCGACAAACTAGCCGAAGAAACCGCGGAGCTTCGTGCCGAGATTGAACGCCCCGCACTCGACCGCAACGCCGCCGAAGACGAAGTGGGCGACCTGCTCTTCACTGCCGTCAACCTGGCCCGCCACCTGCACCTAGAACCAGAGTTCGCCCTCCGCAAAGCAAATTTAAAGTTCCGCGCCCGCTTCACGCGAATGGAAGCGACGGCCGGTCTAGCCACCCTCAAGCAGGCCGACGCCGCCGAGCTCGACCGCCTTTGGCGTGAGGCCAAACTCAGTGTGTCGGCGACGGAAGCGAAAGCAGCAGATGAATTGCCTGCTGGTAGCTCATCTCCGGAACGGGCGTAAAGTTCATCCCGTCGATCTCCGAATTTTGATGGATCGTCTTGAACACCACGCGCACGTTTAGGTGCTGCGTAAAGTGGGTGAAGATCCAGCGTTCGTTGCTCACCTGCGCCTGTTCGAACGTCACCTTCCCGCCAGGGTCGAGGCGGCCGAAGATGCCAAACCCGAAGTTCACGCCGCGAAAGATGTCCCCTTCGAGCCGCGTCACGTAGTGGGTGCGAGCGTCGATCCACAGCCGCCCTTCAAACCCGGAGAGCGCTTCCGCAGTCATATTCGGCGGCGTCCACGTAGGGTCCGGTTTAAAGTCGAGCACGATCTCCGGCGAGTCGTCCCCGCCCGGCGCACGTTGCCGCTGCGGCTGCCCGGGAGTGTAGGTAAAAATCATTGCGGAAGGCATCTGGTGCAGCAAATCAACCGCAAAGTGCTTTCCCGTCTGATCGTTCTTTACGTGCCTGGCAAAAGCAGCAGGGGAGTCCAGCATCGCCTGCAGACGCTCCCGTTCTTCTGCGTCTTCGTCCGAGGCCAAGGGTCGATTGTCCTTACGAATCCGACGTGCCACCGTGCCGTCTTTGGACTCAACGACCTCCCGCACCTGATCACCCTTGGCATCCACCTGGTGAATCTGATATCGCAGGTAAGATCGCTCAAATTGCAGCACCTTGACTTCGTTGTTGGCGGCATCGGTAGCCCATTGCTTAGGCGTAAGAGAGCTTGAAGCTTGCCCACGCAGTCTGGCAGCGGCGAGAGCAACCAAACAAGCCGCAGTGAGTTGTCTTTGACGAAAGAACATGTACCTTCAATCCTAGCTATTTCCGTCTTATGACGTTCCATCCATTTGCAAAGTTTGCTCGTTTGCTTCACCGTAAGTGAGATGGGTATAGTTTCGAAAGACGGGCTAAGTTGACCTGGCGTTACGCAGGCAATGTCTCCATACTCAAAACTTGCACGGCAGGCACTACGAAAGGATTTGCTCGAAATGACGCCAGCGGAAGGTTCCACGCTTATCGGGAGGTCGGTTAGTATCCGCGGAGAGCTCTCCGGAAGCGAAGATTTATTTCTTGACGGGAAGTTTGAAGGAACAATCCACCTCGCTGAAAGTCGCCTCACCATCGGGCCAAACGCACACATCACCGCCGACCTCCATGTGCGCGACTTGATCGTCTTTGGCCTGGTAGATGGCAACGTGCAGGCCTCCGGCCGGATTGAGCTTCGACAAACCGCGGTGCTCAACGGAGACATCGTCGCCAGCCGACTCTCCATTGAAGAGAGCGCATCTATCCGCGGTCGCGTAGAGCTGACCGGGCAAGTCACCGTCTCGACACAAGCCCAAAAGTAAATCTGGAAGGGGTTTCAAACGGAATGGGCTTGTTTGGCAGCAGGACGAGCACCACAGGACCGGGAGTAAGCGCCGGAAGAACGGCGCGTTACTCCAGCGGATGGTCGCACATGTCCAAGCATCTCAAGGCGCGTGAGTCCTTACGTTTGCTGGATATCGGTCCAACCTCGGCCGGCAATATCAACTTCGTGACGCACCTTGGTCACAGTATTTACATGGCAAATTTGGTAGAAGATTCCGCTCGCCCGGATTACCTTGTGCCACATCCCGATGACCCGCTTAAGAAGGTTTACGACGCGCCGCGCTACCTCAAAGAAAATCTAGACTTCACCGACCGCGTCTTTGATGTCGTGACTTTTTGGGATACTGCAGACTACCTGCCCCTTACTCTTCTGCAGCCAGTTATCGACCGAATCTATGATGTGATGGAGCCGGGCGGGCAGATTCTAGCCTTCTTTCATGCCAAAATCAACGGAGATGGAACCTCCTTCTGTCGCTACCACCTTACGGCGACCGACCAGCTCGAAATACAAACAGTAGGCACCCACCCCATCCGGCAGACCTTTACCAATCGGCAAATCGAAGGACTCTTCCAGCGTTTTGCCAGTTACAAGTTCTATTTGGCGAAAGATACTCTTCGCGAAGTAATCATCACCCGCTAGCACACTGGCGGGCCTCTTTGTGAAGCCCGCCCGGATCCTGCACATTATTTCGCAGGCTGCTTCCGGCGTTCGGCCCAGCGACGCTTCATCGCTTCCGCAATTGCTTTGCGGCCCTCAGGACTTAGCTTGCGCTTCGCCCCTGCCGGAACTTCGGAACTCTCGGCCACCACGTTCTTACTGCCCTTCGGTCGTCCCCGTCCAACTTTTTTCTCAGCGGGAGCAGAGCTTCCACTCAGCAACGCGCGCGCCTGTTGCAGGATCGCAATCTCCGAATCGATCTGTGCAATTACATCGGTTAAAGCCAATCTCCTACCTCCGGTGTTTAGTTGTAGCTCGACAGCACTGTTCTGGATTATCGTCAGCACAACCAACAAATAAAAAGATACGCGAAATTACTAGATTGCTCCATGGTAAAGCGTAAAAATGTCATAGCAATTCAATTGAAATGAACCATACATAGAAAAGCATTGATCCTGGTAAGAATAACCAGCGTTCGCACCCCTCAAGTAACAAAGGCACGATGCTAGAATCCCCCTGATGCGATCTACTCCGGTCCGTGCCTGCTTACTTGTTCTTACTTCATCGTTTTTGCAGGTACTTTGTTTTCCGTCTGCGGGTCCCGTATCTGCAGGGAGAACTTCGCTTTGCTGGGTGGCTTTGCTGCCGTTTTTACTTGCCTTGTTGCTTCCCCAGGCAAACAGGCCTCTGAGCGTAAGCGCAGCCGGTGGTCTTGGCTATCTTTGCGGTATGTTCTGGTATCTCGGCAACTGCGCTTGGATTTATCAAACCATGTATCTGTATGGCGGCCTGCCCAGGCCAGTCTCGTTTGCCATTCTCGTCTTATTTTCTTTGTACTTAGGCCTTTACCACGCTGTATTTGCCGTGTTGCTCATCATGGTGGGCCGCTTCCGCTTTGGCATTTCGGGTGCACTGGCAGCGGCTCCCTTTCTTTGGGTCGCGGTTGAGTTAGCCCGCGCGCGCATCACCGGATTTCCCTGGGATCTACTCGGCAACGCACAGGTAGACAATTTACTTCTCACTCGGCTGGCGCCATGGGCGGGCGTCATGAGCCTTAGCTTTGTGGTAGTTGCCATCAATGCAGCCATCGCCTGGATGTGTCTCCGTCCCGGTCGTACACCGTTGATTGCTGGTGCGTTTGCTATTGCGGTGGCTTTGCTTTTGCAGGTAGGTGGGAGAGCCCCGCTGCAAACTGGAAAAGCAGAAAACGTTGGACCTAACAATTACAGAACCGCGGTTCTTCTGCAGGAAAACTTGGAGGTTGGAGCCCTGCAACGATCCGCACAGCCGGTCTCCGCAAATCAGGAGATAGAGCAGTTTTCCTACGAGAGTCTGCACCCCGTATCACTTCTCCCCCGCCCTTCAACTCACTTAGCAGCAGAAGCTCGCCCTGATCTAATTGTTTGGCCGGAAGCTCCCTCCCATCTTCAATCCAGTGACCCGATCTTTCGCTCCGCGATGGCTAGCCTGGCTCGCCGTGCGACCGCGCCCTTGATCATCGGCTCTTTAGGGGTGGACTTTAGTCCTAGCGTCCCTCGCGGCTACTACCTTTATGACTCCGCCTCCCTCTTTCTGGAAGATGGAAGCTACGCAGGTCGTTATGACAAAATTCATCTGGTTCCCTGGGGTGAGTACATCCCCTTCAAAGACTTCTTTTCCTTTGCCCGCAAGCTAACCGAGGGCGTTGGAGATATGGATCGCGGAACCACACGCACCGTCTTCACCAGCCAGGGCCATCGCTACGGAGTATTTGTTTGTTATGAGTCCATCTTTGGCGACGAGGTACGACAATGGGCGCTTCAGGGAGCAGAGGTGCTCGTCAATATCTCCGACGACGGCTGGTATGGCGATACTGGCGCTCCCTGGCAGCACTTGAATATGGTTCGTATGCGAGCCATTGAAAATCATCGCTGGCTACTTCGATCTACCAACACAGGCGTAACCACTGCCATCGACCCCGAAGGCAGACTCACCGCAGAGGCACCCCGTCACGTGCGCGGAGCCTTTACCTTTCCGTTTTCCTGCGAGCAGGGAACTACCTTCTATACCCGTCACGGAGACTGGTTCGCTTATCTTTGTGTCCTGGTTACAATGCTTTGTCTTGGGTTTAGTTTCCTGCCCAGGATGAACTAAACTCTAAAGATGCTCTCCGATCTCGAATACAACTACTCCCCGGTTCGCGACAAGGTACGCGATCTGCGGGAGTATCTTTGACTCTCCCCGTCTCCGTCGCGACCTCGCCCAAATCGAGGAAAAGATAGCTGACCCCTCCGTCTGGGCCGATGCCAGCCGCTCGCAGCCCCTCATGCGTGAGCGCAAGCGGCTTGAAACCCTCCTCGCCGATGAGGCTGAACTCGCTCGTCGCTCCGACGATATCGAGGCCTACTTCGAGCTTGCACATGAGGGCGAAAATACGGAGCCGGACTTAGTCAAAGAGATCCCGGCGCTGGTTGAATATGCTGACAAGCTCGAGTCCAAGACCATGCTCGCCGGTGACACCGACCTTCTCAATGCGATCGTCACCGTGCATCCGGGAGCAGGCGGCACCGAAAGCCAGGACTGGGCCGAGATGCTGATGCGCATGTATCTGCGCTGGGGCGAGCGGCAAAGCTTCAAGGTCGAGATCAACGAAATTCAGGATGGGGATGAAGCCGGCATTAAGTCGGCTACCTTTACCATCTCGGGCGAGTTCGCCTTCGGGCTTCTTTCCGGCGAAACCGGAGTGCATCGCCTGGTACGTATCTCGCCCTTCGACTCCGCCAAGCGACGCCACACCAGCTTTGCCTCTGTCTTCGTCTCGCCCGAAATCGATGACACCATCACGATCGATCTGAAAGTCGAAGATCTACGCATCGACACCTACCGCTCCGGCGGCAAGGGCGGCCAGCACGTCAACACGACCGACTCCGCGGTCCGCATCACCCATCTTCCGACCGGCCTCGTTACCGGTTGCCAGAATGAGCGCTCGCAGCATAAGAACAAAGATCGCGCCATGAAGATGATGCGTTCCAAACTTTATGAGTACGAGCTAGACAAGAAAAAAGCCGCGACGCGCAAAATTGAAGACTCGAAGCTGGACATCGGCTTCGGCTCGCAAATCCGTAGTTATGTGTTGCAGCCTTACCGGATGGCCAAAGATCTGCGCACACGCGTCGAAGTAGGAGACGTCGATAAGGTTCTCGATGGCGACCTGGAGCCATTTATCCGCGGCTATCTTCGTATGCGCCGCGAAGGAAATCTGCCTGCCGCAAGCGATGAAACCGACGACGAGTAACTTGTTTCCAAGTCCAATTTCATCAGGAAGAGGAGTAAGTCAAATGCCTGAAACCTCCAACGACCTTCTGGTCAAGCAACTCTTAGCTTTGTTGCGCGGCGGCCAGGCGCATGTCGATTTCGACACTGCCGTCAGCGACTTTCCCGCCAACATGCAAGGCGTCGTCCCTGACCATCTGCCCTACTCCGCTTGGCAGATCGTTGAGCATCTCCGGATCACGCAGCGCGACATTCTCAACTTCTCCGCACCCCCCACCGGCGGCTACCAACCCATGACCTGGCCGGACGATTACTGGCCTGCTCAAGCGGAGCCCCCGAACGCACGTGCCTGGGATCAAAGCGTCGCCGCGATCCACCAGGCTCGTGCCCAATTTGAAGCTCTGCTAACCCGACCGCAGGTAGAACTGTACAAGCCCTTCCAGTGGGGACAAGGCCAAAACCTGCTGCGCGAAACCCTACTCATTGCAGACCATAATGCCTACCATCTCGGGGAACTTGTCGTTCTTCGTCGTCTTCTCGGCATATGGAATAGAAAGTAAGTATGCCTGCGAATGAGGATGCCCTGATCCGCGAACTGCTTGAAGCGCGCACCATCGCTGTCATCGGCCTCTCCGCGGATGAGTCCAAGCCGAGCCACTACGTCTCGCGTTACATGCAGGATCACGGCTACCGCGTCCTACCGGTCAATCCCGCGCTTGATGCCGTGCTTGGCGAAAAAAGCTATCCCTCGCTCGCCGACTTGCCCGTACGTCCCGGCCTGGTCAACGTCTTTCGCCCGCCGCGCTTTATTCCCGCCATCGTCGACGAGATGATCGCGCTGCATCTGCCGGCGCTGTGGCTGCAACAGGGCATCGTGCATCCGGAAGCAGCTGCTCGTGCGCAGGCCAACGGAATCCGCATCATTATGGATTGTTGCCTCATGGTGGAACATCGCCGCGCCGGGCCTACCAGACGCAGCCTCATGCAGGAAATGTAACCGGCTCTCGTGCCACGCTCTACAATCAAGGAGATGACTGCCCGCCGCCTCTTCTCGTTTCTTGCCTCTTTCTTGCTGATCTTCCTGCCGCAGGATCTGCTCCGTGCGCAGATTCAAGAGGTGGGCGACGGCGGTCCGGGCCCCTTTAAGGCGCAGCACCTCACCGTTGAGTTGGTCTCGCTGGCAAACGGCATCGCTCCCGGAGGCACCCAGCAGATCGGGCTCGTCATCACGCTTGAGGAGCACTGGCACGTCTACTGGAAGAATGCCGGCGACTCCGGCGAGCCGCCCTCGGTCAAGTGGACCCTGCCTGCCGGCTTGTCGACCGGCCCCATGCAGTTTCCCATCCCGCAGCGCTTACCCCTAGGGCCGCTCATGGACTTCGGCTATGAGGACACAGCCGCCTTCCCCTTCACCCTGACCGCCACCCCGAGCGCCCAGCCCGGCCCCGCGCATTTGGATGCCAAGGTGACCTGGCTCGTCTGCCGCGAGGTCTGCATTCCCGGCAAAGCGCACCTGGGCCTAGACCTGAACGTCACGCCCGGGGCCCAGCCCGGAGCGCTGGTAGGCGCTCTCGGAGACGCTATCCACCACCTGCCGCAGCCGCTTCCCGCGCGTATGAAGGTCGGTGTCCAGGGCAGCAAGACCGATCTCGTCCTTACGCTGACGACCGGCACCGCGGAAGAGGACGCCGAGTTCTATCCGCTTGACCCCGACGTGATCCTCAACGCGGCCGACCAGGAGACGAAGACGCTTCCCAACGGTATTCGGCTCTGGGCTCAGCGGGTTCCGGACGTGACCCAACTCCCCGCCACGCTGCACGGCATCGTCAAGATCAACGACGATGAAGCCTACGAGATCAGCGCTCCCGTCACCGCCGGAGAGCTCGCCCGCCCCGCCCCGGTCAGCAAAGCTCCTGCGGCCAGCAAAGTCACCGCTCTCAGCGCCATCGGACTCGCCCTGCTCGGCGGCGTCATCCTGAACCTGATGCCGTGCGTCTTCCCGGTGCTCTTCCTCAAGGGCCTTGCGCTCGTGCAATCCTCCGGTTCGGAGCGCAAGCACCTGCGCAGCCACGGACTCGTCTATACGCTTGGCATCTTGGTCTCATTCTGGGTGATCGTGGGTGTGCTGCTCGCCCTGCGCGCCGGCGGAAGCCAGGCCGGCTGGGGCTTCCAGCTGCAGTCACCGGTCTTCGTTGCGGTCCTGGCCGCGTTCCTGTTCTTCTTTGCGCTTTCGCTGGCCGGCCAGTTCGATCTCGGCCTTTCGCTCACCAGTGCCGGCGGCGAGCTGGCCAAGAAGGAAGGCTACGCCGGAAGCTTCTTCACCGGCGTGCTTGCCACCATCGTCGCCACACCCTGCACCGCACCGCTGATGGGCGCCGCCATCGGCTTCGCGCTCGCCCAACCGGTGTCGATCACCTTCGCCGTCTTCACCGCGCTCGGTCTCGGCCTCGCCTTACCCTACCTGCTGCTGACCCTGCAGCCCGCCTGGACACGCTGGCTTCCGCGGCCCGGCGCCTGGATGGAGACCCTCAAACAGCTCACCGCCGTCCCGCTCTTCGCCACCGTCATCTGGCTCACCTGGGTCTTCGGCAGCCTGTACCCCAGTGCAGGCGTGGACCACGTCGCGCGTCTCCTCTTCGCTTTCCTGGTGCTCGCGATCGCCGGCTGGGTGCTCAACCGTTGGCCTGCGCGCATCTGGGGCACGGTCGCCGCCGTGGTGCTGGTTGGTGCCGCACTGGCCATCCCGCTAACCGAGGCCCGGAAGTCCGCCCTCAACTGGCAACCCTACTCGCAGGCCACGCTCGACACCGCCCGCGCCGCCGGCCATCCCGTCTTCATCGACTTCACCGCGGCCTGGTGCCTCTCCTGCCAGGTCAACGAGAAGGTCGTCCTGCAGTCCGCCGACGTCGTCCACCAGCTCGCCTCACGCAACTTCACCCTCATGCGCGCGGACTGGACCCGGTACGATCCCGAGATTACCCGCCAGCTCAAGTCCATCGACCGCAGCGGCGTGCCCACCTACGTCATCTATCCCGCGAGCACTACCAGCGCCGCGGACGTGCTGCCCGAGCTCCTGACCCAGTCGCTCGTCCTCAAAGCCATCGAGCGTGACGCCAAGTAAGTTCAACGGGCCTGCTAAGCCAACTCACCCATCAACGTCCCCTTTTCATCCAACGCCTTCTGCGCCGCCCCGCGCATCTCCTCATCGGACAACACCGTCAGCGTCTGCGAGACCGACCACCGATGCCCATAGGGGTCCGTAAACTGCCCATACCGCTCGCCCCAGAACATATCTGCCAACGGCATCGTGCCCGTCGCTCCACCTGCCATCGCCTTGTCCCAGAAGCTCCGTGCATCCTCCACCTGCAGCGCCAGCACAATCGGCGAACCGCCCAGCTTGGCAGGCGTCATGCATGGCCCGCCCATGCTGTCTGAAAAATCATCCGCCAGCATAATCAGGCCGCCGTTGATCACCAGCCGCACATGCATGATCTTGTCGCTGCCCGGCATCCGGTGCGCCTCGCCGTCCACCGTCGCGCCAAGAGCGTCCTTGTAAAACTCCACCGCGCCGGCTGCATCGGCAACGGTTAGATACGGGGTAATCGGGGGTACAGGCGTCATGGCAAGCTCCTAGTTGTGGGATGGGCAAACACCCACTTTCTACCACGCCCGCGAAGTTTTGCGAAGCCTTTCCCGCGGACCTCAACCCAACTCCTCGGTAATGCCCTAAAAGGAAATCTGGTTTTGCAAAGGAATGGAGCAGGCTCCGGAAGGGCATGGCTTCAGCCATGCCGCAAAGCTGCTTTCAAAACATGGAGCAAGCCCCGGAAGGGCATGGCTTCAGCATGCCGCAAAGCACGCGCCCAGAGTATTCGCGGCGCGGGTGATCCCGCGCCGCTTCGCTCAGACGGCCTTGTCGCCTGGGGTGAGAACAACTACCCACGCCGCATTTCTCGTATCCGAGCAATCTCCTCCATCCGTGCCGCCAGCTGCCGCTCCCGGCCCTGGTCCGTCGGCCGGTAATACCTCCGCCCGGCCAACGAGGGTGGCAGGCACTCCATGTCCGCCACCCGGCCCTCCACATCGTGCGCGTATTGGTAGTCCTTGCCGTAGTCCAGGCTCTTCATTAGCTTGGTCGGCGCGTTGCGCAGATGCAGTGGCACCGCCTCCGCCACCGTCTTGCGCACGTCCTCAACCGCCGCTCCATACGCCGTGTAGACCGCGTTCGATTTGGGCGCGAGCGCCAGGTACACCACCGCCTGCGCCAGTGCCAGATCGCCCTCTGGCGAGCCCAGAAAGTGCATCGCATCCCGAGCCGACAAGCACAGGTTCAAGGCCTCCGGAGCCGCCAGCCCGATATCCTCGACCGCCATCCGCACAATTCGCCGCGCGCAGTACATCGGGTCCTCGCCCGCCTCGAGCATCCGCGCCAGCCAGTAGAGCGCCGCATCCGCATCGCTGTTGCGCACACTCTTGTGCAGCGCGGAGATGATGTCGTAGTGTTGCTCGCCGCGCTTGTCATAGAGCAGCATCCGCCGCTGCATCGCCTCCGCCGCCAGCTCCGGCGTGATCGTCTTCTCTCCGCGCCCCTGCGCCAGCTGCGAAGCCACCTCGAGCGCATTCAGCGCCGTGCGCGCATCCCCACTGGCATACGCAGCAATCGCCCGCAGAGCGTCCTCCTCCGCTGCGACGCCGCTCGCTCCCAGCCCACGGTTTGGGTCCGCAAGCGCGCGCCCAAGCAGCGCCACCACCTCGTCCTCGCCCAGCGCCACCAGCGTGTACACACGGCACCTGCTCAACAGCGCGGCGTTGATCTCAAACGACGGATTCTCGGTCGTCGCCCCGATCAGCCGGATCGTCCCCCGCTCCACATACGGCAGAAACGCGTCCTGCTGCGCCTTGTTGAAGCGGTGGATCTCGTCCACAAACAGGATCGTGCGCGACCCGAACTGCGCCGCCTTCTCCGCCTCGACCATCACCTGCTTGATCTCTTTGATCCCGCTCAGCACCGCCGAAAACTCGATGAAGCTCGCCTCCGTCCGCTGCGCGATGATCTTCGCGAGCGTCGTTTTTCCCACGCCCGGCGGTCCCCAGAAGATCATCGACGACGGATCATCGTTCTCGATCGCCAGCCGCAGCGGCTTGCCCGCGCCCAGCAGATGCGCCTGCCCCGCGTACTCCTCGAGCGTCCGCGGCCGCATCCGCTCCGCCAGCGGCGTCTGCCGTCCGCCCGCGCGGTCCGGAGCCGCATCCCCCGGCAAAGTCGTATCGAACAGACTCACCGCACCCGCCTCTGCCGCGAGGCCTCGTACAGCAGCAAACTTCCCGCCACCGCCGCATTCAAACTCTCGACCCAGCCGGGGCAGGGAATCGTCACCCGCTCATCGGCCATCGCCACCCAACCCTCCGCCAGCCCCGCACCCTCGTTGCCCACCAGGAACGCACACGCCCCGCGCAGGTCCACCTCGTCCACCCCCGTTGCGTCCTCCTTCATCGCCGCGAGCAGCTTCACCCCGGCCTGCTCCAGCCGCTCCATCGTCTCCGGCGTTGCCGCCGCCATCGGCACCCGAAACACACTCCCCGCCGAGGCCCGCACCGCCTTCCCGTTCCACACGCTCACCGTCCCCGGCGTCGTCAGCACACCCGTCGCCCCAAACGCCTCTGCCGAGCGCACCAGCGTCCCCAGATTCCCCGGATCCTGCAGCCCCACCGCAATCAGAATCAGCGGCGTCCCCACCAGCATCTCCTCCACCGACCCCACCGGAGGCACCAGCAGCGCCGCCACTCCCTGCGGACTCTCGGTCTCCACGCAGCTCGCGAACACATCCCCCGCCAGCCGAACCGTCTCAACAATCCCCGGAACCCAACCCGGAACCTCGCGCCGTTCGCTCACAAACACCGTCTTCAGCGCCTGCCCACTCTTGAGCGCCTCTTCCAGCAGATGTTCGCCCTCGATCGCAATCAGCCCGCTCGCCAGCCGCGCCTGCCCCGCAAACGCCGCTCGCAGTTGCTTCACCCGCGCATTCGCCCGGCTCGTCACGACCTCCATGCCACCTCCATCCCCAAAAGTCTACGCTCAGCCCTTACACCTATCCGTTCTTATCCGTCTGTTCCGCGTACGCTATCCTAAGCAGACCCCCCAAGGAGTCCCCTAAGTTGACGGCAGAGATCCTCCGCATCCATCCCCTTGAGCCCGAGCCGGCTCTCGTCGAGTTCGTCGCCCGCTCGCTCGACGGCGGCAACGTCGTCGCCCTGCCCACCGACACCTTCTACGGCCTCGCCGTCGACCCCGTCAATCTCGCCGCCGTCGACCGCATCTACGACATCAAAAACCGCGCCCGCCACAAGCCGCTCTCCCTGCTCATCGCCGACGTCGCCCAGGCCTACGCGCTCGCCCGCTCCTGCGATCAGGCCTTCGATCGCCTTGCCGAGCGCTTCTGGCCCGGCCCCCTCACCATCATCGTGAAGGCCGGTTCCCGCCTGCCTCTCCGCGTCACCGCCAACACCGGCAACGTCGCCCTACGCGTTCCGGACTCCGCCATCGCCCGCGCCGTCATCGCCCGGCTCGGTCTACCCATCACCGCCACCAGCGCCAACCTGCACGGCTTCCCCGAGTGCACCTACGCCCAATCCGTCCGCGACCAGCTCGGCGACCAAATTCCCCTCATCGTCGATGGCGGACCCACCGGCCGCACCGTCGCCACAACCATCGTCGACCTCACCGCGGGCGGCAACGCATGGTCGATCCTCCGTGAGGGAGCCATCCCCACCCACGAAATCGCCCTCTGCCTGCAGCGTTAAAAACACCCCACCATCGCCGCGACGGGACATACTAGAGGCACCCATGGCTTCCACTCGCGAAGCCCGGCGGCGGACCCCCAACCAAACTCCGTCGCGACCCGCCTCCCCCACCCATCCCGTCCGCCGATCTCTCCTCCTGCTCCTCGCCCTGCTTCTCCTCACGGCCGGCCTCTGGACCGCCTGGGTTGTCCACCGCATCCATCAGGTCGGCGCCGAGGACCAGGCCCAGCCCGCCGACGCCATCGCCGTCTTCGGCGCGGCCGAGTACGCCGGCCGGCCCTCGCCCGTCTACCACGCCCGCCTCGACCACGCTCTCGCCCTCTACGACCGGCAGATCGCCCCCGTCGTCGTCACGCTCGGCGGCGGCACGGACAAGGACGCCGGGCTTACCGAGGGAGGCGTCGGCCGCGACTACCTCCTCGCCCACGGCGTCCCCTTCGCCGCCATCATCGCCGAGACCGACTCCTTCTCCACCCGTCAGCAGGCCCTCCGCCTCGCCGCCATCGCGCGCGAGCACAACTTCCAGCACCTCGTCGTCGTCAGCGATCCCACCCACCTTCTGCGCGTCCAGCAGCTCTGCTGGAATGCCGGCCTCGACATCTACACCTCCCCCCGCGCCCCGCTCGGCCACATCGATACCTACGACCTCCTCCTGCGCTATGCCCACGAGGTGCTCAGCTACACCGCCCTCCGCCTCCACCTTACGGACGGCTTCTTCCACCGTTGGCTCGAAGGCCACGCCGACGATTAGCGCAAAGTGACTAGAGCCGCCACAATCGTCAGCCCTATCGAGCACCCCGCCGCAAACACCGTCGACGCGAAGTTCACCAGATCGTTCCCCAGCCAACCTCGCCGCTCCACCGTCGCCCCCAGCAGGCTGTCGAAGAACAGCCCCGCACACCCTGCCAGCCACGCGACTTCAGCCAGCCTCGGCGCGAGCTGCAGCGACTTCATCCCAAGCACCGCCACCAGCCCCGCCGCCAGCACACCGGCAATCGTCCCACCCAGGCTGATCGCGCCGTCCGTACCCGCGTCCACCCGCCGCAGGCTTGTCAGCAGCCAGGGCCTGCCGCCAAATGCCTGCCCGATCTCGGACGAAACCGTGTCCGCCGTAGCCTCCGCCAGCGCCGCCAGCATCGGGATCGCCCAAAGCGGCTCGCCGCGCGGAAAGAATAGGCTTACCGCCGCCACCAGCCCCGCCGTCCCCAGGTTGGCGATCACCTGCGCCGCGTTCCGCCCCTTCCGACGCTCTGCCTGGTTCTCCGCCAGCCCCGCCTGCGCCTTGCGAACCCGTCCAGCCCGAGTCGCCGCAAACGTCAGGACAAACAACGCCACCAGCGGCGGCAACCCCGTATGCAGCAGCGATCCCCTCGCATCCAGACCTCCCGCGAACGTAATCAGAAAGCAGATCGCCGCCCCCACCAGCGCCGCCGCCTGCGTGCCCGCCCGCAAACCCCACACGATCACGGCAAACGCCAGGCTGATCCCCAGCGATCCAAAGAAAAGTACGCGCACCGCAAGCCCCTCGGATCTCGCAATCGTCCAACCGAAAGCCACGGCCAGCACCAGCAACGGCACCACCACCCCCACCAGCGCTCGGCTCTGCCGGCGGTCGCGACTCTCCGAAATTGCCTTCGTTCCCCTCGTCTCCAAAACCCTCACCTCTATGCGCGTTGATTTACAATCGAGCCTTGGAAAACAGAAGAAATCGCAATGGTCAGGCTGGCTCGGTGCAAATGCGCGTCCCAGGCCTTGAGCATTTCACACCAGCTTTGCCGCAGGAGCAGTTTTGTCTCTAGATCGCAACTCAGTCGCCGCATCCCTCCGGAGCCGCTCGCTCCGTGCCACCCTTAAGTCCGTCTCCGCGCTCGCCTTCCTCGCGCTTGCGGGGTGCGGCGCCACCTACCGGCCGGTCATCAGCGCCATCAGTCCCGTCGGCCCGGCCGCCCAGCCAAACAAGTACGCTTTGGCCGTTTCGACCAACCCCAACGCCAACGGCCTGGTCACCTTTGTCGACTTCGCCGGAGACACCGTCGTCAACACCACCGCGCTCGGCTTCAACCCCTACTACTTCCTCGTCGACGTCAACGGCTCCTTTGGCTACACGCTCAACTGCGACGGCACCCTGACCACCTTCACCGTCAGCGCCAGCCTGATTCAAAGCCAGGTCCTCGAGACCACGCTGCTGCCGAACATTCCGGGAACCCTGCCCGCCAACCTTCCCTGTCCCACCGCGCCTACTAACTCCATCTACTCCCAAGGCGGCTCCATCTACGTCACTGAGCTAGGCCGCAGCGCGCTCGCCCAACTGCAAGGCCAGCCCGCCGCCATCAAGCAGGAGATCCCCACCGGAGCCAACACGATCTACACCGTCGGTGCCGCGCAGTCCCCCCGCGCCTACGCCATCGTGCAGGGAGCCTCCACCACCGCGCCCGGCCATGTCGCCGCCATCGAAACCACCACCCAAACCCTCTCGGCCACCCTGCCCGTCGGCAACAGTCCCATCTACGGCGTCATGACCGCCGACTCGCGTCGAGCCTTCGTCATGAACAAGGGCTCGAACTCCGTCTCCGTCATCAACTCCCAGACCAACGCGCTCGACACCTTCAATGTCGGCACCACGGTCAACAGCACCATCCCGGTGGGCGTCGCGCCCGTCTGGGCAGACTTCGCGCCCACCCTGGCCGAGATGGTGGTCGTCAACCAGGGCAACGGCACCTCGCCCGGCTCTCTTTCCATCATCAGTATTCCACTTTGCAATGCCTTCACCGTCACCTCAAACCCCAACTGCGACGTTGCCAACCCCGTCGACGCTGCCGGCTTCGGCACGGTGCTGGCCACGGTTCCGGTCGGGATCAATCCGGTGATGGTCGCTGTGCTCGCCGATGGTAGCCGCGCCTACGTCGCCAACGCCGGAGTCCTGCCCAGCGCTGGCAATCCGGCCGGCATCCCGGGCTCGGTCAGCGTCGTCAATCTGACCTCGAACACGGTCACCGCCACCCTCCCCGCCGCCAACAGCACCGTGCCCGGCGACGCCCTCGTGCACGGGCATCCTAACTGGATCGCCGTCACCAACGGCACCCCCACCGGCAAGGTCTACGTCACCTCCGGAGACTCAGCCGACCTCACCGTCATTCGGACCGATGTAGACGCCGTCACCACCCACGTCGCGCTGCAGGGCCTGGGTGTCAGCGTGCGCGTTACCGCCCCCTAAGCCTCTTTATCAAGGGTGTTCCTTCATTCACGGAAGTGCGTCGTTCAACGACGATCCATTCTAGCCACCCACACCCGTCGGGTGCCCCATCTCAGACCATCCCATCGTCTGAGGTGGGCTCCGCACAATACAAGTTCCAGGCAGTCTCTAACCAAAGGGGATCGTTCCCAAGCTGTGCTCCTTTGCTGTTGCCGTTCCACAGCCCAGCCGCCGCACCCCATCCCCCACAAAAAAGGCCGCCCAGAGGCGGCCTTTCCCCAGCACAACCCTACCCCGCATTGCCCTTCAGCAAAATCGGCATCGTTGGCGACGGAGATCCATCCCCATCCTCGACCGTCACCCCGAATGCCGCTGCTTCCACGCCCTTCGGAAGCGTCGGCAGAATCACGCTCGCATTGCCGCGCTCATCGGGCCGGAAGATCCCAGCCGCAATCGGACTCTTGCCATCCTTCGGGATGATCCAAAGCTCGTACGTTTTATACGCCTGCAGCTTCTCAAGGTTGGTCGCGAGAAAGACCAGCGAGCCCTTGTCCGGAACATACACCGCACGTCCCTCCGGAGGCGGCGTTGCACCGGTACTCGTCAGCGCAACCCGCACCGCCGAAGGATCCTGCACAGCCGCCATCAGCGCCACGGCCTGTTCGGTCGAGCTCTGTGCCTCCTGCAACTGCCGGCTTTGGCCCGCAACCGTATCGCGCAGATGCTCGCGCTGCTGGTAAAAGTTAAGCACCGGAAGCACCATGCCGGCCGCCAGCGCCCAACCCAACCACGGCAACACGCGCGCCCCAACACTGCGCTTCGCCGGCTCTTCAAACAGATGTGCCGAATCCCGCGGAGCATACGCGCCCGCCTGGACCGAATCGATCGGAATCGCCTTCTTCTCCCGCGCCACGCCCTTCATCAGGCGTTGCAGCGTGTGGTCCGCCGGCGCGTGCTGGTCTGCCGTGCTCGACAAAATTGATAGGTCGCCGTAAATCTCCGACAACACCCGCCGTGCCTCTGCGCTGTGCTGCAGATGCAGGCTCATCTCTTCCATCTCTTCGGGAGTTAATAACTGCATGGCGTACAACGCCAAATCATCAGGATCGATATGCTTGACCGGGATCATGATTGGAAGGCCTTTCTCAACGTCAACAACGCGCTGCGGATTCTTGTTTTTACTGTCCCCAGCGGATCGCCAGTCATCTCGGCGATCTCCGAATGCGTCAAACCATCAAAGAACGCCATCTCCAGCGTTTTTCTTTGCTCGCTTGGCAACAGAAGAATGACCTCCCGCGCCCTTTCCACCATCACCGTCCGTTCTGACTCTTCGGCCAGATTAAAAGGCGATGCCAAGGAAATTTCGTCCACCAACTCCGTCGGCCGCTTCCGTCGCAAGGCGTCGATCGACCGGTTCCGACTCACCACCGCCAGCCAGCCGCCAAGGCTGCCCCGCGTCGCAATGAATCCGTCTGGACTCCGCCAGATCTGCATGAACACTTCCTGCAAGACATCCTCCGCCGACGCTGGATCACGTAAAACACGCAACGCGACCGAATACACGACTTTCGAGTAGCGATGATAGAGCGATGCCATGGCCCGTTCGTCCCCGCGCCGCACCAAACCCAAGAGGGTTGCGTCATCCTCTTGCGAGGGCGGTGGCATGTTCATAACTCCTGTTTCTCTGTACATTCAACGCACCTGTAGGTAGAGCAGATTGCCGCCGATCACAGCATGCCAGCGTTTTAAGACACAATATCGCTTCGAGCCGTCAAACTGAACTCTACCCGGTTTGTTCAATTTGCGGAAGGATGTCGCCCGTACGACATACATGAAGATACGCCTTGATAAACTCCTCGTCGACCGCGGCCACGCCCAATCCCGCGAACGCGCCCAGGCCCTTATCCTCGCCGGACGTGTCCTCGTCGGCGCCTCCGCCGAAGCCGTCCAGCGCGTCGACAAACCTGGAACCTCCGTCCCGCTCGACGCCACGCTCCGCCTGCTCGGCGATGACCTCCGCTACGTCAGTCGTGGCGGCCTCAAGCTCGAGCGCGCCCTCGCCCACTGGTCGATCGACGTCCACAACCTCGCCTGCCTCGACGTCGGAGCCTCCACCGGAGGCTTCACCGACTGCCTCCTGCAAAACGGCGCACAGTCTGTCCTTGCAATCGACACCGGCTACGGCCAGATCGCCGACTCGCTCCGCCGCGACCCCCGCGTCACCCTGATGGAGCGCACCAACGCCCGCCTGCTCGAGCTCTACTCGCTCGCCGTCCACCCGATCCGCTTCATCGCCGTGGACGTCTCCTTCATATCCGCCACGCTCGTCCTGCCCGCCGTCCTCGCCGCGCTTGCCGCGCCTGAGGCCGCCTGGCAAGGCGAGCTCGTCCTGCTCATCAAGCCGCAGTTTGAAGCCGGCCGCGAGCACGTCGGCAAGGGCGGCATCGTGCGCACCGACGAAGCCCGCCAGCTCGCCATCGACCGCGTCACCTCCGCCGTGCTGGCTCTCGGAGGGCTCGACCTCGAGCGCATCGATTCTCCAATCCGCGGCATGGAGGGCAATCATGAGTACCTCCTGCACGCCCGCTTCCTGTCCACCCACCGCCTCGCCCCGCCCGCCTTGTAAACTATCCACAGTGTTCAAGGCCGCCATCATCTCGAAGCCGCAAAAGCCGGAGGTCGCCGACCTGCTCCCGGAGCTCATCGCCTGGCTCGCCCGGCATGACTACGAAACCCTCCTCGACAGCGACTCGGCCGCCTACCTCAACCAGCCCGGTATCCCCCGCTCCCTGCTCCCCGACCACGAGCCCGCCCTCGTCATCGTTCTCGGCGGCGACGGCACCCTGCTCTCCGCCGCCCGCGCCTTCGCCCGCATCGGCACCCCCATCCTCTCGGTCAACCTAGGCTCGCTCGGCTTCCTCACCGAGATCCCCCTATCCGACCTCTACATCACCCTCGAAGCCTGGATCCACGGCGTCGCCGACCTCGACTGCCGCACCATGATGAACGCCCGTCTCATCCGCAACGGCCGCGCCATCCTCGAGTGGGACGCCCTCAACGACATCGTCCTCGCCAGAGGCACCATTGCCCGCATGGGCGACTACACCATCCACATCGACGACCAGCTCGTCGCCACCTTCCGCGCCGACGGCATCATCATCTCCACCCCCACCGGCTCCACCGGCTACAACCTCGCCGCCAACGGCCCCATCGTCATGGCCAACGTCAACTGCATGATCGTCGCGCCTATCTGCCCCCACCTGCTCACCATCCGCCCCATGGTCATGCCCGGCGAGTCCAAGATCACCGTCACCATCGAAGGCACGCCCAACCAGATCGTCCTCACCATCGACGGCCAGGAAGCAGTCGACCTCGAGCTGGGCGACGAGGTCCAGTGCCGCCGCTCAGCCGCCTCAGTCCGCCTCCTGCGCCTCCGCCCCAACGGCCTCTTCAATGTTCTGCGCAGTAAGCTAAAGTGGGGCGTTCGCTAAGCAAACCCTCTCTCATAAAGTAACTACCTGCTGCTACACACCTGCAAAGTAACTACCTGCTGCTACACCCCCATATAAAAAATCACGTCATCCTGAGCAAAGCGAAGGACCCCTGTATTTGCTTTGTTCCTTCTTGTTGTACAGCCTCAGGTAATCTGCGCTAGTTCCGTTTCGTTCCTCCTGATTTCTCATTCCCGCAAGGAATCTGCGTTCTATGGGTCCACGAACAATCTTTTTTGATTGCTGCAACCTGCCAGCCATCGTTCTGGCGCAGCCAGAATCCCCGTATTTGTCTGTAGAATCGCCTGCAAATCGACGCTTCACGCAATTTGAATGAAAAGGCGCGCATTGTTTCTACGACGAAGGTTCTGCCCATATGAGCCGTTGCTTCCACTAGCGGCGTTTCTTGGGAGTAATGCCCGCCGTCCGTTGATCGATGAGTGCTTTGGCTTATTGGCATCCGGCCGGGCAGGTTGGTTGGGTATGCCGATCGCCGACTTTCCAGATATGTATTGCGCCGTGGCGGTGTGCGGCCTGGTTGTTGCTCTCCCTTTGCATCTAACAACTACGATAAGCACGAAGGATCGTTCTCGCACGGGATTCACTCCCGTTCTTGAAATCAGCAAGGCTTTGCCATGATCCCTTTCGACCCTGCTCACCGTGCGGTACATTACCCGGACGACCGTAGATTTCGGGTATGGATCCGTCCCCGGGTACTGCTCCTGCTGGCGGCACTCTGTTTAGGCCCGGTTCTTCTGGCGTGGTTACAGCATGCGCTGTTTGGATTGCCGCACCTGGCTCCTACGGAGGCGTCTAATCAAGGCACGCCGAGCGGACCGCATGGGTTTCCATTCTGGATTCGCTGGTCTCACTTCTTCGACCTTTTCTTTCTCTTCATGCTCATTCGCAGCGGCCTTTCGATCCTGATGGACCATCCTCGTCTGTACTGGAACGACGGCTGCACCCCCGGCACCGAGTGGATTCGCTTCACGCCGTTGCGCGTGCCCACCGACCGGGTCTGGACAGCAAAGGACGATGCCCGCTACATCTCGCCCGTGGTGGGGACGCCGGGCTACCGTCACACGGTGGGAGTGGCGCGAAGCTGGCACTTCATCACTGTCTATGGCTTCATCCTCACGGGTGTCTTCTTCGTCGGAGGCTTGTTCACCAGCGAGCAGTGGCACAGGCTGGTGCCGACTTCTCCTGCCGTCTTCGTGCAAGCCTGGAATACGTTCGTGGATTACGCAAACTTCCACTTCCCTCCTGAACCGGACGGCTTCTATGGCTACAACGCCTTACAACAATTGGCTTACTTCGCCACGATCTTCTTTATGGCGCCGCTATCGATTCTGACCGGCATGGCGATGTCTCCCGCGCTGGTCAATCGCTGGCCCGCCTACACGCGCCTCTTTGGTGGGCGTCAGGGAGCACGCTCCATTCACTTCCTCGTGCTGATCGGGTTCATCGGCTTTGTGGTAGTCCACGTTGGTCTGGTGGTGCTGACCGGCTTCAAGCGGAACATGAATCACATCGTGCTTGGCACGGACGATCTGAAGCCTGCCGGCATGATCCTGGGGCTGCTTGGGATTGCAGCCGTGGTTCTTAGCTGGGTTGTTGCTCACTACATCTCGTGGTTCTTTCCGCGTGGATTGCAACACATCCAGAAAGCCATTACGAGGCCGGCCAAGCTGGTAACGCTGGACCGTCTCGTTCCGAAGCAACACTACACACGTGACCACATCTCACCTCACTTCTGGCCCAACGGCAAGATGCCGGAACGGGAAGACTGGAAGCAGCTTGCCAGCGACAACTTCAAAGGCTATCGCTTAAAGGTGGGCGGTCTGGTGGAGAACCCGGTCGAGCTGTCGCTTGAGGATCTTCGAGCGCTCGGCACGGAAGAGAACATCACGATGCACCACTGCATCCAGGGCTGGTCCGGTATCGCTGAATGGGGAGGCGTCTCGATGAAGCGGTTGATCGAGCACGTCAAACCATTGCCCTACGCCCGGGTCGTTGCGTTCTACTCGTTCGGGGAAACACTCTACGGCGGCCCCTACTACGACACCCAGGACATCTACAACGCAAGCAAGCCCGAATGCGTGCTTGCCTTCGATATGAACGGCGCGCCCCTGTCCGAGGTCTACGGTGCCCCGCTTCGACTCCGTGTGGAGAACCAGCTTGGCTACAAGATGGTGAAGTGGATTGAAAGAATCGAGTTCGTGGAATCGGAGAAGCTGCTCGGCGAGGGGGAGGGCGGTGCCAACGAAGATGCGGAATATTTCGACCTGCTGCCAAACATCTAAGTGCGTACTCCTTCGAGCACCTCTAGGGTCTCGAGAAGTCGAAATAAAAGGAGGAACTCCGGTCAGGGAGGCTCGGGTTCCAGCCCAATGCAGTCGTAAACCGCATTCCTCAGACGCTGCTTACAGCCAAGATAACGCTCCGTCGTCTGGACGGACACGTGTCCGAGGAGAAATTGTATCTGCTCGAGTTCCCCGCCCGCCTGATGACACAGACGTGCGCATGTCCGACGAAGGTCGTGAGGAGCGACAGGACCAAAGCCGCAATCTGAAGCTGCCTGTCTCACGATCGAATAGATGACCTTTGCGGTAAACCCGCTACCCCAAACCTTGCCTGTCTTAGCCACAGAACGGAACAGTGTGCCACTAGCTAGATTTGCAGACTTCAACCAAGCATCTACGGTCACCTTGACCCATCCCGGTACCGGAACCGTTCGCACGTGACCGCCTTTGCCAACCAGGTCCGCTAGGATCCAGTGATCTTCCCGGAGCTGCAAGTCTTCAATTCTGACACTCACGATTTCAGCCCGGCGCAAGCCACACCCGATAAGCATCGCAAGAACGGCTCGATTTCGCACGTTCCGGAGCTCCAGCCCGACAGGCGCTGAGATGAGGGTCTTGCCTTGCTCGGCAGAGAGCCAGTTTCCAACTCGGACGCCCAACCGCTTTGCACCCTTCACCCTTCGTATTCCCGCAGCCAGGTCGGCGCTGAGGAGCCCGCAGTCAGACGCTTCGTAGGCCAGTCTGCGAACCGCTGCTAGCCTCAAATTGATTGTCGCCGGGGCGTACCGCCGCTGTTCCAGCGATATCCGGTACCTGGTCACGACTGTTTTATTGAACGCCAAACGTGGTTCAGAGCAATACCAGTCAATGAAGTCCCGGATGGCATGTTCGTAGGACCGTCGCGAACTCGAAGACGCAAGACTGTTTAGAACAGCGGATTTGGACTGTTCGAGGTCGGGCAGCTTCAGAATAGTCTTGGGGGTATGCCTCTTTATAGTTCTCTTCATCGCACGGCCTCCCAGCCGTGGAAGAAAGACGAAGCGTACCTGCTCCTGACCCATACTGCCGTCTCATCACCTATGCGACGCCTGCGGTGAAAGTCAAGCGCTCAATCATCGTTTATCGCTCTGTACCCTTGTTCTCCTTTGATAAGCCTGAGCGTAAGAAGTGTTGCGGGAAGCAGGAAGGCCAGTGAGCCCAAGACCCACATGATGACTGCTCCTAAAACCTGATCGTCTAACGGGTCAGTGTGGAATGGGTTGGGCTCCGCAAGGTAGAACCCGTACAGGGGCCGGTCGCAAAATGCGAGGAAGGCGGAAAGCATAGTGTTGACGATATCGGCAGAGACCAGGTAGACGAGGATGCCCCAGCCCAGCCGGTGCCGCGTTGCGGGCCAGGGCTGGATGAGGCAGGACCAGAAGAGAAGAGACGACGCGAGAAAGCAGAGATGCTCGACTGCGTGCCAGTTTTCATGCTCGAGGGCGAAATCGTAGGCCTGCGGGATGTGCCAGGCGAGGAACGTTCCGTTCATCAGGATCCAGGCTGCGAGAGGACGGTTGAGCGTGTGTCCCAGAGAGCGGGCGATGGGTAGACGCAGGATGGGTGCGACGATCCGGCGAGTGACCGGGCGGGGAAGTCCGCGCAGGAACGGGACGACCGGCAAGCCAAGCAGCAGCAGCGGTGGCACAGCGGACATCAACAGCAGGTGCTCGACCATGTGGGCGCTGAGCAGAGCATCGGCGAAACCGTCCATGGGCGAGGCGATCGCGAGCCAGAGAACGGCGAGGCCGCCAAGGAAGGACAGCAGGCGAGCCACGGTGAAGAGCGCGGGACGGGTTCGCCGTATGAGCAGCCAGCCACGCACGTAGACCGCGGCTGTGCACAGGATTGCGGCCGTGAGCCCCCAGGGAAGCCGCCATTCTTTGAAGATCGTTTCCACGGCCTGCATGCGTTAGCGAGTGCCTTTGGATGCGGGGGGCAGATTCGTCGGGAACGGGTCATTCGCTTCTGTGAGGTGCCGCGAGGCGTTGGTTGCGGGCGGCAGGTCGTAGTCGCCGCGAAGGGTGGTCAGGAAACTTACCAGGGCTTTGGTTTCCGAAGGGTTGAGCGCGTTGCCGTAGGCCGGCATGTTGCCGCCGCCCTGCAATACCTGGCGAATGATCTGGTCTTCTGTCATGCGGGTGGAGATGGAGTCCAGAGCTGGACCTCTCATTCCGCCAAGGTGGTCGAGCGAGTGGCAGTTGCGGCACTGCTTGTTCTGCAACACCAGCGCTCCCTGCCGCTCGAGCGGGGTGCGGTCGTGCAGGTACTTTGGCGGAACGGGATCGCTCGTCCAGGCGTTCATGATGGGGCTCCAGGGCGTGTAGGTGCCGAGCCGCGTAAAGACGCCAAGAGTCACCGCAATGACCGCGACCATGAGCACCGCGACCGGTCTGCGGCTCCAGTGGCGCTCGCCCTGGCTGGCGAAGAGCGGCAGCAGCAGCATGGCCGCGATGCCGAGAACAGGCGCAACCAGCATGACCGGAGTTTCAATTGCCGGCGGCAGAAACGCGAGGACGGAGTAGATCCAGAGAAAGGCGAAGTCGGGCTTGGGCGCGGTCTGGATGATGGTTGGGTCGGGTGGTCCGCCGGGGCCGAAAGGGCCGAAGAAGAAGGCGCAGGCCATGACGGAAAGAACGATGGCGGCCGCAAAGACGGCATCTTTCCATGCGGCATCGGGGACAAAGGGGATGCCGGTTTTTTCGGTGAGCTCCTGGTATTCGCGGACGTAGGTTCTCTTGCTGACGAGCCTTCCCGGCATGGGCCACTCGCTCACCCCGTGGTAGAGGGTTTGCCAGACGTGAATCCCGACCCCGCCAAGCAGCAGCCCGGGCACGATGAAGACATGCAGCGCAAAAAAGCGCGACACGGTCGGGCCGCCGATGATCGGGCCGCCAAGAATAAGGTGGACCAGCGGGGCGCCGATCACGGGAACGCGGCTGGCGATCGAGGCACCGATCCCGAGGCCCCAGTAGGCGTCCTGATCAAAGCGCATGACCTGCCCGGTGAAGGCCATGCCGAGCGTCAGCAACAGGAGCCCGACGCCGATGATCCAGGTGAGCTCGCGCGGGAACTTGAACGCCCCGAACAGGAAGACCTGCACCATGTGGATCAGCACGATGGCAATCATGAAGTCCGACCCCCAGCCGTGAATCGCGCGCAGATACCAGCCGAGCGGGATGCTGTGGTTCAGGATTTGCAGGCTTCCGTAGGCGTCGTTTCCGGTGGGGGTGTAGACCAGCGCGAGTAGGATGCCGGTGAAGACCTGCAGCATCAGCAGGACGGTTGCGGCGCTGCCGAAGACGTACCACCAGCTGGCATTGCTCGACGGCGTTTTGTGTTCGGCGGCGGTGACGAGCGGCTTGATGAGGCCGAGACGGAACTCCAACCATGAGTAGCTCTTGATGCCGATGGCCAGGCCACGATCTTTCAGATTCTTCAGGCTGGCCATGCGGACCCCGCTTTCGGACCTGCAGGCTGGATCTGGAGAAGCGGCTTTTCCCCGCAGGAGGCGTGGGTGGCGAGCGTCGGCATGTCGCCCGCGTGGATCATCAGGGAGCCCCCGTCCAGCCTGTGGCGGTACTGGAAAAGGCCGCGTTCCGGTGGGCCGGCAGCTCGTTCTCCGGTCTCGTAGTAGGCGCCGCCGTGGCATGGACAAAGAAAGAGCTTCGACTGCGCAAACCAGCGGACCGGGCATCCGAGGTGGGCGCAGTTGATGGCAAACACCTGGAACTCGTCGCCGGAGATGCGACGGACCCAGCAGGGAATTTTGGCCATCTGTCCGTCGCCGAGGCTCTTGACCGGGCTGACGAAATCGACCAGCGTCGTCTGGCCGGGGGGAAAGCTGCTGACGGAGCCGAGCGGAATCCACGAGCCCGTGTCGTCGTCTTTCTTGAGCGCCGGCCCCAGCAGATAGCCCACGATCGGAACCGCCAGCGCCAGGCCGACGGCACCGTTGAGTGCGATCGCTACCTTGAACAGGAACTTGCGGCGCGTATGAGCGGCGGCCTTGCCTTCGGGCGAAAGCTGGTCGTTGCCGGATTCACCAGGATGTTTCAGAAGTTCGCTCATGCGGGGGTCTCCAGGGGTCAGGGGTGCTGCGGGTAGATCTGTGCGGGCGTTGCGGTGCGATGCTGTCGAAGCCAGGCGACGAGGTCGGTAATCTCCGGTGCGGTGAGGGGGTGCGGACCGTCGGAGCGCCAGTCCGGCATGCCTTGCTCGGGCTGTCCGGCGACGATGGTGCTGCGCAGGCCCGCGTCGCTGATCAGCGCGAGGTAGGCCGGGTCGACGAGCGAGCCGTGCTGGCCGCCGGGCGTGGCGACCCCTGCTCCGTCCGCGCCGTGGCAGCGGCCGCAGAAGCTGGTAAATGCCTTCTGTCCCGCGGCCGGATCGCCGGCTCCACTTGCGGTGTAGGCCGGCGTGGGCTGGTCGCCGGTGCCGGCCCACGCCGACATCATGCCCTGGGTAAGGGCGCCTATCTGCTGGTCGGTCAGCATGCCGCCATGGCCCTTGGCGAAGGGTGGCATCAGGGTTCCAGGGACGCCTTCCGCAGTGATGCGTTGCAGGTTGGCGGCGCCGGCGTAGTGGAGGTAGACGGGATTCGCGAGTGAGATGGCGGCACCGTGGCTGCCATGCGCACCGTGGCAGCCGGCACAGTTCCCGGCGTAAAGGGTGGCGAAGTCGATTACCTGGTCGGGACGGGGCACTTCGGCACCGGGCGCGGGATGTCCCGGTGCGTTGCGGCAGCCTATGAAAGCGAGGACTGCCACTGAAGCCATCAATAGGGCGAAGAGCTGCGGCCTCATCAGAAGTTCCCACCCTTCTTGTCTGCGGAATCTCCGGAACGCCCGTGATCGCCGTGAATTCCGGCTCGTACGCCCAGCGGCAAGTCACGGAACTGTGGCGTGCGCACTTTTTCCTGCAGGTTGACGACGAAGCCGCAGACCAGGCCGAACGCAATCTGCGATGCGACAAACCAGAACCAGTCGATGCGCTGGTTCAGGATGGGGCTCACGGTACCCAGCGCGAAGTAGACGATTGCAGTGAAGAAAAGCGGCACCAGGATGCCTGCCGTCAGGATCGGCAGACGCGGAAAGATGGGAAGCACCGCGCCGTAGAGCAGGCCGATCAGCAGACAGATGACACCGTGGATGACCAGCGCCGCGACGAGACCCTGGAGGTGGAACTGACTGAGAAACTCGTTGCTGGCGCCCGCCCAGCTAATGAAGCCGCCTGCAGCAAGCAGATTGGCCGCGTACCAGACGCTGTGATACTTGACTAGCCCATAGAGCGCCGCGGGAACGATCATCGCCGCTCCACCGGCCAGGCCGCCCTTCAGGCCGGTCGTGATCTTGAAACTCTCCACGGGCAGGACCTTGCGGTGCGTCTCGTCGTTTGGCAGGCGAGCCGACATGGTGCGTGCGCTGCTTACGGCAACCGCCTGCGTATGGACCTGGATCGACTCATGCGCTTCGCGCGGCAGCACCTGGCGAAACCAGCCCACGCCCCCTGCCGAAACGAGCAGCAGGCCCAGCACGCCGAGGGCAACGTTGGTGACCATCGCTGTGCCGAGGAGTGCAAAGCCGAGCGCCAGAACCATGGGCCACACGGTGGGCGCGGGCATCGCGACCGTATGCGACTCTCCGTGCTGGCGCTGGGCTTCCGCGAGGTTTTCTTTCAGGGTATCGGCTCTCATCGGCCCACCACGTAGACGACCAGGAACACGACCACCCACACGGCATCGACGAAGTGCCAGTAGTACGAGAGCACGTTGAGCCGTTCCGCATCCTGGTAGGTCATCTGCTTTCGCCAGGAAAAGACAAGGGCAAGACCGAGCAGCGAAAGCCCAATCACGACGTGGGTGGCGTGCAGCCCGACCAGCGAGTAGAAGGTGGTTCCGAACAGATTCGTGCGAATCGTGAGGCCGTGGCCGACGATCAGCCCGTACCACTCCCGCGCGGTGGCGGCGAGAAAGAGCAACCCGAGCGTAACGGTTGCCCCCAGCCAGAGCGTGCACCGCTCGCGCTGCCTGGCACGCAACGCGGAGACCGCCAGGTGCACAGTCAGGCTGCTCGAAAGCAGGCAAACCGTGGCGAAGACGGGCAGCGTGAGCACCTCCCGCGGGGTGGGTCCGCTAAGACTCTTGCCGATGTAAAAGACATAGGCGACCACGAAGATGATGAAGATCGCTGCCTCTGCGACGATCAGGCAGACCATGCCCACGACCCCGCGCGAGGGCAGGACCCATTCTCCGTGAGGCGCTTGCGTCAGAACTGCGGGTACTGCAACTGCGTCAGTCATAGGGCAGAGGCTCCGTTACATCTCGTAATTGCTGTCGGTGTCGTCCGGATGCTTGAGGTCCCAGAGCGGCCTGCGGCTGCCGACGCTGGGCACGGTGGCGAAATTGTAGCTGTGCGGTGGCGAGGCGGTTGCCCACTCAAGCGTCCACGCGTCCCAGGGGTCGGGACCGGAAACGGCGCCTTTAAAGGCAGCCCAGACGAGGTTGTAGACAAAGATCAGCGTACCGACCGCCTGAAAGACTGCGCCGCTCGAGACGATCATGTTCCACATCGCCCAGCCCCGGTCGGCCTCGTAGGTGTACACGCGGCGCGGCATTCCTTCAAGGCCGGGGATATGCATGAAGTCGAACGTGAGGTGGAAGCCGATCAGGAAGATCCAGAAGTGCCACTTGCCGAGCTTCTCGCTGAGCAGGCGACCGGTCATCTTCGGGTACCAGTAGTAGATGGCCGAGAAGATCATGAAGAGGATTGCACCGACCAGCACGTAATGAAAGTGAGCGACGACGAAGTAGGAGTTTCCGAGCTGCCAGTCGAAGGGAGCGACCGAAAGCATGATGCCGGTAAGGCCGGCGAGAAGGAACTGGAAGAGAAAGCCGGCGGCGAACATCATGGAAGCGGTGAAGTGGATTTTGCCGCCCCACAGGGTGGCCAGCCAATTGAAGATCTTGATGCCGGTTGGCACGGCGATCACCATGGTCGCGAAGGTGAAAAAGGCGTTCGCCCCTGCGCCCAGCCCTACGGTGAACATATGGTGCGCCCACACGCTCAGGCTGATGAAGCCGATGGCAATCGTCGCCGCGACCATGGCCGGGTAGCCGAAGATCGCCTTGCGCGAGAAGACCGGAATAATCTCGTTTGCAAACGCGAACGCCGGCAGCACCAGCACGTAAACCTCGGGATGTCCGAAGATCCAGAAGAAGTGCATCCACAGCACGGCTGAGCCACCCGCCTGCGTATCGAAAAAATGCGAGCCCAGGTAACGGTCGAGCATCAACATGATCTGCGCGGCGGTAAGCGGGCTGACGACGACGAGGATCATGCAGGCATCCACAAAGTAGAGCCACACCAGCAGCGGCATGCGCGAAAGCTTCATTCCGGGACAACGCATGCAGAGCGTAGTGGTCACCATGTTGACCGCAACCCCGACCGAGCCGATGCCGCTGAGGAGGATGGAGATGGTCCAGTAATCCGTACTGTGCCCCGGAGAAAAGGCTTTTGCGGTCAGCGGCGCGTAAGCGAACCAGCCCACGTCCGGAGCCGTACCCGCACCGTACAATCCGTCTCCACCCAGGAAGCTGAAATAAAGCAGCAGCCCTCCAAAAGCTGAAATCCAGAAGGAGAATGCGTTCAATCTTGGAAAGGCCATGTCACGCGCACCGAGCATGAGCGGAATCAGGTAGTTGCCGAAGCCGAGCAGAATCGGCATGCCCACGAAGAAAACCATCGTGGTGCCGTGCATGGTAAACAGGCGATTGTACGTCTGCGGGCTGACGAAGGTGTTGTTCGGAATGGCCAGCTGAACCCGGATCAGCAGCGCTTCGAAACCGGCGATGATCAGGAACAGGAGGCCATACCCGATATACATCAGGCCGAGCCTCTTATGATCCACCGTGGTGACCCAGCCATGCAGCACTTCCAGCAGCAATCGCGACCGGGAGCGTTCGGCTGTTTCATCTAAGACTGCATTCATTGGAGCTTGCGTCGCCATGGTTCTCCCTTCCTATTTCAGCGTGCCCAGGTAGTAAGTCACGGTGTCGAGATCGTGAGCGTTGAGGTGCATCGGCGGCATCAGCGCGCCGGGCTTGAAGTGCGCGGGATTGTCGACAAAGCTGCGAACATTAGCCGGGTTGTTCGGCACCGAGCCGGAAGCCAGCGTGTCGCGGCTGGCAAAGTGGGTCAAGTCGGGTCCGAAACGGCCCGTTGCGATCGTCCCCCGGACCGTGTGACAGCTGATGCAGGCGTTGCCCTCAAAAACAGCACGGCCTTCGGCTGCGGCGGGTTCCTGTCGCGAAGGCTGTTGCTGTTGCGTGATCCATGCCGCAAATTGCTGCGGCGTATCGGCGTACACGCGGATCAACATCTTGGCGTGCTGCGCGCCGCAGTACTGGGCGCATTGGCCCAGATAGAGTCCCGACTCCTGCGGGTCCATCCAGATCACGTTGACCTTGTTCGGAATCAAATCGCGCTTGCCGGCGAGTCGCGGCACCCAGAAGCTATGGTCGGTGTCGGCTGAAGACATCATCAGGTAAGTGGGAGCCGGGTGAGACGGTGCGCTTACCGGAATGTGCAGCTCGTTGGCCGTAACGAAGCCCTGCGCGGGATAGCTGTACTCCCACCAGAACTGATGCCCGATCACAGTGACATTCAGCGCTTCAGCAGGCTTGCGGGCGTGCTCATTGGCGAAGATGACGCGCGCCGTCGCCAGAAAAAGCATCACGACGATGAGGATTGGAATGACTGTCCAGGAGAGTTCAATCTGGTTGCTGCCATAAATCTGCGCGGGCTCCTGGCCGGCCTGGGCGTCCGCGGGGCGATGGCGATATTTCAGCATCGCGTACAGCAGCAGTCCGCCAACGACCAGAAAAATACCGCCGACGATGCCGAACACAAGCAGAGAAAGACCGTAGATGGAACGCGCGGGTGTGGCTGCGGGCGAGAAGATAGTCGTCGGCGACAAAAGGCTGAACAAAAGACTTCCTACGCTTGTGAGCGAGCTTGCATCTTGGGGCATGTCGCTCCAATTCAGGTTTGTCTTGAAAGGCACAGCTAGGCCCTGGATTTCAGGTGAACGGTGCGCGCTGGCTGGCCTTCGATACGCACCAGAAGGTTCTTCCACGACGCAGGCAGGATCAATTTCATAACGTGGCGCTCAAGCACGGGAGCTGCCGTCGACACCGTTACTTCGGGAGCGTCGTCGGTGCTCCAGTGGACGGTGGCGGGCTCGTTGAAAGCCATCCGGAGGGCCTTGCCAAGAGTCACCCACGTGCGCTGCGCGTGCTCGGTCCAGATCTCGAAGCCTGCGGTGTGGTGCCCGTTCTGGTAGCGTTCTACGGTCTGCGGCGGCACGTCGTACACCTTGCCATCCTGCACGGATCGGAGCAGCTTCACGTACTCTGCGTGCGCCCACGCAAGAGGCATGCCAGAACCGGCAGGGTGGCCGTTGAACAGTTGATGCTCAACGATATCGGCAGCATCCCAAACCTGTTCAGGAATCATGCCGCAGGCGCTGGTCTGGCGTGAGATGACACGGAGCAGCTCGGTAGCAACCGCAGCTCTGCCGGCAGCAATCTCGAAATGTCCGCGCTCACCGGCAAGCAGTGGCCAGCAGCGCCCGATGCCCGTGCCGTTATAGGGGGCCCCGTCCGCATGCTCGCCATAACCGTCGTCTGTCGAGCGCGTCCAACCGGGGCCCGTGGAGAGCTCTTTCTTCAGTTCGCCGTCGATAACCTTTGCCGTGGCGATCATGCGCGGATCGTCGGCTGCGCGAAGACCGTAGCGGGTGAGAGCCAGAGCGTCCGGACTGACGATCTCGACAGCCTTGTGTTTGCCGGCGGGTGGCGTGTGATTGCCCAGCTGGCTCTCGAGGCTACCGAGTTCGCCGTCTTCAATAATCTGAGGCGGCGCAATCCGCAGATAATAGCCTTCAACGCCGTACTTGGCGCAGAGGTCTGTGCCGGTGGCGTACAGGTACTGGTCGATATGATCGTTCCAGGCATCCGCGGTTTCGCGCAGCAGATAAGCCTCGGCAGGCGCTCCGTTGCAATCGGCAAAGTCGGCGGCCGCGAGCAGTGCCGCAACTTCCACCGCCATGGTGAAGGACGAGTATCCCGGGAGCGCCTCCCACCGGTCCTGCTCCGAACCCGGCCCCATCCGCAGCAGAAACTGCACCGCTTTCAGGATCATCGGCCAGGGATTGTAGCCTTCCAGCTTGCCTTCGCGGCGCAGTTGGTCCGCAAGCAACACCGGCATGGAGATGCCGTCCATCTGGATCGCGCCCCAGTGCATCGTGCCGTCGAGCCACATGTTCTGGCTCCAGCTGCCGTTGCCTTCCTGGGTGCAGGCCAGGTAGAACAAAGCGCGGCGGCCAGCGTCATGGTCTCCGCAGGCCATCAGCCCCATCGCGGTCTCGCACAGATCGCGCGGCCACAGTACGTGGTACGCCCCGGTGTCCTCGTCGCCCTGGGCAAATCCCCACGGGAGCGAAAGGCTGGCAACAAAGGCTCCCGGAAAGCGTTTGGACTCATGGGTGCGCAGGACAGCCGTGCTGATGCGGTACATTTCGTGTGCAGAGCCTTCGGGTGCTTGCATGGATAGCAGGCTCGCCTGCATCTCCTGCCAACCCTGGCTATAACGGTTCCAGCTTTCGTCGAAGTCGCCCAGCACGCCGGCACGCGCCTGTTGCGCAGCCTCGGCAGGCTCAGAGCCAAACGAAATGGCGACGACAAACGGCGTGCTGTCTTTCACCACCAGCTCGCCGCAAAGGGTGACATTTCCCTCCTTTGCAAGGTTGTACTCAGTCGTGAAGCGGCGATTTTGCTTAAGCTGTGCGTAGCCGTCCTCCGCACCGACAAAGCCCGCCACCGCACCGCCGATCGGTACTGAAGCAAACGCGGCCAGGGCGCTGTCGGCGCGGCTGGCAACGAGCATGCGCAGTCCCTTGTACCCGGCCACCCAGGCCGTATTGCCTGCACCCTGATCCGCAAGATGCGGCTCGATATCCAGATAGAGCTTGAGGTCTGAGCCGTCGAGCACAAGAAACTGCACTTCCAGCAGGACCGTGTCGCGCACGGAATGGGTCAGAATCTTTTTCTCAAGTCGATATCGCCCCTGCTTGCACGTGGAGGTGAGCTTGTAGGCCGGAACGCCTTCCGCAAGCTGTTCCGCGTGATGACCCGCATCGAACTGCTCGTCGGAAAAGAATCTTTGCCCGTCGGTGACCAGGAACCGAATACGCCGGGTGTTGGCCTTGTCAATGTCGGGAGAATAGATCTCATTCAGCACACCCTGCCCGAAGGTAAACCACACGCGGCTCCCCAGCCCGGTGGCCGTGCCCACAGCCGTCTTGGCGCTGGAGGTCCAGAGAGCCTTGGTTCCGGGAGCGCCTGGAGCAAGCTTTTGAACGGTGGGTAACGTGCTATCGTGTTTTTCGATGCCTGGCATAGTATTGGGTCCCTGTTTAACAGAAGCAGTGCTGGAGATGAGGTTCTGGTCGGAGATCCAAGATTGATTAATGCTTTTCGGCCTGCTGTGCAGGCTGGCCTGAAGAAAGCGGCACAGGCACGTGGCGGAAGACGCTGTCGAGGATCCAGTCGCTAAGCACGCGTGTGCGCTGCGCGGCACCGGGCATCTTGGCCAGATACACCGCACGCCACATCGCCCACGCCAGCAAACCGGAAAAGTTCATCCCAAAGACACGAGCCACCCCGGTATGGCGACCCACCAGCGCGAGCTCTCCCATGGGCTTGTAGCGAAACGGCTTTGACTGCTGACCATGGAAGGCGGCTACCAGGTTCCTGGCAACCTGTTTGCCTTCCCGTGTAGCATTTTGCGCGGTCGGAGCGTAGGTCCCTTTGCCGTCCGGCTGTGGGATTTCCGCACAGTCCCCAAGGGCCCACACGCCCGGGTACCCGTCCACCTGACAGGCTGTGTTCACCTGCAGGCCATGGTGTTTGCCCTTGGCGGCTGGAAGCGGCTCGATCAGTGGACTTGGCGTCACGCCCGCAGCCCATATCACTGTCCGGGCCACGATCCGTTCACCGCCTTTAAGCTCGACCGCATCTTCAGTCATCTCGGAGACGCTGGCATTGAATTGAAGCTCCACGCCGTGATGCTGGAGTTGTCCTGCGGCATAAGTAGCCAGCTCTTCGCTGAGCTCGGGCAGAAGGCGAGCCTCTGGAGTGACCAGCACAGTGCGCAGCTCGGAACCTTTCAGCGCGGGGAGCAAACGGACGCTTTCGCGCAGAAAATCGTTGATCGCCGCCATCGTTTCCACGCCTGTGAAGCCGCCGCCGGCCACGACAAAGGTCATCCATGCTGCACGTTTGGCTGCATCGGTCTCGGTCGTAGCGCGTTCCAGACACGCTGAAATCCTCTGAAAGATATTGCGCGCATCCGCGAGCGTTTTCATCCCCAGGCAGTGTGCGTCCACCCCGGTAATCCCGTGTGAATTGCTGACGGAGCCCAGTGCAATGACCAGATGATCTCCCGTGAAGCGCTCTGTACCGTTGCCCGGTGAGCCAGCGCCTACCTGTAGATCTACTTCGCGTCGGCCAAGATCGATGGAGGTAACACGTCCCTGCACAAAGCGGATACGAGGCTCGAGCGAACGCAGCGGACTGACAATGTGTGAGGCTTCCAACTCACCACCGGCGGCCTCAGTAAGCATGGGAGTAAACAGCATGTAGTTGTCTTCGCTGAGAAGCAGGATTTCACCGTTTTCCCGATCGGGAAGAAGACGTGCAAGCTCCTGAGCAACACCGGTTCCGGCGAAACCGCCTCCAAGAATCACCACGCGTTTGCCCGCGGCGATCCCCTCGTTTTCCTTTCGCCGGCCTGCACGTTGCAGCACGATTTTCAATGCATACACGCTGGCCGCCGCGGCGCTGACCTCAATCGCGGTGTTCAGAAAAGATTTGTTTGTCGTCCGCTGTACCCTGTCGCGACCCGGGCCGCCGATCACAGACTCCCAGCCATGCGCAGCATCCCGCCATCCACAAAGTGTGTGCTGCCCGTGCAGTAGGAGGCTTCATCGGACGCCAGGAAGACAGCCATACTCGCGATATCTGAAGGTGTTCCCCAACGGTGCAGTGGAATCTCATCCAGAATCTGGTCGTCCAGCTTGCTGTTGGTCTCCACGTCCTTATCGATAGGGGTAAAGACGGCTCCAGGGCCGATGTTGTTGACCGTGATGTTGTGCGGGGCCAATTCCACGGCGATCGTCCGCATCAGCATACGAATGCCGCCTTTGCTGGCGCAATAAGGTGCGTTCGTAGGCATGGGCATATCTTCATGGACGGAAGAGATATTGATGATGCGCCCGCCCTTGCCCTGCGCGATCATCTGTTTGGCGGCAGCCTGCGCCCCAAGGAACGTCCCGAACAGGTTGACGGTGAGGATTTTCTGGAACTCCTCCGCGGGGAAATCGACGAAGGCAATCTTCTTTTCGATCCCTGCGTTGTTGACGATGATGTCGAGCTTGCCGTACTTGTCGACCGTCTGCTTGATGAGGCTGGCCACGTCCGTCGGACTGGAAACGTCGGCATCCACCCCGATAGCGTCGCCGCCGAGCCCAGCAATCTGCTTCAGTGTGTCTTCCGATACCTCGGGCTTGCCGAAGTAGTCCACCACGACCTTTGCGCCTTCTTTTGCAAACGCCAGCGCAATACCTTGGCCAATTCCTGTGGCAGCGCCAGTAACGATGGCGACCTTATCTTTCAATCTCATGGATTGACCTCTCAACGCGAGATGTGCCGCGACATGCCGGAATCAACTGCTCCGGTCGGTCGTAGACGACAGTCTCTTCAAATTGTGCTTGGTAGACTTCGCACTATTCCACGAGTGGTGACGATGGCTCCACACCATAAGTAAGGCGTGCAATGAAACCTGCGGTCGAGCATGAGATGCTCAGAGCACGCCTGACGTTGCGTTTCTCCTGCAGGCGTCCCCGCGGAGGCGATGATAGCCTAGGCATGCCAGCCTCGTTCCGCCCTGCTTTCCAAACGCTTTGCTGTGAGATGAGCTCCACCCTAGAAGGGCCGGATTGCCAACTGCTGACGAAGATGTGCAAGCGCGTGCTAAAAGACCGTCCTGGAGGGCTTTCTCGCACGACTGGCACCTGTACCTCTATGAAGGGGCAGAGCTCGCCATCTTCATGATCTCTGCGTGCGTTTGCACCGTTATTCTCTTCCACCCCGGCTATCCTGCCTTGCGGGTGATTCCAAGTCCAACACTCCGTAGAGTCCTCATGGGGATTGGCATGGGACTCACCGCAGTCCTTATCATCCACTCGCCGATGGGCAAGAGGTCAGGGGCGCATTTCAATCCTGCGATCACCCTTACGTATCTGCGGCTGGGTAAGGTCGCTGTCTGGGATGCCGTCTTTTACGTCGTCTTCCAATTCGCGGGTGGACTGTTTGGAGTCGGAGTCTCGTCGCTTATCCTCGGCAAACGTCTCGCCGATCCGGGCGTGGATTATGCCGTTACCGTTCCAGGCAGGTACGGCACGGCCGCAGCCTTTTTGGCCGAACTGTTTATGGCTGCGCTGCTGATGGGAGTCGTGCTTTGGACGTCCAACCGCCCGCGCATAGCCAGCTACACCAGCTACTGCGTCGGCATTTTGATCGCTTTGTACATCGTGTTGTTCGCGCCAGTCTCAGGGTTCAGCATCAACCCGGCCCGCACCACAGGCTCGGCGGTGTTTGCACACCTGTGGACCGCAGGCTGGGTTTACTTCACCGCTCCGCTGATCGGCATGATGGGCGCCGCGGAGGCTTATCTGCACTTATACGGTCCTGAACGTGTCCTCTGCGCCAAGCTGCACGCCGACCTAAACTACCCTTGTCCCTTTCGCTGTCATTACCCCTCGCATCGTCATCCGGTCTCTTCTGCGGATTGAGCAAGGGGAAAGCGGTGTATTCGGCTTCCCCTGCATCGTACGGACCATGTCTATGCAATATGACGCGATTGTGATCGGCACGGGGGCGGGCGGCGGGACGCTGGCTCTCCATCTCGCTCAAGCCGGCAAGAACATCCTGATCCTGGAGCGCGGCCCCTTCATGCCGCAGGAAAAGCTCAACTGGGACACCTCGGCAGTGTTCCTGGATAATCGTTATCACACCAGGGAGACCTGGCAGGACAAGGATGGGAAAGACCTTCATCCGCAACAGGCTTACTTCGTTGGTGGTCAAACCAAGGTGTATGGCGCGGCCATGTTCCGCATGCGTGCAGAGGACTTCGGCGTCATCCAGCACAAAGGCGGCATTTCGCCCGCATGGCCCATCTCCTACGCCGATATGGAGCCGTATTACACCCAGGCTGAAGAGCTTTTCCACGTCCACGGTGACCTGGGCACCGCCCCCGGCAAGCCAGGCGGCTTTGGCTCATCGTTTGATCCTACCGAGCCGTTTCACTCGAAGCGGTATCCGTATCCGGCATTCTCGAATGAGCCGCGCATGCAGAGCATCGAGGACGATGTACGCAAACTCGGCGTCAATACCTTCCCCATTCCGCTTGGCCTCAAGCGCAATGAGGCAGACCCGCTTGCGTCCGCGTGCATCCGTTGCGATACCTGCGACGGCTACCCCTGCCTCGTCCATGCCAAGTCCGATTCCGACATCAACTGCATCCGCGAGATCATGCACCTGCCGAACGTCACGCTCATGACCAGTTCACGCGTGACACGCCTGATCACCAACGCAGCGGGTACAGCGGTCACTGGCGTGGAAGTCATTCACTCCGGTTCCGGTAAACCGTACGGCAGCGCAGCCCAGCCAACGGATACAAACGCTCCGGCACCCTCGAAAACCGGGCAAACCGCAACCTACACCGCAGGTTTTTTCGCCGTCTGTGCGGGAGCGATCAACTCCGCGGTTCTTCTGCTGGCGTCCGCGAACGACAAGCACCCAACCGGCCTCGCAAACAGCTCCGATCAGGTTGGCCGCAACTTCATGTATCACCAGGCAGACGCGCTGCTTGCGCTCTCGACCCAGCGCAACGAAGACTCCTACACAAAAACTTGGGGAACGAATGACTTCTACTTGAAAGACACCGATCCGGCCTATCCGTTCCCGCTGGGACAGGTCCAGCCGGTAGGCAGCTTCCACTTCGAGATGATGAAAGGTGACGCCCCGCCGCTGACACCCGGTTTCATCCTCGAGGGCATGAAGCATCACGCGGTTCCATGGTGGTTGACCACAGAAGACCTTCCCGCCGCAGAAAATCGTGTCACCCTGCACAACGCAACGCCACTTTCGGTCGATAGCATGCAGCCCGGCCTGGCAGGTGCCCACCCCTCCGGAGACACTGGCCGCACCAACGAGTCGGAACCTGTCACAGACAACGCTCCCCATCGCATCCAGCTCTCCTATACGCCTAACAACGTCGAGTCGTTCGAACGCTTAAAAGATCGCTGGGTAGACGTCTTGAAGAAAGCAGGCCACGCGACAACGCATGTGCCCCTGCACGCTTACTTCAAGAAGCGCATCCCGCTTGAAGGTGTCGGCCATCAAAATGGCACCTGCCGCATGGGCAATGTTCCCGCCACCAGCGTGCTCGACGCGCATTGCAAGGCACACGATCTGGACAATCTGTACGTGGTGGATTCCGCATGCTTCGTATCTGCCAGCGCCGTCAATCCGTCGCTGACCATCATCGCGAACGCAATCCGTGTGTCTGACCACCTACTGCAGGAGCGGCTTGGATAAGCCAAGACTGCCAAGAACTTTCCGCTTTCCACAGCGTGTCTCATGGACAGAAACGAGAGCCGTCGTTTGAGGAGACACGCGGATGTCGCTTTGCGGGTTCGTACGCGTTTGCAACCTGGCCTTGAGACAACCTTCCGTGTACATCCTGATAAGTCGCAATAGCGGAAGTAATAAGCGTCGTCAAAGATCAACCTTATTCAAGCCCACTGGGATCGTGTCAATTGAGCTACGCAATTCTCTCAAAGCCGCAAATACAAACCATCCCGCTCCACTACCTCGCCCACCTCCACACCAATCGGCCCAAACACGGGTGACGCAAACTCAGACGTATGGAACTTAACCCTGCTCTCAACGAATCCACCGCCTCCAGAAGTAGCTGAAGAAACCCGCGTCGAAGCGCCTCCCAACAAACTCCTCGATCAACTGTCCCTCAAGGCGTACGATCGACCCGTCGCACACTGTCAAGCCCTCTATCCTTCGCCTTCCTACGTAAGTCGTTTCAAAACAATGTCTTAGCCACAGAAAAGAGTTGGCATAGTGACCCGACTCAATCTGCTAACCTTAAAACACCGAATAAGAAGAGACCAGTCTCAGGAAGCTGATCTCGCGGCTACGCCCAGAGCGGAGGAGCGGATGGTCAAGGAGACGCTTGCTCCTTCTTGTCATTCCCGAAGGGAATCTGCGGTTGCTTTTTCCTCATCCTTGCTACACCCATCGGCTAATCCGCTTAAGTCCTTTCTTTTGAAGACTTTGACGGTAACTCCAATGAATGGAATACTTTAGCAGCCACACGCTCTAAATGTCATTCATTCCAAGGACTTTAGATTTTACCCGGGGGAGGGGGGGTACCCCTCCGCAAGCTTCACCGCAGCCGCACCATGCCCGCCACCGGATGACAAAACACCCGCCCATGGTTCAGCGCGATCCGCCGCGGAGCCAGCGCCGCCATCTCCGGATCGTGCGTCACCATCACGATCGTGTGCCCCGCCGCATGCAGCCCTTCAAGTAGCCCGGCCACGATCTTTTGGTTCGCCTGGTCCAGATTGCCCGTAGGCTCATCCGCCAGCAGAATCGGAGGATGATTGATCAGCGCCCGTGCAATGCACACCCGCTGCTGCTCCCCGCCTGAGAGCTCGCTGGGCAGATGCCCCACCCGATCTCCCAGCCCCACCTTCTCAAGCGCCGCCAGCGCCTCGCTCTCATCCGTCATCGAGTGAAAATACTGCGCCAGCATCACGTTCTCAACCGCTGAAAGATACGGGATCAGGTGAAACTGCTGAAAGATGAACCCGATCTTGTCCGCGCGAAACCGATCCAGCTCCTTGGCCGACATCGCCCCCACCTCCACCCCGTCGATCTTCAGCGACCCACACGTCGGCCGATCCAAACACCCCAGCAGGTTCACCAGCGTGCTCTTACCCGAGCCCGACGGCCCCGTGATCGCCACCCACTCGCCCGCCACGATCGAAAACGTCGCCGAGTCCAGCGCCCGCACCACGCCCGTGCGCCCCGCGTACTCGCGCGAAACCTCATCCAGCGCAATCACCGCGCACTCGTCCCGCGTCATCTTCGGCGCGTCACTCACCAGCCTCGTTACCACTTCTGCCATCTCTGCTCCCCTTGCGCCCTTCGCGCAATCGCGACGTTTGCGCCCTCTTCCTTGACGTCGCCTCCCTACTCGCCCTTGAGCAGAGCCGCCGGCTCCAGCCCCCGCAGCGACCGTACCGGAAACAACGCCGCGCTCACCGCAATCGCTAAATTCAACGCTAGCACCATCGGCAGCACCGAGAGTCGCGGCAGCGCCGCCGTCTGAAAGTTCAGCTCGCTCATCCCCCACGCCGCTGCCGACCCCAGCACATACCCGGCCACCACGCCGCCGGCCGCAAGCACCAGCGTCTCCAGCAGAAACAAATTCATCAGCTGCCGTTGGCCTCCACCCAGCGCCTTCATCAGCGCAAAATCCCTGCGCCGTTCGAGCACCGAAGCCGACAGCGTCGCCAGCACGCTCACCCCGACCGTCAGGGCAATCAGCGTCACCGCCCCAAACATCAGCGCATGCGTCCGGTCCACAATCTGCGACTCACCCTCCACCAGCTGCCGCACCGGAGCGACCTTCGCCTCTGGAAACTCCGCCTCGAGCCGCGGAATCGCCGCCTCCACTCGCGCTGCGCCCCCCGGCACCTGGATCTCCACCACACTCGGCGCCACACCCGTCCACGCCGAAAACGCAGCCAGCGGAACGTAAATCCGGCTGTCCTCATCGCCGCCCGTTTTCAGCCGTCCGGCCCCCGCGAACGTCTGGGCCTTGCCCGCAAACGTCAGCGTCACGGCACGCTCGTTGCCCACGAACTCCGCCGCTCGCGTTCCCAGCAACGCCGCATCCGCACCCGTCGGCCAGCGCTCCACCTGCCACCAGGCATCGAGCCGCCGCACAGCAGGGAAGTCCACCCCTGCGACCACCACCGGCGTCCCCCGATCCGTATTCACCACGGCGTACCCAAACTCCGCCACCGCGGCCTCGGCCCCCGCCGCCCGTTGCGCCCGCGCCACCGCATCACCCGGCAGCGCGGCCGCCGTCACCACCACATTCGCTCCGAAGCTCCGAAACTCCTTATGCAGCTTCTGATCCAGATCCGCATAGAGTGTCAGCAGCGCCGTCGCTACCGCCGCCGACACCGTCAGCGCCACCAGCGCTGACAAACTCCGCGCCCGCCGGTGCACTAGCGACCGCCGCAACAAGCTTCCCAAGCCAAATCCGGCTTTCACGCGTTGGCCCGCAGCACATTGGACGGGTCCATCCGCAGAGCCGCTCGAATGGAAGGCGTACTTCCCGCAACCGCCACCACCAGCGCCAGCGCCACAATCACCGGCAGCAGGGCCATATTCAGCAGCGGCTCCGCCGACGCCCCAGGAAAGATTCTCCCGCCAAACCAGAACGCCAAACCAGACCCCGCCACAAACCCTACCGCTCCGGCCACCATCGCCAGCAGTCCGCTCTCGGCGTAAAACAGTAGCGCGATCGCCCCTCGACTCGCCCCCAGCGACCGCATCAGCCCAATCTCCCCGCGCCGCTCGAGCACCGCCGTAGCCATTGCCGCCGACACTGCAAAGCCAGCCGCCAGCAGCGCTGCTCCCGACACCAACCACATCAGCCCGCTGATGCGCGACAGCACCGTCCCTCCACTCTGCTCCACGCGCCGCACCTGCTCCGCCCGCGACCCAGGAATCGCCTCCATGATCTGGTAAGCAATCGAGTTCGCATATGGCCGGCAATACCAGATGTCATGCTGCTTGGGTGAAAGCTTGTCTGGATCAAGGCGTGCAAAGGCATCCTCCGGTCGCGTACGCGCAGAGATGTCCACTCGATCAATCTCGCCATCGCGGCCAGAAAACCATCCCGCGATATCCAACGAGGTAAAAAGCTGGTTTTCTGTGGCATCCCCTGATGAAACAATACCCACAATGCGCATTGATTGAGCGGGCGTTATGTCGGTCTCGACAATGTCCCCGACTTTCCATCCACGCTTTCTCGCAAGTCGTGAACCCACCGCCACTTCTGGCGGACCGCTCTCTCCGCCCGAGAGTGGCCAGCTTCCAGTCACCTTCCACCAAGGATGGAGTGCTGGAGCACCTGTCATTAATGTTCCGAAAGCGTGATTGAACCAGTACCCTACTATGTGTCCAGGTTCCACTTCCTTCCCAGCTGCGTCCAGAAACTCAAAATCAAGCGATAACTCCGGGCTAACCCCCGTAATGTTGTTTGACCAGAAAATCCCCTTCAGCTTCTCTAAATCCGACTCTTTCAAATAAGCCCCACCCGTAGCCGGCTTCAGGTCCTCCCCACCTACCTTCACCTCCAGCGAATCGGCCTTGGGCGTCACCACGATGTTCGCCCCATAGACGGCCAACTCGCGATGAATCCGGTCCCCAATCGTGGTCGCGAGCGCCAGCATCGCCGTCACCGCCGTCGTCCCGAGCAGAATCGCAATCCCCGCCAGCGCCTTCCGCCGCCGCTGCCGAACGAAGCTTTCCCACAATAGGCGGAGAAACACGCTACTTCTCGAACCGCGGAGCAATCGCCTTCAGATCCGCCGCCGCAATGACTACCTGCCCCCCAGAAACCGTGGACTTGAGCGGAATCGGATTACACCCACCCGGCTGCCCCATACTTGCCGCATTGAGCGGGCTTGCGCACATCTTGCACGTAATTCCTTGCTCGCCGATATAGAAGCCTACTGGCCCGCAAATCGTACAAGCATCCGCCACCGAGACGATGTTTCCGTCCGGCTTCTTGAAGAGCAAAAACCGTACCTCGGCCGAGTGGCCCTGCGCATCGTCCACATGCACACCGTACCGGTGCAGCTTCGACTCCGCTCCGTCACCGTTGATCTCCGCCACCGGCACCGTTACCTGCTCGCCCACCAGTGTCACCGGAGCTGCAGCGCTCAACGCAGTCGAGCTCTTGGCATAGATAAACTCGGCGGTCGAAAGGAAAATAAACAGAAAGCTGGCGCCCGTCACGGCGGTCATCCAAAGCTTCTCACGCCGCTGACTCCACGCCGCGCGCCGTCGGTCAGCGGCAGTCGCATCCGCCGCCAGCACTGCCGGCCCGCGCCGCCGCTGCTCCATCAGAATCATGATCGCCGCCAACGCCAGCATCGTCACAAAGAAGAAAAGATCATTGCGCACGATCGGACCGATCAGACGCATCTCCGTCGTGCTCGACGGTAGAACCCCATTTTCGGAAAGCTCATGAAGTCCGCTGACCAAGAGCTGGAATGTCACAAAATACAAAATGATGGTCGTGACTCGGAAAAACCGTTGCAAATTGATCTTGAGCGAGCCACGGACGAACATAACCCCAAAGACCACTGCCACCGCAACGCCCAACATTGTTCCTGTAAAGCTCAGAAGCTCCGTCGAATTGAGCGAAACAGCCGCAAGAATCAGAACCGTCTCTACGCCTTCGCGCAGCACCAGCAGGAAGACCAGCAGAAAAAGCCCGAACTGAGATGTTCCTGCTGTCGCGCGAGCAATCTTCGCCTCGATCTCCCCCTTCATCGAGCGAGCAGTTTTGTTCATGAACCAGATCATGCTGCCGGTAAAACCGGCCGCTACCAGCATCACCCAGCCTTCAAAGATGTCCGGGTTGTACTGCAGGCGGGAGAGCACCACCGCTCCCAGAACACTGGCCACGATCGCCGAACCAAGCGCCCAAAAGACCGTTCGCTTCAGCTCCGGCCGCCCAATCTTGCCCAGGTACGCAAAGATAATCCCGACGATCAGCGAAGCTTCCACGCCCTCACGCAGCGTGATAATGAATGCCTGCAACATGCCCGAATCCTGCCTTGACACTCAATCTTCGAGCGCCGCAATCACGGCCGCAGACAGTCTGATCAGTACTGCGGTCCACGCCTAAGTCTAATTCGGACCGGAACGGTCGTCAATCGACGGATGCGAGCAGAATGACACAATCCCTCATATCGATCAGACTTATTGGCGCAGCCGGGATGGATGCCGGCAAGCGCAGAAACGGGCCGCGATCAATCGCGGCCCATTTGAAACAAGAACCTACCGCAGGTTTACGGTGGAACCGGACATGGTGTCGGTCACTTCAACTGCAACTGTTCCTGCCTGGCTGGTCGAAGAGTCGGACGTCGTGACAATCTTGGTTCCGGCAGGAGCTTTGACCTGCTGAGACTGACCGGCGGCAAGGTGAATCTGCTGATCTCCGCTTTGTAGATCAACCGGCGCGGCGGATTTGTTCTGGATCGTGAACTTGATTTGCTTGCCGGCAGGCTTAGCGGACTGAGTCTGTGTGGTGGTCGCGGTGCTGCTCTGCGCGACAAGGGCGTTGGCAGAAAGGCCAATGGATATAGCGGCAACTGCGGACAGGATGACATTACGGTTGTACATGGTTCGCTCCAAAACAAATGCGACACGAGCTGCAGAACAGAGAATGTAGCAGGGTCACAGTGAGAACAGCGTTGAGGTAGCCCGCCGAACTAAAAGCGCTGTCAACGGGTATAGACAATATCTATACAGCACATAAGAATATAGACCTACTATCAGACGATGCGCCAGAGGTAAGGGTTGTGAAATGTAACTTATTTTTCACGCAGTGACGCAAGACGCGACGCAGCCTCGATCCCAGGTTGGATTGAGGCCCGTCGAGGCACAGGCGACTGAAGTCAGTACCGCCAGGACGTTATGTCTGCTCCGGGAGGCGCAGTATTTAGCATGTGTTCGGCCATCCGCGGCAACACGCGCTGGGTCCAGTTGGCGTTGTTTTGTTGCATCGTGTACTCAGCAGGACCACCGGTGTAACAGTGCGGCATCCCCGGACCATACTGAACGTCGCATCTGAGTGCGGAGCGGTCGTCGCCTCTAGCTGCTTTTGCAGCAGATGCATCGCATTGTCCAGAAAGTATGTATCTCCGTCACCCACGGCGAAGTGTAGCTTGCCTTCGAGCTTCGGCTCAAGCGTAGCCCAGTCCCGCTTCAGGATCGCCGCTAGATCGTAGTGCTCGCGCCAGTAAGCCAGCGTGTCTTATCGATCGCTCCGGTCATCGGCTGGATGATCTCCGCCGGATACCCATCCGTTCCTGCCGGTGAGGAGACTGCCTGCCAGATGTCCCACTGCTCGGTCGACCGCCCGTGTGTGCCGAGCACATACTCTACGCATACTCCCCGGGCATTGTCGCGATCACCGTTCCGTCCGGCTTGCGGTCCGTTGAGACCGCAACTCGCCCGAAATTCCCCTGAAGATAGAAAGCGTTTGTCCAGTCATACAGATCGGCGTTCTGGTACGCATGAAAGTCCACGGGGTCCGGACAGGCCACCTGGGCTCCGTTGTAGCGATCCGATAAGAAATCTGCGTGGCCGCCGCTTCCCATCCACGGTCTGTCAGGCCGATCCTCTTAACAGGCCGATCAACATGATTCACGGCGCGTTAGGATTCCTGAGCGGTGCAGTGCATCAATGGCGCGACCCGTAGCGGGCAGGTAAAGTTGCTGCCATGATTTCAGCCTGACTCCCTTGAAAATAGGGAGGAACGCGTTCGTAAGTTGCTCGGCTAGTTTGCTCTTGGGACCGGCGTTATCAATGGGATTCGCCGAGACACAGAGGATCGGAGCGGTAACGACGAATGGGCATTGTCTCTTCTAGCGAACTACGAGCCGTGGCCGGAGTTGCTGGCGGGCATAGAGCGGGATGTACGAGGTGCGTACGCCAAAGTTTTTCGGGTAGAAGCCGGAAGACTTTACCACCAATCCGCCAGACAAGGACACTGAAGTGCTGCGATCCAGCCTTGCGGTCGATGGAGAAACTCATCTCGGCTCCCTTCACCAGCTCCTCCAGCGTGTCCGCGTCGGCTATGAATTCGGCAGGCATCTTGGGCGTTGGGCACGCTTCAAGATGTGACGGCGCCAGCTTTTGCGAACTACGGCGTGTGCTTTAGTTGTTCAGCGATGGTGCGGGTCATAGTAGCTCTTCTAGCTGAGTCTCAGGCCTAGAGTTGAAAGACCCACTTGAATACGGAGACGGTTTCATGCCGCTTATTTCCCGCCTCCGTTTGCGAGCAAATCGGACTGTTCCTACACGCTTTAGGGTGCTTCTCTATGTGCTCGTTGGCGGCAGTCTTCGCACTGCGTGTCGCAGGTGTGCTGACGGTTTTTGACTGAACCCCTCTTCAGCACCGGCGTAGCCATCCTCTGGCGCGGTGAATGCTAAGGACGGAATCGAGCTTGAACACAGGCGGGATATCAGCGCCCTTCTCTCTTGGGAGTTCATCCAACGCTACGTTGACCGACTATAAACAAAGCCAAAGGAGATCTATGAACCGGAGACAATTTGCCGCAGTAAGTGTTGGAGCCGCAACAGCAGCGATCTTACAAAGGGCTTCGGCGCAGACTGATTTGCCGCCTTCGCCCGACAACCTGAAGCAGGCGCTTCCCAGTCCGTTGGCCGGCCCGCACGCAGGTGGCGAACTGCCGCAACTTCCCGCTCCACCTTCCGAAGCCGTTAGCCAGAAACTCTTTCCCGGATTTAAGGCACAGTACATCAAGACCTGCGGTGCCACTATCCGCGTTTTGACGAAAGGGACCGGGAAACCTTTATTACTGGTGCATGGCCACCCGGAGACGCACGTGACCTGGCATAAAGTCGCTCCCGCCTTGGCTGAGCAATACAGTGTCGTGCTCACGGACTTGCGTGGATATGGGGACTCGAGCAAACCCGCCGGCGGAGGGGATCACGCCGAGTATTCGTTTCGTGCAATGGCGCAGGATCAAGTGGAGGTGATGCGTCAGCTTGGGCACACACGTTTTATGCTTGCAGGCCACGACCGCGGCGGACGGATGTCGCATCGGCTGTGCCTGGACCATCCAGATGCGGTAGAGAAGGTGGCCTTGCTGGATATTGCTCCTACTCTGACGATGTACAACGATACGAATAAAGAATTTGCGACCAAATATGTCTGGTGGTTCCTGCAGATTCAGCCAGAGCCGATGCCAGAGCACCTTATTGGGCTGGACTCGGCTTTTTATCTCCGCGATCACTTATATGTCCAGAGTAAGACGCCGGGAGCGGTCACGCCGGAGGCGATGGCCGAGTATATCCGCTGCTATTGCTGCAAAGGCACGATTCACGCCGCTTGCGAAGATTATCGAGCCGCCGCAAGTATAGATTTGGAGATGGACCGAGCAGACGATGCGGCCGGCCATAAGATCCAGGTCCCGGTGCTTGCCCTGTGGGGCGCGCAAGGCACGGTGGGTAAGCTTTGGGATGTGCTTGCTACCTGGCGGCCAAAGGCAGAGGGAACGGTGTCTGGCGAGGCACTGCCTTGCGGACATCTTCTTCCTGAAGAACAGCCGCAACTGGTGATCGAGAAGCTCCGGAACTTCTTTGGTGCGTAGAGTCCGCGTGGGCCTGGCTGCGGGTGCCTGCGTTCCAGGTGTCAACAACCGCAGTCAAGCGCAGGCCCTGACACTGTGTGGCTCAACTGCGATCGGCATCGAGAAACGATGTAACGGCTGAGATTTTGCGAAAGCTATGAGTGACTTCTATCGACAGCCCGGGAGTGCAGTTCTCATGAACCAAGCGGGAGGATCGTCTTCGCTTTCACTTCGATCTCTTTCGAATCTTTTTTTGATTGAATCACTTTTTTCGCTAGCCGGCGGTTTCATGGATGCTTACGCCTATCTTGCACATGGCCATGTTTTTGCCAACGCACAGACAGGCAATGTCGTTTTGCTGGCCGTATCTTCAGCGGGGCGAGATTGGTCGCAAGCCGGCCGGCATATCCCACCGATTCTTGCGTGTGCATTGGGCGTGATGACGGCTAAGTTCCTAGGGGTGAAATCGAAAAAGCAGAGCCTGCGGGCCACCTTGGTTTGCCAGATTCTGGAGCTTCTTGCGATCGTCGCACTCACTCTCTTTGATTCTTCCCTGCCAAATTTCGTCGTGGTTCCCACCCTATCTTTTGTGGTGGCCCTGCAAGTTACCAGCTTCAACAAATTGGGACCCTGGGGCTTTAATAGCGCCATGACCACGGGCAACCTGAGAAGCGCTACAGAGGGGATTGTGCTTTGGTGGATGGGGGAAGATCGGCACGAGAATGCCGGCAAAGCCACTGTGGCCGCTGTCGCCTGCCTCTGCTTTCTCAGTGGTGCTTTTTTTGGTGCTTTCTTCACCCATCGCTTTCCGCGATACGCTTTAGTTCCTTGTGTCGTGCTTTTACTCGCGGGCCATCTCTTAACTTGGCATGAACACACCACTAACAGTAAGCGATTTTAGACAGCCCGTGTTGCTGGAGCATCTCCTGTTGCCGGGGATCCCGAATCAGGCATTCGGTGGCACTTTCTCTGAGAGAAAACGCACACCAAGATTGTGGCACCAGGTAGATCCACAAGGAAAACGCTTTAGTCAGTCTTCTTGAGAATTTCTACACCGGGACCATCCTTTGTCATAACAATGGGCAATGTTGCCGTCTTTATCGAAGACCATCTTGTCGATCGCCAAGACGCGCTTGCTGATGGCGATGCTATCCAGTGGGTGGCGATGGGAGACGATATACCAGTCATCCGTGTTGGGAATGCGTCGTACCGAGGGTGGCCAGGACCTATTGCATGGCGGGATCGGTCTGAAGGATCTTTCCCGCGCATAGGAAGGGACCGAGGCCACTGTTGCTCTCGCAAAAGAGGCACCGTGGTCAGATCCACCCCAGTTCCCACTGACCTGGTCAGGAGAGGTACTCCTTAAGCCAGGGGTCGTCGGAGTGGACGAGTTCGTGGGTATCACCCTGAAAGATGACGGCACCCTCATTGAGAACGAGGAAACGAGTGGTTTCGTCGACTTTGCCGTCGGGCAGCGGCTCCATTTTGCTTTCTTTTTCGTTCCAGCAATGGGTGGCGAGGGTGAAGGCGTCCTGCAGGCGGTGCGTAATGAGCAGCGAGGTGGTACGTTCGACGTCGCGCTGCTTGACGACGAGCTCGATGATGGTGGTGGACGTGATGGGGTCGAGGCCGCCGGTGGGGGAGTCGTAGAGCAGGAGCTCGGGGCCGGTAATGATAGCGCGGGCGATGGAGACGCGGCGACGCATGCCCCCGGAAAGTTCGGAGGGGAACTTGTCGATGGCTTCCGGAAGGGCGACGAACTTGAGGACTTCTTCGACCTTCTTGTGAGCTTCTTCGGGAGCCATGCCTTCCTCATTAAAGCGGTAGGCGACGTTGTCCTCGACCGAAAGCGAATCGAAGAGGGCGGACTCCTGAAAAACCATGCCGATGCGGGCGCGAAGCTTGAAGAGGTCCTTTTCGGGCATCGTGTCGATGCACTGGTCGAAGACGGTGATGGAGCCGGAGTCCGGACGGAGGAGGCCGTTGGCCAGCTTCATGAGGACGGATTTGCCGGTGCCGGCAGGGCCGAGCAGGATGAGCGTCTGGCCGGGATCGATCGAGAAAGAGATGTCTTTGAGGACCGGGCCGCGGTCGAAGCCGATCGAGACCTTGTCGAAGACGATGACAGGGCCGTCGTTGCCGGGTTTGGCTTGAGGCTCGGGCTGGGTCTGATCGGCGGGAGTGGTCATGGTCGATTTGAGCTCGGAAGCGGAAAAGATGGCGAATTGTGTCCGGTTTTGGGACAGAGCAGAAGAGAAACGCGTTATGTGCCGAAGAGAGCAATCATGGCACGACTAATTAGGAAGTCGAGAATGATGATCATGACGGAGGAGACGACGACGGCCTGAGTGGTGGCGCGGCCCACGCCCTGGGTTCCGCCTTCGGTGCGCATGCCGAAGAAACAGCCGACGGTGGCGATGGTGAAGCCGGAGAAGAGTGCCTTGGTGAGGCCTTCGACGATATTGCCGTAGGCGAGCGAGGCATAGGTGGTGTGGAGGTACATGGTCGCGTTCAGGTTCAGCAGGGTCACGGAGACGAGCGCTCCGCCGGCGATGCCGACCGCGTCCGAGATGATGGTGAGGAAGAAGAGCATGAAGACGGTGGCGACGAGACGAGGCGTGACGAGCTTGCGGGTGGGATCGGTCCCAAGGGCCCGCATGGCGTCAATCTGCTCAGTGACCTTCATGGAGCCGAGCTCAGAGGCCATGCCGCTGGCGTTGCGGCCGGAGACCATGAGTGCGGTGAGGACGGGGCCGAGCTCCTTGACCATGGAGAGGGAGACGAGCGAGCCGGTACGGCTAACGGCGCCGAACTCCTGCAGCGCGGTCTCCGATTGCAGGGCGAGGACGCAGCCGGTGAAGAAGCCGGTAAGGATGACGATGGGCAGGGAGCCGACGCCGATGGAGTCCATCTGCGAGAAGATGTCCGACCAGTAGCGTGGGCCGGAAAACATGTTCGTCACGGCGCGGGCGGAGAGCAGGGAATATTCCTGCAGCGCGCCGAGGCGTTCTTTAGTAAAGCTTTCGAGGGAAAAAGGCATTCGATCTCTGGCTCACTGTATCAGATTCGTGGGCTGTTTCCGGGCCTAAGGTGATGCTGAAGGTGAGAGGATAGAGGCAGATGATGGAAACTACGATGACGGCGGCAGTGCTGTATGGCCGTGAGGATCTGCGTTTGACGCAGGTCGACCGACCGAGCGCGGCCCCCGGCGAACTGGTGGTGCGGGTGGGGGCCGCGCTGACGTGCGGAACGGACCTGAAGGTGTACCGGCGCGGATATCATGCGCGCATGCTGAAGCCGCCGATGCCGTTTGGGCATGAGCTGGCGGGGGTGGTAACCGAAGTCGGCTCCGGGGTGGCTGGATTTGCGGTGGGCGATCGGGTGGTGCCGATGAACTCGGCGCCTTGTGAGGCTTGTTACTTCTGCCGGCGTGGGCAGGAGAATCTGTGCGACCACCTGCTGTTCAACAATGGGGCCTATGCGGAGTATCTGCGGGTGCCAGCGCGCATTGTGGCGCGCAACACGTTGCGGGTTCCGGATGCGGTGTCGCTGGAGCATGCGGCGCTGACCGAGCCGCTGGCCTGTGTGGTGCGGGGGCTGGAGGAGAGCGGAGCGTGCGCGGGCGACACGATGATTGTGATCGGCGCGGGACCGATCGGGCTGATGTTTGTGCATGCGGCGGCGCTGGCTGGGGTAGAGGTGCTCGCAGTAGTCAAGCGTGAGGACCAGGTGGAGACTGCGAAGCGATTTGGTGCGCGTGCGGTGGTGCAGATTGCCGAGGGCAGCGATGGCGTGGAGGCAGCGCGAGCGTTGACGCCCGAAGGGCGCGGGGCGGATGTGGTGATTGAGGCGGTAGCGACGCCGGCGACCTGGGAGGCGGCGGTCGGGATGGTGCGCAAGGGTGGAGTCGTGAACTTTTTCGGCGGGCCTCCGAGCGGGACGGTGGTGGCGCTCGACACTAACCGCCTGCACTATGGGGACATTACGTTGAAAGCGAGCTTCCACCACACACCGGGAACGTGCCGCCGAGCGTTTCATCTGATTGCGAGTGGGCAGTTCCGGTGTGCGGAGTTTCTGACCGGTCGGGCAGGGCTGGAGGAGGTGCCGGAGGTGTTTCGGCGCATGATGACGCGGTCAGCAAGCGGCATGAGGGACATCAAGACGGCGATCTTTCCCGGTGAGACAGGCGAGGCTCGATGATGGAGGCGGCGACGCAGGATCTGCTGGCCGGGGCTCCGGCAGAGTATTTGCTGCCGGCGGTGCGGCCAACGCTGGCCGAGGCGCAGGCCTGGTGCCGGCATCTGGCGACGACGCACTATGAGAACTTCCATGTAGCGACGTGGTTTCTGCCCCGGCGGGCACGGCCGTATTTTGAGAGTATTTATGCGTTCAGCCGGACGGCGGATGACCTGGGCGATGAGGTTCCGGATCGAGCGACGGCAACGCGGCTGCTAGGCGAGTGGCGGGAGATGCTGGAGGAGTGTTATCGAGCGCCCGAGCGGAGCCGGCATCCGGTGTTCGTCGCGCTCGGCCAGACGATCGTCGAGACCGGGGTACCAAAGCAGCTGTTCGATGACCTGATTTCTGCCTTCGAGATGGACCAGGTGAAGACGCGCTTTGCGTCGCTTGAGGAGTGTCTTGAGTATGCGCGGCTCTCAGCAAATCCTGTGGGTCGGCTAGTGCTTTGGGTTTCAGGGTATCGGGATGAGGAGCGGGCGCAGCTTTCGGACAAGGTGTGCACGGCGCTGCAGTTGACGAACTTCTGGCAGGATGTGGTTGAGGATTGGGAGCGCAATCGGCGTTATCTGCCTGGCGACTGGATGCGGCAGTTTGGCGTGGCGGAGGAAGATTTGACCGCGCGGAGGTTTACTCCGGAGTTTCGCGCGCTGATGAAGGCACTGGTGAAGACGACGGGCGCGCTGCTGCGCGAGGGCGGCAGGATCAGCAAGACGGTGGATCGGGAGCTGGCGGTGACGCTGCGATTGTTTGAAGGCGGAGGGCAGGCGGCGCTCGACGGTATCGTGGCGCAAGGGTACGACGTACTGCGGAAGCGGCCATCGGTGTCGAAGACGATCAAGGTGCGGTTACTGGCAGAGGCGCTCCGGGGCAAGCTGCTGGGTGGGCTGCCGGGAGGGTCGCGCTCATGACGCAAGTGGTGCAAGAGGCTCCGGCGCTCGGGGCGGCCTACCTGTTCTGCCGGGAGGTGGCGAAGCGCGAGGCCAAGAACTTCTACTATGCCTTTCGTGTGCTTCCGAAGCCCAAGCGTGATGCGATCTGTGCGATCTATGCGTTTATGCGTCAGGCGGACGATCTCTCCGATGACGAGAGCCTGAGCCGGGACGAGCGCTGCGTGCGCATGGAGGCGTGGCGGGAGGACTGGCGCAGAGGCCGGGCGAATGGGTCGGCGAGCGATCCGGTGTTTCTGGCGGTGGCTGACACCCAGCAGCGGTTTGGAATCTCGGATCATTTGCTGGAGCAGCTGGTCGAAGGGACGGCGATGGATCTTCAGCCGCTGCCCGCGGGTGGAATGAAGGTTCAGGTGCAGAGTGCGGATGGAATGCGCGAGCTGCAAGGGTATGAGTCTTTCGGCGATCTTTATCACTACTGCTACCTGGTGGCTTCCGTCGTAGGTTTGGTCTGCATTCGCATCTTTGGCTACAGCGATCCGCGGGCGGAGCTGCTGGCCGAGAGAACAGGTGCGGCCTTTCAGCTGACGAACATTCTGCGTGACGTGAAAGAAGATGCCGAGCGTGGGCGCGTGTATCTGCCGCAGGAGATGCTGCGTGAGTTTGGTGTGACTAACGAGGATGTGCTGGCGATGGCCGCCGGGCGGACGCTCGATGCGAACGAACGGGCGATGCTGGTGGCGCTCTCCGTGCAGGCGTGGGAGTACTACGAGTCAGCGCGGGAGCTGCTGCCGATGATCGATGCGGATAGCCGCCCGGCGCTGTGGGTGCTGGTGAAGATTTACAGCGGTCTTCTGGGTGCGATCGATCGCCGGCAGGGGGATGTGTTTTCGGTGCGGGTGCGAGTTGCGACGAGCCATAAGTTGTTGGCGCTGGTGCAGGGGATGGCGATGTCGCTGCGGGTGCGAAGTCGATGACCGTGGAGCCGCGAGACGTAGTGGTGGTGGGTGCGGGTGTGGCCGGGCTTTCGGCTGCCGCGGCGCTAGCGGAGGCGGGTGCGCGGGTGACGGTGCTTGAGCGGCGTCCGTATGTGGGGGGGCGGGCGTACTCGTATGAGCATCCGGCGCTTGAAGAGGTGGTGGACTCGCAGCATGTGCTGTTGGGCTGCTGTACAAATCTAATCGACTTCTGTGCACGGGCGGGCGTGGCAGATTGGATTCGCTGGTACGACGAGCAGACGTTTCTCACTCCCGATGGCGGACGCAGCCGGATTCAGCTGAGCGGACTGCCGGCGCCGCTGCAGTACGCGAGCAGCTTCCTGGGACTGACGACGCTGGGCTCGGCAGACAAGCTGGCAATTGCGCGGGGGCTGGCCGGGCTGGCGCGCGGCGAACGGGGAGACGACCGCGAGAGCATCGCCGCATGGTACCGGCGAACCGGCCAGACTGAAGGCGCGGTACGTCGGTTTTGGGAGCCGATCGTGCTGGCGACCTTGAACGACAGCGCGGCGGACAGCTCGATGAAGTACGGAGCGAAAGTATTTTACGAGCTGTTTCTGAAAACGCGGACGGGCGGACGGTTGGGGATTCCGACGGTGCCTTTGAGCGAGTTTTATGGCGCGGGTGCAGCATGGGCCGAGTCGCTGGGCGCCGAGATGGAGCTGCGCTCGGGAGTGGAGCGGCTGGAGCAAGGCTCGGATGGGCGCTGGACGCTTGCCTGCGCGGATACGGCGTACACGGCTAACCATGTGGTGCTGGCACTGCCGTTTGAGCAGACCGAACGGCTGCTTACCGACGCGCGCGTGCCGGGGGCCGACGCCGAAGCTGCGCGGGTGCAGCTCCTGGGGAAGATGGCGCGGTTTGTGCACTCGCCGTTCATCTCTATTTTGCTGTGGTATGACCGGCAGATCTCGGATTTGGACCATGCGTGGCTGCTGGATACGACGATTCAGTGGTTCTTCCATAAATCGCGCATCCGACAGTCGGCGCCTGAGCTCGGGAGCTATGTGGAGCTGGTGATTGCGGGCTCGCGCAGCGAGCTGCCGAAGACGCGTGCTGAGATTTTAGGGCTTGCGCTCGAGGAGTTGCAGCACTTCTTCCCGGAGGCTGGCCGGGCAAAGCTCGTCAAGAGCGGAATTTTGAAGGAGGCGCGGGCGACGTTTTCGGTGACGCCCGGGCTCGACGCGGCGCGACCGGAGCAGGCGACGGAGATTCCGGGGCTGTTCCTGGCAGGGGACTGGACCGAGACCGATTGGCCTTCGACGATGGAGGGCGCGGCGCGGAGCGGGCGTCTGGCGGCGGGGGCGGTATGTGGGGAAGAGTACCGGTTTCTGGTGCCGGAGTTGCCGGCCACGGGGCTTATGCGCTGGATTGCTGCCAAGTGAAGGTTGAGGATTCCACCTCAGACGAGGATGCTGTCTGAGATGGGGCACCCGGGATGTGTGGTTGGGCCAGGAAGAAAGCCGGGAATGGCGTGTGTACACAACGGATGTTTTAGAACATTTGCGGTGCTTTGGAGTGTTAGCGGGTAAGTAGAAAGACGCCGCCGCAGACGAATAGGGTGGCAAGCCAGCGGCGACGGTCGACGTTCTCATGAAGGAAGTAGCGCGCCGCCACGGCGTTTCCGACGTAATTGAAGGAGGCGATGCCGGGTGCGGCGAGTGAAAGGTCGACGCGGGAGAGGGTGTAGAGCATGGCAAAGAAGTTGAGCGCCATGCAAAGGGCTCCGGCTAGAAACGTCGGATTGGCGAGCACGGTGCGGGCGGTTCCGGTGAGACCGGAGACGGCGCGCACATGGTCCAGATCGCCGATCTGGCGCATGGCCGCAGCGATGAGGACTTCGCCCGCGATGGCAAGCAGAGCGACAAAAGCGATGCAGGTCCAGGTCACGAGATGCGGTGTGGAATGCACTAGATGCCGACTCCGGAGCGCGTAGCCGGCAGTTCGGGTAGAACGGCGTAAGGCGCTTTAAGATCGGTGCGCGCGGGACGATCAGCAACGAAGCCGACGGCAGAAGTAATCAGCAGAATGCCGATCCACCGGGAAAGCGAGAGATGCTCATGAAGAAGAAAGCGGCTAAGCAGCGCGATCACGACGTTGCCGAAGGCGGTCGCGGGCATGACGAAAGTAAGGTCAGCCCAAGAAAGAGCACTCATGTAACTGGCGAAGAAGCCGATAAGGAGAATAATGCCGAAAATCACGTTGGGATTGGCAAGGGCGTGAAGGAGGAGGGGTAGGTGATGAAGATTTATCGGACCGATTCGGGTCATGCCGCGCGAGAGCAGAGCATCCCCAAAGGAGGCGGTGAATACGACGGCGGCCAACGTGGCGTATTGCCGTGGAGACAAGTGATGAGTCATCTGTAAACATTCTAAAAGACTGGCGGCTGGCAAAGGGAGTCAGCTTCTGTGCTGTCTCGGCACAAAGGGGCTTTGCACGAGGACTCAGGGTCGCAATTGACTGGCCGACACAAGGCTTTGGCTCTTGTAGATGAACGAAATTATTTTCAAGAACAACACCCGGATCTCAGAAGAGATCCGGGTGTATGAAGTCTTCTAGCATCCGCGCTTTACGTTAAGCGTTCATGCTAACGGATTCCTGCTGCTTGAGAGCGTTCTCTTCCTTCATCTTGCGGGAGGCCTTGTTGCGCTGCGAGCGAAGCTTCATGAAAGATTTGGCTTCGACGTACAGGCGTGGCACATCACGATTGACAACGGCTTTCCAGACGACGCGGAAGGCGGCCTTGGGGCGGAAGTAGTACTCGTCGTAGAACCGGTGCACCATTTCCATGACGTACTCAACCGGCAGGCCGGGGTACTCGATGTGTGCCATCTGGTGGCCGGAGTCGTCTTCCATCTTCTGGTTGGTGATGAAGCCGTTCTTCTCAGCAAAGTCGTAGAACTCGGTACCGGGGTAGGCGTGTGCGATCGAGACCTGGATGGTCTCGCAGTCGAGCGACTTGGCGAAGTCGATGGTGTTGCGGATGGACTGCTTTGTCTCGCCTGGCAAGCCGAGGATAAAGTCCGCGTGGATGATCAGGCCGAGGTCGTGGCAGTCCTTGACGAAATCGCGGGCGCGCTCGACAGTGGCGCCCTTCTTGATGTTTTTGAGGATCTGCGGATCACCGGACTCGAAGCCGACGATCAACAGTCGGCAGCCGGCGTCCTTCATGGCCTTCAGGGTTTCGCGGTCGGTGGTGACGCGCGAGGTGCAGGACCAGGTCAGGCCGAGCGGCTTGAGCTTACCGCAGAGTTCGACCGTGCGCGCCTTTTGGATGTTGAAGGTGTCGTCGTCAAAGAAGAACTCTTTTACGTGCGGAAAGAGTTCCTTGGCGTGGGCCATCTCGGCCGCGACGTCATCGGTCGACCGTTTGCGCCAGGCGTGGCCAGAAAGGGTCTGAGGCCAGAGGCAGAAGGTGCACTGGGCGGGGCAGCCGCGCGTCGAGTAGAGCGAGACGTAAGGGTGCAGCAGGAAGGGCACGTTGTACCGCGTGACATCCATGTCGCGAGCGTAGATGTCGGTGACCCAGGGCATGTCGGGCTTGTCGAGCTTCTCAACCTGCGGGCGATCGGGGTTGTCGAAAAAGCCTCCGGCCGGGTTGCGATAGCTGATGCCGAGGATCTCGTTGAGCGGCTTGCCGTTGGCGAACTCGACGACCGAGAAATCAAACTCGCGGCGGCAAACGAAATCGATGGCCGAGCACTCGTTCAAAGCGCGGTAGGGATCGGTGGTAACCGGCGGCCCGACGAAGGTGATCTTGATGGACGGATTGGCTTTCTTGATGGCCTGTGCAAGAGCATGGTCGCCGGCCCAACCGACGGTCGAGGTAAAGAGCACAAGAAACTCGTATCCCCGGGCGATCTCGATGGTCTCGTCCGCGGTAACGTGATGCGGAGGAGCGTCGAGGAGGCGGGAGCCCTCCAGCATGCCAGCCGGATACGCGAGCCAGACGGGATACCAGTAAGACTCGATCTCGCGGACCGCGGGCCATCGGGAGCTTGCGCCTCCGTCAAAATTTTCAAACGAAGGCGGATTCAGGAGCAGGGTCTTCAGAGGCGTCGTCATGGGTATTATCGGAAGTTTACCATTCTGAGGATTTCGTTGTTGTGAAGGATGTATCCGTGCGGGTAGTCTGTTTCGTTTGGACAAATGTCAGGGCACGGGAGAGACCGTGGGAGACAAAGAACCGCGCAGCCAGTCTTCCAGACGGTTTGTTTGCCGGAGTAGATTCACTTCGGTTTGGCGAAGTCGATACTGGGCGTCGAGCAATTCGACGAAGCGCTGCCGTTCCCCGATGCGGGCATTCTGCTCGTCCTTGGGGGTCAGCAAGGGGCCGGTGCCCGGGCTTTTCATCTCGACGAGGATGGCTTCCAACTGTTCCTGCGCCATGTCGTGGTCGAGTGAAGCCAACTCGGCGCGAGCAGCTAGCTGAGCGGTGCTGTGCTGCAAACGAAGCCGGCCTTCCAGTTCCTGATCGCGAATATTGCGGGCGTCGTGGAAGGAGTGCACGGCCTCGGTCATAGTCTCGCGCGCGCGGTCGCGCCGACTCTGGTCGAAGATGGGGATAGTGACGTTGACGGCAAAGGCGGCAGATTGGGCGGGAAGACTGCCGGCTCCGCGGCCGGTGACTGGATTTTCCCCGGTGACGTAGGGGTAATAGGCGAGATAGCCGTTGTTATAGAAGCTTTCCTTGCTGTACTGTGCGCCGAAGGTTACCTGCGGACGCCAGAGATAGCGCGCATCGCCAAAGGCCTGCTCGTACTTCTGATGAACGGAAACGAAAGCGGCCTGGACGCCGGGGGTATCGGCGCCGGAATTTGGGGTAGACTGGCTGCCGCTATCGACGTTAAGGGGCGGAATGCTGTCCGGAATCGCATGCACCTCGGTGCCGGTGAGGCCGAGCAAGCGCTCCAGGTGATCGCGGTAGGTGGCAATATCGTCGTCGAGCTGCATGGTTTGAAGGCGCAGCTGGACCCCGGTTCGGCGGGACCGGGTGTACTCCATGGCGGTGTCCTGGCCGGCGTCCAGGCGATCCTTGACAATCTGCTCCAAGCGTTCAGCGAAGCCTCGCTCTTCAAGCACGGCACCGCGTTGCTGCTCGGTGCGGGCGAGGTCGAGATAGGTATTTACGGCGTCCTCGGTGACTGACTGGCGGACATCGCGCAGAGCAAGGTTGGCGGCCTGAACTCCGGCTACGGCCGCCCGGACATAATCCTTCTGCGAGTAGCTGAAGACCAGCGAGCCGGAGGATATGTTGAACAGGGTCGGTGGACCGAGTGGGAAGCCGTAACCGTATCCGAGGCCGGACGAGGATCCGATCAGGTTGGGAATGTAAACGTCTCTGGTCTGGGCCAATGCGAACCGAGCGTGATCTACATCAGACTCCGCCATTTTGATCCGCTCACTGTTGCGCAGGGCAAGGTCCACGGCCGAAGTGAGCGAGATCTGGCCGTGCGCGTCCAGGAACGGGATGACGGCCAGCGTGAGCAGTAAAAAGCATGCGCGGGCGATCGGGTTGCGAGTCGCAACCGAGATGGGAGTCGAGATCATGAAACGGCTTTGACCTTCAAGCCGCTGGCTAGCTCGACGCTGGTCGATTTAGGTGCCAGTACGACGACATCATCGACCTTCAGCCCGCTTACGATCTCCTCCCGGGTCAGGTTGAAAGCTCCGACCTGAACCGGCGTTCGGACCAGCCCACCGTTGATGATGCGATAAACAAAGCTCCCCATGCCATCAGTGTGCAACGCCTCGCGGGGCACGGTCAGCACATGGTCCTTCCTCAGCTCCGTGACGGTGACGGTGACATTGGTGTTGGGCAGCAGGTCGCCGCGCGTGTCGTCGACGGTGATGATGCACTCGCCCACGCTGCGGGTTCCGTAAGTGATGACGGTGGTGGGTGCCTGTTCGATATGTCCATGCCAGACAACGCCCGGCTTGGCTTCCCAGACGATGTCGACTTGCTGTCCTCGCGCCAGACCCCCGATCTCGGGCTCGTCGAAGTAGGCGCGAATCTGCACATGGGTCAGGTCGGCCAGATCGAGGATGTCGTCTCCAGCCGGGACGTAATCGGATTCAGAGATGGGCACGGAGTAGACGGTTCCGTTCTGGGGCGCGCGCATGTCTACGTCGGCGAGAGCGCTTTTCGCGGCGACAAGGCTGGCTTGTGCATCTGCCACGCGAGCCCGAGCGTTGACCAGATCACCCGAGCCGAAGCGATCGCTGTTTCGTTCCTGGGCGGTTTTAAGGGTGAGCTCTGTGGCACTGAGGTGCTGGCGTGCGGCGATGACCTCCGATTGCGAGGCGGCTCCTTTACCGTAAAGCTGCTGAAGGGCGGCATACTTTGTGACGGCATCGTCGTGGTCGAGCTTGGCAGCGGAGATGTCCGCAGAGAAGCGGGCGCGCTCCTCGTGCGAGCCGCCGTTTTGCAGATCGTGCAAGATGAGCTCCGCGGCGGCGAGAACGCCTTGCGCCGACGCGATGCGTGCCGTGGGGCCAGAGTCGTCCATTTTGACCAGCAGCATGCCTTTCGAAACGCGCTGCCCGATGCTGACGTAGAGTCTCTTGATGACTCCGGGGAAGGGCGCATGTGCCTGCCACTCGCCGATCGGCTCGACCTTGCCGTTGGCGGAAACGGTTTTGGAGAGCGGTTGGAAGGTGACCGGCACCACCCGCACCTCCACACTGCTTACGCCTCCGAGCTTGCGAACTCCGAAGAAAACAAGGAACGCGACTAGAAGAATGCCACCACCCCAAAGCAGGGCGGGGAGGATACGGCTTGGACCAGAGTTCGCCATAGGGTAAAAACGTCAGTATATAAGAGTCGACCGGACCGCAGACGAAGCGGGTTTTTGTAGAGCGGGCGAATGGTGACTCCGGTGCACATGGGGCCGAGTGCTTCCGCGAGTTCTTATGGATTTAACGCGAGCTTCGGAGTCAGTTCCTGAAGGACTAGCTCTTGGAGGATCAGTTCGAGGCCGCCGTACTGCGGATGCTTGTTCTCGCGCAGGGTGAAGACGGCGTCGACGCGTGAGCCGGAGGTGAGGCCGAGGGCCTGCGCGTACTCGGCCCAGGAGGTGCGGCCGAAGCGGCTCCAGCCCATGGCATTGCGAGGCTGGCCGTTGGGAGCGGGGGACAGAGGCAGGCAGAGGTGGAGGTCCTGTATGACGCGGGGAGGGCCGGCTAGGACGAGCCCGCGGGCGAGCAGAAGCGGCTCGGGATTGCCCATGCCGAACGGCTCGCAGCGTTCCAGCCAGCGCAATAGGTCGAGCGTCAGGTCTGCAGGGTCGAGTTCCAGGTCGCACTCGAGGCAGGGGGAGAGCAACTCGGGCCGCAGGGTGGCGAGCGCGTGGGTGCGCAGGCGGGCGCGTAGCGCGGGAAGCCGGTGGCTAGGCAACGAGAAGCCGACCGCGTGCGCATGGCCTCCGAAGCGGGTGAAGAGATTCTCGGCGGCGGACTCGGACGCATGCGCAGCGGTGAGCGCATCGAGCAAGTGGAAACCGGGGATGGAGCGTCCTGAGCCGTGCGCCTCGCCGGCCTCGGAGCGGATGACGAGCGCGGGGCGGCCGGTGCGGTCGACCACGCGCGAGGCCAGGATGCCGAGGACGCCGCGATGCCATTCGGGGTGGTCGAGCACGATGCACTCTCCGGCGAAGGCTCCGGCGGGGTCGCGTAGGGAGAGCAGTTGGAGCTCGATGGCTTCTAGCGCGGCGGCCTCGGAGGCGCGGCGGTCGGTGTTAAGGGTGTCGAGCTTTTCGGCGAGGGCCGAGGCCAGGGCGGGATCGCGGGTGAGAAAGAGGTCGACGACGTCGGAGGCGATGTCCATGCGTCCGGCGGCGTTGATGCGGGGCGCAAGACGGAAACCGATCTGGGTGGCGGTAGGGGACTGGTCAAGCGGAAGCCCGGCGACCTCAAGCAGGGCGCGCAGGCCGGGCTGCACGGGGTGGCGCAGGGCGCGCAGGCCGAGTGCGACGAGGGCGCGGTTTTCGCCGGTAAGGGCGACCGAGTCGGCGATGGTGGCGATGGCGATGAGCTTAAGAAAGCTGGGCAGTAGAACGTTGCGCAGACGCGTCTGTTGAGCCTCGGTCGAGGCGTGTGCGGCGAGCAGGGCGTGGGCGAGCTTAAAGGCGACGCCGGCCCCGCACAGATTCTTGTTGGGGTAAGGACAGCCGGGCTGAGCTGGGTTGATAACGGCGAGTGCGTCGGGCAGGCCTCCCGCGCCATCGGGCAGGTGGTGGTCGGTGACGATGAGGTCGAGGCCGAGGGAGCGTGCCTCGGCGGCAGCGGCGAAGGCGCGGATCCCAGTGTCGACGGAGATGACGAGCCGGACGCCAGCCTGCGCGGCTTGTGCGAGGCGCGAGGCCTGGATGCCGTAGCCCTCGCGCAGGCGGTGCGGAACGTGGAAGCTGACCTGAGCGGGGCAGTCGGAGGGCGCGATGCGCTCGATGGCGGTCTTGAGTACGACGGTGGCGGTGGTGCCGTCGACGTCGTAGTCGCCGTAGATGAGGATCGGCTCCCCGCAGACGACGGCGCGTTCGATGCGGGCGACCGCGGCAGCCATGCCTAGCATGAGCATGGGGTCGTGCAGGTCGTCGAGCGAGGGGTGGAGGAAGTGGTGCGCGGCGGCCGGAGTCTCGATGCCGCGTGAGACCAGCATGCGGGCGATGGCATCAGGGCAGTCAAGAGACTGGCGGAGCATGGCGACGAGGGCGGGATCGGCCGGGAGAACCTGCCAGGGGCGGTGCTGCGGCATGCGCGGACTACTCGTCGCGATCGTCGACGACCAGGCCGCCGATGTCGCTGGCAGCCTCCATCAGGTCCTGGAAGCGGTCGTACCACTCAGTCGAGGTCTCGAAGAGAAACATGACGCCCTGGTGCGCGAAGCCGAGCTGCAGATAACCCGCTTTGCCGACGTGGCGCATGAGCGATTCGGCGTCGTCCATGTCGACCTCTTCGTCGTCTGAAAAGGTATGGTCGCGCAGCTGCTCAAGCAGGAGGGTGACGTCGGTTTTCTCGAGGATCACCTCGCTCATGGTGATGAACGGCGTACCGGCTGCCTTGGCGTGCTCGACGAAGTCCTTCCACGCGTCGGCGTCGTCATCTTCAAACAGCACCGTGGGAACCTCTTCGGTGACGTAGGCAGGCATGCGGCGCAGACCGTGGCCAGCGATGAAGGCTACCATGTCGTCTTTGAGGGAAAGCAGATTATCAGCTGGCATCACTTCTGATTGTCGCAGATGTGCGTGTTGATCGCGCGCTCGGCGTTCTACTAGGAAGCTGGGAGCCCGGCGGACACGATGCTATACTCCGGCTTATCAATCATGATTTTTTCTAAGGATTATGTTGGGTATCTGGCGCGTCAGACGGTGAAACAGCTGGCAACTGCCAAGGTGATCCGCACTGAAAAGCCTGCCGTGCTGAGTGAACGGGTGACGGCTGGCCTGGTCGAGGAGCTGTCGCTTGAGGACCGGATCAACGATGAGGTGCGGGTAATCCTCGAGGCCATCCAGGAAGACATGCGCAAGACCGGCGCAAGCTATCCGGAGATGTTCAAAAAGCTGAAGATCAAGCTCGTGAACCAGTACAAGGCGGTGCTGTGAGGATCACCCGAGATAAGCTAAACAAGCTGGCGCACGTGGTGGCCGATACCTTGGCCGAGGTCCCGGATTGCGAGTTCCTTGAGGACCGGAACACGATTCGGCAGGAAGCCCGCAAAGCGCTTGAAAAAATATTGACTGATGAGATGAAGCTTGACGCGGGAGCCCGGCAGAAGATCGCTTCGCAGCGCAAGATCATCGTCGAAGGCTCGCAGGAGTGGGACATTCTTTATCGCAAGTATTACAACGATGAGGTTAAGAAGCTTGGGCTTTAGGTTTGTCGAGCCTGCGACTGCTTTGCTACACTTAGAGAGCACGTGGTCAAGGCCTTCGAGTCTTCCACGAGGTTGGATCGGGCGGTTGGATCCATAATTATGGCGTTATGGTGTAACTGGTTAACACGTCGCCCTCTCAAGGCGAAGAGTCCGGGTTCGAGCCCCGGTAACGCTACCAAAATCTGTTCATGTAAGCAGTCTGAGTAACCTCAGAGCAATAAAAGGCGGGCCCGAACCGCATCACTCTGCGGGAAGCAGGGTTATTCTAAGCAGGTTCCGTGGGTGAGGCCGATGTCTGAAACGATTAAGGATCGCGCTCTCCGCGTGATTGCAACGAAGCAAGGACTGCCGCTCGATCGAGTGCAGCCTGAGTGCACCTTTGAAGAGCTCGGGATCGACTCGCTCGACCGTCTAAATATTCTGTTTGAGCTTGAGGGTGAGTTCGACATCCAGATCGACGACGAGCAGGCCAAGCAGGTGACGACGCTGCGGCAGATGATCGACGGGATTACGCAACTGGTCGATGCGAAGGCCGAGTCTTCGCCTGCTCAGTGAAGGCACGCGTCGTCGTTACCGGAATGGGCGTCCTCTGCGCGATGGGGCAGAATCAGCAGCAGTTTTGGGACGCTCTGAAAGGGGGCCGTTCGGCCATCGGCGGGCTTTCGCTGGTCGACGCGGCGCAGTTGAAGTTCAAGAAGGCGGCGGAGGTCTCCGGCTACGACCCCGCGGCCAGGTTCTCCGCGAAAGAACTCGCGTTTCTCGATCGTTTTGCGCAGTTCGCGTTGATCTCTGCCGCGGAAGCCGTTACCCAGGCAGGAGTGGAGTGGACCCAAGACGTGCGGGAACGAGGCGCCGTTATTACCGGCACCTCGTTCGGGGGACGACGGGCAGAGGAGGATGGGTACTGGGAACTCTTCCACCACAACCGCACCCGCGTACATCCGCTGACGATCCCGCTGAGCATGAGCAACGCCGGCGCGAGTCACATCTCGATCCAGTACGGTATGCAAGGGCCCGCGTATACGGTGTCGACGGCGTGCTCTTCGTCCGCGCATGCGATTGGCCAGGCGTTCTGGATGGTGCGCTCGGGCATGGCACCGATGGCGATCGCCGGAGGCAGTGAAGCGCCGATGTTTCTGGGCGGGCTTAAGGCCTGGGAGGCGATGCGCGTGATTAGCAACGATACCTGCCGGCCGTTCTCGGCGGATCGCTCCGGCCTGGTGCTGGGCGAGGGCGGGGCGATGCTGGTGCTTGAGACGCTGGAAGGCGCGGTCGCTCGCGGGGCGAAGCCCCTGGCGGAGATCGTTGGCTTTGGCATGACGTCGGATGCGAGCCATCTGACGCAGCCTTCGTTCGAGGGCGCGGAGCGGGCCATGCGCAAGGCGATGCTCGATTCGGGTATGGCGCCGGAGCAGTTTGGCTACCTCAACGCTCACGGCACGGCGACCTTGGCCAACGACCGGACCGAGACCGCGGCCATCCGGGCAGCGTTCGGTGCGCATGCGGATCGGCTCGCGGTCAGTTCGACCAAGTCCATGCATGGGCATGCGCTGGGGGCCGCCGGCGCTATCGAGGCCGTGGCCTCGATTTTGACTCTGCGCCGGGGAGTGCTGCCGCCCACGGCCAACTTTACCGCTTGCGATCCGGAGTGCGACCTGGACGTGATCCCGAATGTGGCGCGGTCGCTTGAGGTGGAGGCGTGCCTCTCGAATTCGTTTGCGTTCGGCGGTTTGAATGCCGTGCTTGCATTCCGGAACATGCCGTAAGCTACCGCCGTTTGGGCGCTGCTGCGTCCGCCAGCCAAGCCACTGATCTGCGGATCCCTTCTTCAAGAGACACTGTGGGCTGGAAGCCGAAATCATCCTTCGCCTTGGCGGCGGGAAACTCCTGATTGCGTCCGAGTAGAAGCACGGCGTGCCGGGTGAGCAAAGGCCGCCCAGGCAGTCGGAGAATGCGATGCGGCGCTTCGAACGTCCGAGCCAATGCCATCGCCACAGCAAATGAGAGATCGATCCACGGAGCTTTCGTCCCGAGCTGCTCCGCGAAGAGCGTTGCGTAGTCGCGCCATGAGGCGTCGGTGCCGTCGGCGAGGTTATAGGCCTGACCTATGGTGTTGGAGCTTGCGGCGGCTTTGAGCATTGCGTGTACCACGTTGTCGACGTAGGTGAAGCCGCCGGTCGCGTGTCCGCCGCCAACGTACGCCATCAGCCGCTGCCGAAGCAGCGTGGCGGTCTCTTGGGTAAAGTCTTTCCCGCGCGGACCGTAGATGGTGGCTGGGCGAAGGATCGTGACGGGAAGCCCCTCACGATGCGCCTTCCACACCGCGGCCTCGCCTGCGCCCTTGGTCTGGTTGTAGGGCAGGCCAGCGTCAACGAAGGAATGATCCTCGCTGCAGGGCGTCTCTGGATAGCCGTAGATGTCCGTGGTGCTCACGTGCACAAATCGCTCCAGCAAGGGTGCTTGCTGAGCCGCGGCGAGCAGGTTCTGGGTCCCAGTCACGTTGGCGTCAACGTACGTTTTGTACGGAGCCCAGTCGGTAGAGCAGGCGGCGCAATGGAAGATGTGTGTCGCGTGCTGGACTGCATGCTGCAAGGCTGCGCGATCAGATAGATCACCCGGCAGGATGCGAACCGGAAGACCCTCAAGATGGCGCAGGTCGGAGTTCGACCGGGCCAGGATCGTAACGTCCTCACCGCGCTCACAGAGAAGCTGGGCAACCCTGCCGCCGAGAAAACCGCTCGCGCCGGTGACCAAAACCGGCATGGTTCAGGCGGCCGCGGCCATCTGCCGAAAGACGTCCAGAACGAATTCAAGCTGGTTGGTCGTGTGAGCCGCGGTCACGCACAGCCGCAGCCGCGCCGAACCCTGCGCCACCGCCGGGAACATGACCGGCGCGGCAATGATGCCGAAGTTGCGCAGCGTCCGGGCAAACAACGCCGTCGTTTGCTCGTCCTTGAGCACCACAGGGATGACCGCCGTTTCCGAAAGACCCGTGTCGTAGCCAAGCTTCTGCAGACCCGCGCGGAGGAAGTTTCCGTTGGCGTTAAGGCGCGCCACGCGCTCCGGATCCTTCTGCAGGATGGCTAGGCCAGTCGCAATCGCGGCAACCGATGCCGGGGGCATCGCGGCTGAAAAGATGTACGGCGACGAGGCGTGCTGAAGGAAGATGGCTACCTCCTGCGAGACGGCGATGAAGCCGCCGTTCGAAGGAATGGACTTGGCGAGCGAGCCTGTCCAGATATCAATTTCGCTGGTCGGAATGCCGAAATGTTCATCGGTGCCGCGGCCAGTCGCGCCCAGTACGCCGGAGGCATGTGCTTCATCGATCATCAGGAAACAGCCGAACTCTTTTTTGAGCGCGACCAACTCCGGCAGGCAGCAGATGTCGCCATCCATCGAGAAGACGCCGTCCGAAACGATGAGCGTCCGGTTAGCAGTGTTAGGCTTTTGTAGTTCGTCACGCAAGGATTGCGGATCGTTGTGGCGGAAGCGCTGCAGCTGCACGCCGGACATGCGGCAGGCATCGAGCAGGCTGCGATGGCAGAGTTCATCCATGATGACCCGGTCCGACGAGCCGAACAAACCGTATATGACGCCCAGGTTCGCCAGATAGCCCGAGCTAAACGTGAGCGCGTCTTCCGTACCCTTAAACCTGGCGAGCGCCTGCTCCATCTCGCGATGAATGTCGAGCGTACCGGTAAGCAGGCGAGCGCCGCTGGTGCTTGTGCCATAACGCCGAATCGCTTCCATGGCGGCAGCGTCGATACGCGGATCGCCGATCAGCCCCAGGTAGTCGTAAGACGACATCATAAGCATCTGGTGGCCGTCGGCGGTGACGCAGGGGCCGGCCTTCGCCTCGAGCGGCATGTGGTAGGGGTAAGCGTCGAAGGAACAGGCCAGCGCCGTGTTCTCAAAGACGCGCCGGGCCCGGGGATCGAGCAGATCGTTTTTCTTGAAGTTCCAGGTCTTTCCCGGAGTGAAATAGTTGCCGAACATCTTGCCGGAGGACGAAGAGAATCCCGTCGTGGTCTCCGCGTTCTCTTGGACGTCTCGCAGTGCGGTCATAGGCGTAGGCTCGATCCTAGACGAACGCTGATCCGTTTGGAAGAGCGTGTCTTTGATCAGGCCACCGATCCTGGTTAGAGTGTCCGATCTCGGTACACTCATCGATCCCGTTACACTAAAGCCTTGACGCTTGCACGCCAGAACGATTCTCGACGGCAGGTCAGTCTCCGCCATCGCATTGAGTTTGGTTTGGTGTGGGTGCTGGTGGCAGGACTTGGCGCCCTGCCCCGACCGGTTACGCGGTTTGCGGGGCGAATTTTAGGGTCGGCAGCTTTTTTCCTGATGAGCCGGCTGCGCCGCGTAGGCCTCAAAAATCTACAGATCGCCTATCCTTCCTGGACCGAGCCGCGGCGTAGGCATCTGCTGCAGCAGGTCTACCGCAACCTGGGTTTACTACTGGCGGAGTTTTGCTTGATGCGGCACTACTCGGCAGCGCAAGCCGGAAAATTTATCGAGTATGAAGGCCTGGGGCACTACCTCAACGCTCAGGCGGAGGGCCGCGGGGTGCTGGTGCTGACCGGGCATCTAGGCGCGTGGGAGCTGTCCAGTTTTTTCCATTCGCTAGCCGGCTATCCCATGAGCCTGGTCATCCGGCGGCTCGATAACCCGCTGGTGGACGCGTTCGTCAACCGGATGCGCTGTCTGCACGGCAACCGGGTCATCCACAAGGACGATTTTGCGCGTGGGCTGATCTCGGCCATGCATGCAGGCGAGACGGTCGGCATCCTCATGGATACCAATATGACGCCTCCTCAAGGCGTGTTTGTGCCGTTCTTCGGTTTGCCGGCGTGCACGGCCTCCGGGCTGGCTAAGGTGGCGTTGCGGACCAAGGCGGCGGTGGTTCCCGGATTTTTAGTGTGGGATCAAGGCCGACGCCGGTATATCTTGCGTTTCGGTCCGCGGCTGGACCTGACGCGTACCGGGCAGGGAGACGCCGACGTGCTGGCCAATACAGCGCAGTTCACTGCAACCCTTGAACACTACGTCCGGCAGTATCCTGAGCAGTGGCTGTGGATGCATCGTCGCTGGAAGACGCGGCCGGCCGGGGAAGCGGGGGTGTACTAATGCCGACCGTGGAAGAGATCGGGGCATTGCTGGGCGTGGAGGCGGCGGCGGAGCTTCGAAACTGGGAGATCACGCGCGTGGGGGCGATCGCGGCCGCGGCCGAGGATACGCTGGTGTTCGCCAGCGATGAGCGGATGCTGGCTGAGGCGCTGGCCTCTAACGCAGGAGCGATTCTGGCCGGGAAGCAGAAGGCGGAGGATCGCCGGGTGCTGATCGTTCGGGATCCGCGGACGGCATTTGCGCAGGTGTATGCCCGGTGGTTTGCGGAGCAGCCCGTAGGCGGGGTGCATGCGTCGGCCATCGTCGATCCCACGGCGCGCGTCGGGGCTGGGTGTGAAATCGGTGCAGGGGTGTATGTCGAGGCGCAGGTGGAGCTCGGCGAGGGCTGCGTGCTGGGGCCGCGCGTAGTGGTTTACTCCGGTACGACCGTGGGACGGCGAGTGAAGGTGCAGGCAGGTGCGGTACTGGGTTCGTCGGGTTTTGGGTATGCGCGGACGGCGGAAGGGTATGTGGGCTTTCCGCAGATTGGAACTCTTTGGATCGGTGACGACGTCGAGATCGGTGCAAACACGACGATTGATCGCGGGGCATTGGGCGAGACGCGCATCGGCAGAGGAACCAAGATCGACAACCTGGTGCACGTGGCGCACAACTGCGTGATTGGCCAAGACGTAGTGATCGCGGCGCAGGTGGGCATGGCCGGCTCGTGTGTGGTTGAGGATGGGGCAATGCTCGGCGGCCAGGTAGGGTTAGGAGATCGGGTGAAGATTGGCCCCGGTGTGATTCTGGGTGCGCAGGCTGGCGTGCCCTCGTACAAGCGCATTGACGGGGCGGGGGTAGTGTACTGGGGAACTCCTGCGCGACCGTTACAGGAGTACCTTCGAGAGGTGGCCGCCTTGCGGGCCGGCTTGAAACGTACGTCGGAAGGGAAGAAGCAATGGCGGTCGTCGTAGTCGGTGGACACACGCGCAACATCGGCAAGACAAGCGTGATGGCGGGGCTGATTGCAGCGACGCCGGAGAGGCATTGGACGGCGTTCAAGATAACGCAGTTCGGGCATGGCGTCTGCTCGGCCAACGGGGAGCCGTGCGACTGCGAGACGGCGGATCACACGATCGCCATCAGCGAAGAGCGTGAGCGGGAGAGCGGGACGGACTCCTCGCGGTATCTAGCGGCCGGCGCGGCGCGGTCGTTCTGGGTGCGGACGCGGCAGGGGCAGTTGGCGGAGGCGATGCCGAGGCTTCGGCGAGAACTCGCGCGGGCAGAGAATGCGATCATCGAGTCAAACAGCATTCTGCGCTTTCTGCAGCCGGATGTGTTTGTGTCGGTGCTCGATGCAGAGACGGCGGACTTCAAGGAGTCGGCCAAGCGGTATCTGGATCGCGCGGATGCGGTGGTGCTGACTGGAGGCAGTCTGGATCATGCGGCGTGGGATGGAGTTTCGCCAAATCTGGTGCGGCGGGCTCGACGATTCTTAAGTTCTGCGGAGGACTACTGCTCGCCGGAGCTGGTGACCTTCCTGAGGCAACGGCTGAAATAGGCTGCCAGGAATGAGAGAAGCCCCGGAGGTTTGCTCCGGGGCTCCAAGGCAGACGTAACAGTGGATCAGGAGAAGAGTCCGTTTACACCATTGGTAAAGAAGCCGCCCTTGGCTGTACCTGAAGCAACGGCACCGCCTCCGGTCACGATGTTGAGCACCTGCGCTGTGCTGCGCGCAAAGGCGGTCTCCATCTTTGGGTCGGCATCGACGATCTGGCTTGCAGTCACGGAGCTTCCGTTGAGGGTGACCGTCTGGGTTGCGAGACCGTAGTCGTCCGTGGTCGGATCTTCGGGGTTGGCGGGCGACTGGGGGATCTGCTGCGCCAGCTTGGTGCGGAAGGCGGAGACCAGGTTGGTGACGGTGGTCAAGGTTCCGGCCGGGAAGCCGTTGGTGATCCCGGTGCCGGTGTCGTTGGCGTAGATGGATGTGCGAACGAGACCGGCGTGGTAGGCCTCAACCGCCAGGATGCCCGCGGCGGCTGTCAAATAGGCTTTCCCGGTGGCAGTTGTGCTGATCAGCGGAGCCGCGCCGTGGTAGGCCGAGACACCAACGTCCTCGAAGATATACGCGCCAAGCAGGAAGAAGGCGTCGTTCGCATATGGGTTGAAGTTATAGCTGGTGGGCACTCCGGCTGCGGTGGCGACGGCGAGGAAGAGGGCAGGAGTGAGATTGATCGCCGGTTGAGCAACGGCGGCTGAACCGAGCGTGGTCCGCAGGAAGTTGACGTGCTTGCCTTCCTCGATGGCGGTCTCGACAGCATAGCCGGCGATGATGGCGCTGGTGAACGGCACCTTCAGGGTAGAGGCTGCGGGTGCGCCGCTCACGCCAAAGTTGGCGACGACACCGGCGGACGCTCCGCCATTGCCGGCGACACCGTTGATGCCAAGCGTCTGTGCTCCGGCGGCGCTCGAGGCGGACGAAGCTACGTCGATGGTGGTGCCGAAGGCCGCGAGATAGTAGAAGTTGGCCTCGAGATATTCGAGGTTGAGGGCAAAGTTGAGGATGTCGTTGTCGGTGTAGCTGGACACCGTGTTGACGGCCGCAGCCGGCTTGGTCATGGCCAGAGCAGCCAGAGCCGCTCCTCCACCGATCAGCAGGGAGCGCCGGCTGGCGATAATGTTATCGATAACTTTCGTTTCTTGTGTCGGCATGTGCTTTCTTTCCTTGGAACCGTGAAAGGTTCGGAGTGCGGAGGCTTCTACTCGGTCGCGCAGGCTGGAACTAGCTTGCGGTGGTCTTGATGTTGCCGTTCAGGCCGTTCGGGAAGAAGACTCCGGAGGAGACACCTGCGCCGCCGGCTGCACCGTAGACGATGTGAAGGACCTGGTCCGTGCTGCGAGAGAAACCGATCGCGTTGGACGTGCTTGCAGCAACGATGCCGCTGGCGGTGTAGTTTCCATTGGCCGCAATGGTGGTCGGGAGAGCTACGAGCGGAGTCTCGTTGCCGCCGCCGAGTGTGCCGCGCAGGGTGGATACAGCATTTGCGTAGCCCACCAGCGTGGAGGACCCGGACGCCTGGGCCGTAGCGGTGATGACAGTGCGAACATACGCCGCGTGGTAGGCCTCTACTGCGAGAATGCCGGCAGCGTAGTTTAAGTTTGCCGCTACCGTTAGGGCCGGGGCTGCGCCGCTATAAGCGGTCACGCCTACATCCTCAAAGATGAAGGCGCCGATGAGGAAGTTGGCGAAGCTGGCGTAGGGGCTGAAGGTGGTGGGCAGGTTCGCGGAGGGAGTGGCAGAGGCTGCGGCGGTGGCGAGCATCTGGAAGCTGGTGCCGATGTTGATGTTGGGCATAGCGACCGCGGCCGCGCCCAGAGCGCTGCGTAAGAAGTTGACGTGCGAAAGCTCATCGAAGGCGATCTCGTTGAGAATGTTCTGCTGGGTTGAGGTGAGACCGGTAAGCTGGGCTCCTCCGCTGACGGTTCCCTGGGTGCCGGTGCCGGTCATGCTGGCTGCCGGTAGACCGCTGCCGGTAGCGGCGTAAAGATAGAACGAAGCTTCAAGGTACTCAAGATTCAGCGCGAAGTTCAGGTAGTCCGTGTCCGTCAAAGCGGCCGCGGGTGTGGGTGTGGTGACAGTCGTGATGGTGCTGCTGCCCGACGAGCATCCGTCCAAAACGGCGGCTGCGCCAAGCGCGCCGGCGCCGGCCATAAAGTTGCGCCGGGAAACGGCTTTTTCATACAGCTGAGTCAGTTTATCCACGGTAATACCTTTCTGATTGCACGGTTAGCGTCAACGCCTTCGATTGCCTGCTACTTCACACAACGTGACCCGAAGACGATCGGATTGGTGCGCTTAGAGGAATCTAAGCCCACATCCACCGCAAAAGGATGAAGAAATACAGAACCTACAACGGAAGTGGTAGTTTTCGGCGGCAGGAAGAGTAGTGTGCTGCAAGCGACACAAAGCCCTCTGCGCATGATCTTGCCTCAAGCAAGGCGAATGTGGCCGCCTAACGTGCGTGGATCATCCCGGACGCTCCGCCTTCATCCACAACCTTGGCGAAGGCCGTCTCCACCACCTCCGCGGCAGTGTCAAGACCACGCGTGTGTGCGATGATCTGCTGAAATCGCTGGGCCTTTTCGCGGTACTCCGGCTGCTCGTACACCTTCCGTATTAAAGCCGAGAGACCTGCGGCTGTGACCTCCTCCACCTCCATGAACTCCCCTGTGTGGTGATAGGCCATGCGGGCCGCCACTCCCGGCTGATCAAAACCGATCGGGATGGCGACCATGGGAACGCCTTGCGCGAGAGCCTCCATGACCGTATTCAGCCCCGCGTGCGTGATGCAGAGCGCGGCGCGCTGGAGCAACTCAAGCTGCGGCGCCTGCTCTACGACGATCGTGTTCGGAGGAATGTCCCCAAGGTCTTTGGCGGTAATGTTCTTCCCGGTAGAGAGAACGATCTGGAGATCGGGCATCCCAGCCACTGCCTCCAGAATTATTCTGTAGACCCGATCCAGACCGTTCACCAGGGTCCCAAGCGAAACATAGACCAGAGGCCGCCCATCGAGGTCCTGCCAGGGGAAAGGAATCGCGCGCCGACCCTGTCCATCCTGGAACGGCCCGGTGTAGTGCCACTGCGGAGGCAGGCCAACGGCTGGGTAGTCGAACGCTTTCGGTGTCTGCGTGATCAAGGCCAGTTTGGAGACGGCCGCATTGGGATCAGCCCAGTCGAGCGGAAACGATACCCGCTCCGTAAACGCGCGTCCGATCTGTCCGCTTGGCGCATGCAATCCTTCCAGCTGCTGCAACCCACGCTGATTTCTGGCCAGGGCCTCCGGTGTCGTTGCGTAAGGCCAACTAAAGACAAGGGGAGGAGTGGAGCCCGTGGGATCAAGGTGCAGCGCGAGAAAGACCTGGACGAACGGTATATGGACGCTCATCGCGGCCAGCTGCACGTAAAAGAAGTCCGTGTCCACAACCAGAGCGTCTATGCCGTGCTGCAAAAGTAAGGGAGGGAGTTCTTTGAGAGCCGCCTCCAGCAGCCTTGGACAGATGGTCTCGCCGAAGTAGTCCAGGATCTCCTGACCATGCATCTTGGCCAGCGGTTCCCATAAACCGGGCATGGACCCGCGCGGGAACGACTCTGTGCAATAGGGAAGAAAGGGCAGATCAGCTTCAGAAAAAAACGGCTCCATGTCGGATACACCGACAAAGACGACCGCGTGGCCCCGAGAGTGAAGCCTACGCATCAACGACGACATGGGCAAAACATGGCCCGACAAGGGGAGGCAAACAAAGCCAATTTTCATTGATCTCAAACCTTCTCCTAACGTATCTCATCTTGCCTGAAGATCTCCACGGCCTATCTAAGCGAAGGTGTCGCTACCAGGACCAAGTCCTGGAGTCTTGGGGCTCCCGCACTAGACCAAACCTGACTCGGGTCCTGTTGGCTTACGATGCCTGCAGCCGTGAAGAGACGCGAAGTCGTCGCGCGACGAGAGGTCATGTAGGTCCTTCTTCCCGGATTTTCTGCAGCGTGTCGTCCTGCGGGGATGAACGCGCCTTGGCCACCAGCGCCAGGGAGAGGCCTTCTTCCGCCAGGTAGCGCAGGTGTTTGCTTTTGCCCACTCTCTGCGCGCTATAGATACCCATGTGGCCGGAGAAGAGATAGCTGATGACACAAGCGATGCCCGCATACGCTCCGGCTTCTCCACCGAACAACTCGACGGCCATCAGGGTCGAGGCGATCGGTGTATTGGCAGCCCCTGCGAAGACCGCGACAAAGCCCATACCGGCCAGCAGCGACGAGGGCAGCGGGAGGATTCGCGAGAGGGCATTGCCAAGTGTGGAGCCGAGATAAAACAGCGGAGTCACCTCGCCGCCTTTGAACCCTGTGCCCAGCGTGACGGCGGTGAAGAGCGCCTTCGCCGCAAAGTCGTAGACGGGTAGCCTAGTGTGGAAGGACGCGACGATCGTCGGAATGCCAAGCCCGATGTAGCGTAAAGTGTGTGCGGTCCCGAGTCCGAAGACGGCCAGGGTGACAAGCAGGCCGCCGGCCACCGGGCGTAGAGGCGGTTTGCTGATGTGGGTTCGTGCCAGATGCGCCACGGCGTGGGTCAGCCGGGCGAAACCCATGCCGACCAGCCCGAAGAGCATGCCTGCGAGCATCGAGTAGACAAGCCCACGGAAGCTCATGGCGGGAACCTCGGTCACGGTGTAGACGGTGTGATGAACCCCCCAGGCCTTGGTGACGAGATCGCCTGCAAACGCGGCCATGAAGCAGGGGGCGATTGCGTCGTAACTTAGGGTGCCGATCGCGAGGACCTCAAAGCCGAAGACCGCGCCGGCCAGCGGCGTACCAAAGACGGACGCGAAGCCGGCGCTGATGCCGCTCATCAGCAGGATGCGGCGCTCCGGTAGAGTCATGCGAAAGGGTTTGCCTAATTGATCGGCCAGCGAAGCACCAGTCTGGATGGCCGTTCCTTCGCGCCCGGCAGAACCACCGAAGAGATGCGTCATGAAGGTGCCGATGAGAATGAGCGGCGTCATCCGCAGCGGGATGGTCGCGGTCGGATCGTGGGTTTGTTCGAGGATGAGATTGTTGCCGGCCTCAACCGAAGCGCCCAGCCACCCATAGAGCTTACCGACCAGCCAACCGGCCGGCGCGAGCAGCAGAATGAGCCACACATGCGCTTCACGGAGCGCGGTAGCGTAGTTGAGCGACACCAGCAGCAAAGCCGACGCCGAACCGGCCAGAATACCAACCAGGGCGCACACAGGGATCCAGCGGAAGAGCTGGATGAGCATAAGAAGCTGCTCGGAGAAGGCACGGCGGAAGCGCGTTTCAGGCAAGGGACCTCCTACTGAGTGTAGGAGTCATCAGCGCCAGCCGTGCGGGCCGGGCATCGTAGGCGAACCCCATCGCCGAGCTTGTAGGGAAACCGTAGCAGGGGCGGCGATGAAGCGTCCACGCCTGCTGGTGTGGGATCAGCGAGCATGCAAAGCAAGATGAGCGCGGCGCACATCGTTGGCGGTGAAGATGGAAAGAAACGGAATCCCGGTGTCCCCCGCGTCTTTGGCCAGCGCCTCTTCGATGCGAGCTCGGCCGCCCTGCTCACGGTCGACCAGGCAGAGCACGCCCGCAACGTGCATGCCCGCCTCGCGTGCGGACTCGATGGCCGTGATCGTCGAGCCGCCCGTCGTGCATACGTCGTCGACGATGACCACGCCGGCTCCGGCTTCAAGAAATCCCTCGACGCGTCTCCCTGTGCCGTGCGCCTTCTCCGCCTTGCGGACCAGGAAGCCGTGGATCAGCGTCGGTTCGGGTCCGTGGTCCTCGTCCGGGTCAAGCTCGAGAAACTCATGGTAGTCCGCTCGCTCCCATGCGCTGGCCGAAGCGGTGTTGGCGACCAGAGGATCAGCCCCCATGGTGAGGCCGCCCACTGCCTTTGCGGAGGGAAGATGCTCGCGGATGAGGTCAAGCAACAGGATGCCCGCCAGGCGGCCACCTTCGGCGTGCAGCGTGGTTACGCGGCAGTCGATGTAGTAGTCCGATTTCTGGCCGCTCGCCAGGGTAAAGTCGCCCAGGCGAAAGGAAAGGGTGGCCAATAGGTCGAGCAGCGCTGACCGGGGATCAGCCATTTGCGTTGCCAGGCAGAACCAGTCTGGAAGAGCGTTGAGTGAGCATAAGTGTATTTTCAATAACTGCCAGCCGAACATCATGTTCATTGCTGATCCGGGTAAGATCTTTCACTTCGGCGGAAAGTCGGGTCAACTCATCACTTACCAGAAAGATTTTCTTGACGATCGACAGGATTTCGGTGCCGATGGTCATGCCGCTGTCCCTTCCTCGAGACGGTCTTTCCGCCGCTGCTCAATCAGATCCAGATTTCGGCGAATTTCTGTCCGGGCGTCGCGCGTGGAGGCCAACGCTGCGTCTAGCGCCACGTTCATCTCGCCGATCAGTACGCGCAGATGTTCCTCGTCCTGCTGGGCTGAATTGGTGGTGTACGCGCGGAGAGAGCGGCGAAGCACCTCGCTGGCGGAGATATTGTCCTGCTCGGCACGCTGCTGGAGGGATCGTCTGTCTTCCGGCTCAAGCACGACGACGGTCCGCGAGGGAAGACTGCGCTGACGTTTTGTAGCCATAGGAAAGATGTTACACCCAGACACATGGGTTGTGCATGTGCAGAAGATGTGCCTCATGCTCAGGCACGGTCCAAATGCTTGAATCCTCCAGTTGAAACAAACAAAGTAAGGAATACGGAGAGGTTGTAGAAGGCATGCACCAGCGTAGACGCCGCCACGGAGCGGGTTCGGATGCGGATCACGCAGAGCAGCAGCGAGACCCCGACCAGCAGCGCCACCGCAGGCCAGGTATAGCCCAGCTGCGGCGCATGGATCAGCGCAAACAAAACGCTAGTGATCAGAGCGGAGATGGTCCAGGCACGCGTCGAGAAAGCGTCGGAGTTGCGCCAGGCGGTGTGAGCGTCGAGGTCGCGGGGAAGCGCCATGTAGTCGACCCCGATAGCGATGCCCGGCAGCAGAAAGCCGCGAAAGACGATCTCCTCAAACAAGGGTGCGAGCAGGGTACCGAAGGCAGCCAGCAGCCAGATCAGCGCGGGATTATGGAACAGGATTTCGACGGGAAGGTCGTTTTTAGGCGTGGGCAGCAGCGTGGATGCGGCCTGCGTCAAGAAGCCGAGCACCAGCCCAGCCAGCGCGAACAGGGGCTTGGCGGCTGGGGTATTCCAGTGCACGCCCACAAGGAAGCTGCGGTGCCAAAGTGGCGGAAAAGCCGCGAAACACGCGCACAGCGTGAGCAGATAGGTAAGCACACTGGCAAAGATCTGCAGCCGCGCATCGGCCAATGTATCCAGCATGGGCTGGTGATGATGGAGTGCCAAGATCAGCGTCTCCGAGAAGAGAAACGACAACAACGTAAGCGCCAGCAGCAGGAGCAGATGGAGAAGATTGGGGATACGGTGGCTGGGCATGCTGGATCGTCTTGGCGCGGCTAAATTTGCAACCATGCATCCTTGGGCAGCGAATGGCGGAAGTCGCCCTGCAGCAGCGCGTATAGGATCTCGACACCATCGACCAGGCGCGGCCCCGGACGCGAGAAAAAGGCATTGGCGTTGAGCGCATAGGTGCACCCGTTGCGTACGGCCGGCAGCGTTGCCCACCAGTCGGGGAAGTCCGTCTGGCGGTACTCGTCCGCGGCCTTCTGCGCGTCGTAGCCGCATGGCATGACGAGCAGCATGTCCGGGTCAAGCGCGCGCAGCTGCTCCCAGCGGATGCGCACGCTGTCCGTACCCCGTGCCCCGAGGCGGTCAAGGCCACCAGCGAGCGTGACCATTTCCGGCATCCAGTGGCCCGCATTGAAGGGCGGTGCAAGCCACTCCAAGCAAGCCACCTTTGGTGCGTGCGGTTTGGGAAGCGCGCGGACGATTTCGAGACGGTCGCGTAGGCCGGCGACCAGGGTGCGCGCGCAGAGCTCGCGGCCCGCCGCCCGACCCACGGCTTCGATATCGGCGAAGACATCCTCAAGCGTATGCGGCGTCAGCGAGACGATCTGCGGCTGGAACGAAAGACCATGCAGCGCGCGCGCCAGGTGCGAGGTATTGACCGCGCACACATCGCACAACTCCTGCGTGACGATCAGGTCCGGCTTCAGCGATGCCAGCAGTTCCTGGTCGATGCGGTAGATGCTCTCGCCGCGCGCGGCATATTCGCTGACGATGCGATCAATCTCGGCCGGCGGGAGATCGTGTTCGAGCACAGTGCCGACCAGGTGGGGCTTCTGCCGCGCCTCTTCGGGATAGTCGCACTCGAAGGTGACGCCAACGACGGAGTCGCCCAGGCCGAGCGCGTACAGGATCTCGGTGGCAGACGGAAGCAGGGAGACGATGCGCATGGAGGCCTCGGGTGATTCTTACATAGCATTCGATTGCAGGAATGAGGGCCGTAAGCCCTGTGCTTCCCACCTCAGACAATGAGGCGTCTGAGATGGGGCACCCGAGCATTTTTGCTGCGTACGATCAAAGCAGTGATTTAGGCGGGCTTGCGGGTGCGTTTCGTGGCGGTTTTCTTGGTTGGGCGGGTGGTGGTTGGCTTCTCGGGGTTGGCTGTCGGCATGCCGGTCTTCTTCTCGTTTGGCACAAACTTGCCGCGTGGCTGCTTGACGGCGTCCGGCGCGGCGGCCAGGGTCTCGGGTTGTGTGCCGGCGTTCGGGTTTGGCGTGAAGGCTTCGATGCCAGGAAAGTGCGGCCGCAAAAAGTAGCCCGTGTGCGAGTCTGCCACTGAGGCCAGCTGCTCCGGCGTGCCGTGCCCGATCATGCGGCCGCCGTACTCGCCGCCTTCGGGGCCCATATCGATCAGGTAGTCGGCGTTGCGGATGATGTCGAGGTTGTGCTCGATGATGATGACCGTGTTGCCGAGGTCGGTGAGCCGATGCAGCACATCAAGCAGGCGGCGCACATCGTCGAAGTGAAGGCCGGTGGTGGGCTCGTCAAGCAGGTAGAGGGTACGGCCGGTCTGGCGCTTGGAGAGCTCGCGAGCTAGCTTCATGCGCTGCGCTTCGCCGCCTGAAAGCGTAGTGGCGGACTGGCCCAGATGGATGTAGCCGAGGCCGACGTCAACCAGCGTCTGGAGCTTGATGCCGACCGACGGGATGTCCTTGAGGATGGGCAGCGCATCGGCAATTGCGAGCTCGAGCAAGTCGGCAATCGAGTAGCCGTTGAAGCGAACCTGCAGCGTCTCCTGGTTGTAACGCCGTCCGTTACACACCTCGCAAAGCACGTAGACGTCGGGCAGGAAGTTCATCTCGATGCGCCGCTGGCCTTCGCCCTGGCAGGCTTCGCAGCGCCCGCCCTGGACGTTGAAGGAGAAGCGTCCAGGCTTGTAGCCACGCTCGCGAGCTTCGGGAAGCTGCGCGAAAAGATCGCGGATAGCCGCGAAGACGCCGGTGTAGGTCGCCGGGTTGGAGCGCGGGGTACGCCCAATCGGCGACTGATCGATCTGGATCACTTTGTCGAGCTGATCGACGCCGATGACCGCGCCGTGCTGGCCGGGCTCCTCGCGCGAGCCGTAGAGTTCCTTGGCCAGCGAGCGGTAGAGGATATCGTTGACCAGCGACGATTTGCCCGAGCCGCTGACGCCGGTGACGACCGTCATGATGCCGAGAGGAAAGTGCGCGGTGACGCTCTGCAGGTTGTGCGAGCGGGCATCGCGGACGGTGATCCAGCGGCCGGTAAGCGGGCGCGGCGTCAGGTCCGGACGCTCGACTACGGAGCCGTCCGATTGCGTTTCTGAAAGCGTGCGCGCGGGCCGGGTGACGATCGGGATGTTGCCCGCGAGGTACTGTCCGGTGACCGACGCGGGATTGCTCATGATCTCGGCGGGCGTGCCGTCGGCGATTAAGAAACCGCCGTTCTTGCCGGCGCCGGGGCCGAGGTCAAGCACGTAGTCGGCTTTGCGAATGGTGTCTTCATCGTGCTCGACGACGAGGACGGTGTTGCCGAGATCGCGCAGGCGTTCGAGCGCGGTAATCAGGCGCTGGTTGTCGCGCTGGTGCAGGCCGATCGAGGGCTCGTCCAGGACGTAAAGCACACCCCTGAGTCGTGACCCGATTTGTGTTGCGAGGCGGATGCGTTGGCCCTCGCCGCCGGAGAGCGTGGCGGCGGAGCGGTCGAGCGACAGGTAGCCAAGGCCGACGGCGTTGAGGAACTCGAGGCGCTCAATGATCTCGCGCTGCAGGCGGTCGGCGATCAGGCGGTCGCGGCCGGTGAAGTGCATGGCGCGGGCGCCGTCGAGGGCGCGAGTAAGCGAGAGGGAGGTGTAGTCGGCGATCGAGAGATTGTTTGAACCCACCTCAGACGAGGAGACCGTCTGAGATGGGACACCCGAAGTGTTCAAGCCCGGAGATTTAGCGATGGGGATCGTTACGGCGAGCGACTCCGGGCGCAGGCGGCGGCCCTCGCAGCGCGGACAGCTGGTGGCGGACATGTACTGCATCATGTACTCGCGATAACCCTCGGACTTGGTCTCCTCGAGGTTCGAACGGAGATACGCAAAGATGCCGTGGAAGCCGGTGCGGCCTCTTTCGTTGGCAGGAGGACCGTAGAGGAAGAGATCCTGTTGCGGCTTGGCAAGCTCACTGAAGGGCAGCTTCAGGTCGATCTTGTATTTGTCGGCGGCCAGCTTGATCAGCTTGAGCAGATACTGCGAGCCGGAGCCGGGGCCCATGGCGCCGTCAAGCAACGGCTTGGACCAGTCGGTGATCGTCTTGCCAGGATCGAAGTCATAGATGGAGCCGAGGCCATGGCACTCCGGGCAGGCGCCATAGTTGGAGTTGAAAGAGAAGCTGCGCGGCTCGAGCTTGGGCACATTGATGCCGCAGTCCGGACAGGCCATGGTGGAGGAGTAGAGCGTCTCGTGCTGGTCGCGGCTGGTAGGGCTTTGAATGCCGATCAGCACCAGGCCGCTGCCCATCTGCAACGCCTTCTGCACCGACGCCTCAAGACGGCGCGTGTCGTACTTTGGGCCGGCTTCAGCCAGCGCGGCGTTCACCGTCTCGGCGCTGGTCGGGTCCGGCGACAGCGGCTTCAAAATAATGCGATCGACGATGGCTTCGATGGTGTGATTCTTGCGCTTTTCGAGCCGCATGCCCTCCGTAAGCTCAGTCATCTCGCCATCAATGCGCGCGCGGAAACCCTGCTGGTCGAGCGCCTCCAGCTCTTCCCGGAACTCGCCCTTGCGTCCGCGGACGATGGGCGCAAAGACGGTGATACGCTCGCCGGGAGCAAGCTGGACGATGCGCTCGACGATCTGCTCGGCCGACTGCCGAGTGATGGGGCGGCCGCAGTTAGGGCAGTGCGGCTGGCCGACCGACGCGTAGAGCAGGCGTAGGTAATCGTAGATCTCGGTGATGGTGCCGACGGTCGAACGCGGGCTGCGCGAGGTGGTCTTCTGCTCGATCGAGATCGCGGGGGAAAGGCCGTCGATGGCATCAACGTCCGGCCGTTCCATCTGGTCGAGGAACTGGCGCGCGTAGGGCGAGAGCGTCTCGACGTAGCGGCGCTGGCCCTCGGCGTAGATGGTATCGAAGGCAAGCGACGACTTGCCGGAGCCGGAGAGCCCGGTGACGACGGTCAGTGTGTTGCGCGGGATCGAGACGTTGACGTTACGCAGATTGTGCTGGCGTGCGCCTCGTACCGTGATGTGCGTGATGCCGGCGCGGCGAGCGGCGGGATTGAGTTCGAGCGTGGTATTCATAGGCAGATCAGGCACTTGGTGCCAATCTCCAGAGTACCCGATCGTGCTCTCCCGTATCCAGCCGGGTACACGCGCCGTTTATTCACATCTGCCTCATCTTCGGTGCGCGATAATGAAAGAATCACAAGGGGAAGCATGTGGATGGTGTAGGTTTAGTCTCGTCGTTGCTGATGGTCTGTGCGGTCATCGTGTCGCTTGCTGTTGGTGTGCTGGCGGCGCACGGTCTTTGTGCGGGCATGTTCCGGATCTTTCGCATGCATGCCCGGCAGGTGGCTGCGGCACGCACACCGCGAGCGCAGACGACACCGCTGGGCGCGGCGCGTAACTAGCTTCTGAGCATCAACCGCTTACTGCGGAGGCTTTGCCGGCTGCTGCATCTTCATTAACTGATCGTAAATCTCCTGCGGGGTTTTTACGCCGTTGGGAGACTCCTGCGTGGTTGTGTTGGTACCTGCCCCGGCACCGGTCGGAACCTCCGTGGAAGGTTGCGGCACGGCCTGGGTGGGGGTTGCCCCCGGAACTCCCGCATACGGAAAAGACTGCTGCGGCGCGGCAGAACGGCGCTCCGGAGGAAGATCGTCATCGCGGCCGGAGTATCGAGAGGCGTTCGGATTCGGCGGCGTGACCCCTCCCAATCGTGGAGTCAGCACCAGTTCCGCAGGCCGGTGCGCGGCGTCGAGACGCAACATCATGTTGCTGCCCGTACCATTTAGCAGCGCCGACAGCACGACCGTTGGGTCCGCCGGTCCGTAGCTGCCGAACACGCGCTCTTCGACGACGCCTCCGGTGATCTTCATACCGGTCAGGCGTCCGATCTCACGCAGAATCTGGTTCAGCGAAGAGTTATCTGCACTTACCTGGAGGCGGCCTGCGATGTAAGCCACCTGAGCCGGACGAACGACGGGCCCTGACGCCGTGTGCGTAGAGCCGGAAGAAGCACCAGAAGCAACTATCGGCGTCGTGGGTGCCATTGGAGGCAGGGTTTGTCCATGTACGGTAGCCGCATTGCACGGCATAATGAGCGCCATCGCCGTAAGCAGGGCCGATCGCGCTCCGCGGACGTCCTTACCGCCGCGCATAGGCAACGTCCGGACCGTCTTGTTCTCTGTGCATCCAGCCATTTACGCGACCTTCCTGGACTACGGTCAGTCTAATGCCTACGTATGAGTTTGAACGACCCCGATACACTGGATGAACACACGCATAGGGAGCAGGGTATGAAGTTTTTTCGATGGATCGCGGCTGCCGGCCTGCTCAGTGCAGGCGTCGGAACCCAGGTACGCGCAGCCGAGGTTTGCACCACGCAATCACAGATGAAGCCGGGAGAGCGCGATGCTCTAGCTGCTGCCGCCACCACGCTTGCAAAGGCTATCCAGGCTGACGATCAAAGCACAGTAAAGTCGAGGACGATCGCGGAGTACCAGAAGGACTTCAGCGGGGTCGCCGGTGTTGTCAATGCGACCGCGCCCATGGTGCGCAACGCGCAGCCGCAGGTGGAGCAGGTATATCTGCTCGATGCCTCTACCCTGGCCAAAGCCGCGAATGGAACCAACCCGGATGCCAGCTTTTTCTGTACGTTGAATCAGTCGCAAGCCACGGCGGAGTTCTCGATTCCGCAGCTGCCTCCTGGTCGCTACGCGTTTGCCATGGTGCGCATGGAAGAGGCCGCACCTTGGCGCCTCTCGTTTCTGATGCGGCAAGAGAGCGGCCAATGGGCACTCGCCGGACTATATCCCAAGGCGCTGACCGCTGCCGGCCATGATGGCGTCTGGTATTGGAAGCAGGCGCGCGCCTTCGCCGCCGAGAAAGAACAGTGGAACTCCTGGCTCTACATGCAGCAGGCCCAGCAGCTGCTTCTGCCGGCCAGCTTCGTCTCAAGTACACACCTTGATAAGCTGCAGTCGGAGCTGACGGCCGACGCGCCTCCCGCAGTCGTCAGCGGCTTGAGCGCAGAAGCTCCGCTCGTCGTCAAGGGACCGAATGGTGCCGAGTATCGTTTCACAGCGGTCACCGTTGACGACTCGCTTGGCAAAGACAAAGTTGATCTCTCCGCGCATTTGAAGGTGGAAGCGGTGGGCGATCCTGCCGTCGCACGCCAGCGCAATGTCGATGCCATGACGGCGCTGGTTGCGGCGCATCCAGAGTTCAAGCAGGCCTTCCACGGAGTGTGGATCTTCGCCGAGGCTCCAGGGGCTTCGCCGTACGCGACGGAGCTTGCCATGACCGAGATTCACTAAACGCACCCATGTGCAGTCCTGTCATAGCGTTTCCTTAACATTGACGACGATACGACGACCAGCCTTCCGCCTCAACATCTTTGTACTTGCCATCGATGCGGCCTCAGCGTTCAATCAGGCTATGAGTGCCTGGAACCGAAGTACGGACCGCCGTAGGAGAGAGATCGCATGATCTCTGCCAAAGCCGTAAAGACCCTAAAAGAAGCTATTGAAACGCGGCGTTCTACACCTAGTTTCGATAGCTCTCCCTTGCCGTCCGAAGATCTTGAACAGATCCTCCAAGCGGGTTTACGCGCGCCGAGCGGCTACAACATGCAGCCGTGGCGCTTCATCGTGGTGCAATCCCCGGAGCACCGCAAGCGGCTGCGCGCGGCCAGCTTCAACCAGGCCAAAATCGAAGAAGCCTCCGTCGTCATCGTCGCCTGCGGAGACATGGATGGCTGGCGTCAGGATCTGCACACGATCCTCGAGATGGGACTCGCCGGCGGCATGCCGGAGAGCTACGCGGCGCAGGCCCAGACCAGCGTCTCCAACTACATGTCCAGCTTCACGCCCGATCAGATGAAGCTTTGGTTGACCAAGCAAGTCACTCTCGCGTTTACGCACATGTTGTTGATGGCCGAAGTTCTGGGCTACGACACCGCGCCAATGGAGGGCTTCGAGCAGGAAAAGGTGCACGAGACGCTGCGTCTACCGCTCAGCTTTTGGGTCGTCGCCATGCTCTGCGTGGGTCACTTGAAGGGTGCGGACAAGTTTGACGGTGGCCGGTTTGAGATGCAACATACGGTCTTCGGGGAAGAGTACGGCAAGGCGCTGCGGCTGAAATAGATTTTCGAGCCGCTACTCGACGGCACTTCCTGACGCTCCGATCCCGTTTAGTCAACGTAGAAAATCAGTTGCACGCAGGTCCAACTAGCGTTACTCGCCCGTCCACTGGTACGCGCCGGGCTGCGGCAGGCCAAGATGCGCCAGCACCCGATCCACGAACTGCCCGGCCATCTCGGCAGTCGTCTGCGGCAGGTTATAGAGCGTCGGCATCACCGGAAAGATGGTGGCACCGGCTTCGGCTGCAAGCGTCATATTGCGCAGATGAATCCGGTTGAACGGCGTCTCGCGCACACACAGCAGCAGCGGCCGGCGTTCCTTCAAAGCCACATCGGCGGAGCGCGCAATCAGCGACGAGGCAAGCCCGTGCGCGATGCTGGCCAGCGTACCCATGGAGCAGGGAAGCACTACCATCGCATCACTCGGATACGATCCGGAAGCAATATTCGCGCCGATATTTTCATCTGTATGCTGCTGAATCTTAGCGCACGGCGCACCCAGGATCTTCTCTACCAGATGATTGCGGCCGGAGAGCGAGAGCTCTTCGGCCAGTACGCGCAGCGCGGAATCGGAAGCGACCAGATCTACGTGCACCACGCGCTTATCGGCTGCAAGCCTGCGGAGCACTTCCACGGCGTAGAGAGAGCCTGAGGCTCCGGTGATAGCGAGGGTGAGGACGCGGGGCTCGTGCACAGTTTTGATTATCGCCTGCCCCGCATCGCGGCAAAGGACCGCAGCCGAACAGGGCCGTCAGATTGTTGGGAAGGCGAACGCAATCATGGTCGGACCGCTCTGCGGGTGCTCAATTTTGTACACCTGGTCGAGCGCCTCTTCCAGCGGGCGGAAGCTCGAGTCCATCTCCGCCGCGGCGACCTCGGAGGTGGAAGCCTGCGTGAAGCACAACTCGCACACCCCAAGTCCAGCCTCGGGGTCGGCATAGTCGTTGCGGATCGGTGGCCCAAACGTGCGGCACAGAATCGGCCGATGCGCATAGAGATCGCAGGTCTGTGTCGCGGGATCGAGGATAGGGCAAGCATCGGCATGCGCCCACTCTTCAAACAGCTCGATCTGCTGCTCCGTACCTTCGTGCTGGAACAGAACACCGGTAGCGGGTTCGCCAGGGAAGAAAGGTCCGAGATGTGCGCGAGCTGCGGCGATGCGAGTTCGGACACGCTGCGCTTTTGCTGGGTCGTCAGCCTGGGTCTCCAGCAACCCGTCGCGCAGGCGCTGGGCATCGAGCGCGGAGATCTCAAAGACACCGTGGCAGCAGGGTGAGCAGCCAGCGTGGCAAACGAGGTGGACGCCTGCACGCAGGGTAGCAGAGGCAAGGGCCGCATCGACGATCTGGATCAGACCAGGGGACAAGCTCAAGCCGATTTTAGCTGCTTCTCGCCGGGAGTGTTGCCTGAATCAGGCGTGCCGAAGCGAGACTCCAACTGCTCCATGCGGCGACCGAAGTTGAGGGCACGGGAGACGGAGTCCTGATGCGCGTTGATCAGGGAAACAAGATTGTCCATCTTCGCCAGAATTAGCTCGTGTCGTAAGGTGGCAATACGTTCAATGGCGTCGAAACGCTGATTAGCATTCTTCTCTGCGGCGTCGAAACGCTGAGTTACGTTCTTCTCCGCAGCTTCGAAACGCTGGTCCACATTCTTTTCCGCGGCTTCGAACCTTCTTTCTAAGGTATGCAAACGCACACCGATCGCTCTTAGATCGGAAGCGATCATATCTTGGACGAGCTTCCTGGTGTCGTCGAGAGCGCTCATAGGAGGTTTCCTTGCGACCAGTCTACGACGGGTGTTGGCGCACCTGAGGCTGAAGTGGGTTCAAGTACCCTCGCGAAGATAGCATCCACATTGGCTAACTGACGCCGATAGTCAAACGCCCGAGCAAGCTTCTCCGCCGACAGCCGAGCCGTGATCTCCGGGATCTTGGCGATCTCCTCCCGGAAGACCAGTTCTTCCTTCCAGGAGCGCATCGCATGCGTCTGCACGAGGCGGTAAGCGTCTTCACGGCTCATGCCGGATTCAGCCAAATCGAGCAGAAGCTGGCCGGAGAAGATCAACCCGCCGGTCGACTCAAGGTTCTTCATCATGCGCGCCGGATAGACGACCAGCTTCTCAATCAGCGTAGCGGTCTTTTGCAGGAGATAGTCGGCCAGCGTCGTGGTATCGGGCAGGATCACGCGCTCGGCCGAGCTGTGCGAGATGTCGCGCTCATGCCACAGTGCCACATTTTCAAATGCCGTCTGTGCATTCGCACGCACCACCCGCGCCAAGCCCGAAATTTGCTCGCTCGTGATCGGATTGCGCTTGTGCGGCATGGCGCTAGAGCCTTTCTGTTTCTCAGAGAAGAACTCCTCCGCCTCGCGCACCTCGGTACGCTGCAAATGCCGAATCTCGGTGGCGATCTTGTCGAGCGTTGATGCCAGCACGGCCAGTGTGGCAACATACGCAGCGTGACGATCCCGCTGGATCACCTGTGTAGCGACCGCAACGGGCTTCAAGTCGAGCGCCGCGCAGATCGCCTCTTCATGCTCCGGTTTCAAGTGGCCGAACGTCCCGACCGCGCCCGAAAGCTTGCCCACGCGCAGATCTTCGGCTGCGGCGTCAAAACGTACCAACGAGCGTTGAATTTCGGCGTACCAAAGCAGCAGCTTGAGGCCGAAGGTGGTCGGCTCGGCATGAATCCCATGCGTGCGGCCGATGATGGGCGTGTGCTGAAACTCTCTCGCGCGTGCCTTCAACACGTCGGCGAGACGCAGGATGCCCGCACGGATCATCGCCGAGGCCTCCCGGATCTGCAAGGCCTGTGCCGTATCCACGACATCGGTCGAAGTCAGCCCGTAATGCAGCCAGCGCGAAGCGTCCGGGTCGCCGATGTGCTCGGCCACTGTTGTGGTGAAAGCAATGACATCATGCCGAACTTCCGCTTCTATCGCATCGATGCGCGCCACCGTAAACCCGCCGCGATCGCGAATCCCCTCAGCCGCCTGCTGCGGGACCAACCCCGCCGCCGCAAGCGCCTGGCTAGCCGCAATCTCTACGCGCAGCCAGCAGTGATATTTGTTCTCATCCGACCAGATGCGACCCATCTCCGGGCGCGTATAGCGAGCAATCATCGGCGGCTACTTTGCCACGCCGAAGAGCTCGGACATTTCTTCATGCAGGAAACCCCGCCCAGGCTTGTAGGGCTGAATCCATTTGCCATCGAGCACAAACTGCGGAATGGCCCGCTTGCCTACGTTCTCCATCACCTGCTCGGCCGCGCCCGGAGTCTTCTCAATGTCGATCTCCTGATACGGGATGTTGTGCGTGGTAAGAAAGCGCTTGGCTTCGCGGCAGTCGCGGCACCAGGAGGCAGAATAGACAAGGAGTTCCATGCAACCAGTTTACCGTGTCGCGGGAGTAATCGAGGTGAGCAGCGCATTCATGCTCCCGGTCCGGTATCCTTCCGTATCGAGCGTCACATAGGCGAAGCCAAGGGGCCGCAACGCGGCCGTCACGGCGTCCAGCATCTCCATCGAAAGCGCCCGCGGCAGATCCTGCCGGGCAATCTCGACCCGCGCGAGGGTGCCATGGTGGCGCACCCGCACCTGAGGAAAGCCGAGCGTATGCAGTGCATCTTCGGCGCGCTCAACCTGCAACAAGGCCTCGCTCGTGACGGCTCGCCCGTACTCGATCCGCGAGGACAGACACGCCGAGGCGGGTTTATCGGCGATCTCAAGGCCGGCCTCCCGCGCGAGCTGCCGAATCTCCGCCTTCGTCAGCTGCGCCGTCGCCAGCGGTGCCACGGCATGATGAAGCGCGGCCGCCCTCTGCCCGGGCCGGAACGGCGCTTCCCCTGGGGCCTGGTCATCCAGGTTCATTCCGAACGCGATGTGCGCAAAACCCTGCTCGGCGCGAAACCTTTCCATCTGCGTAAAGAGCTCATCCTTGCAATGAAAGCAGCGCTGGCCATCATTGCGCGCATAGTCGGGATTGGCGAGCTCCTCGGTCTGAAGAATGTGCGTCGGGATGGATTGCTTCGCCGTAAACGCGAGAGCCGCAGCCAGCTCCGCGCGCGGCAGGGAAGCCGAGTCGGCGATCACGGCGAGCATCCGCGGCCCCAGCGCCCGATGCGCTGCATAGGCCAGGTACGCTGAATCCGTGCCGCCTGAATAAGCAACGAGCACGGAGCCAAGGTCCAGCAACGTCTGGTGCAGAAGCGCCGATTGTTTGATCAGCTGCATACGCTCAAGTGTAGGTCATACTTCCGTGGGATTGGATGCTGACTCCAAGCGCTGCGAACATGCAGAGACTGCTCCAACAACGTTCGAAGAGGCAATCCAATCAAACGACGAGTCGCTGGAATGAATACGGCAGTCCAGCCTTTCAAGCACCTTTGGGGCCGTTACCTGCTCGGTTTTCAAACCTTTGAAACACTGCATCCAGAGCTTTGAAACGAAGGTTGCTCCCGGAATCACGCCCGCGATGAGTGATTGCGAACTGGAACTTCAGGATGACTTCGAGCTGTTTTACCTGTGCGGTGTCGGACTTAAGCCGTCGACGCGAAGGGAAACGAACGTGCACCTGGCTGTTCGGCCCTGTACAGGCAGTGTGGCGTCGATCGGCTCGAGTTCTGGAGTTTGCTTCACGATGAGAACGCTCAAGCCATTCCCATTCTGCCGTTACCTGACGACTGGAGAGGACTGCCCAGGGACCATGTCCGGTGCAAGAACTTCAGTTTGGTTACCAGATGTTCGATGTTGCGGAAGTGGAGGTGCGGCGCCACGAGACATCGTAAAAAGCTGCGAGACGGACGTCCACCGCAACGATGCGCCCAAGAAAGACATCCCTAGGAAGCGCGCAGGGCGACACAGTCGGTGAGTAGATACGCCGCCGGCTTCTCTGGAAACAGGCGCGCGCATAAACTTGCGCGATAATGCAGCTTCAAGAGCCTGCGGATGATCGGCGAAGGCGAGCACAACATCGTCTAAATCCTGCGTTGCCGCCATGCGGACGTGTCCCGCTACATGGGCCGCTTCGCAGGATCGATCGGCTTCTGCTGGGCGGCGATCACCTCTTCGACCAGTTTTTCCGCATGGGCATGCGCCTGCCGAGAGTGCTCCTGCGCGGCCTGCGAGTGCTCATGCGCCTGTTTGGACAGCTCATGCGCGCTCAGGTGGTCGCCCTTGCCATGGGCCGTCGCAGCGGCAGCGTGGGCATGGGCGGCAAGATTGTGGTACTCAGCAGCACGGTCGTGTGGGCTTGTGGGCATCGGATTCATTCCTCTCGCCTTGAGATGCGTCCGACGCGCCCGGCCACGTAAAGCCATGCTCGCATCGCCTTCGCAGTACCATAGGAAGGAGTTCCACCAAGAAGCACAAGGACGCACGATCCAATGCCGGATAAGCAGGGAATCGCCGTAACAGGCGCATCGGGTTCAGCCGGACTGATTCTCCGCTCTGCTGAAGACACGCGCTGGGATCTCGTCTCACTCGGCGAAGTGATGCTCCGCTTTGATCCCGGCGAAGAGCGTATCGCGCACACCCGCCACTTCCGCGTCTGGGAAGGTGGGGGCGAATACAACGTTGCCCGTGGCCTCAGGCGCTGTTTCGGCCTGCGCACCTCCATCGTCACCGCGCTTGCCGACAATCCCGTCGGCCGTCTGCTCGAAGATCTGATGCTCCAGGGCGGAGTCGATCTCTCGCATCTACGCTGGGTCCCGTACGACGGCGTGGGCCGCTCCTCCCGCAACGGCGTCTACTTCCTCGAGCGCGGATCCGGCGTCCGCGGCGCTCTGGGGATGATGGATCGCGGCCACACCCCCATCTCCCAGCTCGAGCCCGGCCAAATCGACTGGCATGCGCTCTTCTCCGCCGAGGGCGTCCGCTGGTTCCACACCGGAGGCGTCATGGCCGCACTTTCGCCCAACGCCCCCGCCGTCATCCTTGAGGCCATGCAGGCCGCCCGGCAGCACGGCGTTATGGTCAGCTTCGACTGTAACTTTCGCCCGTCGCTATGGAAGGAACAGGGCGGCCGCCAGGGCTCGATCGACGTCAACCGCAGCCTCCTGCCCTGGGTCGACGTGCTCTTCGGCCACGAGGGCGACCTCGCCAAAACCATAGGCGCCTCCTCGTTCGGCCCACCTTGGCACAACGAGACCAGCTACCGCGCCATGTCCGCCCTGGTCACCGAGGAGTTTCCCAACGTGCAGGTCATCGCCACTACGGCGCGTCGCCCACGCACCGCCAACCGCAACGACTGGGCTGCCTTCGGCTATGCGCAGGGCGAGATCTTCCGCAGCCTGGACCTCCTCGACCTTGAGATCTTCGACCGGGTTGGCGGTGGAGACGCCTTCGCCGCCGGCTTGATTTACGGACTGCTCACCAAGCGCGGCATGCAATGGGCTCTTGACGCCGGAGTCGCCCACGGCGCGCTCGCCATGACCACCCCTGGTGACAGCTCTATGGCCTCGCTCGCCGAGGTGGAACGGCTGATGGCCGGCTCCGGAGCAGGTGTCGAACGATAGGAGAATGCACGTGAAGAAAGCAGAAGTCCTCGCCACCATCCACCGCATCGGCCTGGTCCCGGTCCTACGCGCTGGCTCGGTCGATCAGGCGCTCGCCCTTGCCGAGGCCATCGCCGCCGGCGGCGTCACCGTGCTCGAGATCACCATGACTGTCCCCGGAGCCCTTCAGGTCCTACGCCGCCTCGCCGAAACCCGCCCGGACCTTCTCCTTGGTGCAGGCACCGTGCTCGACCCCGAAACCGCCCGCATGTGCATCCTCGAAGGTGCAAAGTTCATCGTCTCGCCCGCCCTCAACCTTGCGACCGTTGAGATGTGCCATCGCTATTCGATCGCCGCACTCCCCGGCGCGCTCACCCCTACTGAGATCATCACCGCCTGGCAGGCCGGTGCCGATGTTGTGAAGGTCTTTCCCGCAAGCGCCATGGGAGGAGCCTCGTACCTCAGAAGCATTAAAGCTCCATTGCCGCAGGTCGAGTTGATTCCGACCGGAGGCGTCTCGCTCGCTACTGCCGAAGACTTCCTCCATGCCGGAGCATTCGCCCTTGGCGTGGGAGCCGACCTTATCGACACCAAAGCCATGGTGGAAGGTCATCCGGAGGCCATTACTGAAGCTGCCCGCAAGTACCTTCATATCGTCGACCACTTTCGCGCCACCATTTAGTAGTTCGGCTGCTTAACTACGCCACCGATCTAGGCTACTGGTCTAGGCTGCGAAAGCCAAAGCAGCGGCTGCCGGATCGGAAAGGTGCGTAGAACCTCAGGGTCCGTCGGATCGGGATCGAGTGTCCGCCACAGGGTTACATAATCCGCCTGCTGGTACGCCCGCCCCGCAAAGACCAGCGCCGGACGCCTCCCGGGTAACAGTTTGAAGTGCGTCAGGTCCGCCGGGTACGGCCACTTGGCCCGGTTCGCGATATACGGTGTAAACCGGGCGATCGCTGCCCGCATCCCCGGACCATCCTGCACCTCGTACTCCCATGGGCTCTCAAAGCGGGTCGTCATTAGCACGCATGCTCCTGCCAACAGGTCCAGGTTGAACAGTGAATCGCGAAACGGGTTTTCCGTCGGTAGCTCATGCGGGAAGAACCCGCTTGCCTCGATCTGCGCACGCAGCGTCACGGTCTTGAAGCGATGCCGCAGCTCCGTCAGCAGCATGTCGTTCCCTGCCAGCCGTGCGAACGCCGCCGACTGCAACAGCCACGAGCTTCCGTGATGATTCTTTGCGTCTCGCGCCAGCAGGGCTGTCCGGTTCGTCGTGAGCCACTCCAGGTACTCGGCGAACCACAGCTTCACCTTCGCCATAGATTCCGGCGAGAGGCTCAGGAACGGTAGCGCCACAGCGACCTCGGCCAGGGCCGAACGATCTGTTACGCCCTCAAATGCCGCATACGCCGGCGTCGTTGGCAGCCGCGTGTTCGGATCCAGCAGCCACGCCTGCAGGTGTACGCCCGCATGTTCGCTATACTTCGCCGCATTCGGCGGATCAATCTGTGCCGCAGCGGCCAGAGCGGGAATCGCTAACGTAAAAGCAAGGTTATCCGGGCTTTGCGGATCCTTGCCTGGTTTGGGCGACTCGGCCAGTGCACGGTTGGCGGCCGCCAGAATGCGGTCGTGATCAATCTCCGCGATCCTTGGGCGCGTCGTCGGTGCAGCAGGCAATCCCTGCGCCAGCATAGGCAGCGGACGCAGCATGGTTAGCGTAAATAAAGATAGAAAGCTGCGACGTGTGCTCATCGCGGAAGCGGGTTACTCCGTATTGAGGCGAAGATAGCATGTTGCGGCGGCATTACCGTCACTCCACTTTCGGCCGCCACACCGCGTCGGGCTTCCAGGTGGGCCGGCCATCGGCTTCCGCGACCCGGTATCCCACATCGAGCAGCACTTGCAGATCCTGCACGGCTCCGCTCAGGTCCCAGTCCGGCTTCACCACGTCTGACGGCTGGTGATAGTCGTGCGCGATGTACTCGGCGCGCTTCTCCGGACCGAAGCTGCTTGGCTTTCCAACATAGTCGATACCCGGGCTGGTCTCGATCGAAGGCACATTGCCGCGCGCAAACTCGTAATGGTCGGAGCGAAAGTAGAAGCCCTGATCCGGAGCCGTATCGCCCGTCACCACGCGGCCTTGCGCCTTCACCGCCTCCCCCGTCAGGTCATCCAGGGTCGAGTTGCCCAAGCCGACAATGGAGAAGTCACTTGTGCGGCCCCAACCCCAGTTGCTGAAGTAATCCAGATTGAGGTTCGCGACGGTACTCGCCAAAGGGTAGAGCGGATGCAGAACGTAGTAGCGCGCGCCCAGCAAGCCTTTCTCCTCCGCCGTGGGCCATAGAAAGAGCATGGTTCTCCGAGGAGCAGGCTGCATCGTCTTGAATGCGCGCGCCAGTTCAAGCACGCCCGCAGCACCGGCAGCGTTATCGCTGGCACCGTGATAAATCTTGTCGCCGACCTGGCCATGGTGATCCCAGTGTCCGCTGTAGATCACGTACTGGCTCTTCAACTGAGGGTCGCTTCCTGAGATCCTGGCAATTACGTTGGCCGAATCGACCTTGCGGACGCGCGAATGAATATGAAACGTAGCTTCGGCCGCAACCGCAACGGCGCGAAACCCGGGTCGGGCCGCGTCAGCCCGTAGAACAGCGAAGTCCGCGCCCGCTGCCGAAAATAGTGCCGCCGCCCGATCCATGCCGAGCAGCGCCTGCGCCTGTACTCGGTCCCGCTCTCCCGGGCCGCGCAAGGTCATCACCTCGCGGGTGTAGTTCTGGAACATCGATGGACTGGTCTGGGGAGTGGCGGAGACCAGAATGACCGCAGCCGCTCCATGCCGAAAAGCCGTGTCGAGCTTGGTGCCGGTACGCCCATAGACGGTCAAAGCACGGCCGAGAAATAGCTTGTCATCCAGCCTAGAAGCATTCGTCGGATCCACGACGGGCGGATCTCCGCTTAGCAAAACAACCGTTTTGGCTCGCACATCCGCGCCGGCATAATCATCCCAACGGTACTCCGGGGCCACCACGCCGTACCCTGCAAAGACCAGTCCGCTCGAGCCAAGGTCCACATTGTTGACCGGCAGCGCGGACCACGCGACGTAGTCCTGCCCGGCAACCAGCAGCATCTCCTTGCCTCGGATTTGTACCTGAAGGGTGCTGTCCTGAGTCAGCATGCCCCATAGCGCAACCTTCTGGATCCAGCTTCCGTTTGGATTGCCCGGCTCCAGTCCAATCTCTTTGCATTGCGCGACCAGATACGCCACGCTTTTGGTCTCGCCTTCAGTTCCGGGAGCGCGCCCCGTGTAGGCGTCAGAGGAAAGCTCAGAGATGTGGCGCAGCAGGTTCCCGGGCGTAATCGCCGCTTCGGCGCGCCTCAGTTGCGCATTGCCGGAGTGAGCGTCCTGGGCGGCGAGAGGCGGACCACCGGACCAGCTGACCAGCAAAAGCAACGTGACGGCAAAGATTTTCAAGGATACTTCCTCATAGTCGGCGGTCTAACGAGTATATCGGCGTCTTTGCGCAAAAACTTAGCCGCTATTTTCGATTGCGATCGGGTGGGGTCTAAAGCCGACGAACAGGTTTTAGGCTCGGGTGGACGCGACATTCCGATATCGATACGCAACCACTCAACACTGCGAGCCACGCTAACCTGGCGACTACGGTTGATCCGAAAGGACCTCCTCCTGGTGAAGGATCTGAGCAGTCTGCTCCGAATGGAGTTTTTCGATCAGATTGAGAAGGCTATTAGGATCGAAGGATTCAACGCTGTGATCCGCACCATAGCAGCCGTGTCGCCCCACCGCGATGATGGGCAGTTGAGGCTGCAATTGCTTGAGCCGCTGGATCAGCTCACCGCAGGGCACGTCTGTGATGCCAACATCAAGGACTGCTCCGTCGACGCGAGGGAATTTGGCAAGCGCTTGAAGGGCTTCAACGCCGCTGTATGCCGTAATGACGTTGAACTTGGCGGTCTCAATGACGAGTTTGCGAGTGGAGATGGAGCCGGAGTATTCGCGATCAATAACAAGAAAACAGGGCCTGAGCATGTGCCCGTTATTGTAGCCTATTGCCTACGTGCTTAGCGAGGTTCGGCTTGCATCATCAGGGGACTTTTAGGGCGGAGGGTGATCTTCGCTTGCGGCTCAGGCGGCGTGCTGGCGGCGTAGCGGAAACGGAAGCGGCTGGCCAGGGTGGCGATCGAGAAGACGCCCTCCATCCAAGCGAAGCTTTCGCCGATGCACTGCCGGCTACCTCCTCCGAAGGGGAAGTAGGTGTACTTGGGCCGAGCGGCCTTGGCTTCGGGGGTGAAGCGGTCGGGGTCGAAGCGAAGGGGGTTGGGGAAGTACTCGGCGGTGCGGGCCATCATGTACTGGGAGAAGAAGAAGTGGGCTCCGGGAGGGATGCGGTAGGGGCCGAGCGTGACG
>CAXUNR010000003.1:0-127535 GCA_964252655.1 uncultured Acidobacteriaceae bacterium
CCCGTGGGTCGGGGGGGCGTTGGTTGGGGGCCAGGGGCTGGGGGCGGCTCCGAGTGCTCCGCATGGGTTTGCTCCGGCGGAGATTGCGGGGGAGAGTGCGATTGAGAAGGCGGAGCGGGATGTGGATACGCCGGGGGAGTCGGTGGAGGACTGACGGGGGCATCTTTGCTTAGGAAGCCATTGAGGAATGGCGATGCTTCAATGGTTCATCAAGCTGTGGAGCCATTGCAACAAGAAGGAATATGGAAGTTGCAGAACTCCAGAATAAATGAGTTAGGAAGTGAGTAGAGTTTCTGAGAATTATTAGTTTGGCTCAGGTTTTTGAGCTGCTTCAACAACTAGCAAGTCTACAGGTCCTTTGCTCGAAAGTACCTTAAGGCCTAACTGCTCTTGTAAGGCCGAGAAGATAGAGGGCGCATCGGAGCTTTCACTCCCGGCCGGTGTGTCTTCTGAGCGGAAGTGAAGGTTGATGTCGTAGATACCGGTTAGGCCCGTCAAGTCATGTACTGGCTTTTCCATCACGTAAGCCAACTGGCTTGCCAGCGACATAACAGTAACACCGGTGCCTTCATACCTTCCGGAACTCGTGCTCGTGTTGCCTTTCTTGTACTTATCTGGATTGGTTTTTCTTTCTTCGTCCGACGGTGGGTCGATGGCTGTGGAGGGCTTTAACTTTGACCCACTCTTGTCCACGACGAGGTTATACAGGGGCAATGTCTTAGTCTCCATATGGGCCTCTAACTGAAAGCGCTCTCTAAGCAGCTTCTGCAGCATGACTCTGCGTTGTACCGTGCCCAGCTTCTTATAAATGGCTATGTCGTCACTGCTCACCTTTGCGGTCAAGTCGAATTTGTTGTTCTCCATCCACCCATTCAACCCGGAGACTTGATACAATTTCAGATCCCAGGCGTTGCAAATCATATTTTTCAGTGAAAGATTGATTAGACTTAGACCATCAGCAGTGATCATCCAGGACGAATTTTGATCTTCCGCAGAGTGGGGCTTTATGGATGCCACATCCCACTCAGGCAAGGGTCCGGCTGGTATGGAAGAGCTTGGATTTACATCTGACATTGTCGGTAGTTGAGCCCAAGAGGGCAGCGCCATCATTGAGAGCAAAAGTATGGCCGATAGCGTAAGTGCAATTGTCTGCTTTCTCATGTCTCTCTCATTGCGATGCTATGACTACGCTTCTAGCTTGACCAGCTTGGCATTCTTTTGAGCCTGGACAACCAACTCGGCGGCGAGGAGGCACTGGTCTTGATCCTGCGCGATGTGGGTGCGATTGACGATGTCGGCTACGAACTGGAGGCCGAAAGGTAAAGGTACGTTGTTGCAGTCAATGTAGCGTGACTGGTTCTTGTCGACAATAAAAAGATTGTTGCCCTGCTTGCTGACGGCGACGTTGGTGTACTTGCGGACCTCGATGTAGCCCTGGGTGCCGAGGATGAACAGGCGTCCATCGCCCCAGGTGCCGAGGCCGTCAGGGGTAAACCAGTCGAGGCGCACGTAGCCGAAGCCGCGCTCGCTGCGCAGGACCATGTCGCCGAAGTCCTGGAACTGCGGGTGTTTGGGATGGTTGACGTTGGCGATCTGAGACTCGACAACCTCGGCCTTCTTGGAGCCGGTGTAGAAGAGGAACTGGTCGACTTGGTGGGAGCCGATGTCGCAGAGGATGCCGCCGTATTGCTGGGGGTGCCAGAACCACTCGGGCCGTGCGCCCGCGCCGCCGTTGTCGCCGGCGCCGTGCTGCTGGATCTGGTGAGGAGCTATGTTGATGGTCTGGAGGACGCGTCCGATGGCTCCGGCCTGGACGAGCTCGCCGGCCTTCACGGCCGCCTTCACTTCAAGACGCTCGCTGTAGAGGATGGCGTAGATGCGTTTGGTTGCGGCGATGGTGTGGCGGATGTCGGCGATCTGCTCGAGGGTGGTGGCGCCGGGTTTGTCGGAGAGGAAGTCCTTGCCGGACTTCATGACGCGGACGCCGAGGGGGGCGCGTTCGTTGGGAATGGTGGAGCTGAGGACGAGCTGGAGGGAGGTGTCGTCGAGAATCTCTTTTTCAGAGCCGTAGAGCTTGGCGTCGGGGTAGCGCTGCTGGAAGGCGGCCAGCTTGTCCGGCTCGGTGCCGAAGTAGCCGACGAGCACGCCGCCGCCGCGCTGGACGGCGCCGATCATGCCATGGATGTGGTCGTGGCTGAAGCCGCAGACGGCGAACTGGATGGTGTATTTGGGCTTCCCGGTGGCGTCCTGCGAGGGACCGACGACCTCATGGACGATGTGGCCTTCTCCGGAGTGGAGGTCCATGCCGAAAGCCGCCCCGGGAGCCGCATACGCCACGCCTGCACTGCTGATTGTTTTCAGGAAAGAGCGGCGGTTGAATGCATCTGCTGCCATGCGGGGAGGACTCCTCTGTAATCGAAGTAGAATCTAAGCATAATGTCTGCTCATGAAGGAAAGCTTTTGCCTGAGATCGATTTTTCGAAGCCTCCTGCGGAGAATATCGTTCGCGTTACGTTTCTGCCGGAGAACAAGTCGGTGGAGTTTCCGTTTGGCTCGATGCCGTATGAAGGGCATGGCGAGCCGATGAGTTTTCTGGATGTGGCGGAGAATTACAATATTTTCCTCGACCATGCGTGCGGCGGGGTGTGTGCCTGTACGACCTGCCATCTATGGATTCGGGAGGGAACTAAGGGTGTCTCGGAAGCCGAGGACAAGGAACTGGACCGGATGGAGACCGCAGCGGACATCCAGCTGAACAGCCGGCTCGGATGCCAGGCGGTGATTGAGAAGCCGGGGAGCTATGTGGTGGAAATCCCAAAGTGGAATCGAAATTATGTGCAGGAAGGCAAGCCCGTTTCAGGCGCGCCGGCACGAGATTACGGGAAGATTGGCGAGTAGAGACAGTTTGTGTGTCACTTGGGGACAGTTGAGGGGCTTCTTCTGGCGTACGCCGATATAAGAGATGAGGTCGAGCGATGGCCCTGATTGCCTATGTGTCGCGTCGTGTCGTGGTGGGGGGCGAGGTGCGGCCGGCCGCGGTGATCGTGGAGGAGGAATCGGGGAAGATCGTTCGAGTGGCGGAGGCGGACGCTCCGGGGTCTGTTGCGGGTGTGCTGGACTTCGGGGAAGAGGCACTGCTGCCGGGGCTGGTGGACGTGCATATCCACGTGAATGAACCGGGACGTACGGAGTGGGAGGGGTACGAGACGGCGACGCGAGCGGCGGCGGCGGGTGGAGTAACGACCGTGGTGGATATGCCGCTGAACTGTTTGCCGGAGACGACGACGGTGGAGGCGCTCGAGGTGAAGCGCAGGGCCGCGGCCGGCAAGTGCGCGGTCGACTGGCGCGCCTGGGGCGGGGCGGTGGGTGAAGGGCTGAGCGGGAATGAGGCTCACCTGATTCCGCTGGCGCAGGCAGGTGTGGCCGGGTTTAAGTGCTTTCTGATCTACCCGGGATGCGAGGGGCTGGGCGCGATCGATGAAGCGGGTTTGCGGCGGGCGATGCCGCGGATTGCGGAGAGCGGGCTGCCGCTGCTGGTACATGCGGAGCTGGAGGGGCCGATTGCGGAGGCGAGTGCGGGCCTAGCGGATGCGGACTGGAGGCGCTATGCGACCTATCTAGCGTCGCGGCCGGACGAGGCAGAGCTGGCGGCAATTCGGCTGATGATTGGACTCTGCCGGGAGTTCGGCTGCCGGGTGCACCTGGTGCATCTGGCGACGGCGCGAGCGTTACCGATGCTGCGGGCGGCGCGGGCGGAAGGTTTGCCGCTGACGGTTGAGACGTGTCCGCACTATCTTTACTTTGCGGCGGAGGAGATTGCGGATGGGCGAACGCTGTTGAAGTGTGCGCCGCCGATTCGGGGGGCGGCGAATCGCGGAGAGCTTTGGCGGGGTTTGGCTGAAGGGACAATCGATCTCGTGGCCAGTGATCACTCACCGTGTCCGCCGGAGATGAAGGGTATGGCTGAGGGGAACTTCCGGACGGCGTGGGGAGGGATCGCAAGTCTTTCGTTGACGGCTTCGGTGCTCTGGACTGGAATGAGTGCGCGTGGGTTGGGATTGCCGGACCTGGTGCGATGGCTGAGTGGTGCGCCTGCGCGGCTGGCTGGGTTGGAGAGTGTCAAGGGAGGGATTGTCGAGGGCGCGGATGCCGACCTGGTTGTTTTTGCGCCAGAGGAGCGGTGGACGGTTACGCCAGAGGGCCTGCACTTTCGGCACGCGGCTTCACCGTATGCTGGGGAACGGCTGCGGGGCCGCGTAAAGCAGACGGTCGTGCGGGGGCGGACGGTGTTCGAGCGGGGAAGTTTTCCGAGAGCTCCAGCGGGGCGGGAGGTGCGCGTGTGAGCGTTTCACCTACGCTGGTTGTAAGAGATGCGGGGGTAGGGGCGGAGTATGCGCTCAATCTTTGCGCGCGAGTGGCCGCATTGACCGATATGCCTGGAACGATCACGCGGCTGTTTCTTTCGCCAGCCACGCGGAAGGTGCATGGGCTGCTGCGCGCGGAGATGGAAGTGCTGGGAATGGCCGTGCGGGTGGATGCGCTGGGAAATCTGCGTGGGCTGTATGCGGGTTTGGAGTTGGGGGCGCCTGTGCTGCTGACGGGGTCGCACATCGATACGGTTCCGGATGCGGGCGCGTATGACGGGGTGCTTGGGGTGGCGCTGGCGCTGGCCTTGGTACGTTCACTAGGTGGGCACCGTTTGGCCTTCGCGATTGAGGTGATTGCGTTTTCGGAGGAAGAGGGGATCCGATTTCGACGGCCGTTTCTGGGGAGCCGCGGTTTGCTGGGGCAGCTTACGGCTGATGATTTTTCGTTGCGCGATGAGGATGGCGTCACGTTTGCGCAAGCTATACGCGATTACGGTCTAAATCCCGATGAGCTCAGCGGTGAGTTGTGGACGCCGAAGACGTTTGCGTTTCTGGAGATGCATATTGAGCAGGGACCGGTGCTTGAGTCGGTGGACCAGCCTCTTGGTCTGGTGGTGTCGATTGTTGGGCAGACACGCTTTGCCTTGACGTTTCTGGGGCAGGCGAATCATGCGGGAACGACGCCGATGCCGCTGCGTAAGGATGCGCTCACTGCTGCGGCGGAGTGGATCGGATTTGTAGAAGCAAGTGCGAAGAATACGCCGGGGTTGGTGGCTACGGTTGGAAGTTTGCGGGTGATGCCGGGTGCGGCGAACGTGATTGCAGGCTCAGCGGAGGTGACGCTGGATGTACGGCATGCGGACGATGAGGTTCGCTGTGCTGCAGTGGAGATATTGCTGCGCGGCGCGGAGTTGACGGCCAAGGCTCGCGGGATCGAAGTGACGATCGTCCAGACGAATGAGCAGCATGCGGTGGAGATGGACGCGGTCTTGCGGCAGAGCCTGATGCGGGCCGCACTCAGCGCGGGGGAAGCGCCGCAAGGGATGACCAGCGGTGCGGGTCATGATGCCATGATTCTGGCCAGCCGCATGCCGGCGGCGATGCTCTTTGTGCGCTCTCCGGGAGGCATCAGCCATCATGCTTCGGAGTCGGTTCTGGTTGCGGATGTAGAGGCGGCATTGCGTGTGTGCGGTGCGTTGCTGGAGCAATTGGAGCCCGCGTTCTTTGAGAGAGGAGACGCATGATTAAGTCCTCTTCAAGTGGTGGACAGACGCGGAGCAGCCGGCAATCCGGGTATCTGCTGCAGACTCCGGACACCTTTGTGCGAACGCCGATGCCGGAGGTGGTTGGTGGAGCAGTGATTGTGCATGCCTCGCCGGCGCTGGGAGCGAGTTTTGTTTGGCTTACGGTGGAGCTTGAGCCGGGAGGAACGTTCGATAGTTCGCGGTACAGCCGCTTCTTCTACGTGCTTGAAGGCGAGGGCGTGCTGCGTGGGCCGGCTGGCGAAAACGAGATGGTGGCGGGAGCGTATGCGTACGCTCCTCGTGGCGGAGCACGGAGGTTGACTGCGGGCCGGGCGCTCCGTTGTGCGGTTGTGATGAAGCGGTACGAAAGGCTTCCAGATTTGGGTAGGCCGGCTTCCTTTGTTGGCCGCGAGAGCGCGTTGGTGGCGCAGCCCCTAGAGGGGAGTCACAAGATTGAAGTGCGCCGCATGATGCCTTCGAGCTTTGCCTATGACTTTGCCGTGAACACGATGACGTATGCAAGCGGCGCTGCGCTGCCGCAGGTGGAGACCCACTACATGGAGCATGGATTGCTGATGCTTTCGGGAAGCGGAACGTACCGGTTGGGAAATGAGCATCACCAGGTTGTTTTTGGTGATTTTATATGGATGGAAGCGTATTGCCCGCAATGGTTCCAGGCCGAGGGCAGCGGGCCTGCGAAGTACCTGATCTACAAAAACTTTAACCGGATGCCTCTTCTATGAAGGTGACGCTCGAGGAGCAGCGCATGGTGCGCGAGCTGCAAACGCTTGCGAGCTTTACCGAACCGTCCGCGGAAGTACCAAAGGCTCGAGAGACAGCGGTAACGCGGGTGGTCTTTACGAAGCGGGACCGTGAGGCACGGGTCTGGCTGAAGTCGCTTGCACTGGAAGCAGGGCTGACGATTCGGGAAGATGCGGTGGGCAATACGTTTTTTCGGTGGCAGGGATCTGAGCCGGAGCTCGCCGCGGTGGCTACGGGGTCACATATGGATGCGATTCCGAATGCGGGCATGTATGACGGAACGGTGGGTGTGCTGGGTGGGCTGGAGGCGATTCGGGCTCTGCAGGCTGCGAGATTTCGGCCGCGGCGGAGCATTGAGTTGATCCTCTTTACGTCGGAGGAGCCGACGCGCTTCGGCCTTGGATGTCTGGGGTCGCGGTTGATGTCGGGTGCGCTGAGTGCGAGTGCGGCGCGAGGCCTGGTTGACGAAGCGGGTGTGTCGCTGGATGAGGCGCGACTGGCTGCCGGGTATAAAGGTACGCTCGACGAGGTGAGACAGGCACCGGGCATCTATGCGGGCTTTGTGGAGCTGCACATTGAGCAGGGGCCGCGGCTCGAGCGGGAGGGTGTGGCGATTGGCGTAGTGACGCATATCGCTGCGCCGGCGAGCGGCTCGATTGCGGTGGAGGGCGAGGGTGGGCATGCGGGCGCGCTGCTGATGCCGCTGCGGCACGATGCGCTGGCGGCCGCGGCGGAAGTGGTGCTGACGGTGGAGCGCGCGGCGCTCGCGACCGGTGTGCCGGATACGGTGGCGACAGTGGGCCGGTGCGAGGTGTTTCCGGGGGCGGTGAACTCGGTGCCGTCGCGGGTGCGGGTGTCGCTCGATGTGAGGGATGTGGATCTGGTTCGGCGCGATGCGGTGCTGGCGGCCATCGCTTCGGCTTGCGAGGAAGTGGCTGGCCGGCGTGGGGTGACGATTACGCTGGCGATGGCGAACGCGGATGAGCCTGCGAGCTGTGCGATGGCCGTGCTGAATGCGATTGAGGCGGCCTGTGTTGAGGCAGGCATAACCAGCATGCGCATGGTCAGCCGGGCTTACCATGACGCGCTATTCATGGCCCGGCTGTGTCCGGTGGGGATGGTCTTCATTCCGTGTCGCGACGGGGTCAGCCATCGACCGGATGAGTATGCAAAGCCGGAGGACATCGCGGCGGGTGTGCATGTGCTGGCGCATACGTTGGCGATGCTGAGCTTCGATGAGACGACCGCCAAACGCCAGGACCTTCAAGCATTACTGGCGGACCATTCATGAAACAGCTGACGAAAAACCAAAATTCGGAGGTGTTCTCTAGGAAATGGGTTCTAGTGGTAGGTCTTTGTTGCACTCTTATAGATATACTGCTCACGTACTTTGGTGATCCAGGTCGAGGAAGAGCCGCCGCAATCGGTATGACCATGATCCTCTTTGCTGCTCGAAAAAATTGGACATTAAGAGGATATGCGTGGTTCTGGATCTTGGTAACGATCATCGTTGCTCTGCATGTTCTTCTTATCTTATTGATTCCGTGGACTAGCAAGAGCTATCCGGGACCGACTCTTCTGCCTTTTGCGCTTGTAGATTATGCCATCGTGTGCGGGTGCATTAGGCTGTGCAACAAGGGAATGCAGGAGGCGCTGTGACGCGGCAGCGCATCGTCGGCACGAACGTTCCGCGCAAGGAGGGACGGGCGAAGCTGCTGGGCGCGGCGCGGTATGTGGATGACCTGACGATGCCGGGCATGCTGCATGGGGCGACGGTGCGATCGAGCATTCCACGGGGGCGGATTCTTTCCATCCACTTCGATGAAAGCGTGCCGTGGCAGGAGTTCACGGTGGTCACGGCGGATGACATTCCTGCGCGGAATCTGGTGCCAATGTTTTTGGAGGATCAACCGCTGCTGGTGCCGACGGGGGCGGCTGCTCGGGTGAATCATCGTGAAGAGCCCATCCTGTTGATCGCGCATGCCAATCGCGAGCGGCTGGCGACAGCGATTGCGGCGGTCACAGTAACCTATGCTCCGGAGCCTGCTGTGTTCACGATCGAGGAGAGCCTGGCGCAGGAGCAGGTAGTGTGGGGTGAGGGGGAAAGTGCCAACACCTTCAAGCGCTTCCACCTGGAGCATGGCGAGGTGGATGCAGCGTTTGCGCGGGCGGACCTGATTGTCGAGGGCGAGTACAGGACGGGTGCGCAGGAGCAGCTTTATATCGAGACCAATGGGATGATTGCGGAGGCGACCGCGGACCAGATCACGGTATGGGGTTCGTTGCAGTGTCCGTTCTATGTGCATCGCGCCCTGAAGACGATCTTCGGTTTGCCGGATGAGCAGGTACGCGTCGTGCAGACCGAGACGGGTGGAGCGTTCGGCGGCAAGGAGGAGTTTCCTTCGGTGCTGGCCGGGCATGCGACGCTGCTGGCGCTCAAGAGCGGACGTCCGGTGAAGATGATCTACGACCGCGCGGAGGATATGGCGGCGACGACCAAGCGGCATCCGTCGCGCATCCGGCACCGGACGGCGGTGACGCGGGAGGGCAAGCTGCTGGGCTGTGAGATCGAGATTGCGATCGATGGCGGCGCGTATGCGACGTTGTCGGCGACGGTGTGCTCGCGGGCGACGATCCATGCGGCGGGACCGTACCAGTGGCCGGCGGTGCGGGTACGCTCGTGTGCGGTGGCGACGAATACGCCTCCCTCGGGAGCGTTTCGCGGGTTTGGCGCGCCGCAGGCTTTGTTTGCGCTTGAGCGGCAGATGGACAAGGTGGCGCGGGCGGTGGGGCTGACGCCGGAGGAGCTGCGGCGGCGCAACTTCATCCAAGCTGGAGGGACGACGGCGACGGGGCAGACGATTACGCAGCCGATCGACTTAAGCGCATTGCTGGACCGGGCGTTGGCGGTCTCGGGATATTACGAAAAGACGGCGCGCTTTGGACGGGAGAATGCGTCGAGCGTGATCAAACGGGGGATTGGGTTTGCGGCGTTCATGCATGGGGCGGGGTTCACCGGCTCGGGTGAGCGTTACCTGAACTCGCTGGTCGGGCTCGAGGCGACGCGCGAAGGCAAGGTGCGGGTGCTGGTGTCGAGCGCGGAGTTCGGGCAGGGCACGAATACGATCCTGGCCCAGATTGCGGCGGAGGCGCTGGGCGCGGAGTATGCGGATGTCGAAATTGCGCAGCCGGATACGAGCCTGGTGCCGAACTCGGGGCCGACGGTGGCTTCGCGGACGGCGATGGTGGTGGGTGGGTTGGTGGAGCGCGCGGCGGGCAAGGTGGTTGAGACCCTGCGGCTGGCGGGGTTTCTTGGCGAGAGATACAGCCCGGAGGAGTTCCGGGTTGGCGCCCAAGCCTACGTGGAGCAGTTCGGGGAGTTGAAGGCGTTTCAACGGTGGGAGTCGCCGGGAACGAGCTTCTGGGATGACGTGAAGTACATGGGCGACGCGTATCCGACGTATGCGTGGGCCGTCTATGTGGCGGAGGTGGCGGTCGACATGACGACGTATACGCCGGTGGTGACGCGGTTCGACGCGCTGCAGGAGGTAGGCAAGGTGATCCATCCGATCCTGGCCGCGGGGCAGATTGAGGGCGGCGTGGCGCAGGGGATTGGCTATGCCTTGTATGAAAAGTGCGTGTGGCGCGACGGCGTGATGGTGAATAACCAGATGACGAACTACATCATGCCGACGTCGGCCGACCTGCCGCCGATCCATGTGCATTTTGAGGAGATTCCGTTTGAGCACGGGGCGTACGGGGCGAAGGGCATTGGCGAGTTGCCGATGGATGGGCCGGCTCCGGCGATTTTGAATGCGATCGAGCATGCCACGGGGGTGGCGTTCGATCATGTGCCGCTGATGCCGGAGGATGTGTTTGAGGCGATGGAGAGGATTGCGCGGTGAAGGTGGAGGGGACGTAGGTCGAGGGCGAGTGAGGGAGAATGAGGTTTCGCGGCGCAAGAGTGTGGACTACCGGATAGAACTCGGGAGGACTGATGACGCCCTTACCCTAACTCTGTAAATGTTAACGACTAAGCACCGTTACACCCTGAAAGACTGCTACGCGTAACACTGGTATGCGGGTATGATCAGGCGACATCGTTTGTTCTTCGGAGGTCTGGTGCGGCCACTGATTTGTTCTGTTTGGCATTTGGCGTTGTTTGCAGTAGTCCTGTGTGGTGTCGTTTCAACCCGCACCGCTAGAGCGCAGCAACAAGAAGTTTCCAACCCACCATCACCGTCACCAGCCGATCCGCTTACGACTACCATTCACATTGAAGATGCGGAACGGTTTGCACGTCTCTTCACAGCCACAGACGGAAAGCCAACGGCGGACCAAATCCAGAGGCAATATCTGGACAACGCCTCTTATGGTGTTTCGGTTTTCACACCATACCGAATTATGAATGCAGGCCACATGGCCGCAGTTGTGACAGCAGATCGAGAGAGTTATGCACGTGCAATCCGGGATTGCTTGCCACGCATCCGGCAGTACGATAGCGATTTACATGCAATTTATCTTGCGATGCATGATTTGATTCCAGACAAGCCATTGCCACAGATTTACATTGTTTTTGGTGCCGGTAATTCTGGCGGCACAGCTGGACCAGAAGCGCAGGTCTTAGGGTTGGAAGTTCTTTGCAAGATAAGTGGCGAAGTCCCTGATGGCTTGCGTACGACGATCCGTCGCTTCTTCGCACATGAGACAGTTCATACTTTCCAAAACGATCCAAGCGAAGGGCGGAGGTCCCCTTTACTCACTCAAGTTCTTATAGAAGGCGGTGCAGATTTCATCGCATCGATTGTGACTGGAGAAACGCCTGAGCCCCAACGAGCGAAATGGGCGACACAACATGAAGGTATGTTGTGGGATCAATTCCAACAGGATTTGCTTACGACTCAAGCATCCAGCAGTAAAAAGAATCCCGAAGCCGTAAAGCAGGCCCGACTTCGCTGGATCGAAAACTACCAAGTGGCACCGCCTGATTGGCCCTTCGAAGTCGGCTATTGGATGGGAATGCGGATTTGGCAATGCTACTATCAGGCCGCCGCAGACAAGCATCAAGCAATCCATGACGTGATCGACTGGGATGATCCGCAAAAGATCCTAGAGAAAAGCGACTATCGGGGAGGCCCTTGCGTGGTCGAGAAAACAGACCCACACGGGGATCAGCTTCACAGATCCAGTTCAGATAAGTTCCAGTAAACGCGGTTACACCAGGAATGTGTTTCGTTCGCGGCATGCCTGATCCTTAGAGATAGTAGAGGGCATGGGATCCCGCACGAAACTTTTTCAACACGAGAAGTGTGCGGGATTTCATAGTATTGCCTGTATTGGACAATGACTAACATGAGAAATATAAGACCAATCGAGTTTTCTTCGATCCCCATGCTTCGCTAGAGCTCAAAGCATGGGCTGCCCAGTTACTTTTTCTGTAGGGCTTTGCGGGGGGATTGGGGGTCGTTGAGCAATGACCGGATGTGCTCGCCCTGTTTGAGCAGCGTGATGACTTTAGCGGCGTACGCGGCTGTTCCGGCGATCGTGAGGTCCGTCTGCCCGGCCACGTGAGGGGTGATGAAGATGGCTGGCAGACTGAGCAGCGGATTATCTGGCTGCGCAGGTTCTTCTTCGAGCACATCGAGCCCGGCGCCCAGCAGATGGCCGCTCTTAACGGCGTCGAACAGGGCCTTCTCATCGACCACCGAGCCGCGCGCGATGTTGACCAGCACGGATCCCTGCTTCATGGCGGCAAGGATTTCGGCGTCGATCAGGTGTTCAGTCTCTTTCGAAGCGCGAAGGCAAAGAATAACGAAGTCCGCCTCCGCGACGGCCTCTTTGAGCTGCTTGACCGGCCTGGTCGGGATGGTCTTCGGAGCGTGCAAGGGATGTTGAGCAACGGCAGTGAGGCGCACACCAAAAGGCAGCAGGCGCTGGGCGACCTTCTCACCGATGCTTCCCGGGCCTACGATGCAGACCGTTTTCTGGATCAGGGTTGGACTGCTACCGGGCGTCGAGACTGAACTGTCCCGGATCGACTGGAGGGCGATGCCCAGCCTGCGCGCCGCGGCGAGCACGAGCAGCACCGTGTACTCGGCGACCGAATCCGCGTTGCCGGTTGCGTCGGCTGCTGAATGCGATACCCATATGCCGAGTTCACTTGCAGCGTCCAGATCGACCGACTCGTAGCCATCCGACAACGTATGGATCAGCTGCAGCCTGGGCAGATCGGCGAGCAGCGCATGGTCGACCTTTTCGGTTGCCAGCAGGACATCCAGATCGGGACTGGGTGCGGGCTGGCCTGGGAGCCAAAGCAGCAGCTCATCCTGAGTCAACTGCGGCTTCAGTGCCGCGAAGATAGAGTCGGTAAATTCGGAAGGAGAGGCGTGGAAGGCGATTTTCAAAGGTGATCCCTTATGTAGCGAAACTTGAGGCTTCTCCTCTGATGCGGGATCGGTGAATTACGTGGGAAGGGACTCTTTCGGGCGAAAACCTGTCTGAAGGAGGAGTGTCTACGGGATGCAGGATTGCTACATCAGATACTCCCATTCCGCTTCCGCAGCAGAATCGCATACGGTCTATTCATGGTGCGTTTCCTCCGTGTATGGCCTGTGCAGATGACGATGGCTGCTGCGTTCTGCTCCTGTGTTTTTGCGCAGCAGCTTCCGCCCTGGCAGCCTGCGCCAGGGCACCGGCAAGTTCCCATTTGGCCCGGCACCGTGCCCGATCCGGTGAAGTATGACGGTCCTGAATATTCTCAGCGGGTGGACAAGCCCCTGAGTTGGTCGCGGGCAAGCCATGGATTTCAGCGGAACGAGTTTCTGTGCCCACGATGACAGTCTTTCCCCCGAAGGGTACGAATACCGGAGCCGCCGTCGTGGTGTTCCCCGGAGGCGGCTTCCAGATTCTCGCGATGGACCTTGAGGGGACGGAGGTTTGCGACTGGCTGAACGCGCGAGGCATGACGTGCGTGTTGCTCAAGTACCGTGTTCCTGGATCTATTTTGGGATCGGCGAAATTTCCGAAATCGGGCGCTTATCCCCGCGCTCCGCAGGCGCTCGAGGACGCCCAAAGAACCATCAGCCTCACTCGGCAACATGCCGCAGAGTGGCACATCGACGCCAACAGAATTGGGGTCATCGGTTTCTCTGCCGGTGGGCATCTTGTGGCCGCGACCAGCGTTCATTTTGAAAAGCGCGTCTATGCCCGCGTGGACGCGGCTGACGATGTGAGCTGCCGACCGGATTTCGCCATTGCGGTCTACCCCGGCCACCTGATGGTGGCGGAGAACAGTACCGCTCTTCAACCAGACGTTCGGGACCACATCTCGAAACGAACTCCAACAACCTTTCTGCTGCAAAACGAGGACGATGAAGTGGATGGCGTGGAGCAATCCCTGTCCTATTACATGGGCTTGAAGAAGGCCGGTGTTCCAGTCGAGATGCATCTCTATGCGCAGGGTGGTCACGCCTTCGGTTTGCGGCGGACAAATCAGCCGGCAACCGCATGGCCGGATTTGGTGGACAAATGGCTTGTGACGATTGGTGTGTTGCAGCAGTGATGGTGGAGATTGAGTGAAGAGTGCAGGGGTGCAAATGAGGAAGCTGAAGATCATGGAGCACATGTCGCTCGATGGCGTGATTCAGCACTCTGCCGATGACGGTGATTTTCCCTATAGCGACTGGACCGTACCTTACCGGACGCTCGCCGGCCGGGAGGAGATGCTGGCCGCGCATGGTGAGAGTTTCGATCTACTGCTTGGCCGCCGGACATATGATCTCTGGTCGAGCTTCTGGCCGATGGCGCCGAGCAGCCCGATGGCGGATAGAACCAACGCGGCGAGAAAGTTCGTCGCTACGCACAGGCCGGCAAGTCTGACGTGGGGTCCGAGTGAGGGCGTTGGGCCGGAGCTGGTTGAGGGCGTTCGCCGCGTCAAGTCGCAGGAGGGTCCGGACCTGATTCTCTGGGGCAGCTCCACACTGACCTCGACGCTGCTGAAGCATGGGCTGGCGGATGAGGTGATGCTGGTCGTGTATCCGATCTTGTTGGGCACGGGAAAGCGCTTTTTTGCGGAGGGTACGTCGTCGTGCCGGCTTGAACTTGTCAGCATGAAAGAAATGCCGTCGGGTGTCCTGCTTCATACGTATAAGGCTGCCGGACCTTTGAAGACCTTGTAGCCTCACGCGAGCTTTGCAGCGGATGCGTTACGCTTCCCTATGGCGAAAATCCAGCTCACGATCAACGGCAAAGCGCACATGGTCGATGCGCCTCCGATGACGCGGCTGCTGGATGTACTGCGGCATCCGCTTGGGTTGACGGGGACCAAGGAAGGGTGCGGCGAGGGCGAGTGCGGGGCGTGCTCGGTGATCCTCGATGGACTGCTGGTGAACTCTTGCCTGGTTCCCGTAGGGCAGGTGGCGGGGGCGAAGATCTGTACGGTCGAGGGGCTGGGGACGCCGGAGCAGCTGCATCCGATTCAGGCTTCGTTTCTGAAGCATGGCGGCGCGCAGTGCGGGATCTGTACACCGGGGATGATGATGGCCGCGGTGCATCTGCTGGAGCGCGAGCCGCACCCGAGCCTGGTGCAGATTCAGGAGGCGCTGGCGGGGAATCTTTGCCGGTGTACGGGGTATCAGAAGATCTTCGACGCGGTGCGGCTGGCGTATGACGGGACGGGGGAAGGGTGAGGGTGGACGCGGGCGCGTATCAGCTGGTGTCGCCGGGGACGCTGGATGGGGTGCTGGCGTTGATGGCGGAGTCTCCCGGCGTGTGGACGCCGATCGCCGGCGGCACGGAGCTGATGGTGCAGTTTGGAGCGGGACGGCTGCAGGCGCGGCGGCTGGTAAATATCTTTGGGCTGCGGGAGCTGGGCGGGATCACAATGGGCGAGGGGACGATCCGGATTGGGGCGGGGGTCACGTATACGGAGCTGCGCCGGGATGCGGTGGTCCTGGCGGAGCTGCCGCTGCTGGCGCGGGCGGCGAGCTGGACGGGGGCGATTGCGAATCAGAACCGGGGAACGCTGGGGGGCAACCTGGTGAATGGGTCGCCTGCGGCCGATTCGCCTCCAGCGCTGCTGGCGTACGAGGCGGAGGTGGTGCTGGTGAGCCGGCGCGGCGGCGAGCGGCGGGTGGCGTACGCGGAGTTTCATGCGGGGTACAAGCGGACCGTGCTGGCCGAAGATGAGCTGGTGCGGGCGATCGAGGTGCCTCGACGCGCGTGGACGCATGGGTATCTGCGCAAGGTGGGGCCGCGGAACGCGCAGGCGATCTCGAAGGTGGCGCTGGGCGCGGTGGCGCGATGCACGGCGGGCCGGGTGGAGGAGGCACGGCTGGGGCTGGCGAGCGTGGCGGCGGCTCCGTTTCGGTGCGTGGCAACGGAAGCTGCGTTGGCGGGGAAGACGCTGGGACCGGAGTTGATCGAGGAGGCGCGGGCGGCGCTTGCGGGAGAGATTGCGCCGCTTGATGATGTTCGGTCGACGGCGCGGTATCGGCGGCAGGTGGCGGGGAATCTGCTGGAGGAGTTTCTGCGGCAGATGATGGACGCGGAGACGGGCAGGCATGACGGCGCTTGAGGGCTGGAACGGGATGGCTGCGGAGGAGGCGAAGGCGCGGCTGCTGGCCTGCTGCGGATCGAGGCGCTGGGCGGGGGAGGTGAGTGGGCGGCGGCCGTTTGCCGATGGGCAAGCGCTGATGGAGGCGGCCGGCACGGTCTGGTTTGGGTTGGGGGTGGAGAATTGGCTGGAGGCGTTCGCCGGCCATCCGCGGATTGGGGAGCGCCGGGCGGCGGAGACGGAGTCCCTGGCGAGCTCGGCGCGGGAGCAGGCGGTGGCGCAGCAAACGCTGGCGGGGGTGGCGGAGCGGCTGATGGCGGGGAATCAGTTATATGAGGAGCGGTTTGGGTTCCGGTACATCGTATTTGCGAGTGGGCGGGGGGCGCCTGAGCTGCTGGCGGTGCTCGAAGAGCGGCTGACGCATACGCGGGATGAGGAGCTCGAGGAGGCGGCTCGGCAGCAGCATCGCATTACGCTGCGGCGCATGCAAGAATGGCTGGGGATGCAGCCATGAGCCAGCACACCGCCAGGAGCCAGAACGGGATCTCCACGCATGTGCTTGACTTGGCGCTGGGAGTGCCGGCGGCAGGGGTGCGGGTGCGTCTGGAGCGTGAGGCTCCGGACGACTACGCCGTGTCTTGGGTGCACTGCGCGAGCGGCGTAACGGATGCGGATGGCCGGTGTCGCCCGTTGCTCGAGGCGGAGAAGGTGCTGGCCGGCAAGCATCGGCTTACGTTTGAGACGGTCGCTTACTTTGCTCGGCTGGGGCAGCCGGCGTTTTTCCCGGAGATTGCGGTTACGTTTCTGGTGGAGGCCGCGGGTGCGGGATACCATGTGCCGCTGCTGTTGAGTCCGTTTGGGTATAGCACGTACCGGGGGAGCTGAGACACTTCTGACACGAGGAAAAAGCATGACGCATCTGGCGGAGAATCATTACGGGAAGTCGCGGGTCCGGCTGCTGAAAGTGGCGCGCGAGGGCGACCAGCACCAGGTGCAGGACTGGAACGTCGGCGTATACCTTACGGGGAACTTCGAGGAGTGCTTCGTCTCCGGCGAGAACGCCGGCCTGCTGACGACGGACACCATGAAGAACACCGTCTATGCGGTGGCGCGGACCTCTGCGGCGCAGACCATGGAGGCGTTTGCGCTGGAGCTGGCGCAGTTTCTTGCCTCGCGCAACCCGCTGCTGACGAGCGTGCAGATCGAGCTCGATGAGCGGATGTGGGTGCGGATCAAGGCACGGGGGGAGTTTCATCCGTCCAGCTTCCTGCAACGCGGGCCGGAGCGCCAGACGGCCTCGGTTGAGCTCACGCAGACGGCACAGACAGCGGCGTCCGCGAAGATCGTCTCCGGCGTGAAGGGGCTGGTGCTGCTGAAGACGTCGCACTCGGCGTTTGCGGGATTCAAGCGCGATGAGCTGACGACCTTACCCGACACCTACGATCGCCTGCTGGGGACCGAGGCGACCATTACGTGGCTCTACACGGCTCCTCCGGCCGACTTTGCCCAGGCTCGCACGCACATTATGGATGCGCTGTTGACGACGTTTGCCGAGCACGACAGCCTCTCCGTGCAGCAGACGCTGTATGCGATGGCCGAGGCGGCGCTCGCAGCCGAGCCTCTGTTGGCGGAGCTGAGCCTGACCATGCCAAACCGGCACAATCTTCCGGTCGACTTCTCGCGATTCGCCGCGCCGTTCAATTTTGACAATCCCAACCTGATCTTCGTGCCGACCGAGGAGCCGCAGGGGCATATTCATGCGCGGGTGACGCGTTCTCCGGCGTAGTTTCTGCTCCCGGCGGGCCTACCCTTGTGCGGGCGCGTTCGTCCAAGCCGTACGCGTGGCAATTTCATGGGCAAGGATGGTTCCAGCCGGACTTCTGAAACTCGCTCGTCCGGCTTTCCCTCCCATATAATCGAGACTTCCCCAGGCGTCACACGGGACGTGATTTTCAAAGGCAGTGAGGGTGTGCGTATTTTTAACAGGAACAGAGGCGGTATCCGAGCGGGCAACAAAGTCAGAGGAAAGGCCAGCGAGCAGCCGAAGGAAGGCTCTTTGAAGCACTCTGTTACGGACCCCGCAGGGGGATCGTCTCTGCTTTGTCTGCGGCTGGCGACAATGGCCATGCTGACTGTTCTGGCTCCGGCGGGTCTGCTGGAGTCCGCAGCTAAGGCTCAGGCTCCGGGCGCGGCACAGGCTCCAGGTGCGGCTTTTGCACCGGCAGCCGATACGGCCCAGTACGGCAACGCGCAAGCGCTATGTACGCCGCAGGTGATCGGCAACCGGCGCATTCCGAAGGAGTCGGTGCTGGCCCGGTTATTCTCCCGGCAGGGAGATCTATTCGATCCCCAGATCGTGGAGCGCGACTTCAACTCGCTCTGGAATACGGGATACTTCGAGTCGGTACGGATTGAGCGTGTGGACACCCCGGCGTGCGTGCAGCTGGTGGTGTATGTCAAGGAAAAGCCGACTATCCGCGAGCTGAACTACAAGGGTATTAACGCGGTTTCGCTGTCGGACATTGCGGATCGGCTGAAGAAAGACAAAGTCGGGCTGACGGTCGAGAGCCAGTACGATCCGACCCGGATCAAGCGCGCGGAGACGGTGCTAAAGGCGCTGCTGGCCGAGCACGGTCACCAGTTTGCAACAGTGAAGGAAGAGGTGAAGACGATTCCGCCGGCCTCGGTGGCGGTGACGTTCAACATCAAGGAAGGCCCGACGGTAAAGGTGGGCAAGATCGTTTTTGAGGGCAATAACGCGCTTCCGGACCGGGTGCTGCGCGCGGCGATGAAGAACTTGAAGCCGATCGGCATTCCGAACTCGATCCTGCTTGAGAATCTGCTGCCGCGTACCTTCGACGCCTCGAAGCTGGACGAAGACGCCGAGCGGGTCCGCCTGGCCTATGGAGATCGCGGATACTTCAAGGCGCAAACGGGCGAGCCGATCACCAAGATTCGGGATACAACGGGCTTCAACCCGTTTACGTTCAAGACGACCACGGGCAAGCGCATCGACATCGACATTCCGGTCGAAGAGGGTTCGCGCTACAAGCTGGGCGGCATTACGTTTAAGGGAAACAAGGCAGTTACGAACCTGCGGGTGCTGCGCGCACAGTTTGCGATCAAGGACGGGGATTACTTCAACCGGACTGCGTTCGGCAAGGGGCTGGAGCAGCTCCGCAAGGCTTATGGGGCGCTGGGATATATCAACTTTGTCGGCTCGCCGGTGCCGCGCTTCGACGAAGCCAAGAAGCTGATTTATCTCGACATCGACATTGACGAAGGCAAGCCGTTCTACATCTCACGGATCGAGTTTACGGGCAATACGATCACCCGTGACAAGGTGATCCGGCGTGAGCTGCTGGTGGATGAAGGCTCGGTGTACAACGCGCAGCTGGTCGATTTGTCTTTGCTGCGGTTGAATCAGCTGAGCTACTTCGAGCCGCTGAAGGCGGAGCAGGATGTCGAGACGCGGCAGAATACCGACGACGGCACAGTGGACCTTCTGGTGAAGCTGAAGGAGAAGGGCAAGAACTCGATCGGTCTGAATGGCGGCATTTCTGGACTTTCAGGAACGTTTATCGGGCTGAACTATGAGACCAACAACTTCCTGGGACTGGGCGAGACGCTGTCCGTTGCGGCGAATATTGGCGATCTCTCCCGGCGCGTGAGCTTGGGCTTTAATGAGCCGTACCTGCGCAACAAGCCGATCGCGGTTGGCTTCCAGTTGTTTACAACGAAGTTCGACTACAACCCGGCGAAGGCGTTGTCGGCGACCGGAAGCACCTCGGCGAATCTTTCAGCGGCGCAGCAGTCGCAGTTCACCAACTACAACACGACGACGACCGGGCTGACCCTGACCGCGTCCGAGCCTCTGCGGCACTTCTTTCATAGCAAAGGCGTGGCTCGCTTTGGAGCGTCGTACTCCCTCTCGCGCTCTGCAGTCACGACCTTCAACGACAATACGCGCAACGTCTTCCAGTCGTTGGCCTTCCGGTCGGGCGTGGCGGGGCAGAACCAGCTCAGCGGCATTATTACGTCGGTGTTCACGCCGACGTTTACTTTGTCCTCGCTTGACCGCGGGGTGGGCCCGCACAACGGCAAGGACCTGAGCATACAAGTGCAGATTGCGGGAGCGGGCGGAAACGTGAAGTACACGCAGCCGGCGATTGCCTATCGGCAGTTCTTCCCGATGAAGGGACTGAAAGTGGATCGCGAAGGCCATAACGTGCTCGGCTTCCGGTTGCAGGCCGTGCATGCCGCCGGGTTTGGCGGAGAGGTGGCGCCACCGACGAATCGTATCTACGGAGGCGGCGAATCGGATGTGCGTGGATTCGATATCCGTGCCTCTTCGCCGTACGTCTTCATTCCGAACCGCGTGCTCTTCAATCTGACCAACCCGGACGGCACGACCATTCCTCGCGATCCGACCAATCCATCCCTTGGCAATGTGCAGATTCCTCTGCCGGTGTATCGCCTGGTCACGATCGGCGGCGACACCCAGCTGACGTCGAATGTGGAGTACCGCATCCCGATCGTCAACCAGGTAACGTTTGCCTTCTTCACGGACTTTGGTCTGACCGGGAACCTCCAAGCGGGACAGCTGCGACAAAGTGCGGAAGGGCTTTCGACGATCACCAGCCCCTCCTACGGCTGTCCTACGTTTGTGAACGGGGCCTGCTATGGCGGCGTGCATGTGAACTTCCCGCAGTTGCTGGGTACGGTTCCGGGAACCAACTTCGTGCCGCGTATGTCGAACGGCGCCGAGCTGCAGGTCATCCTGCCCATCGTCAATGCGCCGTTCCGCTTGTATTACGCGTATAACCCACTGCGCCTGTATAAGGATCTGCCGCAGCAGCTGGCTGTCCCGCTGGTAGCACCGGCAGGAGCGCCAGGAACGACGGTCTATCAAAATCTGTTCCCGACCAGCGGTGCGGGCCAATTTACCTATCAGCAGGCGCTTCAGCTTTACGGGTCGGACTATATTCTTCGGGAGCCGCGCAAGACATTCCGGCTCTCGGTCAGCACCACCTTCTAATTGCAGGCGCCCTTTTGGGGCTGCGAGGCTTCGATGGCCAAAGTACGGTTTGCGATCCTCGGATTTGGGCATCATGCCGGGCGTCGTCTGGTTCCGGCGTTTGGACGCTCGCGCGAAGCTGAGCTGATCGGCCTGTGGCGGCGCAATCCGGAGGCCGCCGCGGCGGATGCACAGGCCCACGGACGGCGCACCTTCGCGAGCGCGGAAGCCCTGTGTGCTTCGCCGGAGGTCGATGCGGTCTTCATCACCAGCCCGGATGCCCTGCACCTGGCGGATGCGAAGCTGGCGTTCCAGCATGGCAAGGCGGTTCTCTGCGAGAAGCCGCTGGCTATAAACGCAGGGCAGGCTGCGGAGATGGAAGCTGCGGCGGAAGCGGCTGGGCTGCTTTTCGGTGTGGGGCAGAACTTCCGGTTCAATCGCTCACTCGAGTTTTTGCGCGAGGCGATTGCGCAAGGCCGAATCGGTACGCCGCTGCTGGCAGATGCGCAGTATAGCTACCTGGGAGCGAAGGCGCCGCGCACCTGGATTACCGACCCTGCGCTGGCGTGCGGCGGACCCATTGCCGATGTGGGCGTGCACTGCATCGATTCGCTGCGCTTCGTGCTTGGAGCTGAGGTGAAGAGCATCAGCGTGTTGGCGAACCGGGATGAGCGCTCGGGTGAAGTAGAGGCGACGGCTTCTCTGCAGATGGAGATGTCCGGCGGCGTCTTTGCCCATGTGACTGCGACGGCCCGCGCTCCGTACCGCACGCTGCTGGAGGTGACAGGAACGGAGGGTGTCCTGATCGCCGAAAACGGGTTGACCGTGGACCGGCCGGTGGAGATCACGCTGCGTCGAGGCGGAGCGCTGGTGGAGACGCACACGGTATCGAATGACGATGGTTATGTCCGCATGCTCGACGCGTTTAGCCTAGCGATGCGGGGCGAAAGCAGCTTCTCGCCGAGTGGAGCGGACGGCGTCGTGAACCAGCGCATTCTGGATGCGGCGTTCCGGTCGTGGCACTCCGGGCTGCGTGAGCGGCTCTGAGCAGACGAAAAATAGAGTGTACGAAGGAGTTTCTGGCTCCTCCGTACACCGCTCTACAAACCATCAGCCTTTGATGACGAGGTCCTTGCCCTGGGGTGCCGTGCGAATGGTGGACGTGGTGATCTTGAGGTGTGCCTCAGCCATCTTGTCCGGCATTCTTGCGATCCACTCATTGAGAGAGACATCCAGGTAGCGTCCTGTTTTGAACATCTCCAGGAAGACGAGGTCCTCGGTTCCGGTGTTCTCGATCGAGTGGCCGGCCATGGTGGGGACGTAGCCTACGTCGTTGGCGTTGAAGTCCATGGTGCGCGCCTTGGCTCCGGTCGTAACGACGGTCATGCGGCCCGATCCTTTGATCCAATACTGCCACTCGCTCACATTCGGGTGCCAGTGCATTTCGCGGATCGCCCCTGGCTTGAGGGTGACCATGGCGGAAGCGATGTTGAGCGCAACAGGAAAGTTACTGGAATCGACGACACGGACTTCACCTCCCGGGGTGGATTTAGTCGCCGGCATGGAAGCCATTCTGAAGGTGTATTTATTCTTGGTCTCGAGGTTCGCACCAAGAAAACGCCGGTCCGCTTCGAGTGAGTCGGGAAGTGGAGCTTCAAAGATATACAGCTCTGTGGAGGGAAGCTTGTCCCAGGAGTCGCGAGACCAGTTAGTGTTCTTCTGCACGATCTCCGGCGAGGTGTGCGCCAGAAATTCGGAGAGGAGAAACGTATCGTCTTCCGAGAACGCTCCTTCATCAAAGACCAGCAGAAACTCGCACCCATCATCTGCAAGGCCCTGGATGGAGTGAGGATAACCTGCCGGAAAATACCAGAGGTCGCCTGCGCTGATGTCGTCAATGAACATCTTGCCGTCTGGCTGCATGATGCTGATGCGCGCTTTTCCGGTCAGCATAATGGCCCACTCGTCTGCTGTGTGCCAGTGCAGTTCCCGGAAGGATCCGGAGGTCAGACGCATGTTGACGCCGGCAATGTCCTTCGAAGAGGGCAACTCTCGCTGGGTTACCTGATGGGTCCACCCACCGCCCTGCATGCGCTTTGGCGCGAGATCAAACGAAAACCAAAGCGGTCCGGGGTTGCCGTGATCGGTAAAGGGCGGCGTGTTGGAGTTTGGGTTTTCTTTGAGCAGAGGCTGGTTCTCCGGCCCTGGGTCGCTAGAGCTGGGGGATGTCCGACCGGCTTTCTGCTCAGCCCGATTTTGCCCCCAAGCCGATGCGCTTAGAAAGCCTGCACTTGCCAACGCTGTAGCGCCGACGAACATTCTCCTGGACACCGAGGAGGCGGATTTTTCCGTTTCAGTGGTTGCTTCTTTTTGCTTCAATGTGCCGCCCGTAATCATCTTTGCTCTCCTGAGATCATGCGTGCGATGGCCGACATTGAAACGGTGGCCATACCGATCTTTCTTCATTAGAGAACAAATGATCACGGCATGGTGTACGTAAGATCAAGGTACTGTGATCGTCTGAATGCATCACAGGATCCTCTATTTCTGTAAGAACAAATCAATGCGAGCAAATTCGTTTTGCAACGTTTACAAATCGCTGAAGCAAGGGCGTTGCACGACTTGTCTGTATCGCAACGCCGATCTCTGAGCGGATGCGCTCGGTGGTCAGCGGCTTTACCTTGACCCCGGATCGGCTGCGTCTTGCGATTCCTTCAGGAAGAATGGCCACGCCGATGCTGGCGGCTACCAGGACCAGCGCCGTATCCATCTCAGCGACCTCCTGCACGACATTTGGATTGAAACCTGCTTTATGGCAGATGGTCGTCCAGTGATCGTAGAACGAGGGAGCCCACTTCCTTCCGTAGACGATGAACGGCTCCTGCGCGAGCCTCCGGACGGAAAGGTTCCTTTCAAGCGCGAGGGGATGCGCCCTTGGAAGCACAATCGCAAACGGTTCCCGATGGATTGATTCGATCGTAAGAGCATCCGCCGAGACAGGCATGCGCACGAAGCCTACATCGATGATCCCGGATTTCAGCGCGTCGATTTGTTGAACGGTTGGCAAGTTCTTCAATTCGAGCCCTATACCGGGAAACAGTTTGCGAAAAGCAAGAACGATGGCTGGAATCATCGATTCGGTTGCCGATGCGACGAAGCCGATGCGGAGGTGTCCAACTTCTCCGGACCCGATTTTTCCAGCTCGCAACTCAATATCCGTAATGCGTTGCAGAAGCTCTTCACTGTCGGCCAGGATCGCTTCGCCGGCGGCCGTAAGCCGAACGCTGCGACGATTGCGTTCAAAGAGAAGAACCCCCAAATGCGTTTCCAGATTCTGAATCTGGATGGAAAGCGCCGACTGCGAAAGATAGAGTCGCCTAGCCGCACGACCGAAGTTGAGAGTGTGTGCGACTGCGATAAAAGACCGTAGCTGTTTTAATTCCATGTCGTCTTGGCGAGCGATTGACCCGGCAACCAGCGATTCTTAGCCGGCCGCTCAACTGCTCCAGACTACGATACGCCCAGCAAACCAACAGGGTCTTAGCGTGCCCCCTTTGGGCCAAGCAGAATTTGGAGCCCAACGTAAGCAATCCAGCTAGGCTCGCCGGTCGATCCGGATGCGGTCTGAAAACTGCGACCTGCCATGAGCAGAAGATTGCGGGTCTTACTTTGATTCAACGCTTGGCGTCCGCCCAGGCTAAGCGTAGTCTCGCGTTGCTTGACGCCCGATGCAGCAAAGTTGCCCAACCCGCGCCCAGTCCCCAGCCGGTTGGCTTCCTGCAAATCGTAGAGTTCGACATAGATCTCGGTCTGATCGTTGAATTCGTGCCCGACCACGAAGCCCCGATTCCAGCTTTGCGGCAGATTGCGGTTTCCGAAGTTATAACCAAGATCAGCGTTGTAGCGGATTGGCCCGATGCGCCCGCTCACCTCCACCGGAAGATAAAAGTTCGGGCCGGCGGCAATTAGCCCGCGCGCTACAGCACGAGTGGGATTATTGAGATAAAGCTGCGGGTAGGTTCCAAGCTCGAAGTTCGGAACCTTTTGTCCTTCGACGACCCCTTTCTCTGCTTCACCGGGCGAATCGCCGGAGATGCCAGCAGGCGCGGTCGGCACCTGATGTTTGAAGAGCGTGAGTAGCCCCGTCCCGAAGTCGCCTCGCAGCGAGCTGTCGCCGGAAGAGTGTTCGAAGAAGCGCCACTTGATTCCGAGCAGGCTTTCTCCCAAGCCACCAATGACCGTGCCGCTTGTGCCCGCCACACCTGGCGACGCTGGTGCAGGGCGGGTCTCCTCAAGCGCGATGGGCAGCTCATATTTCAACTGGAGCCGATCTCCGAGTCCGTAATTAATGTCGAGATCGGGCACCTGATAGGTGCCCGTCCCCGGATTGCGATCGCCGATAAAGCCCACGTTAATCTCCCAATGACGATTGCCTGGAGTGTCGGGGTCGTCCGTGCGGAAGGGCGGACCGCCTTGCGCGCTTGCGGAAATTGCGCATAGACAAGCAACCGCGAGCGATAGAAGCAAAAGTTGTACGCGAAGGCCGTGAGGAGTGGAAACCGTGTTCACGTTCTGGAGTTCCGGAGGGGGACTAGGATCCTATCGGTTTGCGAGTTCATAGTAGGCAATATGGCTGCCGTCCACTTACAGAACGGACCTTGCTTACATCTTGTCCTCTGAATGTAGCTGAAGGACTGTTATAAACGAAGCGTTCAGAGCGTGCGCTTATCGTGAATCCCACACTAAGGCACACGGAGGCTAATTCCATGCGAAGCGTGTCGATCCGCGCCGGCCCCTTTTCTGGATCGTACATGCGGCCTCATGGTATGACCTTGCGTCGGCAGATGGCCGTGAAGCCGAGCGCTCTACCGCAGTCAGACGCGTAGAGCAACGTCTTGGAGTCAGCCTCCCATGCGGGCTCGATCTGATTACAGGCAGCGTCCGTCAGCCGGCGTCGCTTCCCCGTGGAGCGATCGAGCAGCCAGAGGTTCCATGCGCCGTCCTGAAACCGGCTGTATGCAAGCCATTGCTGATCGGGTGACACGGCGGGATACCGCGCCTCGCCGTATGCTTGTGCAACAGGCACCGTGCCTTGCTTTACCAGATAAAGCTGCGAGCGGCTGCCGCTCAGCGTCGCAGCCACCAGCCAGGATCCATCGAGCAGGGAAGCGGCCTCGCTCACGTTGAGCTCTGGCGGCGTCACGGCTTGTTCCTGGCCGGTGCCTCCTCGAGCTGCAAGGTTCGTGACGAAAAGGCGGCTGTGTCCATGATTGTCACGAAGGTATCCAAGCACCTGTGCCTCCGCTGACAGCATGGGCGCATGCGCATTCTCAATTGGCGCGTGGGATCGGCCCATTGGTTGAAGGATCCTTGAATACCGGTTAGACTCTTCGATCCAATCTCCTGCTGCGCTGCTTGCAAAGGAGAGTTGGTCGAGCTTTGATGGCAAGGCTGACCCTGTGCCGGGGCTGGTCACGACACGGTATCCATCCTGAAACATTGCCACGGTTTGTATGGTCTCTTCGTGCGCAACAGGGGCGCCTGCCAGCAACGCATCCTGCGGCATCGGAACGCGAAAGGCGTAGTCGGCGGAGAGCCCGTGCAGATGCTTCACGCCCGCAATTTCACTGAACAGCAGCGCCACGGTTAGCCCTGTCACCCAGCGCAGGTTGGTTCCATGCCGCAACCGCAGCCCACGGTGTGTGTGTTGTCTTGCCAGGACCGCACAGCAGATCCCGCTGAACAGAACGAGACACCATAGCCGAGGCACATGCAATACGGCGCGCAGTCCGTCCACGGCAGCCGTGTTCCAGCCTGGGTAGCCGATTGCAGCAAAACAAAGCAATGCAGCAAGCGCACCTAGCGGTCGCCTCGGCAACAGCACCGCAAGCAATACGACGATGGGCAACAGGAGCAGTGTGAAGTTATACGAGGCTGGACTGGTCGAAATCGCGAGCGTCGCACAGAGCAGCGCGGACCACTCCAGCGGCGCGGCCCGACGGTCAGTCTCGGCGGCTTCAAAGCCGGGTCGTACCAGGAGCAGCGCCGGCGCCAGCACCATCATCTGCAAGATGGGAGTAAGCACCGCCGCGGCGAAAGGCAGATCATGCCAGGGGTGCGCATTCCATTGAGGCTCATAGACGAACAGGCGATGCAGCAGCACGGTGATGGAAGCGCTGGTCAAGTTATAAGCGGGCAGCACCTCTCCACGCAGCGTCCAGGGCAGCACTGCTTCCAGGTAGTAGCGATGCACCGGCCAGCCGAAAACCAGGAGCGCAACAAGGACTCCGGCGGCCAGCGCGAGAGCAGCCGCAGCCAGCGCCCGCATGTCACGTTTACGCAGGAAGTAGAGCAGGAAGACCGCAGGGAAGATCTTCAGCAGCGCCGCCAGAGCAACCAGCGCGCCAGCCAGCGCTGAAAGCCTGCGTCGGTATGCCCAGCAGGCAGTGACAAGGATCACGAGCAGCAGGATATAGAACTGCCCGTACTGCAGATTGCGAGCCAGCGGTGCGGACGTAGTTACCAGTAGCCAAATTCTGCGCAGAGGCTGGCCACTTAGCGCACGCAGCAGCAGCACTACGGGCAGCAGCAGTGCAAGCTGCAGCAGCAGCCACACATGTTTCGCCTGCAGAGGCGCAAGACCGGTGAGCGGGTACACGAAGAGGGTTGAGAAGGGGGTAATCGGAGCCAGTCCGATCAGCCGCTGATCGATCTCACGATGATCTTTTTCCCGTTGCAGCCACCGCCACTCATAGGCGCGGCTGGTATCGACGCCGTCGTGGGCCAGCTTGGCGGTCAGATAGTAGTTAGGGAAGTCCGTATTCAACGAAGTCCATGCCCGGGGCAAGGTATGGCAGACGAAGAACGCCACGGAGACGGCAAGCAGAACCCACTCCGCCGCGGCAAATTTTCGCGGATGATCGACCACCATCAACGCTGTCCTGCTCTCATCGGCTGCTTGCGCAACGAAGCATAGGCGCCGTGGATGCGATGGAACTCATCGCCTGAGCCAATGGTCTCTCGCGTAAGAACGCGAGCAACACAGAGCGTGTGACTGCCGAGCGATAGATGTTGTTCAAGCTTGAGCTCCGTCACCGAAAGGGCGAATTCCGGAACTGGAACGCCAAGCGTGGCGGAAGGGCGCATCGTAAACGCTATATCCGCCGTAAGGACTGAGCGCCGGCGATGATTGCCGCCCAGTTGCCGGACATCCTGCGCACACGTCCAGGGCACGGTGCTCAACGCGAGACACGCGCCGGCAATGACGTTCGCTGCGATGCCGTTGCTTCTGTTCAGCGCGAAGGCAAAATGTTCATCCCCTACGGGTCCCATCAGATTGACTGGAACGATGTTCTCTCCATCAGCCATCCTCAGGCTGAGCAATCCAACCGGACGGGGGCAATTGAACATCACCTCGTTCACGAGGCCGTCGACAGCCGAGAGCTTCACGCGACCTTTCCCCGTCTTGCCTATCTGGCCAAGCGTTGCATAAAGTCCGTGCGACCAGTTGCGCAGCGGACTGATGCACTGATTGACGCAGGCTGTGGCGCGGTACACCCGAAGCTGCGGGCCGGAGAAGCGGAGGACGCATTGCTGACGCAGTTGCATGCTGCCCAGCCGTCGTTGAAGGCCGCCACGCTCTACAAAGTGAAGCGCAAGCGGAGCGTTCGCGCTGTCCTGACCAGGCGCATCCGGAAACCCGATACACACAGACGCCGGACTGGGGCAGGCGACCGCATGGAGAGCGGTGACGTCCTGCGGCTCCCCTGATCCGCAGAGCCACACCGCGACCTCAGACTGAGGAGACTGAAGCGCGAGATCGACGGTCTGCGGCATGGATCTGCGCCCAAGCAAGGCGAGCCGCGATGCATGGCCGAGTCGCTCACGGATGCTCATCTCTGGTCCTTTGTGCTGACACGCTCGAACTCCATCAGCACGCAGTCCGCCATGCCGCGCATGACAGGCCACGGCGCGATGGCCCGGTCTACCTTTGCCAGAAGACGCACCATCCCGGCATGACGGCGGGCGATCGGCTCTGCATAGGAAGGCGGCACGACGACCCCGATCCCCTGCCAGCGAAGCAGCTTGAAGGTGGGTCGCATGTGCTGCTCAATCTCGTGAACACGCGGCCGCCTGATGATGAGGCCCGTGCTTTCGGCATAGTCTGATCGGGCCTCCCGCAGCCTGCGAAAGGCGCGCTCCACCTGGCCATGCGCCAGAAACCACGCGATCTCCAGAGGGACAAACCGGCCCATCATACAAAGGATCAGCCGCGCACTCGGTCTGAGCAGAAGACCCAGGTTCTCTGCAACTTGGGGCAGGTCGTCCACGCAGTTGAGCCCGGAGAAGTTCGAGAACGCGCCGTCAAACGGCGGCTCGCCGACGAGTGTATGCAGGTGCTCATTGGCAAGGACACGGAACTCCGGCTGCACCGGCAATGGCTGCTCCGCGGCGAGCTTTTGCGCTAAGGCAATCATGCGGGGCGAAAGATCGCAGGCAAAGATCTGTACACCGTGACGCGCAAGATGGACGGCGTCTATGCCTGTGCCACAGCTGAGCTCAAGCACCCGCTGCCCAGGCTTGAAGGTGCGTCGCAGGCTGCTCCACACCACCTCTCGACGAATCTGTCCAAGACTGGTTCCGCTAAACTTTTCCTCATACGTCTCTGCCGCGGTATCCCAGTAGCGTTCCGCTGCCGCAAGCGGGACCAGCGTCTCTGCCTCCATCGTTCTTGCCTCGCCCAGGCTTATCGAAGCCTCTTCACGATGGTGATCTCCGCAACGGAGACCAAATGTCATGCGCTTGTCACGCCGGCGTCATTTGACGTCGGCGTGACAAGCGGCCCTTTCCAGAGTCGGCATAGTAGAGGTTACGGAGTCCTTCAGGTTTCAATGAGCGATCCCTCAACACACCATCTGCCGCCATACTTCGACGCAACGCTCAGCGCATGGGTTCTGACCCGGCACCAGGATGTTGTGGCTGCTCTTCGCTCGGTGGATCTTGACCCCGACAGTCCTGACTCAGAGACAGCGGACCGGAGAGCCGCGCTTGAAACGCTGCGCCAGGACACGCTGTCCGCGCTCTCTGCGATGCAGCTTCGCACATGGTCGGAACGCATCACATTCGTCGCACAAACGACTGTTCGCAAGCTTCCGGAGTGGGTCCCCATCGACCTAATTGAATGCTATCTGCGGCCCGTCTGCCTCGATCTGGCTGCCACCGTGACCTTGATTGCCGCAGAAGATGCGGAGGCGCTGCGAGACCTTGGGTGGCCTGTCTCAGCGTCCGCTGCGGACCCTGCGGACCCGGTGCTCAAAGCCGCCGCCAAAGCAGTCACGCCAAGGCTGCAGGCGTGTTTCCACTCGAAGACAGAGACCTTGCGCGACTCAGGCTTCATCGCCCTGGCCTACACCCTGCCCTGCCTTCTGGCCAACGCATGCCATGCGCTGCTTGAGACCCCGGCGCAGTGGACGCTGCTGCATCAGCATCCGGAGTTGATGGAGCAGGCCACGGATGAGCTGATGCGCTTCGCCGGTCTGACGCGCGTCGTCCATCGGCGGGCGGGCAAGGACCTGCTGCTCGGCGGAGCCTCTTTGCGCAAAGGGGACAGGCTCATCCTGCAGCTGCTCACGGCCAACCATGATCCGGACCGATTTCACCTGCCGTCTACGCTCAATGTCGAGCGTAGGGGCGGAGGCCAGCTTACGCTCGGTGCCGGCGCGCACGCATGTGTCGGGGCAAGTCTCATCCGCATGGCGATGGCAACCATCTTGCGGGCCGTCACCGTGGAATTTACCAGCGCTCTGCTGGCACAATCGATTACTTGGCAGGGCGGTAGCGGCTTCCGTTCGCCTGCGTCCCTGCATGTTGTGCTCGACCGCGGCCTTGAGCTAGGCGCATCAGCTGGGGCAGCAACACCGCACAGAGAGTGAAGAGGACGATCGATACGGCGAACCAGAATCGTCCGAGCCGATTCCACGCAGGGATCGGCTGCAGAACGCGCGTGGCCACAAACGTAAACGTAACGGCGTACGAGCGAGTCATCCAGTCACGATGCGCCGGCAGCCTGCGGCCAATCGCCGCGATCAGCCCGGCTGTTGTCGTCACGATCCAGGCCCCGGCCTGCACCGCAATCGCGATCTGAAAGTAATACGCTCTGGGATAGCGGCTGAAGAGTGTGGACAGCACAGCCAGCGGCGCAGCAAGCAAGACGGCTCCTACATAGAGCCTCCCCAGGCCGCGATGCAGCGCCGCATGTTGTCTGCGCAGGCGGGTCGAAAATTGCGTCGGCCCTGTGAGCAAGGCAATCGTTCCGGCAATCGCATGCGGGATCAAAATCCAGCCGAGCGCATGCAGACGAGTTTGCTCCTGCGCCTGTCGGAGCAGAGGGATCTCACTATAAAACAGCACCGACAGCGTTGCACAGGCCATCCATGACCAAATCGCATACTTCAGCGTGCGCGTCTTGGCAGGGAAACCGGATGGCGTGGCCGGCAGCGTTGGCATAGGTCAGCGGCCTGCATGCTCATGCATCTGCGCGTCAAGCCCCTGCAGGATGCGCGCGTACCGTTCCCGACTTTTTGGTGTGGCTGCAGAGACCATCAGCTTCTCGAGTTCAGCGCGTGAAGGCTTCAGCTGCAGCGGAAGGCGGTTCCAGTAGAACTTCAGCTCGTCTGACGGCCAGTCCGCATAGACCTTCGGCCATGAGCGTCTTCCTGAGCCGGCGAAGACGAGAGCCGCAGGATTCACGGCGTACAGATAGCTTTGGAAGCGGCAGTCGAGCGAGATGCGCAGGCGTGTCGACGTGTTTGGCGCGGCCTCATGCACGGTCAAACTATGAAAGAGCAAAACGTCCCCGCATTGAATCTCACCGCCGGCCCATGCGCCTCCCTGCTGCGCCTCAGCCGGAACATAGCCGGTATCGGCAGAGGCAGGCCGCAGGCCAAAGCGATGCGATCCCTCGAGAATACGCAGGGCTCCTTGTTCCGCCGGGCAGTCATGCAGCGGCAACCAGGCCGTAAAGCTCTCCGGGGCGCCACCCACCGCGGTATGGTCCTGATGCGCGCCGATGATGCCTGGCGCATGCTGAGGAAAGATCAGCCGTGCTACGGGAACAGGGTGCACCAGGAGCTCAGGCCCGGTGAGCATCTGCATCAGGCGCGCAAGCGGCGCAGCGTGCAGCAGTGCGTGCAAAGCCGGCAGCCGGAAGATCTCATCGTACACAGCCTTGTACTGTGGGTCATCGACAGAACATGCAGCCTGCGCCCTGGCGCTCCGCTCCAAGGGGCCTCCTTCAAGCCATCCGGCCGCCTCGACGATCTCTGTCACTTGCGCCAGCAGCGGCTGTAGCGTTGAAGGCACAAGCACCCCGCGAATGAGCGCATAGCCGTAAGTCTTCATCTCGTCTTTGAGACGATGTGCCGAGAGCGCCTCCGCCCTTACCTCGCGAAAGGGTGTCGTGATTTGAGTTGTCACTAAAGCTGCTCCCGCGCCACAGAGTGCTTGCTGTTCGCGTCTGCGCTTTTCGTAAGAGGACGCGCTCTTAGTCCAGTCATCTCCAGGCCGATCTGCCAAAGGAACGAGGGATTGTTGCGGAGGTATCGACGCCAGAGCCGGCGCGGATCCTGCAGGAGACGGTGCAGCCATTGCAGGCCGGCAAGCTTCACCCAATCGGAACAATCCTTAATGCGTCCGGTGTGATAATCAAACGCTGCTCCAACGCCGAACATGAGTCGTGTCTCGAGCATCGGCAGATAGCGAGACATAAACAGCTCCTGCTTGGGACAGCCAAGACCGACCCAGACGATGTCCGGCTTCACCGCGGCAACCTGTGCAATCAACACGGCTTCTTCCGTCTCAGACAGATCGTGGAATGGAGGCGTGCATGTACCTACGATGCGCACCCATGGAAACTGCGCAACGAATCTTGCCCGCAGCTCTTCGGCCACGCCCTCTGTGCCGCCGTAGAAAAAGTGCGTGACGTGCGCGAACTCCTTGCGGCTGAAGATCTCCAGCATCAGGTCCGGCCCGGTGACGCGGCGCATCGCGGCATGGCCTTGAAGCCAGCCTACCCAGACCAGCGGCATGCCGTCCGGAATCGTAAACTCGGCTCCCGCATACGCTTGCGCTACCAGGGGAGAGCGTTCTGCTTCCATCACGCCGTGAACGCCTGCGACGCAGACGTACCCTTTGCTCCGGGTTAGCAGACGGCTTACCTGAGACAGTGCCTGCTGCATGTTGACTGCATCCACCCACACCCCAAGCACGTGGGCGAGTGGACGGACGTTCGTATGACTCATCGGGACACTCCCTCTGTTTCTGCTGCAAGGACGGAGGCGGAGAGCATAGCATCCTGGCTCGGTCCGCAGACGGAAAGCAGTTTGCGGTACAGCCGTACATACTGCTCTGCAATGACCGGGGCTGCGAGTTGAGGCATCGCTACCGGCTTCTTCCGCGGCTTTACAAGCGTCTCGACGATCGCGTCCGCAAAGACCTGGCATGCATCTCCATCCAGACGGACATAGCGGCAGTGCGAGCCGCCGAACTCACGGAATGCCGCGATGTCGGAACATACGACGGGAGCCCCCGCAAGCAGCGCTTCGACAACAGGTAGACCAAAACCCTCTACCGTCGAGGGAGCAACGACAGCAGCACAGTGAGCAAAGCACCACTGCAGTTCGGGCTCGCTGAGGCCGTGCAGCAGATGCACGTGTGCGCTCAGGTTGGCTTGCTCGATGAAGCTGAGACAGCGGTTAGTCTCCGGCCCGGTGATGCCGACGATGACCAGCCGCGTGGCGGGATCGAGAGCCGCTTTCTGTCTCAGCTGTGCAAAGACCTTTAGCAGCAGCAGCAGGTTCTTGTTGCGGCGATGCTGCGCCACGCATAGCAGAAACGGCTCACCGGCCCAGTCGGCCATGGGGCTGCCCGAGCTGCGCTCAAGCTCCGGCTCAACACAGTTATAGATCCGAAGCGCGCGCCTGCGTACTGCGGCTGGAACATATCTGTCCAGCAGCGCACAGGTTGTATCTGAAACACAGGCGATGGCGTCCACACTGCGCATGCATTGGTGCAGAATCAGCACGTTGAAGAGCGCCTTGCGAAGCCCGAAGTTCATCGGAATTTCATGCGGGTAGAGGTCATGCAGAGTGACCACAACAGGACACGGAAAGGCCCCGGTGCGCACCGGAACCGGGTACGCCAGATGCACGATGTCGCTCTCAAGGTGCCGCGCCAGAGCGGGGAGATCGCTGTAGTACCAGAGATTGCGAGCGAGCGCGCCCTGACGCTCAGGCGAAGCAAAGTGCAGCCTCAACCGGCTACTCTTTGGCAGCCCGGAGCGCGCCGCCATCTCTCTTTGCCACGGAGCCAGGACAAGATCGACGGTAGAGATGCCAGGATGCAGCAGCAGGCTGCGTACCACGTTGAAAGCGTGGCGCTGCACGCCAGAGACGAACGACGATGCGGAGACAGCAGCAATCAGGATTCTCATGCTGGACGCACCTCCGCACGGCCCTGTGTGTGGAAGCCGGACCCATGTTGTTGTCCGCGGGCAAGCATGATGAGAAGCGGCGGGTACACCAGCAACGCAAGCCCGCCATAGACAAGCCGCGCAGACGCAAGACCATAGACGCCCTTGACCGGCAGCAGCCACATCATCAGCAACACCATTGCCACTGCTCCGCCGACACCGATCAATGAGACGGCGCGGACCCGGCCCAATGCAAGCAGCGCATAGGTTCCCGTCACACCTAGACCAAGCAGGGCGGTACCGACTACGATGAGCGGCAAAACAGGCGCGGCGGCACGTTCCATCGCGGCACCCGCCCAGGTGGAGAGCAGCCGCGGACCCATGGTCAGCAGTAACGCCGCACCACACAGGACGACGAGCAGATTCGCGGCAAAGGCCTTGGCCAATGTATGCCGCAGACCTGCGCTTGTCAGCGTGCCCAGCCGGCCGGCGATCGATGGAAACAAAAAGTGCAAGGCTGCTGCGGTGACGCCGTACAGCGGCTGCGCAAGCTGAACGCAGAGCGAGTAGGAAGCCACCGCAACGGCACCAAGAGAGACGCCGATCAGCAGCCTGTCCCCTTGCGCGACGATCACTCCAGCGACTGCCTGCAACCAGCTGAAGATACCGAATGCAAAGAGAGCGCGAATGGTCTCACGATGAAAGACAGGACTAAGCGGAATTCCATGTAGAAGATGCTGAAGCTGCCGAAATTGAACAACCACTCCGGCCACGGTCACGACGACCGTAGCGACCAGAAGGGCCGTGGTCCCGAAGCCCTGACCTGCCAGCCATCCGGCCACGACCAGGGTGGCAACACGGCACCCAAGGCTGACCCGCACGGCCGCACCGTAACGCTCAAACGCCCGCTGTGTGCTGATGCACACGCTCTCAAGCGCACGTACCAGGATCATTACACTGGCCAACCGCAGCGTGGTCACGCACTCTATTCTGAGCGCCATGTCAGAGCTGACCACATGACGGCTGATGCCCGGTGCGAGGAGCCAGCCGATGCCCATAAAGCAAATGCCGAGGATCAGGTTGAGGCCTACCATCGAGCGCACCGTGATTTCCAGTCCGCCCTGATCTCCCGCGGCCCGCTGCCCGGCGACGTGCTTAATGTTGGCATCTCCGAAGCCCGCTGCCATAATGGCTCCGGTGCTGGTCAGCGCAGTAGCGACGGTCCACACTCCATACGCTGCCGGACCGGGCCCGTGCAGCACAATGGGCGCGACAAGCAGCATGCCCATGGGGTACGCCGCATAATCGATGACACCCCAGGCCGCGTTTGAGAGATGTCGCTTCATGCGGCACCACCATTCCGACGCAGGCTGGTGAGCACCTCTTGCGCCAGTTGTTTGCGCGGGTCGCGCATGTCCACCTGCTGCCAGCGAATACGCATCAGGATGCCTGCCGCAGTGCTCACGAATGAAAACGTCATGAACCCAAGCGCAAGCAGCAGCCGAGGAGGAAACGACTTCTTCTCCGGCACACCCGGCGGGTCGATCACACTGACCACGGGCACGTCCTTGGCCTCTTCGATACGCGCAAGCTCATACTGCTGCGTCAACAGTTCGAAGACCGTCTCCTGCACCTTGACGCGACGATAGAGATCCGCATAGGGAACGGCCAAACGAGGCAGCTGACGCAGCGGCGGGTAGAGCGCATTGGTGCTGCCGAGGTCGCTCTCTGTACCGGCCTCGACGGCGGATGTGAGCGGCGCGGAGGATCCGCTCAACTTCGCCAGTTCATGCTCGAGCGAAGCGATGCGCGCCGCCGTCCCACGTACGCGAACATTGTCATCACCATAGATCTGCCGAAGGGACGCGAGACCGGCTTGCTCCACCAGCACCTGAGCCTGCAGCTTGGACGCGGCATCGACCATGGCACGCGTCTGACTCTGGATATCGATGGTGCTGTTTCTGCTTGAGAACTCACCTAGCGCCAGCTGAGCCTTCTCGAGATCATCTTTCACCGCGTGCAGCCGCCGCTCGATAAAAAGCCGCTCCTGATGTGCGGACGACGTACTGGTTTGGTTGACCAGCTTGTTGAGTTCATCGAGATACGCCTGCGCCAGGTCGCGTGCACGGACCGGATCCGTGTCTTCGACCTCGACCAGCACGGTCCCGCTCTTCTTGTCTTCCGTGATCTTTGTGCTGCGCGCCAGATGCTTGGCGGTATCGACCAGATAGCGTGTGCGATAGACGTGCTGCAGCTGAAAGCGTTGGATAAGTTGGCTTGCGATGGTGCCGCTGCGGAGCAGATCGATAAACAGCGCGGAGCTGGAATGTGCTCCAAGCAGCCCGCTTGCCAGGCTCCCCAGACCTCCCGCGCCCCCAGTCCGTGCGCTAAGGGCAGCCAGCACTAATGCGCCTGAGCCCTGCTGCTCCGGAGGCATGATGCGTGTGCTCGCAACGTATTGCTTGGGAATGAGAAACGCGATCGCCAGACCTACCAGGAGCGAGTAGAACATCACCCACACAAGCAGACGGCGTCGCTGCCAAAGCTGTCTGGCATGGGTCACCCAGTTTGGCGCCGTCGTCAGGGGCCTTGTCTCCAGGTGTTCAAGGCTGCTTTCAATGGACGTGGTTGTCATGCGCTAGAGCCCGGACACGGCGGCAGCGATGGCAATCGATGAGGCCAGCTGCGCGGTCGCCAACAGGTTGCGATAGAAGAGCGAGCCGCCGAAGATCTTCTGCGGCACGACGATCACGTCGCCTGCCTCCAGCTTTGTGGCGAGCACGTTGCTTGCGAACAAGCCTCCGGAGCGGCGGCCAATTACCTCGCCGTCAGCCCGTATCACAAAAATCTCTTTGCGATTGGCAGTGGTATTCGCGCCGCCGGCGCTCTCCAGATACCATGCCGCAGTCTTGCCGGGTGTGAAGGTCAGGGCCGTTGCGTTGTAGACCTGGCCCGTCACCAGGACGAAGCCGGGCCGCTTCGGAATCGTGAGCACATCGCCGCGGCGCAGCTCAATATCCGCGTCGGTATTCTCCCAGCTTGCGATATCCGCGCTAAGATGAACCACAAGACGTCCGCTTGGCCGCTGACTCCTCAGACGCGTGAGTACCTGATCCTGCTGCGCCTGGATCAACTGCAGCGTCTGTGTGGAGTCGCCTGGGGCCAGTCCGGGTGAGACCCGCGCCAATGCCGAGTTAGTCTCAATCTGTCGGACAAGTTCATCTCGACTCTTCTCCTCAAGCTCCCGCACCTGCTCTCGCTCAAGCACGGCAGCGGTAGGATACGCGGTCTCGCGAAAACCGCCTGCGCGACGCAGAATGGAGCTCAGGCGCTCCCCTTCGCGGAAGCCATAGCTGCCCGGATGTGCCACCTGCCCCGCGATCGTCACCGACTCACCGATATCGTTCCAACCGGTAATCTGGTGAATGGTCAACACGTCACCGGGCTTGAGCGCAAGATCCGCAACGCGGTCGGTCCCGGCGACTGCTGCACCGATACGAATGGAGGCAACGCTGCCAACTACCTTACTGCCTCCACTAACCTGGTAGCTGGTCAGATCCGCATCCTCGGTGAGCGCATCCCGCCTGAAGCCACCGGCCATGCTCACCAGTTGCGCGGCCGTCATGCCCCTGGAGAGCGGATAGACACCAGGCCGCAGCACCTCGCCATGGATCGTGACCTTGGGTGCGTCCACCTCATAGCGGCCAAAAATGCGAATAGTGTCAAAGGGCTCAAGGCCGATGACCTGGTTGCCGATCAGCACCTCTGCCACATCAAAGCTGATGGTTTCGGCATGCAAGTCAGGGGCGACCAGGCGAACGATCTCGCCGCGATTCGCTGGCTCCGGCAGCATGTCTTGATAACTGCGCAACACGTCGGTCAGCTTCATGTTGTCGTGATAGGGCTGCCGGCCCGGGCGTACGACGTGACCTTCAAGATAGAGAACGCGCTCACTGTAAGGCAGGATTTGCGCAACATGGATACGGTCGCCGTCGCGAACCGTGAACGCCGCAAGGCTGCTCTGCTGCTGCTGGACGCTCTCGCCCGGCGCAAGCGCGAATGTGACGGTTTTACGCTGCTGGTGTGCATCGATGCGATCGATAGTGACCTGGCTCAGCGACGCCGCGGGAGTGAGTCCGCCGGCATCGTCAATCAGCGTACCGAGCGTGCTTTCATCGCCCCTCAGCTCATAAATAGCCGGTCGCTTGACGGCGCCGGAGAGCGCGACCTGCGGCCCTGCCGGCGGTACCAGCAACGTGTCGCCACTCTCAAAGTGCAGGCTTTGCGAGCGCATGCCGTGCAGCAGAAAGTCATAGAGATCAATCTGCTCAATGGGCTTTTCTCCACGCAGGTGGATGAAAGTTCGCAGAGACCCGGCCGCAGTCGGCCCGCCTGCGGCGATCAGCGCGCTGAGTGGTGTGGCCAGCGCGCTGAGATCATAGCCGCCTGGCCGCTGCACATCCCCGACCACATAGACGCGTACGGCTCGCATCTGCGATATGGTAATGGATACCTCCGCGTCGCGGAACTGACGTTTCAACGCAGCTTGAATGCCGGCCTGCACGCGGCCAAGCGGCAACCCCGCCACCTGCTGCGATCCGCCTTCCGGCAACAGAATCCGTCCATCCCGATCGACCGTACGCGTGATGCTCTGCGTGACACCGCCCCAGACACTAATCGTTAAGGCGTCGCCCGGACCGACGATGTAGTCCGGGCCGAGCGGCACATCGAGCGGCGTTTCACGTCCCGGGGTGTCGCGGCCGGTGGCCACCTCGCGACTTGACAGTGCCTCCCGTGCAAGAAAAATCTCCGAGCCGAAGCGCTTCAGCTGTCCCGTCTGCTGCGGCAGCTGCGTGTATAAGTCTCGGAGCGATTGCAGGTTGTAGGGAGCCGGACTGCGCATGACCTCAGGCTCATCGGTTGAGGCATGTACAGCTGTCTGCCGCGATGGGGGTATGGCGCGGGCGCTACTCGTCTTCACGCCATTGCCGGTGTTGACTCCCTCCCCAAGATTGCTTGTGGAAGAGAGAGGCCTGCGCCCGGAGGAGACTCTGCCCGGATCGTTCCTGTCGGGATCAACCGTCGCTGCGTTGATGCGATCGGCGTCTGTGGTTGGATCGACATCGCTTGCTGCAGCCACAGGTGTGCTGGCATCCGTAACGTAACCGCGCGCACGAAGAAAGGTCGAAACGCGTGCGCGCAGATCTGCATTGCTGTTGATCTGGCTGTAGAGTTGATCGTCGCTGATGTCGTCTGCGGTGACCTGTCCACCGCGTTGCTGGATTTGGTCCGCAAGCAACGACTTCAGCTCGACCACAGCCTCCGGCCGCTGATCAAGGATGGAGGTAATCTGTGACGCGCTGAGTGGCGGTTGCGCGTTCGTTGCATCCGTCGTGTACTGCTGCGGCTGGTCCGTTGCCGAAGTTCTTGGCGGGAGGTCTGTTCCTGAAGTAGCCGGTGATCCAATTTGGGTGTTCGTGGACGACAACACTGGATTGATCTGTGTCCACGCGCTCGGGAAGAGGCACACGAGCATAGCAAGCAAAGCCAGCATTTTGCCGCGCAACAGCTTACCGGTCCGGGCCGCTCGAAGTGCTCTCCGGACGGTAATCGGTAACGGCATCGTGCGACTGACCTCGCCTTTGAAGGTATCGAGGTGAAACGCCGTGGGTGTCACCTCCTCGTCAGCGATATGTCACGCGTTTGTTAGCTCCCCTAAATGCCTCTCTATGAACACGTTGCGGCATTCTGTCTCTATACGTTCGTGAAAATAGATACAAACCAGTGACATCGTGGCAACAAACGCGGACACGCTTTGCTTCGATACTCAGCCTGGGCACGGATTTCGTCAGTAGGACGGGGAGGCAAACCACGCATGACGATTGAGCAGATCGAGCACGCATGTGAGTCAGGGCATGTGCTCGATTTTTCGCGGCATGAGGTTCAAACACCCGTGCTCAACCTTGGTCGAGTTTTCTATCCGCTTGGCTTCCGCACTGAAGTTCAAACAAATTCAGCGCATGTACTGACCATGCTTGAGGAATTATGGGACCGGTATGAACATCGTCATGCGACCACACCCATCCGCGTGGAAATACACGTGACCGGGACGGCCCAGGCGAGCTGCCCGCCAGAGCCTCTCTACACCATGTCCACGCCTTTGCTCGTCAGCGTTGCAGACAGACAGAACTACAGCATCATCGATCTCGAACGCGGGCTGACCCAGATCGTCATCTCTGAGGGAACGCTTCGCTTCGAACGTTACTTACGCTACTTTTTTTTGGATGCGGCTGCTTCGACCCACATGGCCACCAGTCACGGCACCCCCATCCACGCAGCCTGCGTGGCGCTCGATGGTCGTGGCGTGCTGCTTTGCGGAGACTCTGGTGCGGGCAAATCCTCGCTTGCCTATGCCTGTGCACGGGCGGGTTTTACCTATGTCGCCGATGACAGTATTGTTTTGCTGAATGAGTGTGCCTGCCGCACCGTGACCGGCGACTCCAGCCGGGTGCGCCTGCGGCCAGAATCCGCCGTGCTTTTTCCTGAGATTGAAGACCTGAAGATGGCTCGGCGCGCGGCTGGTAAGCCATCCGTTGAACTGCAGACGCGTGATCTGCCGCATCTGGTCTGCGCACCCAGCGCGAACGTGGAGCAGATCGTGTTTCTCAATCGGGCCGCCGGCACACAGGCCGGGCTGCGGCCGTATCGCAAAGAGATTGCACGGTACGTCATGCAGCAGGCCCTTTATAGCCTGCCGGACAAGCTGGCCGTGCAGCATCGCGCCATCGAAGGCCTACTGACCGTGAACGTCTCCGAGCTTCGTTACGCCAAGATGGACTGGGCGGTGGGCCGGCTTGAACGTCTGCTGCGGGAAGGACGTTAGTGGCGCACGCGGAAAGCATCATGGCCGGACCGTCGCGACTATGGACTTCGCCGTCTGCATGGCTCCGCGGCAAGCGCCTTAGCCACGACTTCTGGATCTTCTTCACGGCAGCGTTCTTCTTTGACTTTGGTTTCTCCGTTTACTTTTTCCTGTTCAACCTCTTTCTGCTCGATCTGCACTTTAACGATCGATCCATTGGTCTTGTCGGCGGCGCCTTCACGCTTGGTTCGCTCGCCGGCACGCTGCCTGCAGGTTTGCTGGCACGCCGCTTCGGTCTGCGGCCTGCGCTGCTGTTCTGTTTTATCGCCGCGCCTGTCCTGTGCGCGTTGCGTGTCTGCGTGCCGTGGCAGGAGGCGCAGATTGCGCTGACCTTCTTCGCCGGCGTTGCCACGTGTGTTTGGGCTGTATGTTTTCTGCCGGCGGTGGCTAACCTGACGACTCCAGAAAACCGTGCCTTTGCCTTCAGCCTGATCTTCTCGGTCAGCATTGGAACCAGCGCGCTGGGCGGATTGCTGTGCGGGTACTTACCCCTGTGGCTTGCGCGTGCGGGGTTGCATCCACAGCCATATGAGATCAAGCGGATGATCCTGTTGTCCGCTTGCGCTCTCGCGTCCCTGGGGCTGTTCAGTGTGGTTCGCATGCGGGATGCTGCGCCATCTGCGGAGGTTGTCGCCAGTCTGCCGCGCATCGGGCGAAGGTGGTGGCATCTTGATCCTTTTCTCCTCCGCTTTCTTCCGGCGATGGCCTTGTGGGCAGCCGTTCTGGCTGCGTTTACCCCCTTTGCAAACGTCTTTCTGTCGCGTCAGCTTCATGTTCCGATGCTGCGCATTGGCCTGCTCTTCTCCGCGGCTCAGCTGGTACAGTTCCTCACCGGCCTGCTGACGCCTATACTCTTCCGGCGTTGCGGTCTGGTGGGCGGAGTCGCGCTCACGCAGATCACCACCGGCGTCCTGCTTGGCCTGCTCGCCGGCACCCAGAACACACCCTTCGCGCTCGCCCTCTATCTTGGCTTTTCAGCCACGCAGTGGATGTGCAGTCCAGGCCTGTACAACCTGCTGATGAGCCGTGTTCCAGAGGCAGAGCGCAGCATCGCGTCGGGCGTCACCATGTTTACCAACGCGCTTATTGGCTCAGCCGCGACAGCCGGGTGCGGCATACTCTTTACGCGCTTCGGCTATCCTCCCGTGCTGCTGGGCATTGCGTCGGTGGCAATCCTGGCAGCGTTCGTCTTCTATCTCTCGGCCGGCGGCCTGTCTGGCTCCACGTCAACGCAACCTGTAGAGCGCGCCGCTGCAGAGGTTCTTCCATGAGGCTCATGCTCACAGCATGCCTCCTGCTCGCACCTGCCGGATCCATGGCACAGGGCCATGCGGCTCCTCATCGCGTAGAGGTACGCTGCCATCGTACCGCCAATGAAGACTCGCCTGAGAACACGCTGGATTCACTCGAACAAGCCGCCCTACTGGGCTGCGACCTCGTCGAGATCGATGTGCGCCGCACGCTCGATGGCGTGCTGATCCTTAATCACGACGGCATGCTTGACCGGCTCACGGACGGCACCGGCGACGTCGCCACGACGTACTTCGCCGACCTCAACGCGCGGGACGCTGGATCCTGGATGGGAGAGCGCTTTGCCGGCCTGCGTATCGCCAGGCTGGATGAAGCTCTGCGCTTTGCGCATGAACGCAAACTGAAACTTCTGCTTGACATCAAGGTTGCTGGTTTGGGGCCTGAGATTCTGCGGCTGCTGCGCCAAGAGGACATGCTGACACGCGTCGAGTTCGGCGGCGAATGGGCCGACATTGCGCACCTCTACCCGCACGCGCCGAGCAGTGACACAGGGAGAATATGGGTCGCGCCCGGCGTGACGCGGACTGAGATCAACCGGCTTCATCACGCCGGCAAACAAGTAGTTGTGAACTTCTCCGTAAACCTGCAGCAGATGAATGTGTCCAGCATGCGAGCTGCCGTAGCCGCGGGAGCAGACTCCATCAACGTCGACTTCCCAAGGCTCGGTGCGGAGGCAGCAGGGCGTCCTGTCGAGCTCAAGGTGGCCGCACTTACACTCAGCGCAAATCACGGCGAGGGCAGCCTACGTTCCACTGCCATCCTGCAACTGGCGCGCTATCGCGGCTTTGCTCTCGAACCTGCCTTTCTGCACTGGCTGCTGGATGCTGACGACCGTGTCTCACGCGCCGCGGCTGTGGCCTTGGTTACGGCTCGGCCCCATACAGCTTCCACCGCACTGATAGAAGCGCTTGGATCCAGCGAAGCGAATGCGCGGGCCAATGCCGCTTGGGCAATGGGCAACTTGGACGCACCCACAGCGCTGCTGCTGCCCCTGCTTCAGGAGCACGATCCGCATGTGCTGACTGAGGCGCTGCTTGCGCTCAGCCATCTGCAGGGGCCGGTCGACGCCGGCGCGCTGATGCCGCTGCTCGCGCATCCTGAACCTACGGTGCGTGGAGCGGCCGCGCTTGCGCTGGCGCGACATCAACCGGAGATCGCGCTGAAGACCTTGCCAGCTCAGCTTCGGAAGGAGACCCGCGGAATGCTAACGAGCTACGACGCCTGGGTAGCACACGGACGCCCAAACCTGACGCCGGCCGAGACCACGACCATCACAGGATACTTCCGTGCAGAGATGAAGCTGCTCCAGGCGATCTCTTCACTGCCGGGCCCCATTCCGCTCGCAGCTCTTGAAGCACAGGCCTTTCGCCCGGGCGACGACGACTTTGCGCAGTCAAGTGCGGTGGTCGCAGGCTTCATGCTCTGGGATCGCATTAGCATCGACCCTGAAGGAGCCGTAGATGCGCTCGCTTCAACAGACAACACGATTGCCGATCGTGCCGAGTGGATCCTCATCCAGGCAGGCCCGGCCGTACTGCCCGCAGTGCGTGCAGCACTTCAGCAAGCCTCCCCGAGAGTACAAGCGCGTGCTCTGCGCGTCGTCGCCTGGCAGAGAGACACCGCCTCGCTGTGCATGCTGCGTAGGCTCGAAACGACAGATCCAACCTTGGCCGCCGAGGCTGCGTGGGCGATTGCCAAGATTGAGAGCCTGCACCCGCTTCCCTGACCGCCAAACGTTTACTTGGTTGGCAGAGGCTGCGGAACCAGAAACTTCAGCAGCTCCTGCTCCTCACGCTTGCTTAGCGAAGCCCGTACCCGCATATGCCGGAGGACGGTTCCTCTAACACGTACCGGAACATCTTCCGGATACGCGTGACAGCGTGAGCAGTGCAGCTCATGGAGCACATCCCCGTCATCCTCGTCTTGGTGCACCGGGGCCGGATTTGTGGAGGCAGCTGTTTTTTGTGCAGGAGGGGCCGTCGCTGCGGAATTCTGTGACTCAGCAACAAGCAATGCCGGTACGAACGCAACACAGGTTACGGCAATGATGGCAGCAAATATAGGCTTTAGAGTCACTGGATATTTCCCTTCCATGCCGGGAATATAAATCGATACGTGATGCCTGTTTCCCAGATATTGTGGCTGCCGGTGTCTGAGAACTGACGGGAGTAGCTTGTTAGGAGCCTAGTGCTGTGCGGTAGATTATAGTTCAGTCCAAGGTCCAGCCGCTCTGTGTTCACCAATGGCACCGAGTCGCTCACCACGGTATCTCTACGCCAGGTCTGCTGCATGCGCAGAAGGGGTTCAAAGCGACCGATAAGGCTGTTCACACCGTGGAATCTCCGCGTACGATAGTCCGCCTCGATCCAGTAACCTTGCGCGTGGTGTCCACGTGCGAACTCCGAGCGCAGACGGAAGGAGGTATTCTTCGGCTCATACCAGACGTACATACCATAGAAGTTCTCCTGCGTTCCCTGCAGCGATCGCCCATAGGAGAGCCCGACTTCGACGCGCTGTTCCGGCAGATAAGCACTAAGCCGGCCGCCGTATGCGCGTGATGCTGCGAAATATTGATTTCCCACACGGCTTGAGAAGTAGCCCGCATAGGCGACCTGATATTTTCTGCGCTCAATGGCCGAGCCACGCAACTGTGCACCCGTTCCGCTGGCGGTCGCCATCGTACCCAGCCCGGCGATCAGCGGACCGTCCTGAAAGTTGTTGATCCACAGCGGGGAGAGCCGTTCGTTGTAGCTGTTGAACGGGATCAAAAAATCACCTACGACCAGCGTTATATGTGGCGTAAGGATGAAGTCCCCTTGCAGATAGGTGAGACCGGCCACATAGTTCGTTCCATATCCACCTTTGCCGTCCGGGAACGCGCTCTCAAGCAGGAAAGAGCGGGACTCTACCAGCAAACGCTTGCCAATGGGCACAGCGGCCAGCGGTTCGACAATCGGCAGATACGAAGTAGCTCCCGCATTGGTGGAGGTAAAGAAACCCGCGCCGCCGGAGATCAGCGGCGTATACTGAGCGGCCAAACCCGGCGTCAGGATCAGCAACGCCGCGCCTAGTGAGCTCCACCTCCAGGCGGCTGTCGACCATGTGTTAGCTTGCTTTTCGTTTTGCAACATGCTGTTACCCTAGCCAGCCGCGCCTACTGTCGTGTCGTCAAAACGTCCGATTTTTGTCAAGCGATTGTCATGTATGCGCACTGCAACGCTTCACTAGGCGGAGAGACAAACCGTTGACACATCCCTGACAAACCACGGCATGCGGATGCGTAGCCTTGCGTTAGGTTGACGATCCCATGAGCCGTCCCCATCTCTCTTTGGCGTGCACATTACGTGAAGCGGTCCTGCTCAGTTTCCGAGAGCCCATGCCTGCAGCGTGTGACACGCTCTACCATCTCAGCCTGCGACAGTGGCAGCCGCTGCTTTACTGGATGGATGTCAGCGGCCTGGCCCTCTACTTCCATAACCGCATGACGCAGAGCAGACAGGACGCGCATTTGCCTGCGGAGGTCTGGGAGAGGCTTACGCGCAACCTTGAGCAGAGCAGAAGACGTACCGCTGTGATGGGTGCCGAGGCCGCCGCTATCCAGAGTGATCTTCAGCAGTCCGGCATACCCTTCGCTGTGCTCAAGGGCTTTTCCTTGTGGCCGGTCTCCGTGCCGAAGATGGAGCTGCGCTCGCAGCTCGATCTTGACTACCTGATCTCAGCCACGGAGGCGCACCGCGCACGCACGCTGCTTGAGGCCAGGGGATACTCGCTGCGCGCCATTAGCGGCAATACGTGGGAGTTCAAGTCCAAGGAACCTGGCCTGCCATCGCTGACAACCCTCTATCAGGCTCCGGTCCAACGCTCCGTTGAGCTTCATCTGGAGCAGGCTGCGGCTCTAGAAGAATCTCTGCTGTCCCGCATCGAAGTGCGCACACTCAACAGCATGGCCGTGCCGGTGCTGGGACAAACGGATCTGTTCCTCGGCCAGGGCCTGCATCTTTATAAACACATTGCCAGTGAGTTCTCACGCGCGGCCCACCTGCTTGAGTTTTATCGGCATATCCTCGTTCGCTTTCATGACGATACATTCTGGCAAGAGTTACGGACGCTTGCGGAGCAGACACCCGGCGCGGCAGCCAGTCTCGGCCTGGTCATCCATCTAATCACGCATCTGATGGGTGAGTTCGCGCCGTACCCGCTGACCTCATGGACGGTCAGCCAGCTCCCCGCAGCTGCTCGGCTGTGGGTGCAGCTCTACAGCCGGCGTTCGGTTCTTAGCTGTCCGCCGGGCAATAAACTTTATCTATTGCTGCAGGAGGCGATGCAGTCCACGGGCGTGCCTGCGCAGCGTACCATCCCCCATCGCTTATTGCCGTATCGACTGCCGCCCAGGATCTTCGATGCACCGCCCGCTGAGAGCATCACCAGCTACTTCGAGCGCCAACGTAGAGAACTTGTCTTCAGATGTTCGCGGCTGCACTTCCATCTGACCCAGGGAATTGTCTTGCTCTGGGAGTACACGCGGTGGCGACAGCGTATCCGCGCTGAAGTACAGCACTGTACGCCCGCGCCCGCATGGATTGGCGTAAAGTGAGCCAAAGGACACGCACGCGGCGATTCTTCCCCATGCTCTGCGCACGTGTGTTCGTATATTTCCGCCGCAGCCGCATGCGGCGTTTTCATATCCTCTTTCCTTTGTCCTCTACGGAACGCGTGCTGGATATTGGCGGCACGGAACAGACCTGGACCACCGAGTCCGGCAGCAACACGGATTTTCCCGTGACCTTGCTCAACCTTCGTATGTATGACTCGCCACGGCAGAGCCGGTTCCGCCTCATGCAGGGGGACGCAACGAGTCTGCCCTTTGCAGACAACTCCTTCGACCTTGCCTTTTCAAACTCAGTCATCGAGCATCTCGGAACATGGCAGCAGCAGAAGCGGTATGCCTGCGAAGCTCGTCGCGTGGCGTGCAAGCTCTGGATCCAGACCCCCGCACGCAGCTTTCCGATTGAAGCGCATCTGCTTGCACCCTACATCCAGTACCTGCCGAAGCATATTCAGCATCGCCTCGTTGCGCTGACTCCCCGCGGCCTGCTTACGCCGGATGAGGTGCACCAGATTGTTGATGAAGTGCGGCTGCTGACTTACCGCGAGATGCAGATGTTGTTTCCTGATTGCGTCATCTTGCGTGAGCGTCTCTTCGGTCTCACGAAAAGCTACATCGCTGTCCGCGCCTCAGCGGAGAGCCGCGTCGACGCGGAGGTGCGGGCCGTGATGCAAGACGCTTGAGCCTTCGTCGAGCGTCATGCCCAGAAGCAGGATCGACCATAGCGGCAATTGAAAATCAAAAGGCTCAGCCTCTGCCAGCCCGCGGATCAGGATGAACCAGAGCAGGCTGAGCAGGATTGGACGTAGACTGTTCTCCGCCCGCCGTTGCACCCGACGATAGAGGCTGCTGTACAAGCCGAGGAAGAGTCCGATGCCGACGATTCCATACGTATAAAACTGTTGGAGCAACTCGTTCTCTGCATGCCTGGGCTCAAAGTCATCGCTGAGTGGCGGCACGACCTTCCACATGGAATCGAAGCCGTGACCGATCCAGGGATGATCGAGCGAGGCCTGGAGCACGTAGGCCCAGATGGCTGTGCGGCCGGTGAGCGTCTCGGCCTGGTTGCCGGCGGACGTATACGTGTCGTAGTACGACGTAAATAGCCCCCAGAAGACAAGCAGCAGCATACCCAAACTCAGAGCGATCCATCGCCTGGTGGTGCTGCGGATGGATCGATCATGAATCAGCAGACCTAGCTGGCTGAGGGCGAACGCCAGGATGGTTGTCTTGCTGAGGCTACGCAGAAGCGTCACGCCGAGCAACACCGCGGCGAGTCGCCAGTCTCCTGCCTTGCTGCGCATCAGGTATTGCTGAAAGTAGAAGGCAAGCGCGCACAGGAAGCCGATCTGATTCGGGTTGAAAAACTCCTTGTCCCCGAGTCGCAGGTCGGCTCCCGCAGGCATAACCCAAGCCAGCAGGGCGGCCAGGCAGCTCGTCCAGACAAAGCCCTTCATCAAGGAGATCGTTGTGGTGGTTGCGCAGCCCGCACGAACGAGGATGGCCACCATCAACACATCCGCGGCCAGAGCGCACCAATAGAGGATCGCCGCAGGGATCGAAGCGCTCACGCTCCAGGCCAGGCTCAACCCGGAGAAGCCTAGGAAGAAGATCACCCAGCGCACCGTCCCTGAGCGCGTGAGCGAAGCTGATGAACATTTCGGTGCGCCGAGCGAATGAAAAGCTACAAGTACCAGCAGCAGAAAGTTAAGAGTCAGACTGATGCCCGATCCGCCACGCGCGTCCAGTCCTAGAGCACGCACGGCGAGCAGCCCGATCACCGCGCGTGCGGAGAAGAAACAACCAACAACAAAGGCCATCCCTGAGCTTTGAGGCTTGACCGGGGACGGCCCTCGAACAGGCGCTGAGAGAGGGCCTGACACAGCGCAGGGGACCGTCATCCTCAGTGCTGGTACATCTCTGGCACACCCTGGCTTCCGGCTGCCGGCAGGTGACGGATATAGAGCACCGTGCTCCATATTTCATCATCGCTCAACGTACCGCTTGAGCCTGGCATTCCTGATGGCCAGATGCCGTTGTCAATAATCCACTTCAGTTGTCCATCCGTGTATTGCTGCACGTCCTCCCCAGCCAGGGAAGGCACCGGCGGCGACATGCGCTTCGCGAACGGCACCCCTGTGTTTTGCCCATCGATGCCATGGCAGGCAGCACAATAATGACCGAAGGCTTCCTTGCCATCCGCTACATTGTCCGACGTGAACTTAAGCGGATTGACCTGGCTGCGGCCACCGATGAAGACGCGATGCTTAGCCAACGTGATAACCCTCGTCTCCATTCTGCCGGGCGGTTTGGCTTTGCAGCCGGTTATGCCTGCCAGCGCCATCACGAATGCGAAACCGAGCGCGCGCCGCATCGGCTACTCCACCACATGCAGCGTTAAAGTCATCTCACCATGGCCGGACCCGCAGAAGACGGAGCAGTGACCTACAAACGTGCCGGTCTTCTGCGGCGTGAATGCCAGCTCACCCGGCGTACCCTTCTCCGCCTTTGTGTTCAGATCCAGATCGCGGAAACGCAACCCGTGCGACACGTCTGCTGTCTTGACCACCAGGATCACCGGCTGCCCCTTCTTGAGCGTGATCTCACCCGGGCTGTACGAGAACTTGCTCGCCACCACCTCAATGCGCTTCGCGCCTTCCTGCGCCGGCATGGCATGCAGCATAAAAAAGCCGATGTAAAGAAAAAGAGCTGACGACATGACCTTCATCCATCTTTTGTTCACGGTTTTGCTCCTCGGGGTAATATGGCTTCCTACTGCCGCTTTGCGGTTTCGAGGTTACCGACCTAAAGCGTACAGCTGCCCCCTGCCGTGTTGGTCATCTTGTGGTCTACACTTTGTCACGCGATTGTCTCGCCCTGCTGTACCCTCGAGTTTGTCAAAACTATGTCACGTTTTATTATCCCGCACGCGGCAACAGGGTTCTTTCGGGAAAATCAATGCAGGAGCCGACCGTGGCACTGTCCTCAGAACTAAATCCGCAACACGCCGCCGTAAGAGACTCCGGCACCGTGCTGGTCGTCGAGGACGACCCGCGCATGCAGAAAGTCCTGCAACGCATCTTTGAAGAAGAGGGCTACCGGGTCGTTTTGGCTGGAGACGGCAAGATTGGCATTGAACAGTTTCGTGCCGCCAGGCCGATTGCCGTTGTGCTCGATCTCATTTTGCCTGAGGTCTCCGGGCGTGAGCTCTGCAGGCTCTTTAAGGCGATCTCCAACGACACTCCTATCATCATCCTGAGCGCCATTACAGAAGTCGTGGACAAGGTGCTGCTGCTTGAGCTGGGCGCGGATGACTATGTCACCAAGCCGTTCAGTCCACGGGAGCTGTTGGCCCGTGTGCAGGCTGCCGTACGTCGCCGCAAACCCGGTATTCAGTCAGAGACCGTCAGCTTCGGCCTATGCAAGGTTGACTTCTCAAAGATGGTTGCCATGCGCGCCGGCGAAGAGATCGTACTAACCTCGCTTGAGTTCAAGCTACTGCGCTTTTTGATCGCGAACGCGGAGCGTGTCATGACCCGTGAGGCGCTCTTGAGTGATGTTTGGGGCTACAACTCCTACCCGACTACGCGAACCGTTGATAACCTGATCCTGAAGCTGCGGCAGAAGCTTGAGTCCGACCCCGCCGACCCCAGACACTTCCTTACCGTGCACGGCGCCGGCTATAAGTTTCTCCCTTGAGGAGCCTCCATGGCGCAGGAACATAGAGGGCTTCCCACGAGGCTGATGCTCGTTGCGGCGCTGCTGCTGATCATCGGCAGCGTGATCATCTCCAGTCTGCTGGTCATTCGTAATCGCATGCAGACGCAGGTGCAGGATGATTTTTCCTCTGACCTGACCCGCTCTGCAGAGCTCTTCCGCATCTTTCAGGCGCAACGTTTGGCTGCACTTGAACGTGAGAACGCCTTACTGGCCGACCTGCCCAGCCTCAAGGCGCTCATGACCACCAGCGATGAGCGCACCATTGCCGACGCCGGGGTGCAATTCTGGCAGACCAGCGGCAACGATCTTTTTGCGCTCGCATCCCGTGACGGCAGAATCGTAGCGGCTTACACGCGCGGCCTGCGCGACGATGCCAGGCTGCGTGACGACTTGGAAGCCGTCCTCAGCCTGGCCCATGGACATTTCGTACTGAGCGGCGGGCATCTCTTTGGGTACTCGGTACGGCCACTTTACTTCGGCAAAGAATCTACCGGTATTCTGCTCGGCTACGTCATCAGCGGCTTTGAGGTCGACCGCGAGTTCCTTCATGAGGTCAACCGCATCTCCTCGTCAGAGATCGCCTTCTTTTCGGCGGACCGGCCGCTCAGCAGCACCCTGCCGCCGGCATTGCTTACCGATCTTCAACGGGATTCCATTCACGCCTCGCAACGGCCTGACACCTACGCGCGAGTCGTGCTTGGCGGCCATCGCTACTTGATGGCCTCTGAAACTATGTCAGCCGAGGCATCCGCACCCCTGCGCCTGGTAGTGTTGAAATCGTTCGATCATCCAGAGCAGTTGCAGGGCGTGATTAATCGCCTGCTGCTCTTGGTCGGGCTCTGCGCGCTGCTGGCCGGAACCGCGCTCATGCTTACCATCTCCGGGCTGGTGACCGGGCCGCTTGAGGTGCTGGTTAGCAGCGTGCGTGTGTTTGGATCCGGAGGACGGGAGCTGCCTCTGCCGGGGCGCGGGCCGCGGGAAGTTCGTGAGCTGAGCGTGGCTTTCGCCGCCATGCGCAACCAAATACGCGAAAAAAGTACCGCGCTGCTTGAAGCTGAACGGCTGGCGACGATCGGACGCATGGCCAGCTCCGTCTCGCATGATCTGCGCCACTATCTTGCGGCCGTATACGCAAACGCCGAATTCCTCGCCTCTTCACGCCACTCCGAGGCGGAGCGTGCCGAGCTCTTCGCGGAGATCCGCGTCGCCGTGCACGGCACCACGGAGCTCATTGAATCCTTGCTGATCTTCAGCCGTACCAGCATCGGTGCGCTGCGTCAGCCAGAGTCATTCGGCGCCTTACTGGAGCGTTCCGTGACCCTGGTGCGCGCGCATCCAGACGCCGGCGGCGTGCACTGGACGGTCCTCGCCGGCGACCCCGCCGCTTCGATCGCGATCGTCGATGCCAAGCAAATGGAACGCGCTATCTTCAACCTGCTTCTCAATGCCTGCCAGGCCGCGCGGCGGAGTGCCTCCACGCCGCGGGTCGGGGCAACGCTTGAGATCTCTTCGGAGCTACTGGTTCTCCGCATCTCGGACACGGGCCACGGCGTGCCGGACTCAATTCGCAGCAGTATGTTTGACCCCTTCGTCAGTGCGGGAAAGCAAAACGGAACAGGTCTGGGATTGACACTCGCCGCCGCCGTTGCGCGGGAGCACGCCGGTACCGTCACTCTGGTCGCCAGCCGTCCCGGGGAGACGATCTTCGCTCTCTCCATCCCTCGCGCAGCTTCCCTTCAGAGTTCCGGCGAAAACAAAAAGTCCGCGGAGATCAGCCTATGAAGTTCGTCATACCACTTATGCTGGCCGCGTTGTCTGCAGGTGCGGGTGCCTGTCCCGCCCAGCAGGCCGGCGCACCGCAAACAGCACAGAGTCTGCAGGAGCAATTGGGGCAACTCACGCGCGCGATCAACGCCACTCAGGCACAAGTAGACGCTTCGCAACGGCAGCTGCTTGAGCTGCGCAAATCGCTTGCAGCCCTTGAACTGCGTCTCGGCTCAGATACTCAAGCTACGCCGGCACCAGCAGCAGAAAGTCCCGCGCCCTCTGCGAGCGCACTGGATCAACAGACCGAGCGCGCCGCCATGCAGGCTGCGCAGATCGCCACGCTCGATCAGGCGAAGGTCGAAAGTGAATCGAAGTATCCCGTAAAAATCACCGGCCTGCTGCTCTTCAATGGTTTCGTCAACTCTCGCCAGGTTGATACTGCCTCGGTGCCGGCCATTGCCCTAAGCGGCAGCGGGAGTGCCGGCGCAACGCTTCGCCAAACGATCCTTGGCGTTGACGCTCGTGGTCCGCGTCTAGCCGGCGCCAACAGTCATGCAGACCTACGCATCGACTTCTTCGGCGACGAAGACCAGAACACCTACAACAATGCCGGAGGATTACTGCGCCTGCGCACCGCACACGGCACGCTGGACTGGCGAAATACGCAGGTCTTCTTTGCACTGGACCGGCCAATCCTCAGCCCCAATACGCCATCGTCGCTCACCGCGCTGGCCTCGCCGCCGCTTGCCTGGTCCGGTAATCTCTGGACGTGGAGCCCGCAGGTCGGAGTAACGCAGACGGTCGACTTTGGCAGAACTCTTCGTCTTGCCGTGCAGGCTGCCTTGATTGATGTGCCGGACCCACCGTCAGCCACCACGACCGTTGTTCCGGCTGCGGGTGCAGTCACCCAGGCCCAAGCGACTCGTGAGCCTGGCAGCGAATTGCACCTAACGCTGCTCGGCAATCAAAAAGAGAATGGCCCATCGCTTGGCGTGGGAGGCTACTTCAGTCCCCATCGAACGCCGCAGGGTTTTGCTTATAACGCCTGGGCCAGTACCCTGGATGCGCACGTCTTACTGCCGCGCGGGCTGGAGTTCAGCGGCAGCTTTTACCGTGGCGCTGCCCTGGGCGGGCTGGGTGGTGGAGGATACAAAGACTATCTTTACATCTCTGTCAATGGCCGTCCGTATAGTCGCGCTCTGGATGATGTCGGCGGCTGGACTCAGATTAAGAAACATGCCGGCACACACCTGGAATTCAATGCAGCGGCAGGCTTTGATAATCCATTTGCCAAGGAGCTTAGTTTCTATCAGGCTTATCTAAGCAGCCCCGGCTATCAGAGCGTGGCGCGTAACCGCACCTTCTTCGGCAACTTCATCTATAGCCCGAGTTCCTACTTGATCTTCTCATTTGAATATCGGTACATCACCACTTACCCCACTCTTGGTGTGTCGGCGGCAAGTAACATCTTCGGACTCGCGGCAGGTTACAGATTTTGATGAGTCTCTTACCACCTACTCGCAGTCTTCTACTCCTGTCTGCGATCATGCTGCTCTCGCAGCGGGCGCTCACGCAGACGCCCACTCAAAACGTCGTGGTAACCGCACATCTACAGCTCGCGCCTGCCCGGAAGACGCATGCACACGAGGGTGTGCCGACAGCCGTGCTTTGGTTGAATCCTCTTGGCGCGGAACCGGCAGCCGCTCAGCCGCGGCACAGCTTTACCATGCTCCAGAGAAACAAGATGTTTAGTCCTCACCTGCTTGTTATTCCCGTAGGAAGCGTGGTCTATTTCCCCAACAAGGATCCGTTTTTTCACAATGTATTTTCGCTCTTTGATGGAAAGCGTTTCGATCTTGGTCTATACGAAGCCGGTAGTACCAGGGAGGTGACCTTCTCGCGGGAAGGTGTCTCCTACGTCTTCTGTAATATCCACCCTCAGATGAGCTCAGTGATCCTGTCACTTTCAACTACCTTGTACAGCATTGCAGACAGCCAGCATCAATTTCGTCTTAACAATGTTCCTCCGGGCGCTTATGAACTGCACGTTTGGATTGAGGGTGAGCCGCAGACATATCTCGAGACACTGACGCACCGCATCCTAATCTCTTCGACAACGGATCTGGGAACCATCGTCTATACTGCATCGGGGCGTGCGGTCGGGCACACCAACAAATTCAATCAACCCTACGATCAGAAGACTTCGCACCTGTACTAATCATCGGCATGGATGATTCGACTTCCATCTCCGCGGCAAACGTCAGCTCCGTTTTGGGTGCGCAGACCTTCGCGCATAGCCGACTGTTCTACCCTCTCGGTTTTCCCGTATGCATTGAGACTACCTCTCCGAGCCTCCTTGAGGCCGCGGAGGAGAGTTGGGGCGGTCAAACCCTCATCGCAACGGAGGGGACCAAGGCTGAGCCGCTGATGCTTCGTCTCGGGGTTACGTCCGACGCGGCGCCAGGCAGCCCAACTGCCCCGCACTTTCGCGCCAACCATCATCTTCTCTCCATCATCGCCGACGCGGAAAACTTCATCGTCTGCGACCTCGAGCGTGGCTTTGCCTTCGGTTCCATCTCCGCGAGTACCGCGGGCGACCGCGCCTATCTTCGCTATCATTTCCTCGAAGCGGCTGTCCTTTGCCTGCTTACAGGATCACGCGTCACCCCCATCCATGCCGCATGCGTCAGTCTGCACGGCTGCGGTTTGCTGCTTTGCGGCGGGTTTGGTGCCGGCAAGTCCACGCTGGCCTACGCCTGTGCCCGTGCAGGCTTCACCTACACCACGGATGATGCCAGCTATGTCGTCTGGCAGAACGGCCAGGCGCGTGTTCGCGGCAACTCGGATCAGCTGCGTCTGCGCCCTTCGGGGCTGAGTTTATTTCCAGAGTTTGCAGGCTATGACCACACGCCCGGTACAGAAGGCAAGCCTTCCATTGAGGTCCGCCTTCCGGACCTAACTGGCAACGCAGGCGCACGCGAGGCCGACGTGCATGCACTTGTTTTGCTCAGCCGCCAGCCTGGCGGAACACCGGAGCTGCGCCCGCTGGCTGCGGCACGCATGGAGCTTTATCTCACCTCAATGCTCTATCCGGCTGGAGCGATCCGCGAACGACAGCAGGCCGCTCTGCATCCTCTCCGTAGCATTGCAGGCTATGAGCTTTGCTTCGATGATCTGCCGCGCACCGTGGCATATCTCGAGCAGATGACGTTGCGCTTGACAAACCGTTGACACTTGCTCGACACCACTCTGACACCTCCCTAGGCCGGCAAAGGCAGACTCAACTAGACGGAAGCTCGTCTCGAGCCGAATATGCCAAAGTCGACCAGATCGTCAAAAAAAATTGTCTTCTTCTTTCCCTCCTTCTCGAGCACCGAAGCCACTGCGCCGCTCGGCATTCTGGCTGTAGCCACGCCTTTGCTGCGTGCCGGATACCAGATCGTCCTGATCGACTCCACTATCACGCCGAACTATAAACAGCGCGTGCTTGAAGAGGTTCGCGACGCGCTCTGTCTCGGCATCTCGCTGGTCACCGGTCCCATGATCCGCGAAACCGTAGAGATCGCCAATGCGGTCAAGTTGTGGAACGCGGACTTCCCCATCATTCTCGGTGGTTGGCACCCCTCGCTGCTGCCTGACCAGACCCTTGAGGCTGCCTGTGTGGATTATGTCGTGCGTGGCCAGGGGGAAGACGCCATGCTCGAACTGGTCCAGCATCTCGAAACCAACGCCGCGCCCGACCTGATCCCCGGCATCGGCTTCAAGCGCGGCGGAAAGCTCATCCTCACGCAGGAGCGTGCGCTGCGTCCGCTGGCAGACATGCCGCCAAAGGCGTACCACATCGCCGACTTCGACGCATATGAACGCGGCTGCGGCAAGCGCTGGGCCATGTACACCTCGTCGCTGGCCTGCCCATTCAACTGCGGCTACTGCACCAACGCCGGTGTCTACGGCCGCAAATGGAACGCGCTCTCCCCCGGCCAGTTTGTTGAAGAGACCGTCGACCTCACCCGGCGCTACTCGCTCGAGATGCTCTGGATCGTCGACGATAATTTTATGGTCGATCTCGACCGTGCGCGCGGCATCGCTGAAGGCCTGGTACGCGCCGGCTCGCAGTTCAAATGGAGTGTGCAGGCCACCACCAACATGGTCGCGCGGCTCTCCCGTGAAGACCTCAAGCTGCTGCGTCGGGCCGGCCTCCACCAGATCTGCCAAGGCGTCGACTCCGGCTCAACCACCGTGCTCAACCTGATGGGCAAGACCTTTCAGGACTTCGACCAGATCTATGAGAGTGCGGCGCGCTGCCTCTCCGCTGAGATCCGTCCCTCGTTCAACATCATCTTTGCTTTTCCGGGTGAGGGTCGCGTGGAGCGGCGGGAGACCATCGACTTCATGATGGATGTCTGCCGGCGCTTTCCAGGTGCCGAGTTCTGGACCAACATCTTCACGCCCTACCCCGGCTCGCCCATCATGAAGCGCTCCATGGAACTCGGCATCGAGGTTCCGAAGACATTGGAAGGCTGGGCCGACTACTTCCCGCGCTACACGACCCTACCCTGGCTGAAGGGTAAAGATCATGCACGCCTGCAGGTCACACGGGACTTCCTGCGCATCGCCTTCGACCGCATCCCCATTGCAGCCGACACCCGTGATCCCATCACGCGCATCGCCCAGAAGGCGCTTTCACTGCCCGCTCGCTGGCGTCTTGATCATGACGTCTACAAATTTCCCGTTGAGCTTTGGCTCAATAAGAAGCTGAAGGCTAGGGCCGGCGCAGCCTCCAAGCCTGCCGTGGACGCCAAGCTGCTGGCCGCCGCGCGTGCAGAGGCCGCATGCTGAGCCGTGGCAAGGTCGTCCTCTTCTACCCGCCGTACGACGGACCTCCGTTGGGCGCGCCGCTCTCTCTGCTCGCGTTGGCAGGAACGCTGCGGGAGGCCGGCTTTGAAGCGGTTCTAATCGACGCAGCCATCGAGCCGGCCTATCTTGCGCGCATTGCTGAGGAGTGCGCCTCGGCTCTTTGTATCGGCATCTCCGTGCTGACAGGACCGATGATCCGCGGTGCCATCATCGCCGCGCAGCACGTCAAGCAGAACGCGCCCGGGGTCGCCGTCGTCTTCGGCGGATGGCATCCCACACTCTGCCCAGAGTCCACCCTGCGTGAGCCGTACGTGGACATTGTCGTACGCGGCCAGGGTGAGCAGACCATCGTTGAACTGGCAGCTGCACTCGCTGCCGGCAAGCCGCTCGATCTTATCCCGGGTATCTCCTGGAAGCGTGGTGCGCGCCTCATCGCCAACTTCGACCGTACCGTGCAGCCGCTTGCAGCCTTCGCTCCGCCGGCGTTTGACCTCACTGACTTCGACGCCTACGAGCGCCAGACCGGCAAGCGCGAGCTCGCCTACGCCACCAGCATCGGCTGCCCCTACGCCTGCAATTACTGCACGGACATGGTGGTGTACAAGCGACGCTTCAACGCCTATGCGGCTGACCACGTCGTCCAAGAGCTGGTTGGCCTGGTCACGCAATACCGCATCACCCATGTCGCGCTGCTGGACTCGAACTTTCCCGTCGACCTCCGCCGCGCGACCGCGATTGCCCAGGGCATCCTGGACTCCGGCGTGAAGTTCAGCTGGACCTTTCAGGCCTCGACGGACTTCATCTGCCGCATGTCGCAGGCCGACGTGCAACTGCTTGCTGACAGCGGCGTCCGCTATATGGGCTTCGGCACCGAGTCGACATCCAAGGATGTATTGAAGCTGATGAACAAACGCCATCAGCGCGTCGACGAGATGTATGAGACCGCACGCAAGGCCTCGCTTGCCGGCATTCGCATCAACTTCAATCTCATCCTCGGCTACCCGGGAGAGACCGAGGCAGACCGCCTCGAAACCTTCCGCACCATGAGCGATATCGGCCGTCAGTTCGGCAACGTGCGCTTCTCCCCTAATATCTTCACGCCTTACCCCGGCATTCCCATCTGGCCGCAGCTGCGCCAGCTGGGCGTCGTGGAACCACAGACGCTCGAGCAGTGGGAGCAGATGCCCCTTGGCGCAAACGTACTGCCGTGGCTGCGTGGTCGCGAGCTCTCCCGGCTCAACCGCATGCTGGCGTATTTTCTTTTACTGAATCAAGTGCGTCGGCGCGGGCCCGGCTCCTCTCCTGTGGAGCGCCTGCTGACACGCGTACTCTGCGACCCCATCCGCTGGCGACTCGACACAAGCTTGTTTTCCTTTCCCTGGGAGCTTTGGGTCGCCGGTCTGTCTGAGCAGATCGTACGCCGGCGTTCGCTCGTCACCGGCCATGCGCTTCCTGCGGAGGCGACCAATGTCTGTTAGTGCAACTCCCGTGAACAGCCCAGTGGACGTGCTCCTAACGCACTCCAATCACCTCGCCAGTGACACCAAGCAGTTGCGTCGCATGCAGCCATATCCTCCCCTGGGCACCCTCTACGCGGCAACCGCGTTGCGCGCAGCCGGTGTCCGTGTCGCAGTGTTTGACACTACCTTCTCCGATCCCATGAACGGCTTTCTGGAGGCACTCGAGCGTTTGCAGCCAACACTGGTTGTCATCTACGAAGACGACTTCAATTTCGTCACCAAGATGTGTCTCACTCACATGCGTGAGCTTGCCTGTCGCTTTGCCGAAGCGTCCGCCGCACAGCAGATCCCGGTCATTGCCCATGGCTCGGACGCCACCGATCAGCCCGAATTATACCTCGGCCGCGGTGTCGGCTACATTTTAAACGGTGAGGCTGAGCATGCACTTGTCGAGCTCTGCAGTTGCTTGCTCGCTGGCGAACCTCCACACGCAGTCGCCGGGCTCACGTATGAGGCTAACGGCCAACTCATCAGCTCACCACCGGCAGCCAACAACCCTGCCTGGACCAGTTTGCCGGTTGCCGCGCGCGACCTCATCGACCTTGAGCCGTACCGCGCTTTATGGACTACGCACCACGGCCGTTTCTCGACGAACATCGTCGCCAGCCGTGGCTGCCCATTCCGCTGCAACTGGTGCGCCAAGCCTATCTCCGGCAATCGTTTTCAACTGCGGCCAGCTGAGCAGGTGGCTGCCGAATCCTATGAGTTGAAAACACGCTTCGGCGTACAGCACCTCTGGTTTGGCGATGATGTCTTCGCGCTCGACCGGCACTGGCTGGAGGCGTTCGCGGATGCCGTCCAGGCACACGGCACGCCGCTGCCCTTCAAGATTCAGTCCCGCGCCGACCTGCTCTCCGCGACCAGTGTGGCCGCGCTCAAACGCGCTGGCTGCGAAGAGATCTGGATCGGCGTTGAGTCAGGCTCGCAGAAGATCCTCAACGCCATGGACAAGGGCATCGAAGTCGCCACCGTCGTCGCGGCGCGCGCGCGGCTTGCGGATGCCGGCATACGCGCCTGTTTTTTCCTGCAGCTCGGTTACCCGGGTGAGCGTTGGCCGGAGATCCTTGAGACTATTGCGCTCGTGCGCGAAACCAGGCCGGATGACATCGGTGTCTCTATCTCGTATCCGCTTCCGGGTACGGTCTTCTTTGACCGCATGCAGCAACAGCTTGGTCGCAAACGGAACTGGGCCGACAGCGGCGACCTCTGCGCGCTCCACACGGCCTGCTATGAGGATGATTTTTATCACGCCGTTCGCGACGCCTTACATGCAGAGGTCTCGGCTTTTCGCCTTGCAACCCACATATCCGCTGCTGCCGCGCTCTGGGAGCGCGTGCACGAACTCGAACCGCTCAGGCGCCACCGTGACGTGCTGTCCCTTCCCGCAACACTCACGGACTTCTACCCGATCGGCGCACTCACGCGAGAGAGGATGGCCTAATGCTCGACCTGCTGCTCACGCACGGCTACTTTCTGTTCGACGATCCCAAAGAGATGCAGATTATGAAGCCCTACGCACCTCTGGGCATCCTTTATCTCTGCTCCCATCTGCGCGACCGCGGCTTCGTGGTTGACGTTTTTGACACCACCTTCGCCAGCAAAGCCTCGCTCTTTGATCATCTGCGAACGCATCCGCCCGCTGTGCTGGGCATCTACGCCAATCTCATGACGCGCGTCAACGCCATCGAGATCATGGCTGTCGCGCATGAGGCTGGATGGCGCGTCGTCGTGGGTGGACCTGAGCCGGGAGCCTACGCGCAGGAGTATTTGGAGGCCGGTGCTGACCTCGTCGTCTTCGGTGAAGGCGAAGCCACACTTGAGGAGGTTCTCACCGCCTTGCGCGCAGGCGCACCGGGGCTCGAGCCGGAGTGGCGGGCAAAAATCGCCGGGGTCGCCTACCTCGATGAAGCCGGGCTCTTCCGGCAAAATCCTTCCCGCTCCCAGATCGCCGATCTTGATCTGCAGCCCTGGCCCGCGCGCAGCGCCATTGACATAAAGCGTTACGTGGAGACCTGGCGCACGCATCATGGACAAGGCTCAGTCAACTTCATTACCGCGCGCGGCTGTCCATACAAATGCCGCTGGTGCAGCCATCAGGTCTATGGTCAGACCCATCGTCGGCGATCCCCCCTTAAGGTCGTCGATGAAGTTGAGTGGCTGATGGGCGAGTACACCCCCGATATCGCCTGGGTCTCGGATGACGTCTTCACCATCAATCATCAGTGGATCCGCGACTATGCCGCGGAGATGCGCCGCCGCGGTCTCCATATTCCGTTTGAGTGCATCTCCCGTGCCGACCGACTCAATGACGAGATGCTCGACCTGCTTGCCGAGCTTGGCTGCTTCCGCGTCTGGATCGGCTCTGAGTCCGGCTCACAGCGTCTACTGGACTCCATGGACCGCGGCGTCAAGGTAGAGCAGGTACAGCGCGCCGTAGCCATGACCCGCGCGCGCAACATACAAAGCGGCATGTTCCTGATGTGGGGCTATGAAGGGGAAGAGATGGAGGACATCGAAGCCACCATCGCACACGTAAGCACGTCGCAGCCCGATATTTTCTTCACCACGGTCTCCTACCCCATCAAGGGCACGCCCTACTATCGCCAGATTGAAAGTAAACTGGTGCAGCTGAAGCCCTGGCGTCAAGGATCCGATCGTGAGATCAGCGTACGCGGCCGTCACTCCCGCGCGTACTATGCCCATGCAGATAAGCTGCTGCGCGCAGAGGTAGAGCGTGCCCGCCTCACCGGCTTCGCCGCCACGGACCATGCGGCGCTTGAGAAACTTGGAGAGCAGATCGTCGCGGCACGTCAGGGTCTTGCGTCTACGCGCTTTGAGGTTGAGGCATGAGTGCGCTTAGCGCCGCACCGGGAGAGGCTGCAGGAGCGGTCTTCGATCGCATGGCTTCGACCTACGACGTTCACTTCACGGAGTCACACATCGGCCGCGCTCAGCGGGACATGGTCTGGCGCGCGCTTTTGCGGACCTTCTGCACAGGCGATCACCTGCTGGAGCTGAATTGCGGAACAGGCGAAGATGCCCTCTTCCTTGCGACGCAGGGCATCTCCGTGCTGGCGTGTGACGCGTCACGGCAGATGATCCGTGAGGCGCAGCACAGGCTGCGGCAGCAGGGGGAAGCCTTACCGGTCGTCTTCTGTCATCTGCCCACGGAGCGGCTTAATGAGCTCGACCCTACAGACGATTTCAGCGGCGCCTTCTCCAATTTCTCCGGGCTGAACTGTATAGAAGATCTAGCATTCGTAGCCGGCTCACTCGCGCGCCGAATCCGTCCCGGTGGACGTCTGCTGCTTTGCATGTCCACGCGCTGGTGCCTCGTGGAGATCCTCTATTACCTCTTTCGTCTGCAGCCGCTAAAGGCTTTTCGCCGTGTCCGCGGTCGCGCACAGGCCATGCTCGAAGGCACGGCGCTCACAGTTTATTATCCCACCGCAGGGCAGATCCGGCATGCCTTCGCGCCGCACTTCAAACTGCGCACCACTACTGCTGTTGGGGTCACCATTCCACCCTCGTACCTGGAGTCATGGGCCAAGCGGCACCTGCGGATCTTCAGCTTTCTGCGCCGCCTGGAGCCTCTGCTCGCCTCTCTTCCGCTGCTCCGCACCACAGGAGATCATGTGTTGCTCTCCTTTGAGCGGGTGCGCTCATGAGCGTGTCCCCAGCCATGCCCATGACCACCGCTTCACCCCTGCGTGTAGATGAGGCAGTGATCGAGCTGCTGTGCCCCATGTGTCAAGGCCCGCTCACCACGCTGACGCCGGCCGCACTCTCCACATACACCTGCCCTCATTGCCGCGAAAGCGTGCTCTGCGAAGAAGGCATATGGCGCATGCTTTCGCCCGATCAATCTACTCACTACGCAAACTTTATTGCAGAATATGAATCGATCCGCCAGGCTGAAGCACGCGGCACCAGCGACACCGCCTACTACCTAGCACTGCCCTTCGAAGATCTGAGCGGCAAGCACAGCTCGCAATGGCACATCCGCAGTGCGACGTATCGCCATCTTGAGCGCACGGTCGTGGCCCCGATGGCCGCGCGCTTTCGCCGCCCTCTTCGCATCCTCGATCTTGGTGCAGGCAATGGTTGGCTCAGCTATCGGCTCTCAATGCTCGGCCACCGCTCGGTTGCGGTTGACCTGCTGTTGAACAAGACCGATGGCCTTGGCGCCGGCGCACACTACGCCGCCCATCTGCCCCGAATGTTTGATCGCGTCCAGGCCAGCGCAGAGCGGCTGCCGTTCGCGGATGGCGTCTTCGATCTCGCCATCTTCAATGCCTCGTTCCACTATGCAGAGAACTATGAGCGAACACTCGCTGAGGCGCTTCGCTGCACGCGCTCTGCCGGCGCGGTCTGCATCGCAGATACGGCCTGGTACCCGCACGAGCGGGATGGCCAGCAGATGGTCCAGCAGAAGCGTGCGCGCTTCACAGCGCTCTACGGCTTCGCATCCAGCTCGCTCGAGCAGGGTGAGTACCTGACGCCTGATCGTCTGCGCGCCTTGAGCACTGCGCTGCATCTGCGCTGGTCAGTGCTGAAGCCTTTCTACGGTGTGCGCTGGGCGCTACGGCCGGTTGAAGCCATGATCCGCCGCCGTCGCACACCGTCGAAGTTTTTCCTCTTCCTGGCCGAACGAACAGCGGAGCACCGCGCATGATTATCCTTTATCACCCTCGCGCCACCCGTCCGCGCAACCGCCGTCTCCCACTCGCGATTCTTGCGCTGGCTGCCGCGCTGGAAGGCAAGGTGGAGTACGAAATTGTCGACGGAAATCTGGAAGAAGATGCCACAGGACGCATCCTCGAGCTAATCGATCAACATTCCGTTGAGCTGCTTGGTGTCTCCGCGATGCCTGGCCCGCAGATGGTCGCAGCCATGGAGACCTCACGCGAGGTCCGTCGCCTACACCCAAAAGTCCCTATCTGCTGGGGCGGATACTTTGCGTCTCTCTACCCCGATGCCGCCCTCAACGCACGTTATGTGGATTACGTCGCACGCGGCCAAGGCGAAGATACGCTGGTCGAACTCGTAGCCGCCTTGCGCGGTGAACGCAAGCTTGACACCATCAAGGGTCTGCTCTGGAAAGATGCTTTTGGTCTGCACCGGGATAACGGGGAGCGCATTATGAAAGGCCCGGACGAGTTTCCCTGGTCGCCCTTCCATCGTCTTCCGGTCGAGAAATATCTGCGTCCCTCCTTCTTCGGCAAACGCACCGCGGTCCACCACGCCAGCATCGGCTGCCCGTTCAACTGCAGCTTCTGTGGCGTGCATGCCGCGTACGGCAACAAGGAAAAGATGGAGTCGCCCGAACGCACCGTGGCTATTCTCACGCATCTGGTGGAGCAGTACGGGGCAGATTCCGTGCAGTTCTACGACATGAACTTCTTCCTGCGTGAGGACCACACACGCGAACTCTGCGACCGCATGGCACATCTGAATCTGCGCTGGTGGTGCGAGGCTCGTGTCGACATTATGTCGCGCTACTCCGATGAGACTTTCGCCGCAATCAAACGCGCCGGCTGTGCCATGATCTTCTTCGGCGCGGAGTCCGGCTCCGACTGGGTGCTGGAGGAGATGCAGAAAGGCATCACTACCGAGCAGACCCTCGCCATCGCGCGGCGCACCCGTCAGTTCGACATCATTCCAGAGTTCTCCTTCGTCATCGGCAACCCCAACGACCCGGATCGCGACACGCGCGAGACGCTGCGGTTTATCCGCAAAATCAAGCGCATCAATCCCGACTCCGAAATCATCATTCAGCACTACACGCCCACGCCGCAGACACATAAGGCCGGTGGCGAGATGTACGGTGCTATCGACGTCGCCTTCCCGGACAGTCCCGCCGGCTGGGCGACCCCTGAGTGGATGAACTACACCCTGCGCATCGATACCAATGCGCCCTGGCTCAAGCAACGGACCAAGAAGCTGATTGACGATTTTGAGACAGTCGTCGCCTCGCGGTGGCCCACCGTGCAAGATATACGCGCGCCCCGCTGGAGCCGTGTGCTGCTGCAGATGCTCAGCGCATGGCGGTATGCATTGCACGTATACGGCAATCCTTTTGAGTTGCATCTTGCACAGCACTTTATTGCGCTGCGCAAGCCTAAGCGGGAAAGCCTGTGAACGCCCTTGCTCCATCGACGAGCGATCCTGCGCAAACGGCTGTCTTCGATCGCTGGGCAAATGTCTACGACCATCAGCAGAATCCTCTGCTGATGCTTGAAGCGCGCTGTGCTGAAGCTCTGCTGCCGCCGATCGCCGGAGCCGCAGTGGTGGATGCAGGATGCGGTACCGGACGCTGGCTAAGACGTCTCGAGCACCTTGGAGCTTCGTCACTGCTGGGCATCGACACCTCCCCCGCGATGCTCGCGCGTGCCTCCGCAACACTCTCGCCGCACACCGCACTGCGTCTCGGCTCTTGCAGCTCGATGCCGGCCGCAGATGCCAGCTGTGACCTGCTGCTCTCATCCTTCGTGCTCAGCTATCTCGATGATCTGTCGGCTTTCGCACGCGAGTGTGCCCGCCTGCTGCGTCCGGGAGGCACCCTCCTGCTCACAGACATGCATCCCGTTACCGCTGCGGAGCGCCACTGGAAACGCAGCTTCCATGTAGACCAGACAACGACCGAGCTTGCCGTGACACAGCGTTCGCTGGCCGAAATCATCGCCGCCTTTACGCCTCTCGGATTTGCCGTCGACGAACTCCAGGAGCCATCCTTCGGTCTACCCGAGCGCCCCATCTTTGCAGCCGCGGGCAAGCTTGCGGAGTATGAAGAACTGCTTGCCGTGCCGGCCATCTACCTGCTCAAGCTGCGCAAACACAAACGTCTGCGACTCACCCAGGCGCGCTGGAGCGTCGACGCCCGGACCTGGAGCGAGACCCAGCTGACACTTGAGGACAAACGCATCGCGTTGCCGAACGATGGTCTGGATGAAGGCGCAACGCAGCTTGATCTCAGCGGCTACGTCCTTCTTCCCGGCTTGATCAACGCACACGATCATCTAGAGTTCGGCCTGTTTCCGAACCTTGGCCGCGACAATGATCAGGCGCCGTACCGCAACGCTACTGAGTGGGCCAACGAGATCCATGGGAGGCATGCCGACATTATCGCCGCTCATCTGCGCGTGCCGCTGAAGACGCGCCTGTGGTGGGGTGCTTTGCGCAATCTTTGTTGCGGCGTCACCTCGGTCTGTCACCACAATCCGCAGCATCCTGAGCTCAACGCAACGGACTTTCCCGTGCGTGTCGTCTCCGACTTCGGCTGGGCTCACTCCCTCGCATTTGAGGCCCATCTTGTCGAACGTCATCGCGCCACCGGCCCTGATCAGCCCTTCATCGTGCATGCCGCTGAAGGTGTCGACGAGCAGAGCCGCCATGAACTCCGCGAGCTTGAACGCCTGCATATTCTGGATGAGCGTACGGTGCTGGTCCACGCGCTCGCTCTTGCCGCAGAGGAACTCGCCCGCGTCAATCAGGCCGGTGCCTCCATCCTCCTGTGCCCCAGCTCGAACAGCTTTCTCTTTCATCGCAACATGCCCGCTCACCTGCTCGCCGGCATTGCGCGTGCGGCTCTGGGCAGCGACTCTCCCTTGACCGCTGCGGGCGATCTGCTCGACGAACTTCAGTTTCTGCGCCGGGAACAATCCATCGCTGCGGAGACACTCTATCGACTGGTCACCTCAAGTCCTGCCGGGATCTTGAAGCTGCAAAACGGCGAAGGCACCATCACCGCGGATGGCCTTGCCGACCTGATTGCCGTGCGCCGCTCTGCTCTCTCTCCTGCTTACACGCTGGCCAGCCTTACCTGCGCGGACATCGAGCTCGTTCTTCTCGCTGGCCGCGTCCAACTCGCGTCCGCATCTCTTTATGAACGCCTCCCGTTAGAGCTGCGTGCCGGCCTTCATCTGCTGAGCATCGCGGGCGCACTGCGCTGGGTGCGTGCTCCGCTAAAGGAACTATTTGCCGATGCGGAGCAATGCCTCGGCAAAGGCAATCTGCGCTTAGGCGGCAAGGAGATCAGCCTTGTCGACGCTCATTGAGATACAACCCGCACCATCTACCCTCCACGGCGCACATCGCATCACGCATCTGCCTATCCTGCTCTTGAACCTGCACAGCCGCTGCAACTGCCGCTGCGTGATGTGCGATATCTGGCGGCGCGAAGACTCCGAGACCTACGACGTCAGCAGTCTCGAACGCCATCGCAGCTCGCTGCTGCACCTTGGTGTAGAACATGTCGTGCTCACCGGAGGAGAGCCTCTGCTCCACCCTGAGTTCGCTGCGGTATGCGCCTTCTTTCGCCAGCTCAACATACGCATCACGGTGCTTACCACCGGCCTGCTGCTTGCCAGCAAGGCAAATGTGATTGCTGAAGGTGTCGATGAGATTATTCTCTCGCTCGATGGCCCGCCTGAGATCCATAACACCATCCGCCGCATCCCTCGTGCCTTTGAGACCATCGCGCGCGGCGTCAACACTTTGCGGCAATCTCGGCCGACGATGCCCATCAGCGCTCGTACTACGCTGCAGAAGCTCAACCACGCTCACCTGCGTGCAACCGTCGACGCAGCTCATCTGCTTGCTCTCGACAAGATCTCCTTCCTGCCCGCAGATCTCACCTCCTCTGCCTTCAATCGCCAGGAGGCCTGGGCCGAAGAACGTCAAGACGGCATCGCACTCACCCAAGCAGAACTAGATGTACTCGAGAACGAAATTGAAGCGCTCGTCCTCACGCATGAGGACGACCTGCGGAGCGGCTTCATCGTGGAAAGTCAGGAGAAATTGCGACGGTTGGCGCAGCGCTTCCGCGAACACCTTGACGGCACGCCTCCTCAAGCTCCACGATGCAACGCGCCGTGGGTATCGAGCGTCATCGAGGTGAACGGCAGCATACGTCCCTGCTTCTTCCATCCCGTAACCGGCAGCACGCGGAGCGCAACGCTTGAAGAGGCACTCAACAGTGAAGCCGCCACTGCGTTCCGCAGCCGCCTGGATGTAGGCCGCAACCCGGTATGCCAACGCTGTGTCTGCTCATTGAACTACCGCCCCTAAAAGGGTTTGCTTAAGGTGTTACAAACAGTTTTACCTTTGGTTCTACATTCGCTAGGTTCGCGGCTAAACCCTTTCATCCGTTTGTGGCCGCCTGATTTTTCCGGATGACAAAGTGCGGTACAGCCCTGGATTGTCGTCACGATCAAAAGCAGCGCTCATTCACTGAAGTACTTTGTTCTTTTTACATGGCTCTTATCAGGACCTCCTATCTTTGCCTCATTCAGGTAAGGGAAGAGGTGCGGGTGCATATTCACTCTCGATATTTTTCTGCGGCACTTTCAGCGCGTGCTCTTTGTCTTGCGGTCCCGTTTACACTTGCGGCAGGCCTGGCGGTGCCCGCCACTGCGCAGTCGATTCAAGGCAGCATCCTGGGTACAACAGAGGATGCAACCGGAGCCAGCATTCCCGGTGCGCAGATCATCCTTAGAAATCAGACTGAAGGAACGGAGCGCCGCACCCAGGCAAACAGCGCAGGCGATTTCGAGTTCGTCAATGCCAAGGCTGGCCAATACACCCTTGAGGTCACACGCGACGGCTTCAACCGATGGGTGGTTAAGGATGTCACGCTGGCTGCACGTCAGCAGCTTCGTATCGACCCTGTGCTGGAGGTGGGCAGCGTGCAGCAGGAGTTGTCGGTGTCTGCTGTTTCCCTCTCCGCCGTGAACACCGACTCTGCCAGCGTAAGCGCAACCTACAACGCAGAAGACGTGCAGAGTCTTCCCGTCAACACCCGTGCTAGCGCAAACGGCACCAGCGCGCTCAACATTGTGGGTACGCTCTCCGGCGTGCAAAACGATCATGGCCAATTCTCGCTGCAAGGCGCGCTGCCTTTCCAGACCGAGGTTTCCGTTGATGGCGTGACGGTTCAAAGCGCGACAGGCAACCAGCCGATCGGGGATGCGTTCCCGTCCAGCGAATCCATCTCGGAGATTCGCGCGGACGGTGTACTAAACAACGCGGAGTTCGGCCAGCCCGGCGAGATCACGGTCGTCACCAAGGGTGGCGGCAACACGATCCACGGCTCTGTCTTTGAATACCATCAGAACGCTGCCTTTGACGCTATTCCCTACGCATTGCCGCGAATTGCCACGAAGGGCAAGCTTGTGGCCAACACTTTCGGAGGAAGCTTGAGCGGTCCGGTCGTCCTTCCGCATTTGTACGACGGACACAATCGCACCTTCCTCTTTGGCGCCTACGAAGGCTGGCGGCATCCGGCACAAATGAGTAATAGCTACAAGGTCCCCAGTACGCTCATGAAAATGGGCGACTTTTCCCGGTACACGTCAGCCTCTACGCCGTTTACGGGTCTGCAGAATCCGTTCACCGGAGGCTCCTACGGCACCAAGCTGCCCATGGTCAACGCGACATCCGCTAAACTGCTGACCTTCTACCCAGACCCGAATGTGGGCGACCCTTCTGCTTACAGCGACGACTCAGTCAATAACTACACGGTCAATCAGGACAACAGCGCCCATTCAGACCAGTTTGACGTGCGGGGTGATCAGTACCTAGGGTCCAATCAGAAGTTCCTGCTGTGGGGCCGCTTCACTTTCAAGAATTTCCCGCAGCTTTCCCCAGAACCCTTGCTGGTGCCTTCGGCGCAGAACACCAACAATACGCGTGTGTTGAAGATCAGCGCGAATGACTCGCTGACCCCACGCCTGATTAACGAGTTCGGGTATGGCTTTACCTTCTTTACCAACGGCCAGACCAACGCGTTCAACGGGAATGGCTTCACGCAGGGCCTTGGACTGCAGGGGCTACAGAACCTTTACTACAACGGCCTGCCGGAGCTTGACTTCAACAATCTCAGTGCACTGAACGCCGACCGCCTAAGCTCGTTGACAAAGTCGCGCACCTTCGTCTACACCGACAACCTGAGCTACAGTCGAGGCCAGCACAGCATGCGTTTCGGGTTGGACATCGCCAACGTCGAAGCTGTTACGCCGCTGGGCTTCAACGGAGCGGACAACTATGGCACGTTCCAGTTCAACACCAGCAACAGCGCTGGGCTGTTTACCGGCGTCGACTTTGCGGACTTTCTGCTTGGCACCCCCTACCAGACCTTCTACGACGTGGTGCAGGCGGATAACGATGGCAAGTCAACCCACTACAGCTTCTTCGCGCAGGACCAATGGAAAGCGACCAATTCCCTGACCGTCAACTACGGTCTGCGCTATGAGCTGGAGCCGGGCTACTACGACGTCCACGGCGATATCGGGAACTTTGATCCGTTGCGCGCAAAATCAGGAACCTCCATCTATCCCCAGGGCGCGGGCAGCCTGCTTGCCACCAGCTTTCTGGCCAGTGCTAACGCGTGTTTGCCCTATGGCTCCAGCACAGGAGGCACGATCAACGGTGCGCCCTGTATGCCGGTGCTCACCAACGCACAGGCCGGCTATCCAGCTGGCCTGAAACACTACCCCAAGCTGCGCTTTCTGCCGCGCCTCGGCTTCGCGTTGCGTCCGTTCCATGACGATAAAACCGTGATCAGCGCCGGCTTTGGGCTGTATAACATCACCTTGCTTGGCTCGAACTTCTACTCGCTCACCGGCACCCTGCAGGCGCAGACCACGCAGTACACAAACACACTCAACCCCGCCACGCACCAGGTGGGCTACCAGTTCCCGGATATCTATGCGGGCGCGGGCAATGGTGGCTGCACCACATGCTATGGGCAGGATTACTTCGGCACAGCAAACAGCACCAACTGGAAAGACCCGTACACAGAACAGTTCGCGTTGAATGTTGAGCGTTCGTTGGGCAACGCCTACGTTTTCCGGCTCTCCTATATCGGCTCTGAAACCCATCAGCTCGTCTGGGCTCCGGATGAAAACACGCTGCCCTTCTCAAGCACCGTCTCCGCCGCGAACCAGCCCCTCTCCGCCCGCTTGTTCCCCAACTGGGGACGCATCAACACGCGGGCAACAGGAGCCAACGAGAACTATCAGTCGGGCCAGGTGGAGTTTTCGCGAAGGCTGCACACCGGGCTGCAGTTTGACTCTACCTATACGCTGGCGAAGGCGCTGGCGGATAATCAAGGGCCGGCGAACACCGGTTTTGCAGGCGAGTCCGGCGGATCGCGGGCGACCAGCATCCTGGCACGCTCTGTAGATTACGGCAACGTATATGGAACTCGTCGGCACCGCTGGAACACCACGATGGTGTACGAGCTCCCCTTCGGGCGCGGACAGCGCTTCGCCGGCAACGCAGGCCGCCTTGCCGACCTGGTGGTGGGAGGTTGGCAGCTTTCGAATATCTTCCTGATACAGAGCGGCCCCTATGAATCACCGTTCTTTCCCAGCGGCCAGGGAGATCCATCCGGCACCGGTTCCGGCCTGACCGGAAGCAACACCGGGTTCGATCCCGGCCATCGCAACCAGGCCGCGGACCGGTTGGCGACCGCACCGACTGCTCCCGCGAACCGCAGCCGCATGCACTACGTAAACGCCGCCGCCTTTACCTGCCCGGGGTACCCAGGATGGACGCCCGGGACGGCCTGTATGACTGGCAGCGGCACCGGACCAGTTCCGCTGCCGATTGGACGATTTGGCAATGCGGGTGTCGGTTCGGTCGCCGGGCCTGGAACGATCGACCTTTCCTCCGGCTTGAGTAAGCACTTCAAAATCACAGAGCGAGTTGGGTTCCGGTTGGAAGGCACCTTCACCAATGTGCTGAACCATACCAACCTGGGCGATCCAAACGTCAACATCAGCTCACCCAACTTCGGCTTGGTGAGCAGCACGATCGGCTTTACCGCGGGAACGGGTGCCATCGGTTCCAGCAATGGAGGCGCACGCAGCGGGCAGGTATCGGGGCGCATTGACTTCTGACGAAGTCGCCCGGCCGGCTCCGGTCCTGCCCGCGCTGACTACCTGTTTGATCAGGTGTAAGCACAGGCAGGATGCCCAGGGCTCCAGGGTAGCGTCAACCCCTCTTAGTCGTCGGCATCCTTGCGCGGAACTCTACGCTTCTGCCTGCCGACCGGGCGAAACTGCCGGCGGATATCGTCCGGATCGTCACAATCGAGCAGCGCCCGCGCTTCCTTCGCACTCTTGGGTTGGGCCACCCGCGCCCTAGCCGGATCGAACACCCGCTTGTCTACCGGAACCGCCTGAAACGGAGCCAGATCCGGAGTTGCCATAAACACGTCACCCAAATCACCGGCCAGCGCATCTTCGAGATTCAGCGGTCCGATGCCGAGCAACTCGTACGCCGTCTTCTGCAGACTGCCCATGCTGCTGTGGCGGTGAGAGATCGTGCCCGGCCGAATATAGGGGCTGATGGCGAGCATAACGCTGCGGTGCGCGTCTACGTGATCGACGCCTCCTTGCGCATCGTCTTCCGTGACCAGGATCGCACTGTCAGCCCAGATCGATGCGTGAGAGATCAGGTCCACGATCCTGCCCAGCGCAAGATCGTTATCCGCCACGTAGGACGCGCGATCCCAGTAGCCATCTGCGGGTCGCGGGTCGGCCGTATGGTCTCCGGGCAGGCGAATGACGATAAGGGACGGAACGGACGGCCCGCCGAGCACACGGGTGAAATCCTTGAGGAACTCATCGGCCCGCACCTGGTCGGGAATCCCCAGATTGAACGTGGCAAAGTCCCGATCCGTCGAAGTAAAGACCGGCGCGGGAACCGGCGAGTTCAGCACCAGCCTTTGTCCCTGCGGGGCAGAGCCGTCCACTTCCTGAGAACCTGCGAGCTCCAGCCCCTCCCCATAATTCCGGATCGGCAATCCCGCATTGCTGACGTGCTCCCACAAAGTGCCGAACTCCGGCTCGTCTTCCGGCATCGGTCCATCGTTTCCTCCTCCGAGTGCGCGCCTGCCTGGAGCAGCGCTGAAAGAATCCTCCCGGCGTCGACCACCGTAGTTCGACGTCCAGGCGACATGAAACCATGGCGTCTCCGCCGCGGCGACCAACCAGCGGTGGCCATCCGCAGATACATCGCTGTCCACAAAGAATTGATCGCTGGTTGCAAAACGTGCTGCCAGTGCGTGTGCGTTTGGAGTGACCTGCAGATCCTTTTCAGCGGGCCTGTCGGCAAGCCAGCCGTGCATACCCCAGCGGCTAAGCGTCGAATCGCCGTTTCCACCAGGCAAGTCTCCCAGAATCTCGTCGAAGGTGCGATTCTCACGAATGACAAGGAACACATGTTTCAGCCGCGGAAGAGACTCGGGAGCGCCGACCGCGGTAAGGTTGTTTGCAAGCACCTGCCGGCTCGCCTCCTGCATACGGTTCCCGGCTGCAAAGTAAGTCACAGGGAGGACCGAGAGGCTGCCGAACTCAAGTTCTCCAATGTAACTTCCGGAGCGAGTCGCATCGTAGCCCTTCCCGGCGTTCGGACCGGTGCCTCTCCCCTTCGTGTTCACGACGAAGAGCTGCGATCCATCCGCAGAGAACGCGAGCGCGGTCGGGAACCAGCCGACGGATAGATGACCCACAACCTGGTCTGCGACCGTATCGACCACCGCCACGGCGTTGATACCCGCTTCGGCGACACACAGTCGATCGCCGTGCAGTGCAAGCCCGGCAGGCATAATCCCCCGCAGTGGCCTTCCTTGCCGATCCAGAAACTGCCTGCCCGTAAACGGTGTCAATGCGATCTCGCGAAGTAGTGTGCCTCCGCCCGCGCTGACCACGGCAACCGCATCCTCATGCGCCAGCGCGACATAGACTTTATCCTTGCCGGCCACAACGCCCATCGGAGCCGCGCCGCCGATTGCACTCCGTGCCGCCTCTTCGGAACTGCCGCCGATGCGCGCTCCAAGCCGCAGTTTTGCGAGAACATGCGGCTCACCATCGTCCCCGACGTCATAGGTCCACAGCGAGCTGCCGCGCACATCGTTTTCCGAGCCAAGGCCGGCAACGGCATGCCCTTCCACCATCAGGCCCTCGCGTGTCTCTCGAGACGGATAGCCGGTGGGCGGAAACTTCAGGCCCTTCGCCGGCAATCCGTCCCCCTTGCCATCCTTGGCCTGAACGCCTTCGATCGGCCGGTATTCAAAGAGGCCGGAGTTTGTGACGTACAGCTTCATCCCGTCAGGAGATAAGGCGATTCCGAAGGGGTTTGCGCCGGTTGGCACGGACCCAACTTTTTTGCGAGTAACTGTGTCGATGACCACGACGCGCCAGTTGCCCTGGTCCACTACATATAACCGCCGGCCATCAAGACTCAGACATAAAGCAGCCGCGAAGCTTTCTCGAAAGGTGTTTAGCCCGGATACGCCGTCCAGTGCAATCCGCCCGACACGCGTCCAGTCCGCGGTGTTATATAGGTCCACAAAGCCGGAGTCTCCCGTTGAGTCGAACAGCAAGCTGCCATCCCGCGAGTACGCCACTCCGGTCTGAACCTCGACCTCAGGATCGTTTTTGCTTCCGGGGGGCAGCCTGCGTACCCGCGCAGGAGCCGGCGCCGGGCTGATCGCCATCCTGTGCGTCTGAACCAGGGTAAGCCCCCTTTGTCCAGCGTCTACAGAAGATGCATCCGCAGGCATCGTGATGACATTGAGTGAAAACGGCCAGCCGATGGACGGCACCACGACCTCACCGCCGCCCGGCTTGACGGTCAGCGCAAATGGGTAGGGCGCGGTCTGAATCCAGTCACCCAGGGGATGGATTGCTCTTCCGTTCGGAACAATGGCGGTCGCTGGCGGAGTCTTCACCGCACCCTGTCCTCGAACAACCGAAATACCCGGGTGAAATACAGCTACCAGCAGAAGGAGCGTCAAGACAGAGCCGTACCGAGTCATGATGTGCTTTCCCATAAGCCGGGCAGATGAAACAGTCTTACCTATCGATCTCCGAGCTTATTATGGACCAAGCAGATTACAGAATTGAGCAGTGGCCCTGTGCTCAGATCGTAATGCGGCTCCGGTAGCGAAGCCGAGATGAACGGCTTGGCACCAAGGTCTTGTCTTGCCGGAGCAGGTCAGGGCGCGGTGCGGAGCAGCAGCATCGCATTCAGGCCGCCGAAGGCGAGCGAGTTTGTGAGGGCCAGGGTGGGTCGGTCAGGGGAGAGCGGACGCGGGGCGCCCAGCACAAGGTCGACGGGGAGATCGGGATCACAGGTGGAGGTGCCGGCGCTGAATGGCACCGTCCGGTGGTGGAGAGCAAGAGCGGTGATCAGAGTTTCGAGCGCAGAGGATGCCCCGAGTGAGTGGCCGTGGAAGCCCTTGGTGGCAAAGAGCGGAATGCTTGCCAGGCGGGGGCCGAAGACGAGCTCGAGCGCGGCAGCCTCGGAGGCATCGTTGGCGCGGGTGGCGGTGCCATGCGCACAGATACAGGCGACCTGCTCACGAAGTGCGGTGGCGGTGGCGGGGACAGCGCTTTCTCCGGGCTCCGGGGCGGCACTTGCCACGGTCTGGGCGGCGTCGTCGAGCGCGGCGAAGATGGCCTGGGCGGCTCCCTCGGGGCGAGGCTGGGTGATGTGGTGGGCGTCGGTGGACATGCCGAAGCCGAGGATTTCAGCGTAGATGGTTGCGTTGCGGGCCCGGGCGGAGGCGAGAGTTTCAAGCGTGAGCAGGGCAGCTCCCTCGCCCAGGGTCATGCCGTCGCGGTCGGCGGAGAACGGCCGGCAGACGGTGGGGGAGACAACGCGCATGGAGTCCCAGGCGCGGAGAAAGCTGCGGGTCAGCGGGGCTTCATGGGCGCCGGCAAGCGCCGCCGAGACGATGCCGGAGCGGACCATCTGGAAGGCAAGGCCGAGGGCGTGGGCCCCGGAGGCGCAGGCGGTGGAGACGGTGAGCGCGGGGCCGGTAATGTGCTGATCAATGGCCACCTGGGCGAGCCCGGTCGACGCCATGGATCGCGGAATGGTCAGCGGATGAACACGAGCGTTCTCCGTATAGACGCGGGCGATCTCGGGTTCTTCGGCGTGGCGGCCGTTGGTGGAGCAGCCAAGGATCAAGGCGATGCGGCCGGAAGGATGGTACTCAAGCAGGCTCGACTCAGTCATGGCCTGACGGCCGGCGAGCAGAGCAAACTGTGCGCAACGCTCGCTGAGCGTGAGCTGGGCAGAGGAGAGCGAGGACGGGTCAAACTCTTGGAGCTGGCCGACGTTGGCAAAGCGCAGGGTCGGGTCGGGGACGCCGTCCTCAGGAAGATAGCGGCGGATTCCTGACTGGCCGGAGAGGAGGGTCTGCCAAAGCGAGGCCGGAGTGTTGCCGATGGGCGAGAGGCAGCCCAGACCCGTAATCACGACCCGATTCATCCGCGCACTTTCCTTCCAAACTCTATCTTACGGGTGCGGGCGGACTATTGCTCTGGGGTGAGCGGCGTGAAAGAGAAGCCACAGGGATGCTAGGAAAAGTACGCCAAACCAGAGGCGGAACATCAACACCAGGTACGGGTGAGGGCGGCGGAGCTTCTGGTGTGCGATCACCGCATCGAGCAAACGAGGGGTGTAGATCGCAATGGCGGTAAATATAACCGTGGCAAGGATGAGCTGAAACGGCATGGATTCAGGCGTGCTGCGCAGCCCGCAGCACGCGGACGCCCTCAATCACATCCCCGACGGTGCGTAGCGAATTAATCGAGGCATCCGGAATCTGAATCGAAAAAAGCTCTTCAACCTCAAAGGAAAGATTAATTTTATCGAGGGAGTCCATGTTCAGCTCCTCAAAGGTGGTCGCCGGCGTGATCGAGGCCGAGGAAATCGACTTAGAGCGAGCAATAAGATCGATGATGGAGGAGTCGACATTGATCATGGCGGAAGGACACGGCTTCGACTCATCCTGGGACGATTGCACGGAGGGGGTGTCCGCAAGTGTTTCCGAACCGATCACCACTGGAGCAACACCAGTTCCAGGCAGAAAGCAGGGCCCATGGCGGCGAGGATCGAGTAGGTTCCGGGCTTCCCGGGCTGGTTCTTGAGAGTATCTGCAAGCACGCAAAGCACGGATGCCGCGGAGAGATTGCCGACCTCACGGAGAGACTTCCAGCTGAGGGCGAGCGCATTTTCCGGCAGATCGAGTGCCTTCTCGGTCGCTTCCAGCACCTTGGGGCCGCCGGAGTGGAAGATCCAGGAGCTGACGTCAGCCAGGGTAAGGGAGTGCTCGGCCAGGAAGCTTTCCACGTCCCGGCGCACATTTTCAAGCACCACCTTCGGGACATCGGGCGAGAGCACGATACGGAAGCCGGTGTCGCGGATATCCCAGCCCATGATGTGTTCCGTGTGGCGATAGAACGTGCTCCGCGTGGCGAGAATGTTTGGCACGCTGGCGGGCGGCGTGGGAAGCTTGACGTTGTCTCCGGCGAGGACGACGGCAGCGCAGCCGTCGCCGAAGAGACCGGTGGAGATAAGGTTAGCGATGGATTGATCGTCATCCTGCCAAGTAAGGGAGCAGAGCTCTACCGAGAGCAGGAGGGCGCACTGATCGGGGAACGCGCGCAGGTAATCGGACGCACGCGAGATTCCGGCCGCACCCGCAACGCAGCCCAGACCGAAAATCGGCGTGCGCTTGACGTGAGTCGGGAAGGGCATGAGGTTGATGAGGCGGGCGTCGATGGTGGGCGAGGCAATGCCGGTAACCGAGGCGAAAAAGATGGCGGAGATGTCGGCGGGAGTGAGGCCAAGCGGGAAAAGTGCGCGCTCGACAGCCTGCTGACCAAGGGTGACGGCGGCCTGGATCCAAAGATCGTTGGTCTGCTTAAAGCCGCCTCCAAGCTGGGCATATTCCTCAATGGGCAGAACGAGATACCGGGTATCGACGCCGCAATTGGCGTGCAGGCGTGAGAGGACGCGCGGCTCGGGCATACGATCACCCCAACGCTTCAACAAAGTATCGGCGATCTCGGCCTGGCTGTAACGGTGGTCCGGAAAAGCGGTTCCTACAGAAGCAATGTACATGCCGTCCTTTTTTACCTGCGAATCTTTCCTAGTTTAGATGCACGCACGTGTTGTGTTGCAAGCGCCGGCATTTGCGCTTGAGTACGGTGGTAACGAACCACGGTTTCGCCAGAATGGGGGATGGCGGGAGACGGTCAGCGAAGAGACGGAGCGAAGCCCGGATGTTGCACAAGCGAGGGATCAAGCAGCGCATAGGAGATAGAAGCCCGACAGAAGATGCAGTTGGTTTTTTCGACGTGCATGCTGCTTTCCTTGTCGATACGGTGCGCGAAGGAGCGGAGGCACTCCAGGCAGGTGAGCAGGATGTGCGGACCATCGATGGATGCGCCTCGCTGGCTGACCCAGAGGGCTACCCCGGAGGCCGGCTCATCTTGCTGAGATCGACCCGCAGCAGCATGCAAATTCACGGTTCCCTTGAGAATCTGTTCAATCACCTTAACCAGCGTACCGATGTGGCGTCCACTCTTTTGATAAAAGGCTTCCGCCGCGACGCCATCCGGCACCTGATCGCCAACGAAGGCGCCGCTCATGGCGATGACATGGATCGCCGGAAAGCGCCGGCGAATCACGGAGAGAAGCTCAAAGCCCGTCATGCGGGGCATATTCAAGTCGGAAAGAATGAGCGCGGGGCGCTGACGGCGGATTTCTTCGAGCGCGCTGAATCCATCCTGGGCCTCGGCGACAGAATATCCGGAGGCACTGAGAAGTGTGCAAAACAGCTGCCGGATGGTGGGTTCATCTTCGACGACCAGCAGATGAGTTCGTTCATGCCCTGCTGACGAAGACACGACGATCTCTGACATATCTTCCTCCCACCTGTAAGACGCCGTTCGAATACGGTGGATAGTAGCATTTGGATTGATTTTAGATGTGGGCGAAAGCCTAAAGTTGACCGCCATGTTCAATAATGCAGTCACGCTTGGGATCGGAGTTTGCCAAGGGTACAGCACCGTTTGGCGGACGACGAGACCGTCTCGGCGCTCGGTGATGTGCTCGCCGGCCAGGGAGGCGAAGGAGTCGGAGAGCGAACGTAGATGGGTGGAGAAGAAGGGCGGGCTGCCTGCAGGGGCAGCCGGATCGTCGGGAGTGAAGGGTAGCTGGTCGTTTCGGGCGCGCCTATAGCCGTCGATCAGGCCGGTGAGGCGGGCGTGGGGGGCGCGCTGCGAGTTGTGGTCAAAGCCGGCGACGTAGACGGCCGGGCCTACGCCGGGAGTGTTGGTGGCGCGGGCTGTTGCAACAATGCGAGCAGCAGAGCGCGGTCGTCCGAGAGCAGGCAGAGCTTGGGCGAAGAGATAAGGGCGAAGATGAGCGGTTTGGGGCCGGTGAGTGCGTAGAGGGTGCGGCCGGCAATGGTTCGGGTGGAAGTCGATGCCCAGGGTAGAGGCGGTGAGGGTGCCACGGAGGCTCTGCTGGAGGGCGGATTCAAGGGTTTGCGGATTCCAGGTGGAGGCGGCGCGGAGCACGACAGCAGAGTGAATGGGGATCCAGAGGCCGTCTGGCGTAGCAGGCAGGGAAGCGGAGCTGTAGGTCATGACGGCGTTGAGGCCGGCGGAGGTGAAGGCCTGGGTGAGCGCGGAGCCGGAAGAGGTGGACCCGGAGACCGGAGGTAGCGTGTCGATCGAGGTTTCGAGGTCATCCGCCGAGCCGGATGCGGCGGAGGTGAGCGAGGGATCCGGGACTTCGGTGAGGACCTCATAGCCGCCGAGGGTGTAGGTCCAAACGTAGCGTTTCGATGTACGGGAACGCCACCTTAAAGGGATGAGCAGGCGAAACTCGCTGAGGTTGGTAATGAGGACCTGGTTGTAATGGTTGAGATAGCGAAGTACTTGCGCCGAGGCGGCAAGCCGATCCAGCTTCGTCTCGAACGGCTTGGCTTCCAAAGCGCCGCGGGAAGGTTTCTGGCCTGGCAGGATGGCGGCGGTGGAGCGCTGGATCTGGCTGGGGTGAGAAGCCTGCTTCCGAGAGTCCGGCACCGGTGTTCTTGACATAGATGAGGCAACGGACTTTCGGCTTGAGCGTCTTGCCGGCCGCGTTGAGGAGGCTGGCGAGCGGCGGGTAGTACGAGGTTTCGGCGACACCCGCACCCAGGGTACGGATGGTGCGGAGCTCGGACAGGTACTCGGCGAGGATGGACGTGGAGTGCCTTCATCGTGACATGACGGGACGGGCGTGTGGCTTCGGCTGGGGTACGCGCAGAGTCTCGGGGATCCAGAACCACAGGAACGCGGCAAGCAGGAAGGCGGCGGCGCTGAGGACGAACGCGGCGCCGAGGCCGTGGCGGTCGGCGAGCGAGCCTACGGCGAAGGGCGCGAGGGCAGAGGCGATGCGGCCGGTGTTGTAGGTAAAGCCCTGGGCGGTCGAGCGAATACGCGTCTCGTAGATCTCGGCGGTGACGGTGGCGAAACCGGTGAAGTAGCCGGTGGCAGCGAAGGCCAGGAACGGGGCGAGCAGGAAGAGGAACACGGGAGAGCGCAGGCGGCCGAAGAGCAGCATCAGCAGAGCGGCGATGAGCAGGTAGGCGACGTAGGTGGGCTTGCGGCCGAAGCGGTCGGCCAGGCCGCCGAAGGTGACGTAGCCGAGCCACATGCCGAGCTGCATGAAGATAAGAATCGCTGTCATCGAATGCGCAGGAAGGCCAATGCCACCGCGGGCAAGCGGCAGCGAGAGATAGGCCGGCACCCAAAGATTGAAGCCCCACCAGGCGAAGAGGCAGCAGGCGTTCATGGCGGTGAGGGCGAGGGTGAGCGGGAGCAGGGGCTTGCGGAAGAGAGAAGCAAAAGCACCCTTGTGCCGGGCGGGCGCCACTTCGTGCGGTACTGGACCGCTTTGCGGTGAGGGTTGCAGGGCGCGCCAGGCTTCCGGTTCCTCTATGTTGCGACGCATCCAGAGTGTCATCAGCGCGGGAAAGATGCCGATGAAGAAGACGCCGCGCCATCCCCAGATCGGCAGGACCAGGAAAGCGACCAGCGCGGCAAGCGCGTAGCCAATGGCCCAGGAAGATTGCATCAGGCCAAGGGCTTTGCCGCGGTGCTCGGCGGGAAAGGATTCTGAGACGAGCGAGGCTCCGGAGGCCCACTCGCCGCCCATGCCGAGGCCGAGCAGGATACGGAAGAGGGCAAGCTGCGCGACGTTTTGCGCCAGCCCGCAAGCGGCGGTGAAGATGGCATAGAGCAGCACCGAGGCCATCAGTGCGCGGGTGCGTCCGAAGCGGTCCGCGATCAGCCCGAAGACAAGGCCGCCGACTGCCGCCGCAACCAGCGTGACTGAGCCCAGGATGCCGGCTATGGACTTGGTAAGGTGCAGGTCGGTGAGGATCGAGGCCAGCACGAGCGAGTACAGCATGACGTCGAAGCTGTCGAGCATCCAGCCCAGGGAGGCGGCAAGGAGGGCTTTCCTGGCAGAGGCCGGCGATTGCAAAAGCCACGACAAAGACCAAAACGGCCTGACGCCGGCCGGGCGCCACTTCGTGGAGTATTCGACGCTTCGCGTGTCTTCCTTCATGGCTTGCCGAAGCCTCCGCCGCCGGGTGTTTCGATGCGGAGGCGGTCGCCCGGATGGAGCTCCAGGCGTGCTTTCGCAGGGAGTGGCTCTTCAGTGTCATCGGCGCGGAGGAGCATGTTGCGGCCGGACGCTCCCAGGCCTCCGCCCTGGGCGCCGTAGGGCTGCGACTCGCGGCGGTCGGTGAGGATGGTCGCGTTCGTTTCGGCCAGGACTTCGTACTCGCGGATCAGGCCTTCGCCGCCGGGAAACTCGCCAGCACCACCGCTGCCCTGGCGAAGGGCATAGGTGGTGATGCGGATGGGCAAAGCCTGTTCGAGCGCCTCGACCGGCGTGTTGCGGGTGTTGGACATGTGGGTGTGCACGCCGCTCAGTCCGGGCAGGCCGTTGCGTCCGCCCATGCCTCCCCCGGCGGTCTCGTAGTAGGCGAACGGCTTTCCGGTGCGAGGGTCGGTTCCGCCCAGGGTGACGTTGTTCATGGTGCCCTGGCTGGCGGCGGGGATGCGGTCCGGCAGGGCTTTCGCAAGTGCACCGAGTACGACGTCGGTGATGCGCTGCGAGGTTTCGACGTTGCCGCCGGCGACGGCTGACGGATGCTGCGCGTTGACGACGGTGCCGGGAGGGGCGAGGACGCGGATGGGTCGCGCGATGCCGTCGTTGTAGAGCACGTCTTCCGTCACCAGGCAGCGAAAGGCGTAGAAGGTGGCCGAGAGCGTGATGGCGAGGTTGGCGTTGACGCCGCCGGTGGTCTGCGGGTCGGTGCCGGTGAAGTCGACTTCGGCGGTGTCGTCAAGGATGCGGATCGCACAGCGGATGCGGACGGGCTTGGTGCTGAAGCCGTCGTTGTCGAGCGCGTCCGAGAACTCGTAGGTGCCGTCGGGGATCTGGACGATGGTGCGGCGCAGGACGCGCTCGGCGTAGTCCTGGGTGAGGGCGGCGTAGTGCGCGGTGCGCTTGTGGCCGTAGCGCCGGACGATGTCGAGCAGGCGCGTGGCACCGACGCGGTTGGCGGCGATCTGCGCGGTGAGGTCGCCCTCGCGCTCCTCGGGGGTGCGGACGTTGGCAAGGATGAGGGCGAGGATCTCGGGGTCGATCTTGCCGCGCTTGACCAGCTTGATCGGTGGCAGGATCAGGCCTTCCTGGAAGATCTCGCGGGCGAGCGGCATGGAGCCGGGGCTCATGCCGCCGACGTCGGAGTGATGGGCGCGGTTGGCGACGAAGAAGGCGGGTGTCTTGTCGGTCGCCTTGAGGAAGACGGGCGTGACGAGGGTGATGTCGGGCAGGTGGGTGCCGCCGCGAAAGGGGTCATTGAGGATGACGGTGTCGCCGGGCTCCATGCGAACGTGGTCGATGGCGGCGCGTACGGAGAGCGGCATGGCGCCGAGGTGCACGGGCAGGTGGTCGCCTTGCGCGATGGTGTGGCCGGCCGCGTCGTAGAGGGCGCAGGAGTAGTCCAGGCGCTCCTTGATGTTGGGCGAGAAGCCGGTGCGGCAGAGCGTCACGCCCATCTCCTCGGCGATAGAGACGAAGAAGTTCTTAAAGATCTCAAACTCGATGGGGTCAGGACGCATGAAGCTTTTTCTCCCGCGGCACATGGGTGGCCACCAGCGTGCCGGCGGCGTCGATCTTCCAGTGCCAGGCGGGCGGGATGACGTTGGTGGATTGGCCGGTCATCAGGATTGCTGGGCCTTCGCCGTGGTGGCCGGGCGTGAGCGGGTCGCGGTGGAAGAGCGGCGTGGGCAGGGTGCGTTTGCCGAAGATGGTCTGGCGGATGGAGGCGGGTTCGGGTGTGGGGATGGGCTCGATGGGCGCGTGAAGCTGGGTGAGCGCGGGTTTGTCGGTACGGCCGGTCGCTTTCAGGCGGAGCTGGACGATCTCGGTGGGACGAGCGGGGTTGGCGTAGCCGTAGAGTTTGGCGTGGGCGCGATGGAAGGCTTCGGGAAAGTCGGGCGTGAAGGGAATGGCGATCTCGTAGGCCTGGCCGCGGTAGCGCATGTCGAGCGAAGGCTCAAGCAGCATGTCGATGACGTTGAACCCTTCGGCGCCAAGGTCGGCGTAGGCGCGTTCGGTCAAGGGCGCGAGGGCGTGTTGCAGTTCGGCTTCGGTGATCGCGTTTGTCGGTTTCAGAATGGACGCGGAGTAGTCCTTGGTCACGTCAGCAAGCAGCATGCCGAGCGCGGAGAGCACGCCCGAATGCTCCGGGATGAGGACGGTGGCAATGTCGAGCGAGTGCGCGAGGTCACAGGCGTGGAGGCCGCCGGCGCCTCCGAAGGCGAGCAGGGCGAAGTCGCGCGGATCATGGCCGCGCTCGACACTGACCACGCGGATGGCCCGCTCCATATTGGCATTGGCGATGCGCACGATGCCCTCGGCCAGCGCGCGCTCGGTAAGCGAGAGTTTGGCGGCGAGTGCTTTGGCGAGGGCGCGGGTGCGGTCGAGGTCGAGCGCCATGCGGCCGCCCAGGAAGTACGCCGGGTCAAGTCGTCCGAGCAGCAGGTTGGCGTCGGTAACGGTGAGTTCCGTTCCTTTGCCATAGCAGGCGGGGCCGGGGTCGGCGCCGGCCGAGCGTGGGCCGACGCGCAGGCTGCCTCCGGAGTCGAGCCACGCAATCGAGCCGCCTCCCGCGCCGACCGTGTGGATGTCGAGCACGGGCAGCCGCACGGGGAAGTCGCCGACGACCGAGTCGACCGTAGTGCCGATGACGCCGTCGATGAGACTCACGTCGGTTGAGGTGCCGCCCATGTCGAAGGTGATGAGGCGGGGGAAGCCGGACGCGGCACCGACGGCCTGTGCGCCGACGACACCGGCGGCAGGGCCGGAGAGGATGGTCTGGACGGCTGCGCGGCTGGCGTGCGCGGCGGAGATGCTGCCCCCGTTCGATTGCATGATGCGCAGCGTGCTCTCTACCGCGAGGCCGTCCGCAAGGCGGGAAAGATAGCTGGCCATCAGCGGCGTGACGTAGGCGTTCACGGTCGTTGTAGCCCAGCGTTCGAACTCGCGGTACTCGGGCAGAATCTCGTGCGAGGCGGAGACTGTGAACCCGGCGGTGCGCAGGGCTTCGGCGAGGATGCGCTCGTGGATAGGGTCGGCGTAGGAGTGGAGCAGGCAGACGGCGACGGATTGGACAGACTCCGCTTGCAGCTTCTCAATCAGTTCCGGGATCTCCTCTGGTCGAAGCGCCTTGAGGACGGAGCCGTCGGCGGCCAGGCGTTCGTGCACACCGAACGTAAGCCCGGGCTCAATCAAGGGTTTGCGGCCTTCGACCATGAAGTTATAGAGTTCGGCGCGGGTCTGGCGGCCGATCCGCAGGACGTCCTCGAAGCCGGCGGTAGTGAGCAGACCGACGCGGGCGCCCTTGCGTTCGAGCAGGGCGTTGGTGGCGACGGTCGAGCCGTGGGTGATTTCTGCGGCGGCGGAGTCGCCGGCGAGCTCACGGATGCCGGCGAGGATGGCGCGCGAGGGATCGTCGGGCGTGGAGCGGACCTTGTGGACGCGGATGCCGGCGTCTTCGATCGCGACGAGGTCGGTGAAGGTGCCGCCGGTGTCGACTCCGATGCGGCTCATTCCGGGAACCGCTGGCGGATCAGCACGGTGCGGTCGAGCGCGTCCGAAGCCTCGAGGACTTTTAAGCGGAGGTCAGGATCGAGCGTATGTGCGGCGAGCCAGGCATGGACAGCGGCCTGGGCCTCAGGGCTGCGCTGGCCGTCGAGGAAGGCCGACAGCCAGGCGCCGAGGAAGAAGATCTTGCGGGTGCGCTTGATCTCGGGTAAGGCGTCGAGCGCGCGGGTGAGATAGGGCTCGGTGAGCGCGGCCTGGTTCCAGCTGTTGAAGGGCCGTAGAGATTGGCTCAGCCAGTCTTCCTGGAGACCGCTGGTCGTACTGAGGTAGTCGGTGAAGTAGCGGGCCTTGGTGGCGGGGTCCGGTGCGCCGGCTGCAATCGCAAAGGCGTACTTCTGACCTTCGCCGGTGTGGTCTTTGGCTTTCTCGGCGGCGAAGAGCTTCGCTGCATCCGGATCATTCAGGGCAATAAGATGACCGATCAGGTTCCAGCGGTCGAGTGGCTTCAGCGGCATGCCTTCTACGCTCAGTGAGCCGTTGAGCAGGGACTTGAGCTGTGCGAGCGCTTGCGGCGTTTCAGCAATGCCGGTGAAGGTGCGGAAGTTCACGATGCGCAGGTTGAGCGTGGGCGCGTGCAGCATGCGGTCGGCGACGACCGCCTCGGCTTTTGGAGCGTAGAGTGCTCTGCCGTGGTCAGACAGATAAACGTGGAGCGCAGTAGCGATGCGGTTGCCCTGGATGCGGGCGTGCGATTCATCGGTCTCGGTCGGCAAGGACTTCAGGGCCAGTTCGACATAGCTGGCAGGCGCGGACTGCGCCACATGTACGTTCTCCCACAAGGCTCCCCAGAGCTGGCTGCGGAGCAGTGGGTCGGGAACCCAGGTCTCAGAAGCAAGACCCGGGGCACCCGGCTTTGTGGCGGATAGGACGACACGGCTGACCGGCGCTTCGCTGGTTGGGTCGAGCAAGAAACGGCCGTACGCCTGGTCGCCCGCGTTGGCGAAGACGTACTGCGGGCACGGTCGTCCGATCGCCGCCGCGACCTGCGTCTGCGTGGAAGCCCAGGCCACGGTCAGGATCTCCGGCGCATGATCCGGGTAGGCAAGCATGACTTCATTCGAGATCGGCCAGGTCGCGCCAGTCTTCAGCACATCCTGCTGGGTCATCGCGAAGCGGCTGACTTTGCCACCCTCGCAGGACCAGGCAACGTTGACCTGCGGCATGCCGCGCTGCAGGATCCAGGCCCTGGCCCAGGCTTGCACGTCCTTGTGCTGGCCAAGCGCGCCACTGGCGGATTCGAATGCGCCAACCAGGTCGGCCCATTGCGCATTCGCGTAAGCGTGCTGCTTCAGATAGAGCCGCAGCCCGTTGCGGAAGATGTCCTCGCCGAGGAAGAAGTTGAGCTGCTTGAGGACCGCGGGAGCCTTCTGGTAAACGATCGCTCCATAGGCGGATTTGGCATCGAGCAGGTTGGGGATGACCTGGTAGATGGGCGTGGTGCCCTGGGTCTCGTCGATGCCGTAGGCCGAGGGCTTGATGTCCTCGTAGAAATGCTTCCAGGGCTGGGACGCGGGTTCGAGCTCCGCGAGCGCCTTGTAGGCCATGTACTGGGCAAAGCCTTCCTTGAGCCATAGGTCGTCGAACCAGCGCATGGTGACCAGGTCGCCGAACCACTGGTGGCAGGTCTCGTGCAGCACCAGCGTGTTGCGGCGGAAGTAGTCGCTCGCCGTGGGCGCGGTGCGGAAGAGGACGCCGTCTTCGTTGAGGAACGTGGCGCCCGCGTGCTCCATGCCGCCGAAGGGAAAGCCGGGGATCAGCACAAGGTCGTACTTGGGGAAGGGGAACGGCTGCGCGAAGTAGGTGGAGAAGTACGCGATGCCGTGGGAGGCCATCTGCTGCACTTGTGGCGCTTCGGTTTGTGCGCGCGTGAGCTGCGACTTGCGGACGTAGACGGTGGGCTCGCCCGTGGCATGGCCGGGAATCGACTGCCAGGGACCGGCGGTGAAGGCGAAGAGGTACGTGCTGATGGGAAGGGTTTCGTCGAAGTCGGTGCCGATCCCCCAGCCGCCTGAGAAGCGTCCTTCAACAGGAGTGTTCGAAATGACGGTCCACTCCGATGTGGTAATCACGCGCAGCTTGAACTTCGCCTTTAGATCCGGCTGGTCGAAGCAGGGGAACGCCATGCTTGCGTCCATCGGCACGAAGAGCGTGTAGAGGTATTCATTGCCATCGTCGCGGTCGGTGTAGCGGGTAAAAGCTTCGCCCGCGGCAGCGACCTTACTCGCGAAGCTGAGCTTGAGCTCGTTACGGCCGTGCACCAGCCTTGCGCCAGGCAGGGTCAGATGGCCGCTGCTCAGCGTGACGGAAATCGACTGGCCGTTGAGCTGCGCGGAGGAGACTGTGCCGTCGCGATAGTCGAGCGCCAGATCGCCCGCGCCGCTATCGAAGAAGGTAAGCGTCTCCTCGCCCGGAATGGTCGGCGCGTGCGGCTGAACGTCGAAGGTGAGCGCGTAGTGCAGGTCCGACAAACGCGCGGCGCGTGCAGAGGCGAGCTCGCGGGAGATGCCTGCACCGGCCGAACCGGACGAACCAACCGGGGCAGCATGTGCTTTGTCAAGGATGAGTGTCTCGAGGCACATCAGGCAAAGCATACAGCGGAGCAGCGCCGGGAACACCCCGCGTGCGTAGTCGTTGAGTGCCATGAACTCCTCTTTAGTTGCAGGCCTTCATCGTACTCGATCGGCATGGCCGGGTATAAGATTTCGAGATGGTGGATGAAGTGGACAAGTCGCTGAACACGCCGATGGACTCTCCGACCACGCCGGATGTGCAGCCCTCTGACACCCGGACCAGTGCCGCAGCCCTGGATAGCAAGCGGATGGCGGACGCAGAGCGCAGCCGTCAACGGCAGGCTCTCGAGTTGCAGCGGGAACGTGTGCTGTCGGAGCGAACGTCGAGTCCGCATCGGCGCTCCGCGCTTGAAGGCGCCCTTGCCGACATCGAAGAAAAGCTCGGCGAACTCGGCTGGACGCTCCACCTTTAGGCCGATGCGAGTGCTCTCCATGACAAGGAAGTTCGCGATACACGCGCCAAAGCTGCCAGGGTGGACAGCCGCGGTAGTTTTCTTGCCGCTCTCTGCGGCGCTCTACGCTCAGGCTGCTCCCCGGCGCTTTCCTTCTCCGCATGGCAGGTATGTGGTGGAAGCCATGACGCGCGACCCTGGCGGAGTGGGCTCGCCGCAAACCATCGTGAGCCTGCACCGCTCCCGCGACAAAGTAGTGACCTACAAGGACAACATTCTGGTGGTCGACGGTGCGCATACGATCGCCGTTCGGTGGGATCCCGGCGACTCGCTGGCCGTCACGATCGCCTGCGAAAACTGCGACCTCGAGAATGCCGCGGTGAAGGTCGGCAAGGTGGACAATGTTCCCATTACGTTCCGAATCCATCTCTCAGAGGTGATGCCGGCAGCCAAACCTGACGGGAAGTCTTCCACTCGCTAGCTCGAGCGTAGCTCCAGAGCAAAAAACAGGAACCGTGAAGTCACGCCTAGCGCGTGCGGCCAAAGCGGTAGACCGCACCCACATTCAATCCCTTGCTGTTCTGGATCGTTCCGCCGAAGGTCGAGCCCAGGTAGGTAGGCGTGATGCGCAGAGCGACGTTGGGGAAGAGGTTGTAGTCGAAGTTCAGGCCGGCAGAGAAGGCCGCCGCGTAATTTCCCGGCCACACGCCGATCTGGCCGGCGGTCAGACCCTTGGAATCTCCGGCAAACTTGCCGAGCGTGACACCTCCCTCCACAAACGCCGCAAGGCCAAACTTTTCAACCGCGACCAGCCGATAGCTTGGGCCGGCCATAAAGTTATATTCGGAGATCGACGGGTTGAAGGTCAGCACATTGCCGCTCGGAAGCAGGTTCCCGATCTTTGCCTGACCGTAGCCGCCGCGAACTTCACCCAGTACTCCGAGGCGCGGATTCAACGCGTAAAGGGTGGAGGCCCAAAAGGTGACTTCGTTATTTTGTTGTAGGTACTGCCCGCTGCGATAGCGCTCATAGCCTCCGCCGCCGGCGACCTCGTAGCGATGGCCGTAGGTGTCGGCGACGGTGCGGGCGATGCGCGCCTTGCGGTTGGCGCTCGACTCCCGGCGTGGACGACGCGTGCTTTGAGCCGGTGCAGCAACCAAAGCAGCGAAGAGAGCGGCAAGCGCCGTGGAAGATAGAAGCAGCTTCGAAACTAAGCGGAAGCTAACTGTTCGCGAAGAACCCAAAATCAACGTGTTCACTCCTGGCATGCTTGTGTGGCGCTGTCCCATGATGTGTACTCAGACTGAATCCTGCCCCGCAAAGGGCGAACCCAGCAGGGAACCGGCATGCAGCCTGCGGGAAGCAATCTCCAGCAACGGGCTGCATACGCAGCTTCTATTAGAACACTGCTCGCCGCTTCCGGTGTGCGCGAACTCCCAGGAGGAGGAGGCGTTCGCGACGCATGGTCCTGCCCTTGAGACAGGTTCGAGCTGCAGTTGGCTTCGGTGTTCTGTGCGTCCCTGAGACCACTCAAAGGCGGTCGGCGCGCCGTCACTCTGTGCGCTCAGGCGCGTATGCCTAAAAGAAGGGATTGCCAATCGTATTTGGTTGGGCTTACTATCCGTTTCGCTCGATACAGTCTTCCTTTTCATAGACGAGCCAGAGATCAGGTCTTCCCCTCTTGTTGGGGAACCATTATGTCGTGCCCTGCGCGAGGTCTTTGCAGGCACAGTCTTTGAAGCGGCAAGGACGTTGAGTAGGAAACACGGAAGACGAGGCACGATCGATCGTCCGCGTGTGGCTGGAGCGAATTTCATGGCATGGTACGCGTACTGCATCGCTGAACGTCAGTCATTTCAGGAACTTCACCGTCATCGGCGTCCAGTGCCGTTGACGGCGGTGAGCGGGCTGTTCGGCAATCAAACCTTTCTCTTTCCCGCCGGTGAGCTTGCGGTCATCGTCTCCGAGCATGGGCCGGAGGATAGCCACCGGTTCGATCAGCAAGCCTCGAGGGACCACGCCCGCGTCATCGCGGAGTGTTTTAACCTCTCCACGGTACTCCCGTTCCGTTTTGGGACCACCTTTGCCGATGATGATGGCCTGCGGCGTTCGGTACGCTCGAACCAGAAGCACTTTCTGGCCAATGTGGAACGTCTCCGCGGCAAGGCGGAGATGCACCTGAAGGTGCTTGTCGACGACACATGTTCCGAAATCCTGGAGCAAGACAGGACGGCGGGGCCGCAATACCTGACCAGTTTGCGGCAAAGCGCCAGCCGGCAGCGGGAGCGGCAATCCAAGGCGCGCGCCTTGTCCGTGCAGATGCATCGCATGTTTTTGCCGCTTGCCGAAGAGGTTACCTGCAAGCGGATGGAGTCAGGCAAGATGCTGCTCGACATCGCTCATCTCATCGACGGCAAGACGGTGGAGCGGTACCAAAACAAGTACTCCTCCGCCACCCAGGAGCTGAAGGAGTGCAGCATGCAGCTCTCCGGGCCGTGGCCGCCGTATCACTTCGTGCAGCGGCACTCAGCGGCCCAGACGCATCACGCATAACTCCTCCCAGCAAGCAAGTCCGCGGAGATTCCTCCTTGCAGACGAATCTCTGCACTCCAATCCAAGGGCTTACCAACGCTTCAACAAGGTTGCGAAGAACGGTGCCAGCCAGGCGGTCATCAAACCATTGAGGCCAATGGCGACCGCCGCGAAAGCTGCCGACAAGGGATGCTGGTCGAGCACGCGCGAGGCGCCTACCCCGCTTCCCGCGGTCCCGGCCGCCAGCCCGATCGCGCTCGGGTCGATGACCCGGATCCAGCGAACCACGGCGTTGATCGATACCGCCACCAGGATTCCCGCCAGGATCGCCAGCACTGCTACCAGCGACGGAATCGCCCCGATATTCTGCGCAATGTCGAGCGCGATCGGCGTGGTCAGCGATTTCGGCATCATGCACAGCGCAAGCACCTGGCTACCGCCGCAAAGCCTGACCAGCGCATAGCCGGAGATCATGCTTGTCACCGAGCCCGCCAGCAGCGCCAGCAGCATCGGCCAGAGATTGCGGCGAATGTGTTCGATCGCACTCACCAACGGAATCGCCAGCGCCACGGTCGCGGGGCCAAGCAGAAAGTGCAAGAGCTGCGCGCCGGCAAAGTAGGTCGCATACGGGATGCCGAGCACGCGCAGCGTAACCGCGATCAGCACGATCGAGATCAGCACAGGATTGGCCAGAGGCCACCTGGTTCGCCGCTGCACAGCCACTCCCAGCACGTACGTTGCGATGGTGAGCAACAAGGGAAACACCGCCGTGCCCGAGCAGAGTTGCTGCACGCTCTTCCAGGCGGCGGTCAAAGCGCGGCCTGCCTGCTGCGCCGGCGCACGAGAGAGCTCATCACCCAGGCGGTGGCCGAGAGGGCGATCAACGTGGAGCCTACCAGGCCGACGGTGAGGGGCAGCCACGAAGACCGGAGAAGGTCAAGGTTGACCATGATTCCCACGCCCGCCGGCACAAACAGCAGCCCAAGTACACGGAGCAGACCGTTCGCCACGCGTTCCACGTCATCATGAGAGTGCTTGCTGCGGAACAGCAGCCAGAGTGCCAGCAGCGCCATGCCGATCACCGGGCCGGGAAGCTGACTGTGCGTGCTCGCCTTCAACAGAATGCCGGCAAACTGAAACAACAAGAGCCTAGCGAAGCCGCGGAGTTCCTGCATGCCTTCGAGCATAGACGATGGCCTGCGCGGGCAAAGATTGTTCCCGCAGAGAGCGATGCTGTTCGCACGTTGGCCCTGCCGCCGGGTATCCTGTAGTCAAGTCCGGAGACGCAACCTATGTTAGTCGACCAAACGGCGATCTCTCCCTCGGAACTTGTCGAGCTCGAAGAGCAATACGGCGCACACAACTACCATCCGTTAAATGTGGTCATCGAGCGCGCGTCGGGCGCATGGGTATATGACGTTGAGGGCCGGCGCTATCTGGATTTTCTGGCGGCCTACTCGGCGGTCAACCAGGGTCATTGCCACCCGGCGATCCTCAAGGCCATGACCGAGCAGGCCAAGCGAGTGACCTTGACCTCGCGTGCCTTCCGCAACGATCAGCTGCCGCTGCTCTACCGCGACCTACACGAGATCACGGGCTTTGACATGGCGCTGCCGATGAACTCCGGCGTCGAGGCAGTTGAGACGGCGCTGAAGGCGGCGCGCAAGTGGGGCGAGACGGTCAAAGGCGTGCCGGCCGGGCAGGGCAAGATCCTCGTAGCGTCCAACAACTTCCATGGCCGGACGATCTCGGTCGTCGGCTTTTCGTCAGAGACGCAGTACCGCACCGGCTTCGGTCCTTTTCCCGCCGGATTTCAGCAGGTGGCGTTCGGGGACGTGCAGGCGCTGCGGGAAGCGATCACGCCCAATACCGTGGCGTTCCTAGTCGAGCCCATCCAGGGCGAGGCAGGCATCATCGTGCCTCCAGCCGGGTATCTGCGCGAGGCGGCGAAGCTTTGCCGCGAGCACAATGTGCTGCTCATGTGCGACGAAATTCAGTCCGGGCTGGGACGTACCGGCAAGCTGTTTGCGTTCGAGCACGACGGCATTCGGCCGGATGTGTGCATCGTCGGCAAGGCGCTCTCAGGAGGCTTCTACCCGGTGTCGGCGGTGCTGGCCTCGCGCGAGGTGCTCTGCGTCTTTCAGCCGGGCGACCATGGCAGCACGTTTGGCGGCAACCCGCTGGCATGTGCGGTGGCGCGGGCGGCGCTGCGCGTCGTGCTCGACGAGCAGCTTGCGGAGCGCTCGGCAGAGCTGGGCGCGTATGCGCTTGAGCGTCTGCGCGCGATGAAGCACACGGTCATCGCCGAGGCGCGCGGCAAGGGGCTGTGGATTGGCGTCGAGCTAACGGTCAAGGCGCGACCCATCTGCGAGGCGCTCGAGCGTCGCGGGCTGCTCTGTAAGGAGACGCACGACACGGTGATCCGGCTTGCGCCTCCGCTGGTCATCAGCCGGGAGGACCTGGCCTGGGGCATCGACCAGATCGATGTGGTGCTGGGGCAAGCCTCAGCGGGGCTCTGATCGGCGATCGCATGCCGCGGCTCACCGCTTCTCTCGCCGAGCTGACGCCCGCGCGCCGACGGCTAACCATGGCTGCCATCGTAGGGACGACCATCCCGATCGCGGTCGCGGCCGCCCTCTGGATGGGCCACATCTTCACCCAGGCGGATACGACCCACTACCTGAATCTGGCCGCGGGCCGGCCGGCGCTCTTGCCGTTCGCGTCACGGCAGCTGGGACCTCTGCTGGTGCGAGGCCTGGTGAGGCTCACGCATCTCTCGGTCGAGCAGGCTTTTTTCCTTGAAGGCACGCTCGCGCTGCTCTTCTTCGTCGGAACGGTGGCGGTCCTGCTGGTGCGTTCGCGGAGCCCCCGCTGGATCGTTCCGGCGCTCGCGGGAATGTTCTTCTGGACGCTCGTCTACAACGGCCTGGTCTTACCCGACCTGTTCTATGCCGCTCTGCTGTGCGTGTTTCTGCTGCTGCTGCGTAAGCAGCGGCTGCTGGCGGCGGGACTGATGCTGTTCCCTCTGGCCGTGGCCCGCGAGTCTACGCTGTTAACGCTGGTGTGTCTGCTGGCGGCAGGTTGGCGGAGGCTGCGCTGGTCTGAGGCCGCGATGGCCATCGTGAGCGCCGGCGCCGGAATCGAGCTGGCCAAGCATCTGGCCGCCAACGCGCTGCCCAACACGGAAGGCATCTCGCCCGGGCTCTACCTGATCGCCAAGCTGCCATGGAATCTGCTCAAGAACTTCCTCGGCGTCGACCTCTGGGCGAATGTCTACCGGTCCTGCCCGGTGCCCCGCTGGCAGATGCCGCTGCATCTTGGCCCGCTGACCGCGATCGGCGTATGCCGCTTCGGCTGGCGCTACCCGGTGTGGCTGGCGTTTGAGGCGATGGCTACCTTCGGGCTGCTGCCGCTGCTGCTGCTGAAGCTCCGCCGAACTGGGGTTCCTCCAAGCGACAGCCGCGAGCAGATGCTGCTGCGCTTCTGCGTCGTCTACGGAGTGATCTCGTTCTGCATGGCGGGGCTGCTGGGCGAGGCGTTCGGGAGGCTTTTTGGCTATAGCTGGCCGCTCTTTCTAGTCGCCCTGCCGATGCTGCTTGGGACTTCGGGGGCGAACTTCTCGAGCAACCGGGCGGCAGGGGCGTTTTTGCTGCTGCACCTCTCCCTCACGTGGCTGAATGTGCAACTGCACCAGCCGCTGCTGGTGATTCCTGCTTTAGTGCTCTATGGGCTAGGGTGGTGGTTGCTTCGGGTGAGCTGGCGAGCAGGGCCGGCGGAGTCTGCAGTCGCCGATTCCGCTCGTTAAGAGGCCCTGAAACTGTTATCATTCTGATAGCACCGGAACTCCAGGAACTCCTTGTAAGTGATTCGCCTTCAATCACTTGCCGCAGTTTCTCATTCCGCAGTTCTGCCCTTCACCATCGGCGGAGCGAGCCTTCCTCTACACGGAGATTCCCTTTGGCATCGAGCGCACTTCCTCCTGATCCGACCGCCCTTCCATCCGCCGCCGCGCCGAAGAAAGAGGGTGGCGGCTACTCCGCCGAGAACATCACGGTCCTCGAAGGATTAGCAGCAGTGCGTCTGCGTCCGGCGATGTACATTGGCTCGACCGGTGAGCAGGGTCTACACCATTTGGTGTATGAAGTGGTCGACAATTCGGTCGATGAGGCTCTTGGAGGGCATGCCAGCCGCATCGACGTGACAATCCATGTGGACAATTCGATCACCGTGGTCGATGACGGACGCGGCATTCCGGTCGACGACAAGGTCATTAACGGCGAGAAGATGCCGGCGGTGCAGGTGGTCCTGACGATGCTTCATGCCGGGGGCAAGTTCGATGCGTCGAACTACAAAGTCTCAGGCGGGCTGCACGGGGTCGGCGTCAGCTGCGTGAACGCGCTGTCCGAAGCCTTCGATGTCGAGATCTGGCGCGACGAGTTCGCCTGGGAGCAGGATTACTCAAAGGGCGCGCCCATCTCAAAGCTGCGCAAAATGGGTCCGTCCAAACGCAAAGGCACCAAAGTGCACTTCCTGCCGGACAAGAGCATCTTCACGGTCACGGAGTTCAACTACGACACGCTGGCACAGCGGCTGCGTGAGCTCGCCTTCCTGAACAAGGGCCTAGAAATCTCGCTGACTGACGAACGCACGACCGACGCGAAGACCGGCGAGGCACGCCACCAAATCTTCAAGTACGCCGGTGGCATCGCGGAGTTCATCAAGCACATCAATAAGGGCAAGCAGGTGCTACACGAGAAGCCGATCTACATGGAGGCCGAGCGCGACAACGTGGCCATGGAGATTGCGCTGCAGTACAACGATGCGTACTCCGAAACCGTGTTCACCTTTGCCAACAACATCAACACGGTCGATGGTGGCACCCATCTTTCGGGCTTCAAGACCGCGTTGACGCGGACAATCAACGCGGCGGGCAAGACGTTGGGGCTGTTCAAGGAGGCCGAGGCGCTCTCGGGCGACGACGTGCGCGAGGGTCTTGTCGTCGTGATCTCCGTCAAGTTGTCGCAGCCACAGTTTGAAGGCCAGACGAAGGGCAAGCTGAACTCGGACATCGCGGGCACGGTGCAGGCTTTCGTCAACGAACGCCTTGGGGCGTTCCTCGACGGCAATCCGCAGGTTGCGAAGAAGATCATCAACAAGGCGATCGATGCGCAGCGTGCCCGCGAGGCCGCGCGTAAAGCACGTGACCTCACTCGCCGCAAAGGCGCCATGGATGGCGGCGGCCTGCCGGGCAAGCTGGCCGACTGCTCCGAGCGCCAGCCGGATCGCTGCGAGCTGTACCTGGTCGAGGGAGAGTCCGCCGGAGGCACGGCCAAGCAGGGCCGCGACCGCAAGTTCCAGGCCATCCTGCCGCTCAAGGGCAAGATTCTTAACGTAGAAAAAGCCCGCTATGACAAGATGCTGGGCCACGAAGAGATCCGCGCCATGATCACGGCGCTCGGCTGCGGCATCGGCAAGGACGACTTTGACCCCGCCAAGCTCCGCTACGGCAAGCTGATCCTAATGACCGATGCGGACGTCGACGGCTCGCACATCCGCACGCTGCTGCTCACCTTCTTCTTCCGCCACATGACGGAACTGATCAAGCGCGGGCACGTGTACATCGCGCAGCCGCCGCTGTTCCGCATCAAGAAGGGCAAGTTCGAGCAGTACATCAAGGACGAGCGGCAGTATGTCGACGTCATGATCAAGCGCGCGTCCGACGGCATGGTGCTGACCTACGGGGACAACGGCGCCCAGCTTACCGGCGATGCGCTGACCAGGTTCATGACGCAGTTGAACGAGTACCTGCTCTCCTTTGAGAAGGTTGGCAAGCGTCTGCGCAACGACGACGTAACCCTCGACTTCGTGGAGATCTTCGCGCACGGCGGCGCTTCGCCCGCGAAGAAGGAAGATTTCCAATCCGCGGACGGCACGGCTCCAGCGAAGCTGAACGAGATGCGAACGCGGCTTGAGGCCATGCGCCGCGAGCACCAGTTTCGCGCAGTAGGGGAGCCGGCGTTCGACGAGGAGCACCAGACCTGGTCGCTGAGCTTTACGGATGCGCAGGGCGCGGAACGCAAGCTGGATTGGGCCTTAGCCAACGCGGCCGAGTCGCGGCAGTTGCTCGGCAAATTCGCCCTGATTCAGAATCAGTTGCAGGCTCCCTTCCACATCTCCTACGCGGCGAAGTCGCCGGCGGAGGTGACCCAGGCAGCGCTCGATGAAGCAGACGAGGTAGCGCAGGAAGAGGGTGTGAACGACGTGATTGCTGCGGCTCCGGGTACGGCCGTGGAAGCCAAGCCCGCCAAGCGGTCGAGCCGCGCCAGCCAGGATCCGGTTGAGAAGAAGACCCCGCGTGAGGTCTTCGACTACGTCATCGAGCAGGGCCGTAAGGAGTACCAGGTACAGCGCTACAAGGGCCTGGGCGAGATGACCGCGCCACAGCTTTGGGAGACGACCATGGACCCGGAGCGGCGAACCCTGATGCAAGTGAAGCTTGAGGATATTGCGGCGACTGAAGAGATCTTCACGACGCTGATGGGCGAGGATGTCGAGAGCCGACGGAAGTTCATTGAAGAGAATGCGCTCGATGTGAAGAATCTGGATATCTGATAGCAGCTCGCTTATGGAGTGCGCACCTAATGAGCAAAAATACAAGCAAGACTCAGCAAGTACCGTGACTAACGCTGCAATAGAAGCAGCAGAATGGGCACAAGTATCCCGGCGAGAAACGCTCCGGCAATCAGCGTCTTGTTGCGCGTATAGGTCCAGGACATAACAAGACCGGTGAGGGTTGAGATTACAAGCCCAAGCGCAACCAAGGCAAAGAAGATCTTCATGGGCAGGTACGAGGGCTGCGAGGCCGCGGGCGGTTTCGCAGCAGGCAGTGGGCCAGGCATCGGAGCCGGAACTGGCGAAGGGGCCAGCTTGCGCGGAGGAACAGTCAGCGTAGCCTTCTTGTGCAGCTGGGCCAGATGGACAAGGATCGCCGGAGGAAGATAGGAGCTGCCTCGCGTCGTCTCGTGCAGGGAAAACATTTGTAAGCCGCCAGTGATGGCGAAGAAAAGGATCGCAGGCGCGAGAAATACCCCTGAGTAGAGGTGAGTAAGCCGAATGGCTTTGAGGGCGGACGTTCTGGCCATAAGCTTCAGTTTCGCATGTCGAGAGCTTGCGGAAGTGGAGAATACGATGCGTCAACGCAGTCGAAGCGCCTATGCTACGCTTCGCGCATGAGCAATCGAAGGGACACAGTTTTGCTTCTCACGCTGCTTGTGTGGCTTGGCAGTGCGTTCGCGCAGTCGCCCATCCAGGCCCACCTGCATGACCCCGGCGGGTATTATCTGGGCGCATCCGCACTACCGCTTTCGCCGCTGATTCTGCCCGCGCCGACACCCGACTCGCAAGGGACCCGGGACGATTTGGCCGAGCTGCATCATCTGGAAGCGACCCGGATGCCGGCGCAGGTAAAGTCCGCGCAGGCCGACGATGCGGAACAAGACATGTTTGTGTACCGCACGGTGCTTGGGCCCTCGTTGGAGCGCGCCGACCTGCCCGTGACGGCTGCCTTTCAGGCACATGTACTGACCGAAGCCGTGGCTGCCTCGGGAACACTGAAGAACTCGTTTCTGCGCGCGCGGCCTTACCAGATCGATCGGACGCTGCATCCGGTATGCCCCACCATCACCGCGCATACCTCCTACCCCAGCGGACACTCGATCGTCGGCTACCTGATGGCGCTAACACTGACGGAGATGGTTCCCGAACGGCAAGTCGAGCTCCTGGCGCGCGCCGACGACTACGCCCACAACCGCATGGTGTGCGGCGTGCATTACAAGTCGGACACCGTAGCCTCGAAGGCCGCGTCCTACGCCGTCTTCGGCGAGCTGATGCGAACACCGCGCTTCGTCGAGGACCTAAAGGCCGCCCGGCAAGAGTTGCGCACAAAGCTGAAAATGGATGCCCTGCCAAACTAGGCCCATGCGAAGATAACTTGCATGACAGATTATTTGGACGAGCCGCATCCTGCGGCTGCCGGCCTTGCGCAGGCCGAGCGGCGGCGCTTTCTAACTCTGTGCTCTGCGCTCGGACTAAGTGCGACGTTGTTTCCGGGAGCCCTGCTGGCGCTCGCGGCGCGTGATGCCGCGGGCCAAGCTGCGGCGTCTGCACCGGCAGCCACTGCGGCGGCTTTCGGCACCATCACAGCAGAGATGATCGGCGAAGCTGCGATCATCGCCGGCATCAAGATCGACGATGCGCAGCGAGCGATGATGCTCGAGGGGCTAAGCAATCAGCGCGACGATGCGGCCGAGGTGCGGGCACTTCCGCTTTCAAACAGCGTGGCTCCGGCCTGCGTCTTCGACCCGGTTCCGGGTGGCATGGTGCTCGACACGGCCAAGCGGCCGATGAAGATGAGCGCGGCACCGAAGATCGTGTTTGAGAGCCATGGCTCGCCCGATGCGAACGCCGAGGCGCTGGCCTTCCTGACGATCCGTGAGCTGGCCGAGTTGATCCGGACCAAACGGGTCAGCTCAACGACGCTGACCAAGATGTATCTGGCGCGGCTGAAGCGGTACGATCCGCAGCTGCACTTCGTGATCACGCTGACCGAAGAGCGCGCGCTGAAGCAGGCCGCGGCCATGGATGCGGAGCTCGCCGCGGGCAAATACCGCGGGCCGCTGCATGGCATCCCGTGGGGCGCAAAGGATCTGCTGGCGGTTGCCGGTTATCCGACGACCTGGGGCGCAGCCGGGTACGAGCAGCAGACCTTCACCGAGGACGCAGAGGTCGTGAAGCGACTGGACGCGGCCGGCGCGGTGCTTGTCGCCAAGCTGGCTCTGGGTGCCTTGGCGCAGGGCGATCTGTGGGGCTATCCGGCCGGCTCGGGCAAGGCGGGTGCGCGCTGCCGCAACCCCTGGAACCCAAAGCAGGGGTCAAGCGGTTCCTCAGCCGGCAGCGCCAGCGCAACCGCCGCGGGCTGCGTAGGCTTTGCGCTTGGGACCGAAACGCTGGGCTCCATCTCTTCGCCCAGCACGCGCTGCGGCGCCACGGGATTGCGGCCAACCTTCGGCTTCGTGCCGCGCACCGGAGCCATGGCACTCAGCTGGAGCATGGACAAGATCGGCCCCATCTGCCGCGCTGTGGAAGATTGCGCGCTGGTGATGAGTGTCATCGCAGGCCCGGACCAGAAGGATCTGTCCGTGCAGCCCGCCGCCTTCAACTGGGATGCCAACTTCGATTGGAAGCGGCTGCGCATCGGCTATCTCAAAAGCGCATTCGATGCGCCCACTCTGCCCGAGTTGAAGGCGCCGACGGCGGGAGGAGACGCGGAGATGGAGGCCTACAAGCGCCGCGTCGAGCGGATGCAGAGCCAAATGACGCGCGCAGCATACGACCTCAAATATGCAACCGCAGCGCTCGAGGTCATCCGCAACAAGATGGGCGTGACGCTCATTCCGGTCGAGATACCGAAGCTGCCCTTTGCGGCCATGGTTCCGGTGCTTGAAGCCGAGGGCGCGGCGGCCTTCGATGAGCTCACGCGCAGCGGCAAGGACAAGCTGCTCTCCGGACAGGACCCCTTCGACTGGCCGAACAACTTCCGTGTGGCCCGCTTCTATCCAGCGGTCGACTACATCCAGGCCATGCGTGCACGCACACTCGCCATCCAGGCCATGCATGAACTCTTCGGCCAGGTGGATGTGATCGTGACTGCGTCGCAAGGCGTGCAGCTGACGGCGACCAATCTAACCGGCTATCCGGCGGTCATTGTGCCGAACGGAATCCGTGGCAACGACGCACCGGCCTCGCCAAACACGGACGATGGCGCCCTGCAGAATGCCGGCGGACCCGGCACGCCGGTCTCGCTTACGTTCCTCGGCGGGCTGTACGCGGATGCCCGGCTGGCCGCCTTTGCGCGCGCGTACCAGGACGCCACCGGCTTTCAGAACCTGCATCCGAAACTTGGTTGATGCCCGCGCTGGTGGTTGCCGAAGGGCTTACGAAGCGCTATGGAGCCAGCGAGGTCGTCAGCAACGTCTCGCTGACCATTGGGCGCGGCGAAACGCTGGGCCTCGTCGGCGAGTCGGGCTCCGGCAAGAGCACCGTGGCACGCATGTTGCTGCGGCTCATCAATCCCTCCGCCGGCAGCGTTCACTTCGATGGAGTGGATGTCCTGGCAGCCAAAAAGCCGGAGCTACGGGCGCTGCGGCGGCGCATGCAGATGGTCTTTCAAGACCCCTTTGCGGCCCTCAATCCGACCATGCGTATCCGCACCATCGTTGGCGAGCCGTTTGCCATTCATGGCGGCTACACCCGCGAGGAGACTCGCGTGCGGGTCGTAGAGTTGATACATGAGGTAGGCCTCGATGCGGATGTGCTCGAGCGCTTTCCGCACGAGTTCAGCGGCGGCCAGCGACAGCGCATCAACATCGCCCGCGCGCTGGCGCTGAAGCCGCAGTTTCTGGCACTCGATGAGCCGGTCAGTGCGCTCGATGTCTCAGTCGGCGCGCAGGTTATCAATCTGTTGCGCGATCTGCAGCGCACGCACGGGCTCACGTATCTCTTCATCTCGCACTCCATGCCGCTGGTGCGCTACCTGTGCGATCGCGTCGCGGTCATGCAGCGTGGCCGCCTGGTTGAGGTAGGCGATGCCCTGCAGGTCTGCGAGCATCCACGCGAAGAGTACACGCAGCGTCTGATTGCCGCCACCCCGGAGATGCCGCGGTAGGCTGAGAGCGGACGGGCTAGACCATCTTCGTCAAGAGATAGCTCGCCTAAACCGTTGTCATCCTAAACCGTTGTCATCCTTCGCCGTAGGCGGAAGATCTGCTTTTCGCAGATTTCAGAACAGCTTTCGCAGACGCGGAAAATGGTCTAGCGGCGAGCCAACTCCGTCTCAGAACCGATGAACCCCCAGGAGTTCCAGGCTGAACCGCTCACCACCTTCTCAAAGTATGTGCTGGCGGCACTCTTATCGCTGTTATACAAATGCCAGTTCCCCACGCCGTAATTGATCGTATTGAACGAGAGCTCGGCTTCGGTATCGCCGGGCGTCGGACGCGCAGGCAGGATCTGCTGCTCTGTCCGTTCACCCTTATAGAAACGTAGCAAGCTCAGATAGAAGGCCAGGTGCGGCTCCGTGTTGTGCACGGCGGGGGTAATGCGGGTGAGCACCTCGTCGGCTTCGTTCCGTTTGTCGGCGCGGCGCAGCGAGGCATACAGCCAGTTGGAGCAGTCGATCAGCGAGTCGTCGCTTCTGCCAAGATCGCGGGCGTGACCGAAATGAACGGCAGCTTCCGCAAAGCGGCCTTGAAAGTAAAACGCAAGACCGAGATGGTAGTGACTGTCGAGATTGCCGGGATCCAGGCGTACGGCGTGCTCCAGGTCCTTCTGGGCTTCAACGAACTCGCGCAGACCAAGCTCGCGATGACCGCGCTCGAGAAGCAGGTCAGCATTTTCTGAGTATTTCGAGAGCGCTTCGGTATCGGTCTTGACGGCCTCCTGGTACTCGCGGCGGCCGGCCTGCGCCTTGGAGAGGGCAAGATACTCGGCGGCTGAAGGTGAACTGCCGGCAAGCCCGGCCTTCGCCGCGGCAACGGCGTCATTGTCGGTCTGCGCGTACAGCTTTCGACCAAGCAGCGAGCTCGTCTCAAAGGCACCTTGCGTCTGGGCGGAAAGGGCTTGGGCGGAAAGCGCCTGGGAAGAAAGGGCCAGCGCCAGCGAGAGAACAGACCGGCTAAAAAGCTTGGACATGACACCTCCGATGAGCAATGGTACGGAAAGCTGCAGCAGCGTCACAAAAATAGACCTGAAGGCAGACTACAGCCAACTGAGCCCGGCGCAAGGAAACCTTCCTGCACATGCGGCGGGGACGTCTATCCAGGCCGCATCGCTACAATGGAAGCAGATGTTCTCCCCGTTGGTCACTCATTGGCGCTTTGTCTGGCTACTCGTCGCGTCCATGCTGGCGGGAGCGATCAACGCCATGGCAGGCGGCGGATCATTCATTTCTTTTCCGGCGATGCTGGGCGTGGGACTTCCACCCATCGAGGCCAACGCAACCAACACCGTAGCGCTCTGGCCGGGGCAGCTTACCTCGCTGGCCACCCTGCGCGGCGACGTGCAGCGCAGGCTCCTTCCAGTGGTCATAGGGACATCGATCGTCGGGGGCGTAGCCGGGGCGGAGATGCTGCTCAACACCCAGCAACTCACCTTCCTGCACCTGATCCCGTGGCTGTTGCTCATCGGCGCCCTGATCTTCGGGGTTAGCGGGCCGGTCTCGCGCTGGCTGCGCATGCGCTCCGCAAAAAAGTCCGTCGAGCAGCACACCGAGCCGGCGATCAACCTCCTCTTCCTCTTCGTCATGCTATTTCCAGTCTGCTTTTACATCGGCTACTTCGGGGCGGGAGGCGGATTCTTAGTGATGACGGTGCTGGCTTTGCTCGGCATGGAAAACATGCACCAGCTCAATGCGATGAAGGTAGTCGCGGCCACCTCTTCCAATCTCTGCGCCATCTTCATCTTCATCCTGCGAGGGCGCGTCCTCTGGCACTACTGTTTGGTCTCCATGGTGTTCGCGGCGGGCGGCGGCTACGTCGGGGCACGCTACGCACGACGAATGAACGGCGACATCCTGCGCACAGTCGTGGTCTCAACCGGCGTGGCCATGGCGGGTTACTTCTTTTGGAGGCAGGGCTAAGCGTTTCCGTGCCCGGCTTGCTTCGACACACTCATCCAATGCTCTTCGGAGCACTCAATTTCCCAAGCTGCACGATGACCCGAGACACAAGCAAAGAGATCAAGCCATGAGCCATGAAGGCATTCGCATTGTCAGTGAAGACCAGGCCCGGCGCGAAGCCGCGTCGGAGGTACAGCTTCCGCAGAACGCCATCGTCCCCACCAAGGTACGGGTGCAGAAGTCAGAAGGCACCGGAGTAACGATCACCTGGAAAGACGGGCATGAAAGTCACTGGAGCTTTGCCTGGCTGCGGCATGCCTGTCCATGCGCAACCTGCAACGAAGAGCGTAAGCAAAGCGGAAGAGCGCTGGGAATGGCTGCTCCCAAGCCGGGTGGACCTCTCGTTCTTTATGAGGCTCCACCAAGGCCCTTGGAAGTGACGCCCATCGGCAAATACGCTCTCCGCTTCAAGTGGAACGATGGGCACGAGAGCGGCATTTACTCGTGGGAGTATCTGCGTCGCGTCTGCCAGTGCGACGTGTGTGCTGCGACCAGGTCAGCTTCCGGACTCTGATTTCGCTTCCTGGTAGTGGCCGATGTGATCGTAAATTTCATCGGGGAACTTGAGATTGCGATATAAATTGCCGCTATCCGGATCGTCCACATTGGGAATAATTGGAAAGTCCTGCTTGGATTGGTAGTCCAGGATCTTGTCGCGGCGCGGCGGGCTGTAGTCCCGGCCTTCGACCTGCCGCAGCATCAGCGTAGCCTTCTCCTCGTCGACGTCCTTGTCCTTCGTCATCCAGGCAAGCACTTCCTCGTGCGGTAGAAAATGACGCGCCACCATGGCGAACACCAGCCGGCCGTAGTGCCCGATGTCCTTACCGGCGTTCAGCGAATCCAGCAGGTGGGCCATCATGGAATCCTTGCGCAGCTCCTGCTCGCCATCGCCGGCGACTTCGGTCTGCTCGCCCTTCGAGCTGGGGCTTGCAGGAGTCTTCAACGCAGCATCCGCTACCGGCTTGTGCGCAGCAGCCTGCTTCAGCTTGGCAAGCTCGGCCTCAGCGTGTTCGGCACGCTCCTGGGCCTGACGCAGCGCCTGACCCTGTTCGTCGGTAATCTCCGGTTGATCCAATACCACTTCACGCTCGGACATAAAACCTCATGTGTGCGGGAGAGCTGACTTCGCTCTTTCTTCGCTGTCCACTAAGATAGCAGAAGGGCCGGAGAGTGTTGCCTGTGAATCACCGCAAGCTCACTTTGCGGTTTTGGCTGTGTCTCGAACCGGCTTTCGCAGGCCGGGAGGCGCACTCCACAGGGGCACGATTTAACATAGAGCCGGAGCTCCACTTCGATGTCTTCGCACCTTCTCGACAACATGAACCCGCAGCAACAGGATGGCATCGTCGCCGTGGACGGACCTGTGCTGCTGCTCGCCGGTGCCGGCTCCGGCAAGACGCGCGTGGTCACCCACCGCATCGCGTACCTGATCCAGGAGCGCGGCGTCTCCGCCGATCAGATCCTAGCGGTCACCTTCACCAACAAGGCCGCCAAAGAAATGGCCGAGCGCGTAGACAAAATTCTCGGCCACAGCTCGCTCGCCAAGCCCACCCTCAGCACCTTTCATAGCTTTTGCGTGCGCGTGCTGCGGCGCGATATCGAGGCGCTGCAGGTGAATGGCAAAGGGCTTACGCGCACCTTCGCCATCTATGACGAGACCGATCAACAGGCGGTGGTGAAGTCCGCGTTGAAGCGGCTGGGCGTCGATGACAAGACGCTGAAGCCGAGGGTCGCGCTCGGCCGCATCTCCTGGGCGAAGAACCACATGATCGACCCGCAGGAGTACTTCCTCGCCTCGACCAATCCGCTCGAAGAAAAGATCGCGCACATCTTCAAGATCTATCGCGACGAGCTAGGCAAGGCGAATGCGCTGGACTTCGACGACCTGCTGCTTGAGACCGTGCGCCTGCTGAAGACTAGCAAAGAAACCCGCGAACGCTACAACCGGCGCTACCGGTACGTCATGATCGACGAGTACCAGGACACGAACAAGCCGCAGTATGAGCTAATGAAGCTGCTTGCCGGAGACCACGGCAACGTATGCGTGGTGGGCGATGAAGACCAGTCGATCTACAGCTGGCGCGGCGCGGACATTCGCAACATTCTCGACTTTGAAAAAGACTTTCCCGCCGTCCAGGTGATTCGTCTGGAGCAAAACTATCGCTCCACGCAGATGATCCTTGAAGGCGCAAGCGCGGTGGTCGCGCAAAACACGCAGCGCAAGGGTAAGAATCTTTGGACCGCGCGCGAAGGCGGATCGCTGATCGGCCTGTATGAAGCTCCGGACGGCGAGAACGAAGCGCTCTTCATCGCCGACCGCGTGCAGCGCTATCTGCGCGCAGCGGACCAGGACGCGAGCCGGCCGGACGAGCCGCCGCGCTGTGCCGTGCTCTATCGCACCAATTCGCAGTCGCGGCTGGTCGAAGAAGCCCTCCGCCGCTACCAGATCAAGTACCACATGGTCGGCGGCTTCAGCTTCTACGATCGCGCGGAGATCAAGGACATCCTCAGTTACATGAAGCTCGTGTCGAACCCGCACGACTCGATTGCGCTCGGCCGCAGCATCAACTCGCCTCCGCGCGGCATCGGCAAGACGACCATGGAGACGCTCGAGCGCATGGCGCTGACCACAGGCATGAGCACGTGGGACGCGATCGGCCGGGCGATCGAAGACCGTTTGCTGCCGGCGCGGGCGCTGCAGGCGTTGAATGGCTTCAAGCGCCTGATCGAGGACGCACGCGCGATGCTTGGGCCCGGATTTGCAGAGAAGTTGACCGAGGATGTCTCCGCCGACGGAGACCTCGGGGCGGATGATTCTTTCAACCCGAATCAATTTGCCGAACCAGTTGCAAGTGAGACGATCGCCGCGAACGATGCGGATACGAGCTTCGACACAAGCTTCAACTTCGACTTTGATTTCGGTCCCAGCGAAGAGATCTCGACCATCGCCGCGGAGAATGTAACCGATTCGGATCAGGCTCACGGCATCGACGCGGCTATGTACAACCCATTTGCTCCCGTAGTCCTGAAGGCAAGCGCGAGCGGCGCTTCGGACGCGGCGCGACGGGCGGTTGCAGGCTCTGAGCCGCCGATCCCCGAACCAGCTCCGGCCTTCCGCAAGCCCGGAGATGCGGCCACACTTCCGGAGCTGATCAAGTTCCTCAACGATCGCTCAGGCTACATCCGGGCGCTTGAAGAAGAGGCCACGCCAGAATCCTTCTCGCGCATCGAGAACCTAAAGGAGCTCGCAAACGCGGCGCAGGATGCGCAGGAGCGCGGCGAGACGCTGCATGAGTTTCTGGACCACGCGGCGCTCGTGTCGGACGCCGACCAGTACTCGTCCGAGGCGCGGGTGACGCTGATGACGCTGCACGCGGCCAAGGGCCTGGAGTTTCCGCTGGTCTTCCTCGCAGGCATGGAAGAGGGCTTGTTCCCGCACTCGCGCACGCTCACCGACCCCACGGGACTCGAAGAGGAACGCCGGCTCTGCTACGTCGGCATGACGCGTGCCATGGACACGCTGGTGATGACACGGGCGCGGTATCGCCGGCGCTACGGCAATGACATGCCTGAGGCGTCGATTGCTTCGCGGTTTCTTGAAGAGGTGCCCTCGCGGCTGGTCGAGGACCTGGGCAGCCCGCCGGCGCGGCCACAGTTCGGCAGCGGCTTCAACGGCTCTTCGTACTCGACGCCGTACCCGCAGCGCGGCGGACAACGACCGGCAGACGGCGACGGCGAGCGCCACTACAGCTATGAGGATGAAAGCCAGGACACCGGCGTAAAGGCCGCGGCCAGGACCGCCGTGGGAGCCCCGGCGCGGCAGCAAAGTCCATCCGGCTCGCTCGACAACATCGCCAGCTTCTTCGCCGGACGCGGCGGTGCTTCCAACAAGTACGCGCGCCCGAAGCTCGACATCCCTACGCCCACCGGCAAGACCGGACTCAGCAAAGGAGCGCGAGTCCGCCACCCCAAATACGGCGAGGGCGTCGTCTTTCAGCGCGAGGGCGACGGGGAGGACGCGAAGATTACAGTACAATTTCAACAGCACGGCGTGAAGAAGCTGGTGGAGAAGTTCGCACAGCTGGAAAAGCTGTAGGCAACGACGCTCGAACACCCACGCCCACACACCTTTTGAAAAGAGAATCTCCGAGCCATGCCGAATACCAAGAGCATCACCGATAAAGACGAGCGCAAGAAAATCAAGCGGGCCGCCCGCAAAAAAGCCGCTCCCAAGGCCAAGCGGACCGGAGCCCGCGGCGAAAATAAAGCCAAGGTGAAAAAGGCAAGCCGCGGTCAGGCGAAGCGCTAGAGACTAACTCCGCGCACCCGATCCGGGTCTGCGGAGTTCTGATCTCCTCTTCTGTTCCGTGCAGCGAATCTCGTACGAGGAGCTTCTCGCTGGGCCGACAAATCTTTGCCACCAAGTCAATCGACAAACTGATTTCTGAGTCCGAGCGTCCCGAGCATGCACTGCGGAAGACGCTTGGGCCGGTCTCCCTCACTGCGCTCGGCATAGGCGCAGTCATCGGGTCCGGCATCTTCACGGTCATCGGCACGGCCATTGGCGGCAATCCTTCGAAGAGCGCGCACTGGACTGACTCGCCCATCGTGGACCTCGTCTGGGGCTGGCTGCACCACTTCAATGGAACGGTCGCCGGTCGTCCCGGCGCCGGTCCAGCTCTGGTTCTGTCGCTTTTGCTGGTGGCCACCGTCTGCGGCTTGACCGGGCTCTGCTACGCGGAGCTGGCCAGCATGATCCCGATCGCCGGGTCCGCTTACACCTACACCTACGCCACCATGGGCGAACTGATCGCCTGGATCATCGGCTGGGACCTGATCCTCGAGTACGCCTTCTCGAACATGAGCGTCTCCGTTGGCTTTGCCGCCCACGTAGTCGATCTCCTGGACTGGCTGAACCTCCGCCTGGACCCCAAGTGGCTCTCACCCGCCTATCTGCCGCTCGGCCTGCAGGATCTCTCCGGCAAGGTGGAGATCTTCCGTCCGGGCTGGCACTTCGGGTTCGATATCCCGGCCTTCGTCATCGTGCTGTTGCTGACGATCGTGCTAGTGCGCGGCATTCGCGAGTCGGCCCGCACCAACAACGCGATGGTCCTGGTAAAAATAGCGGCCATCCTGCTATTCGTGAGCTTCGGCGCAAGCTTCATTCACACCACGAACTACCATCCGTTTTCGCCAAACGGCTTTACGGGTGTCCTGGCCGGCGGCTCCATCATCTTCTTCACGTACATCGGCTTTGACGCCGTCTCGACCGCCAGCGAAGAGTGCCGCAACCCGCGGCGGGATGTGCCCATCGGCATCATCGCCACGCTGATCGTGTGCACCATCCTCTACATCGGCGTGGCCGTCGTACTCACGGGGATCGTGCCCTGGCAGTCCGTCGCGGGCGATGGCGCGCCCGTGGTCACGGCCTTGAAGCGGCTCTCGCAAACTCCCGGCGGAGGCCGCCTCCACTGGGTGCGGCTCGCGGTGCTCATTGGCGCGCTGCTCGGCATGGTGTCCTCTATTCTGGTCTTCCAGCTTAGCCAGGCGCGGGTCTGGTTCGCGATGAGCCGGGACCGTCTGCTGCCCGACGTGTTCTCAACCCTGCATCCGAAGTTCCGCACGCCGGCCTTCGCCACCTGGGTCGCGGGAATCCTCGTCGCGGTTCCGTCCGGCCTGTTCGACGTCGGCACCTTCGCCGAGATGTCCAACATCGGCACACTCTTTGCCTTCGTTCTCGTGTCGATCGGTGTCATCGTCCTCCGTCACAAGGATCCCGATCGCCATCGCGGATTCCGCGTGCCCTTCGGCCCGGTCATCCCTGTCCTCAGCATCGTCTTCTGCGTACTGCTCACGTGTGGGCTGCCCGCCGTGACGTGGATTCGCTTCTTTACGTGGCTCGTGATCGGATTGGGAGTCTACTTTTTTTACTCTCGCAAGCGCAGCGAGTTTTTCCGAGGCTAAGCAAGATTTAGCAAGGGTTAAGATAGGCGAAATGGGCGTCGTACGTGTTCTTGCAGCGGTAACGTTGGTGCTCTTCGCGGCCATAATCGGCGTCTTTCTCTGGTCGCTCTTCTCGCCCCAGGCGGGGCGCATGGATGCCTACGCCTCGGCCCGCATCCGCCGGCTCTGCGGCTTTAGCCGGCCCTGCAGCGTGCGCATCGGAGACCTCTTTCAAGGCGATTGGGATACCTTCTACGAGTTTGGCGCAGCCGTGCCGCAATCCCAGATTGATGCCACCCTGCACACCAACGTCGTGCGCGGCATGGAAGGCAAGCGAACCCTGGTGCTGACGCGGGCCGGCCGCATCGTCGCCACAGAGAACGCGGCTTTCGGCGCGGAGCGACCCTTCGATGGAGAGATCGAGTACGGAGATGAACGCCATCGTGAACAGCACATCGTGCGTTTCGGCCGGGACACCCCGCTGCGCGTCACCAGCTTTCCCACGCAGCCCATCGCGGGAGGCAACGGCATCTTTTTTGTGCTGGCGGATGAAAGCGAAGGCGACTCAGATTCCCGCTGACTGGCATCCTAAGCGACTATGTCTCCAAGCGTCTTCATGCGGGCCGAGTGGCGCAAGCTCATCATGGCCCAATACGCTGTCGATCCCGCCCTCCTGACGCCCTACCTTCCGGCCGGCGTGGAGCTTGACCTCTTCCACGGCGAGTGCTTCGTCTCGCTCATCGGCTTTCTCTTTGACCGGGTACGGATCAAGGGCCTTGCCATCCCCTTTCACACACGCTTTGAAGAGGTAAATCTACGCTTCTACGTGCGCGCCCGAGATAACGACGGAAGCACGCGGCGCGGCGTCGTCTTCATCCGCGAGTTCGTACCACGTCTGGCCATCACCCTGGTCGCAAATCTGCTTTACGAAGAGCCCTACCGCACCCTACGCACACGGCGGAAGATCACCGAGACCGCAAACTCGCTTGAGGTCATCTACGATTGGAAGTCACGCGGCCGCTGGTACCGGATGGCGGCCGAAGCTTCCTCCGAGCTGCAGCCGATCGCCCCCGGCAGCATCGAGGAGTTCATCACGGAGCACTATTGGGGCTTCACCAAACGCAGCCGCGGCCCAACCTCACAGTACGCCGTCGAGCATCCGCGCTGGGAGACCTATCCGATCCGCCGCTCCATGATCGACGTCGACTTCGGCGCGCTCTACGGGCCCAGGTTCGCCTCGCTCAACGCGCAGCAGCCGGCCAGTATCCTGCTGGCTGAGGGCGCGCCGGTCAGCATTCGCGGAGGAACACGCCTGCTGCCGGTAAACTGAAGGGATGCCAAAACGCGAAGCGCTGCAGCAGATCGATCTTCCCGCATGGTTGCGCGGGCTCCCCAAAGCCGAGCTGCATCTGCATCTTGAGGGAACGATCACGCCCGAGACGCTGGTCGTGCTCTCCCAGCGCCACGATCGCGACCCGCTCACACTTGAGCAGTCGCGAGCCTTGTACGTCTATGCCGACTTTCAAGCATTCCTGATGACCTTCAAGGCCGTCTCGGAGCGCCTGCAAACAGCAGATGACTTCGCGCTCATCACCTACCAGATGGTGCGCGCGCTGGCGGAGCAGGGCGTGGTGCACGCGGAGGTGTATATCTCCTGGGGCATCCTTCTACGCTTCAAGCCACACCTCGCGATCGAAGCCGTCATGGATGCGGTCGAAGCAGCTCGTCTGCGCGCGGAGCGGGAGTTCGGAACGACAGTCCTTTGGATCATCGACGCAGTACGGCACTTCGGCGTCGAGGAAGCGGCCACCGTCTTTCGGCTTGCGGCCAGGCTAAAGTCGAAGTACCCCAGCATCGTGGGGATCGGCATCGGCGGCGATGAAGCGCGCGGGCCAGCCGATAAATTCCGTGAGCTCTACGCGGAGGCCAAATCCGCGGGCTTGCGGCTGACCGTCCACGCCGGTGAGTCGATAGGGCCGGAGTCGATCTGGGCGGCCATCAACATCGGTGCCGAGCGCATCGGTCACGGGCTCTCCGCGCAGCACGATGCGGATCTGCTGCACGTGCTGGCAACACGGCAAATTCCGATCGAAATCAACGTGACCTCAAATGTCCGCACCGGCTGCTGTCCCGGTTTTGAAGCACATCCGCTGCGAGAGTACTTCGAAGGCGGGCTGATGGTCACGCTCAACTCGGATGACCCGCCGATGTTCGGCAGCACGCTGTTGCAGGAGTACGTGCTGGTACAGAGACAGTTTGCATTCTCGCTAGAGCAGATGCGGGAGCTGGCCGCAAACGCCGCGGAAGCATCCTTTCTCGAGCCGTCACGAAAACTCAAGCTCCTCGCGGCGATCGAGCAATACAGTCCCTGCTATCGCTGATCGCTGATCGTGTAAGACCTTGCCCTCTTTGTTGTCACTCCCGGAGGGAATCTGCGGTTGCCTTTCTTCACCCCGCGACACATCTGCAGTGAACCAGCACTAGAGGTCACTTAATCGCTCTTCATGAACTGCTAACGATCTTCACAAGATCCCGGATACCGCCCGCCATCTCCCGCACGAGTACACTCGTCTCTCGCGCGAGCACCCTTGTCTCCCGGTTCTCGATGGCAAGGAGCTCCACAGAATGCGTGAGTGCTTCATGGCGCTCCACAAGTTTTCTAAACGCTGATCGACGGTCATCAGTCACTCTCCTTACGGATTCTTACTAGCGGCCCGGCGGCGCAGGAACCATCACCGCACCGGGATCCACCTTCGGAATCCCAAAATGTCCACTCAGGTGCAGCAAGTCCAGCGGTCGCAGATCACAGGAGAGCCGGATCACGTTCATCGTTGTACTGGCGCGCGTCAGCACGGTCACTCCGTCGATGTCCGCCCCGGAGAAATGCAGCCACAGATCCGTAATCGCGGACTTCGGCTGTGCCGGGTTCACGACCGTCTGATTGCCGTTCACCAGGTGTTTCCAGCCCGCACGATCGTACTGTCCAATCAGCGCGCCCATCGCTTCCGGCGTATAGAAGGCAGGGTGCTGGAAGTGGTACGTATCGAACGACACGCCCGTTAACGCGATCGCTGCCCGATGCGCATCCATCCCGTTCGACTCGAGGATGCTCTGCGCCGCCGCCATCATGGAGCGATCAAAGGCAAAGCTGGTGTGCGTTGACGGCTGATCGCTCAGCCCCGCAAACTGCTGGGAAAGATCGGGATTCGGGTACACCGGACCGGAGCCGTACGCCGGAGGAGGCGCGGAAGAGACATAACCCTGAGCCGAACCGGCCAACGGCAGGCCAAGTGTTGCAAGAAACAGAACGCTACTCCAGGGCAGACGCATGGGAAACCCTCCGTAGTACTTAGACACGATCGCGCCCACAAAGTTTTCCGGCGGTCGTCCCCGGACCAGCATTACTGGCCGGGCTTGGTGGCGAAGTAGCCCTTCTTGACTCGCACATGGTAACGACGGGGATCGGTCGACTGTAGATAGATCGTGCGGAAGCTGCCGTCCAGCTTGAAGTCCGCCGGGCGATACTCAAGCGAGTACTGGCTCCGCAGCTCCTCCTCGATCGCACGGAAGCCGTTCGAGACCTCCTCCAGCCGCGTCGGATAGAAGGTCTGGCCACCGGTCGCTTCAGCAATCGTGCGCAACACTTCGCCGCCCTTACCGCGGGAGGGGCTAGTGTCGGTCGAGATCGCGTAGACCGTCGTCTCCGCCCGCTGGCACATCTTGATGGCGTCAGACTCTTGCGCGCGGCTGTAATTATCATCCCCGTCCGAGACCAGAATAATCACGCGGCGCTCGTCCAGATCGTCATGTAGCGTCAGCATCTGCTCGTGGCAGGTCTTGTACAGCGAGTCGAACAGCGCGGTGCCGCCGCCGGGCCGAAGCTTGCGGATGCCGTCATTCAAAAGCGCCTGGTTGCCGGTGTAATCCTGCGCGAGATCGATCGCCACGTCGAACCCCTCGACAAAGGCGCGGTCGTTGACCTTGAGTACCTGGCCGAAGAAGTCCTGCGCGGCATCCTGCTCGAACTTGAACCGGCTGCGGATGGAGCTCGACGTGTCCAGCATAATGCCGATCCGCAGAGGCAGGTTGGTCTGTTGGGTAAAGCCGACCACCGCGGCCGGCTGGCGTCCGTCGTCGAGCAGGCCGAAGTCCTGACGACGCAGATTGCGGATGAAGTGGCCATTCTTGTCCGTCACCGTAAAGACCAGGTTGACCAGGTTGGCGCGCAAAGACGGCAGCACAAAGGGCTGATCGTTCGTGGGCTGCTGGCCTTGCGGCGCGGCCGTCTCGGGAGCAAGCTCTGGGGCCGTAGGCGCCGGCGTTTGGCCGAAGGCGAGCGCGCCGCTCAGCAAGAAAGCCGCAACGAAGAAACGACAGGACAGCTGAATGGTGTGCGTGCGGATCACATCTAGAGTTTACTTCGTCGCACGCTTCAGCTCTTCAGTCGCTCGAGAAAGTCCACCAGTTCCGCAGCCAGAGGAGCTTCAACCTGCAACTCTTTGCCAGTCCGGGGATGCACAAATTCGAGCCGGGCGGCATGGAGGAAGTTGCGTTCCAGCTCGAGCGGAGCCTCCTGGTCGGCGCGCCGCAGCACATGCGGTGCACCGTACAGAAAGTCGCCCACCACCGGATGGCCAAGCGCCTGCAGGTGGACCCGGATCTGGTGCGTGCGGCCGGTCTCGATCTTCACCTCGACAAAGGTGAACAGCCCATACGGGGTCGTCAGCCGCTCCAGCACCTGAATGTGCGAGACGGCGGAGCGGCCGTCGGCGCGGCGCGTGGTCATGCGGGTGCGCCGGACGACATCACGCGCAATCGGCAGCGTCACCGTGGTGTGGTCCTTGGCAAGGTGCCCGTGCGCCAGCGCAAGATAGGTCTTGTGCACCTCGCGCGCGGCAAAGCTCTCCCCCAGCTTGCGGTGCGTCACATCGTCCTTGGCCACAACGATGGCGCCCGAGGTCTGCTTATCCAGGCGATGCACGATGCCGGGCCGCAGCTCCCCGCCCACCTCCGACAAACCGCCGGCCATGTGGAACAGCAGCGCGTTCACCAGCGTTCCGGCGTTGCGATCGTCTTCCGTCGAACCGGCCCCGGCGTGCACCATCATGCCGGCAGGCTTGTTGACGACCGCGAGAAACTTGTCCTCGAAGAGGAGGTCGAGCGGGATATCCTCCGGGGTCGCATGCAAGGGTTCAGGCTGCGGCTGACCCTCAATCTCGATCGCCTCCCCGCCCTTAAGTCTAACTTTGGCCTTCACCGCCGCACCGTCGACGCGCACTTGGCCGGCATCGATCAGCAGCTGCACCCGGGCGCGCGAGATATCCGGCAGAGCCTGGGCAAGGTACTGATCGACACGCAGTCCGGCAGCCGCGGCATCCGCGGTAAAAGCCCGCACCGCGGAGGGCTCGGCTTCCTCGTCAAACTCGAGCAACGGCACGACGGGAGGCGGCCCCTTCGGTTCAACGCCGCGCGTGGCAACATACTCGGCCCGCACAGAGTGGTGGCGTTGCCCTTTGGGCAGCATATTCTTCGAGGGCATCTCCGCAAACTCCTCCCTCCATTGTGCGCCCTCGGAGCATTCGTCTCAGGCACCAGCCTCAGCCAGACCGCTCAATGTCCTTCCGCCAACCCCGCCGGGATCGCCTCCTCCGGCACAAGCCCCGCCACGGACCGCTCCTCCCAGCTCTGCGGGGCGAGCCCGTTCTCAACACGCTCCATCGTGATGCAGTCCTCCACCGGACAGACCAGCGAGCAAAGATTGCAGCCCACGCACTCGTCCCAGTCCACGCGCGGAACCCGCTCAAGCGGCGTGACCGAGGAGTTCACGCCCGGGCCGCTCATATCGAGCTTCGGAATAGGTGTCATGGTGATCGTTCGGGCCGAGGCCGCAAATACCATCGCCGGCGTAGGCTTGCCGTGCGGATTGGCTTCGCCGTGCGCAGAACGCGGATCTGGGCGCGGATCGAGGCCCGTGACGATTGCTTGCCGGCCGCCCTCGGCGCGGTCAAGATGAATACACTGGTGTGCGCCGTCCCAGCAGGCGGTGTAGCAGAGCTGGCAACCAATGCACTTGGTTGAATCAATCGAGGCGACGACCCGGTAGTTCAGGTTCAGCTGCTTCCACGCGCGCACCTTGGGCAGCGAGAGGCCCCGGAAATCGTCGAGCGTCGCGAAGCCCTTCTCGCGCATCCAGCCAAGCAGCCCATCGGCCATATCCTCGACGATCCGGTAGCCGTAGTGCATGGCCGCCGTGCACACCTGCACGTTGCCGCACCCAAGCAAAAAGAACTCCGCCGCGTCGCGCCAGCTGCCGATGCCGCCGATGCCGGAGAGCGGCAGCGTCGCCTCAGGATCGGCCTGGATCTGCTGCACCATGTTGAGCGCAATGGGTTTAACGGCCGGGCCGCAGTAGCCTCCGTGCGTGCTTTTGCCGTCGACCAGCGGCCGCGGCTCAAACGTGTCGAGGTCGATGCCCGTAATGGAGTTGATTGTGTTGATGGCAGAGAGCGCATCGGCTCCGGCGCGGCGGGCGGCGCGCGCGGGCATGCGGATGTCGGCGATGTTCGGCGTGAGCTTGACGATGACCGGCGTGCGGGCTTTCTCTTTCACCCAGCCGGTAATCCGCTCGCAGTACTCGGGCACCTGGCCCACGGCCGAGCCCATGCCGCGCTCGCTCATGCCGTGCGGGCAGCCGAAGTTGAGCTCGAGGCCGTCGGCTCCGGCATCCTCCGCCCGCTCAACAATGTCATGCCAACTCTCGCGTCGGCTCGCAACCATCAGCGACGCGATGACGACATGCTTTGGATAGCGGCGTTTGACCTCGGTGATCTCGCGCAGATTGGTCTCGATGGGACGGTCGCTGATGAGCTCGATGTTGTTGAAGCCCATCATGCGGCGGCCTTCGTAGTCGATTGACGAGTAGCGCGAGCTGACGTTGGTGATAGGCTCCCCAATGGTCTTCCACACGGCGCCTCCCCAGCCTGCGTCGAAGGCGCGCATAATCTGCTCGCCGCAGTTCGTAGGAGGCGCACTGGCAAGCCAGAAGGGGTTGAGGCAGGGGATGCCGGCGAAGGTCGTGGCCAGGTTTGGAGTCATGCCTGGGCGGTCTCCGCGGGCAGTGAAGCGGCTTTAGCGGCAAGCAACGCCACGATCCCCAACCCGGCCCGCTTGCCATCGGCAACCGCATCCACGACCTCACGGCCCCCGTTGGTACAGTCACCGCCGGCAAAGTATCTGGGGTTTGAGGTTTGGCCCGTGGCACGGTCGATCAGAATGCGTCCGCGCTCCAGCTCGACGCCGACGTCCCCAAGAAACCCGGTATGTGTGGCCTGGCCGATCGCCAGGACGACCATGTCTACCGGCAGATGGACCTCCGAGTCATCCAGAAGAATCAGCGAGCCGTCCGCAGAGGGTTCAAGCAAGCCGACGAGGACTCCCTCAACACGACTCGCACCCTCCACCGCGACAACCTGCCTGTACCAATCAAAGCGCACGCCCTCCCGCCTGGCGTGGTCATACTCAAAGGAGAAAGCGGACATCTGCTCCGGGCCGCGCCGATAGATCATGCGCACCTCGCGCGCGCCGAGACGAACAGCGGCGATGGCCGCATCGATCGCCGTATTGCCCGCGCCCAGCACCGCGACCCGCGCGGGCACCGACGTCAGGCTGCCATCCTTATATCCGGCAACCAAATCGAGCGCGTTGGTCACGCCCTCAAGCTCTTCGCCCAAAACGCCCAGCCGATGGATCGCGCCCAGCCCCACACCCAGAAACACAACCTCGTGGCTGCGCTCAAGCTCAGCAAGAAGAGCCGCATCCACCACAGTATTAAAGCGAAACTCAACGCCGAGCCGCGCCACCATCTCGATCTCGCGCAGACTCGCCGCAATCGTCAGTTTGTACTCCGCGATGCCGTAGCTGTTCAGGCCGCCGGGCAGCGCGCGCGCATCGTAGATCGCCGCTGCAATGCCGTGGCGGCGCAACTCAGCCGCGCAGGCGAGCGACGCCGGGCCGGCCCCAATCAGCGCCACCTGCAGGCCGGTCGCCGCGGCCGGAACAAACGGCACCCGCTCGCCCCCGGCATGGAACGCCTCCATCGCATATCGCTGCAAATGGCCAATCTCAATGGGCTGCCGGTTGTAGCGGTGCAGCACGCAGGCACCCTCGCACAACACCTCCACCGGACACGCCCGCGAGCAGCTTGCCCCCAGGATGTTTGCATCAAGAATCGTCTGGGCGGAGCCGAGCAGATTTCCGCTCGCAATCTTCTTGATGAAGCGCGGCACATCGATGTGGGTAGGGCAGGCCTGCATGCAGGGCGCGTCGAAGCAGAACAGGCAGCGGTTGGCCTCGGGGATCGCGGCCTGGCGGTCGAAGGCCGGGTGCAGATCCGGGAAGCGCGCCGCCGTGGCGAGGGGAGTCGGGTTCAGCGCGGAGAAGCTGTCGCTCATCATGGCCAAGCTCCGTCTCCAAGAGGGAACCGCTGTGGAAGAGACGATTATCGCATCGTCCCAAGCCAACGCGAAGCCCACAAAAGGAGCAGGCCGTCAGGCCGCCGGGGGATCGGCCAGCCAGGCCACGCTTTTCTCCGCGAGGCGACCGAAGGCCTGAACACCCGCAACCAGATGCTCGCTCCGCGTATCTTCTTCATGGTTGTGGCTCAGCCCGCGCAGCGACTGCACGAACATCATCGCCGTCGGAATGCCCGCGCGGGCGACCTCGGCCGCGTCGTGCAGCGGCCCCGAAGGCAACAGCGGCGTCTCTCCAGTGATCTCACCCACAGCCTCTATAGCCAGAGCAATCAGGCGCGGATCAAACGGAATCGGCTCGATCGACCAGATACGTGTCCACTCCACCGTGCAGCGTTCTTCGGCGGCAAACCGCCGGCTCGCCTCCCGCGCCTCGTCAAGCATCTGCTGCAAAACGCCCGCGTCCAGGTCGCGCAGATCGAGTGTCGTCTCGCACCGGCCCACCACCGCCGTCACGATGCCCGGAAACGTTTTCACGCTACCCATCGTCGCCACCGCGTCCGGATGCCGCAGCGCGATCGCCCGAATCTCGAGCGCAAGCCTGGCAGCGGCAGCCAGCGCATCGTGGCGCGCGCGCATCGGGGTCGAGCCGGAGTGCGCCTCCTGCCCGAAAAACGTCACCGCGTGGCGCTCGACGCCCTTGGTTCCCGTCACCACCGCCAGCGGCAAGCCGCGGCTCTCGAGCACCGGCCCCTGCTCAATGTGCAACTCCAGATACGCCGCGCCGTAAGCCCGTTCCCCGGCAGCTTCGCCGATCCGGTCAACCACCACTCCGCACTCTGCCAGCACCTGCTCAAGCGTGTTCCCGCTCTTATCCGTACGGCCACGGTCGGCCTCAATCGTGTGCGTTCCAGCAAAAGCGGACGAGCCGAAGAGGCTTCGTCCGAACCGCGCCCCCTCCTCGTCGGCCCAGTCGACCAGGCGCACAGTCACCGGCGGCCGTCCGGCATAACTCTCGTTCAGCGCACGAAGAACCTCGAATCCGGCCAGAACCCCCAGGCAGCCATCCAGCCAGCCGCCGTTCGGCACCGAATCCAGATGCGAGCCCAGGATCAGCGCACGCTCCTGTTCGCCGCGCAGCGTAACCCAATAATTGCCAGCCGCATCGTAGTGTCGCTCGAGCCGGTCCTGGTGCGGCAGCCCGTCCACCAACGCCGTAAACCAGGCACGCGCGTGCAGCCAGGTTGCACTCCAGGCGATCCGTTGCGCCCCGTGCTCATCGCCGGTCAGACCACGCAGTGCGTCAAGATGGGCAAGAACGCGATTCGCATCGACCGGCAACAGGTTTCCCCCACACAGTAACTGGTGGGCCCACCAGGACTTGAACCTGGAACCAACGGATTATGAGTCCGCTGCTCTAACCAATTGAGCTATAGGCCCGCACGAGCGTCTTGCCCCGCGGACTTTATTGTACGGCGGGCCGCTACTTGGAAGAGGTAGATCCCGGGGTGGTATTCGAATCCTCAGGAGCGGACGGATTGATATGGCTTTCCTCGTTCTCAGGGGTGTTCGACTCAACCTTGGTCGGCCCCGGTCCGGCCGTCGATGGATTGCCACCGGTATAGCCGGAAGGTTCTGTGCCGTCCGGGTCGCCTTCCTGCATACGTTTGCTCATGGATAGCTCCTCTGCCCCGTGGGAGTTACCAAGGGATGGCCGCGGTTGCCTGGGAACGCGGAAGCCCGCACTTCTTCTGTAAACTAAGCACAACCCTTCGTCCACCCCGGGCGTCGGCAAGCTTTGCCGAACCGTGTGCCTTGGATCGACTCGATCCAGAGCGCTGCGGCGGAACAGGAACGCATTGAACGAAATGGCAGGAAAGATCATTCGGAGCCCCTTCCCACCGGTTTTGGCACGGCGGAGTCGGCCCCGGTTTGGGTCAGCCTCGACCTCGGCAATACTCGCGCTCGCAAGTCTCGTCGCGTTCGCGAGCCCGGTCGCCCATGCGCAGACGCCTACCGCAAGCCCAACCGCTCCGGCATGTCCGTCCGCCCCCGGCGTTCCTTGTGTCAGTCTTCCGGGACAGATCACGCCCCAAAGCGGAACCCAGAGTGGAACCCCCGCCCCCATCCGCAACCAGGAGATGAATCAGCCCCCTGTCCCGGCTACTCGCTCCGACGACGACCCAGCCCGACGCACAGCCGATGAGACCGATCGCCGCGCCCGCGACCAGGCCGGTCGTCGCGACATCCCCGACCGACCCACCCAATTTCAGCGCCTCGTCACCGAGTCCACCGGGGTCGACCTGCCGATCTTCGGTGCCTCGCTCTTCAGCGGCGTGCCCTCCACCTTCGCTCCCGTCGACAACATCCCCGTCTCCCCGGAGTACGTCCTCGGGCCCGGAGACGAACTGCGCGTCGAGCTCTACGGCCAGATCAATCAGCAGGGCCGCTATATCGTTAGCCGCACCGGCGATATCGCCTACCCCGGCGTCGGCACCTTGCACGTCGCCGGCCTCCGCTACGACCAGCTCAGCGCCGTCCTCACCCGCGAGCTCGGCCGCGTCTACCGCAACTTCCAACTCAACGTAAATCTCGGCCAACTGCGCTCCATCCAGGTCTTCGTCGTCGGCGAGGCCCGCCGGCCCGGAGCCTACACCGTCAGCTCGCTCAGCACGCTGCTGAACGCACTCTTCGCCTCCGGTGGGCCGCTGCCCCAGGGCTCCCTGCGCGACATCCAGCTCCAGCGCGGCGGCCGCACCGTCGTTCACTTCGACCTCTATGACCTTCTGCTGCGCGGAGACAAGAGCAAAGACGTGCCGCTCGCGCCCGGGGACGTCCTCTTCATCCCCCCCGCCGGTCCGCAGGCCGCCATCACCGGCAGCATCGCAAACCCCGCCATCTACGAGATCGTGCCCGGCGCGACGCTCACCCAGCTCATCGCGCTGGCCGGAGGCAGAACCAGCGTGGCCATCGGAGGCCAGGTCCGGCTGGAACGCATCTTCGAGCAGACCATGCGCAGCATCATCGACGTCGATACGGCCAGAGGACAGAATCCGGTGCTGGCCGCCGGAGACATCGTCACCATCAATGCCATTCTCAATCGCTACGACGACGCCGTTACCCTGCGCGGCAACGTCACCTTGCCGGGCCGCTACGTCTGGCATGCGGGCATGCGAATCACGGATCTCGTGCCCAACCGCGACCGCCTGATCACGCGCGACTACTACCGCCGCCTCAACGCCCTAGGCATTACCGCGCAGGACTACACGCAAGCCGCACCCGGAACGTCTGGAACCCCCGCAACCCCCGCAACCCCCGGGGGACCGGGAGCCTTGCAGGTGCGCGGCAACGGCTCCACGCAGGGAACCGAGTCCGCCGTAGCCAGCGGCGCTGCCACCGCTACCAGCCGCGGCGGCAACTCCATCGGCGAGGCGCTTACTGGCTCGAACACACCCTTCGGCGCCACAACAGATATCGTTCTGGCCGCACCGGATCTTGATTGGTCCTACGCCGTCATCGAGCGGCTGGACCCGGAGACACTGACCACCGCCCTGATCCCCTTCAACCCCGGCGCGCTCTTCCTCCACGGCGATCAGACGCAAAATCTGCCGCTCAACTCCGGCGACGTCGTGATCTTCTTCTCAACCGCCGACATCCGTGTACCCACCTCGCAGCAGACGCGCTTTGTGCGGCTCGAGGGCGAATTCAACTCCTCCGGCATCTACAGTGTGCTTCCCGGAGAGACGCTGCGCCAGCTGCTGCGGCGGGTCGGCGGTCTTACCCCCAGCGCCTACCTCTACGGCTCCGAGTTCACGCGGCTGTCTACCCAGCGTGTGCAGCAGCAGCGCCTGAACGAGTATGCCGACAATCTGGAGGCGCAGATCTCGGCACAGTCCGCCATCGCCAACGGCCGCTCCATCTCGAGCCTCGATACGGCGGCCACCGCGGCATCGGAGACGGAGGCTCGCCAGACGATCGGGAGGCTGCGCCAGTTGGTCCCCATCGGACGCATCGTGCTCGACCTGATGCCGGACAGCCGCACCATCGAGGACATCCCCGACCTCACGCTTGAAGATGGCGATCGTTTCGTCGTGCCTAAAACGCCGGCCACCGTGAGCGTCGAAGGCCAGGTTTACAGCGCGAACGCCTTTGTCTTTCTGCGCGGCCATAAGGAACACGAGTATCTCCGTCAGGCCGGCGGCCCGGACCGCGAATCAGACACCAAGCGAACCTTCATCCTGCGCGCTGACGGCTCGGTCTATAGCCAACAATATGGCAACGTCGCCCGCGCCACCATGTTTCCGGGAGACACCATCGTGGTGCCGCCGCGGCTCACGCAACACGCCTTCCTCCGTAATCTCCTGGATGCCTCGTCGATCATCGGCCAGTTTGGCCTGGGTGCGGCCGCCATTAGCGTCTTCCGATAAACCAGCCAGCCTTCTATGATCCCCGACCCTAACTCACACACGGCCACCGCCCCGACGGAACCGGAGGACACCATCGATCTGCTCGAGCTCGCCACGACCTTCGTGGCCGAGTGGCGCAGATTCCTGCTCATCACCCTTCTGGTCTTTGCCGCCGGTCTCGCCTTCATCTACTCCATCAAGCCACTCTATGAGTCCTACGCCTCGATCCTCCCCCAGGACCGGGCTGAAGCCCCGACCGCAACCACGCTCTTCACCGGGCGCTCCACAGCCGAAGTCTTCTTCGGCTTGCTGGCCAGCCGTTCCGTCGCCGATGAAGTGATCGACCGGCTGAACCTGCTGGCGGCCTATCACACCACCGACCGCGAGGCCGCACGTCTTCGTCTTGCCGGAAGCACCACCCTAAACTCCGGTCGGGGAGGCCTCATCATCATCCAGGTGCGCGAAGAAAACGCCGCCCAGGCAGCCCACATCGCCAACGCCTATTTGGAAGCTCTGCAAAGCCAGCGGGAGCGCATGATCCAGAGCGAGTTCGAGATCCACAACCGCTTCTTCCTGCAGCAGCTCAAGTCGGAAGAAGATGCTCTCGCCTCGGCCGAACGCGACTTCCGCGACGTACAGCAAGCGACCGGAGTCGTCCTGCCCGACTCGCAAACCCAGATCGGTCTCAACGCCATCGCCGGCGCGCGTGCCCAGATCTCCAGCCTGCAAGTGCAGCTCTCCTCACTCCTTTTAGGGGAGTCCGAGCAGAACCCGCAGGTGAAGGAGTTGCGCGCCCAGATCGCCGGCCTTGAGGCCCATGAGAATGCGCTCGAGTCGGCCAACGCACCAAAAGCCACCGGAGCCGCAGCCTCGGCGCGCAACATGCCGCAGCTAAACCTCGACTACGCCCGCAAGCTGCGCGAGGTGCGCTATCATGAGGCGCTCGTGACCTCCATCTCAACCCAATACGAGTCCAACCGCCTCAAGGCAGGCGACAGCGGCGCCCAGTTTGTCGTCGTTGACCGAGCCATCCCTCCCGAGCGCAAAGCCTGGCCCGCGCGGCGCACCCTCCTGATGCTCGATGCCGCCGCCGCCGTATTCGCAGGCGTAATCGCGGTGGCGCTGCTGCTCTTCTGGCGCAAAGTACAGGCCGATCCGCGCAATCGGGCGCATCTGGCGCGCATGCGGCAAAGCCTCCGGAGCTCGCGCTGACCATGCCGGCCCTTGAGCCGATGCCATCGCGCCCTCATCGCACGTCCGGCTCTGCCCGGCGCAGGCATCCCCTCACCGCGCTTCTTACCGCGCTGCTCACGCTCTTCCTCGTCCTGTTCCCAAAAGGTGGCGTCAAATTCGCCAATGTACCCCTCACCTGGGGCTATTTTCTGCTCGGCATCACCTTCCCGGTGTTGGCCATCGTCCGCCTCTTAGCATTTCCGCTGCGCGCCGGCCGCGGAGCCTTGCTGGCCGTCGCCTCCCTCGTCCCCTTCCAGATCATCTTCCTCTACAGCGTAGAGCAGAATGGTGTCGTCGGTTTTGGCGAGGCCCTCAGCACCATCGCTTCGTTCGTTATCCTTCCGCTCGTCTTTCTGCTCATCTACCCGGCGTTCCTTCACCTGCTCGATGGCGTCCGCTTCGACCGCCTCTTTCGCTTCTGCATCTTTTCCGCCGCCGCGTTTGGCATCTTCCTCTTTTTCCTCTACCCGCTTACAGGGCATCTCTTCGAAATCCCCTACCTCACCGTCAACGCGGACGACTACGGACTGATCGAGTCCACTAAACACATCAATCGCGGAGCCTACCTCAAGCTCATCTCCACCTACAACAACGGCAATGTCTACGGAGTCGCCACGCTCATCCTGCTCCCGCTCTACGACACGCTTGAGCCTCGGCTCTGGAGGCGCAACCTGGTAAAGCTCGCCTTGATCCTCAGCCTCTCCCGCACAGTCTGGTTCGGGCTCATCGCCGAGCAGCTTCTTTCGCTCTTCTCCCTCAGCGTCGGCGCCGCGCGCACCTTCCCCCGCGTCGTCCTCGGCTCCGCGGTCAAGCGGGGCGCGGTCATCCTGCTCACCGTCGGAGGCGTTCTCATCGGCCTCACCTTCATCTCCCGCGATGTCTCGTTCTTATTCGACAGTCAGCTCGGCGGTCGCGCCGGCACCGTCCGCGCGGCAGTGGACCACCTCACTTGGCTGCCCGCCATCCCGGTCCAGTTGTTCGGTGAGGTCGTCTATGCCACCGCGCTCACCACGTACGGCATCGCCGGACTGCTGTCCATTCTGCTCATCTTCACGCTTCCCATCGTCCTGGTAGTGCTCGACCAGCGCTCGCTCCAGTCTCCGCTGCGCAGGGCGGCCTTGAAGGGAATGCTGCTATATATGATCTTGATGTGCATCGATGGTGCGATAAACTTTATCCCAGTGATGGCGTTCTACTGGTTCGTTTACATGATCTTCCTTCATGGCTGGCCAGGAGACCGCCAAACCGAGGCACACCCTTCCTCCCGGGCACACTCGCTGGGGATCCCGGCCACTCTTCCACATCAGGTCTGAAGCCCATTATTCTTGATTTCATGCTCGACTGAAAGGAACATGCCCGGTGAAAAGTGACAAGATTCTGGTTACCGGAGGCGCCGGCTTTATCGGGTCCAACTTCGTGCTCGATTGGCTCGCCGGAGGGTACGGTCCGGTCGTCAACCTCGACAAGCTGACCTACGCCGGCAACCCCGCGAATCTGGCCGCGGTGGAAAGCTCCCCGGAGTACACCTTCGTTCAGGGCGATATCTGCGACGCCGCCCTGGTCGCCCGTCTGTTCACAGACCATCGGCCCTCCGCCATCGTCCACTTTGCCGCCGAAAGCCACGTCGATCGCTCCATCGCCGGCCCCGAAGCCTTCCTCCGCACCAATATCGACGGCACCTTCGTCCTGCTGCAGGCCGCCCGCCAGCACTTCGCCTCCCTCACCGGCACGGAAAAAGACCGCTTCCGCTTCCTCCACGTCTCAACCGATGAAGTCTACGGAACCCTCGCGCCGAACGATCCCGCCTTCCACGAGGACACTCCCTACGCGCCCAATAGCCCGTACGCCGCGTCCAAAGCCTCCTCCGACCACCTGGTCCGCGCCTGGCACCACACCTACGGCCTGCCCACCCTGGTCACCAACTGCTCCAACAACTACGGCCCCTACCAGTTCCCCGAAAAGCTGATCCCGCTCATGATCCACAATGCGCTCTCCGGCAAGCCCCTGCCGGTCTACGGCGATGGCCTCCAGGTACGCGATTGGCTCTACGTCGGGGATCACTGCTCAGCCATCCGCGACGTGCTCGAGAGCGGCCGGCTCGGCGAAACCTACAACGTCGGCGGAGGCAACCAGCGCACCAATCTGGAAGTGGTCCGCACCCTCTGCGCGCTGCTTGACGAGCTCTGTCCAGACTCACCCCACGTGCCCCACCTCAACCTCCTCACCTACGTGCAAGATCGCCCCGGCCACGATCGACGCTACGCCATCGACGCCCGCAAACTCCAGTCCGAACTCCACTGGAACCCCGCCGAAAGCTTCGAAACCGGCTTCCGCAAGACCATCGTGTGGTATCTCGCCAACCCGGCCTGGGTCGAAAATGTCACCAGCGGAGCCTACCAAACCTGGCTGCAGCAAAACTACGCCGCACGCACCTCCACCGCCGCCTTGGAAGGTGCCACCCGATGAAGGGAGTCATCCTCGCCGGAGGCTCCGGCACCCGGCTTCATCCCGTCACCCAGGCCGTCTCGAAGCAACTTCTCCCGGTCTACGACAAGCCGATGATCTACTATCCGCTCTCGGCCCTCATGCTCGCCGGTATCCGCGAGATCCTCATCATTTCCACACCCGAGGACACGCCGCGCTTCCGCCAGCTGCTCGGCGCAGGCGAGCAGTGGGGCCTCTCGCTCACGTACGCCGTCCAGCCCTCGCCCGACGGCCTCGCTCAGGCCTTCCTCATCGGCAAGGACTTTCTCGCCGGCCAGAACTGCTGCCTCGTCCTCGGCGACAACATCTTCTACGGCCATGACTTCGCCAAGACCCTCCGCGACGCAGCCACCCACACCTCCGGCGCCACCGTCTTCGCCTATCAGGTCCTCGATCCCGAGCGCTACGGCGTCGTCGAGTTCGACGCCAACCGCAAGGCCATCTCAATCGAAGAGAAACCCACCAAGCCCAAGTCGCGCTACGCCGTCACCGGCATCTACTTCTACGATGCGCAGGTCGTCGAAGTCGCCGAGCAGCTGAAGCCCTCGCCCCGCGGAGAGCTCGAAATCACCGACGTCAACCGCTGGTACCTCGAGCGCGGCCAGCTCCGCACCGAACTCCTCGGCCGCGGCATCGCCTGGCTCGATACCGGGACACACGATTCGCTGCTTGAAGCATCCAACTTCATCTCCACTCTCGAGCACCGGCAGGGCCTGAAAGTCTCTTGCCCGGAGGAGATCGCGTACCGCCTCGGCTATATCGACGAGGCTCAACTGCGTACGCTGGCAGGCCGCATCGCCAAAAGTACCTACGGAAAATATCTGCTGCGCATTCTTGAGGAGACCGTCTATTAGCGCCACCGGAGGCATACTCGTTACAGGCTCGACCGGACAGGTGGGCAGCGCAATCCTGCGCGCGCTCGAGCCGTTTACCGAGACCGCCGGACCCATTCACGCGCCCACCCGCGCCATGCTCAACCTGAGCAGCCCCGCCTCCATCCGCAACGTCGTCCGCGAGCTTCGTCCGCGCTGGATCGTCAATCCCGCCGCCTACACCGCCGTCGACAAAGCCGAAACCAACCGCGTTGCCGCCTTCGATATCAACGCCGAAGCTCCCGGAATCCTCGGCGAAGAGGCCAAACGAATCGGCGCCGGAGTCATCCACTTCTCCACCGACTACGTCTTCGACGGCGTCAGCCCTCTGCCGTACCTCGAGAGCGACGGCCCCAACCCCGCCAGCGTCTACGGCGCCTCCAAGCTCGCCGGTGAGCAGGCGCTTGCCGCCTCCGGCGCCCAGCACATCATCCTCCGCACGTCCTGGGTCTACGGGGCGACCGGCAAGAACTTTCTGCTCACCATCCTGCGCCTCGCCCGCGAGCGCTCCGAGATGAAGGTCGTCGCCGATCAGCACGGCGCGCCCACCTCCAGCCGCGATCTCGCCGCGCTCACCCTGCACATCCTGTCGGACTATGCCGACCTCAGCGAGGTAGGCGGCCTCTACCATGCCACCAACCGCGGCGAAACCACCTGGCACGGCTTTGCCGCCGAAAGCGTCCGCCAGGCACGTGAACTCAACCCGCGCGCCTCCTACGCCGTCATGCTGCCCATTCCCACCTCCGAG
>CAXUNR010000004.1:0-123077 GCA_964252655.1 uncultured Acidobacteriaceae bacterium
CCGCCCTCCATCTACACCGCACTTCAAGAGCAGCTCGGCCTCAAGCTCGAATCCACGAAGGGACCGGTCGACACCATCGTCGTCGATCACATCGATCCGCCTACGGAGAACTAGCATGACGTGATCTCATGCCTGCTCACGCTTCTATCTTGCAGCACGCCCCGGAGAACCAATGACTGGAACGATCTTCAACATGCGGTGCATGCAGCAGGCCGTGCGAAGTCTCTGCCTGGTCGAGCTGCTCGCCCTGCCGCTGACCGCGAGCGCGACAGAACACCATGGCCTCGTCACGTTTCACGGGCTGCCGGTTCCGGGCGCGACGGTCACCGTCTCTCAGAGCGGGAAAAAATATGTAACCGTGACGGATACACAAGGCTTTTACACCTTTCCCGCGCTCGCCGACGGACCCGCAACCCTCCAGATTCAGATGACCGGCTTCAGCTCTATGGAAGAATCCATCGCCATCGCCACCGACGCGGCTGCCGGGAAGTTTGAGCTGAAGCTGCTTACGCTGGAAGCCATGCGCAGCGAACTCAAGCCCGTCCTCAGTGCGCCCATCACGGTTCTGCAAGCACGGGTTGAGCCGGCCAAAACCGGAGAAGCGCCGAAGCCAAAGCCGGATGCCTCCGCAATTCCGGCCGCCCCTCCCGAAGAAGCTGCTGCGAAAGCCGCTGACGGTTTGCTGATCAACGGCAGCGTGAACAATGCGGCCACCTCGCAGTTCTCGCTCGCGCCGCGCTTCGGCAACACGGCCAGCGGACGGTCGATGTACAACCTCTCGCTCTTTGCGCGCTTCGACAACTCCGCGCTCGACGCACGCTCGTACTCGCTCGCCGGCTTCAATACGACCAAGCCGCAAACCGACCAGTTCACGAGCGGCATCACAATCGGTGGTCCGCTCAAGATTCCCGGACTCCTGCGCAACGGTCCAAACGTGCTCCTCAGCTACCAGCGCACGCGCAACAGCTTCTCCGTGACGACGCCCGGTCTGGTACCCACGCTCGCCGAGCGCGCCGGCATCCTTCCCTTCGCGATCTACGACTCGGCCAACAATACAAGCTACGCGGCCGGCTCCGTCGTGCCCATCACTCCGCAGGCCCAGGCGCTCATCAATCTTTATCCGCTGCCGAACATCCTCGACAACTCGATCTATAACTATCAGGTCCCGCTCGTAAACGATACGCATCAGGACTTCTTCAACTCGAATGCAAGCAAGACCATCGGCCGCAAAAATCAGATCAACGGGACCTTCGCCTCGCAGAGCATACGCACCAGTGCCACCAGCCTGCTCGGCTTCACCGACGCAACCGGCGCGCTTGGCCTGAACACCAATATCAACTGGGCGCACACCTACAACGCTCGCCTGCGCGCCAACGTGGGCTACACCTTCAGCCGCCAATCGAACCGCACCACTCCCTTCTGGGCCAACCGCACCAACGTCTCCGGTGTAGCAGGCGTCACGGGGAACGACCAGAACCCGGCCTACTGGGGACCGCCGACGCTCAACTTCTCGAGCGCCCTTGCTCCCCTGATCGACGCCAACAACTTCTTCCTCCGCGATGCCACCAACGGCATATCCTACGTGCTGCACTGGAACCGCTCGCCCCACAACTTCACCGTCGGCGGCGACTTCCGCCGGCAGCAGTTCAACTATCTTACGGAAGCCAATCCTCGTGGCACCTTCACCTTCTCCTCGACCAACACCGGCGGCACGGGTTCCGACGTCGCAGACTTCCTGCTCGGCCTTCCCACCGCCAGCTCCATCGCCTACGGCAACGCCGACAAGTACCTGCGCGAAACCGTCTACGACCTCTATGGCACCGACGACTGGCGCGCGAATCCGCAGCTCACCATCAATGCCGGTGTGCGTTGGGAGTACGGCTCGCCCGTCACCGAGCTCAAAAATCGTCTCGTCAATCTCGACGTCGCTCCGGAGTTCACGGCAGTCGCGCCGGTACTCGCCAGCGCGCCCAAGGGATCACTCACGGGCGTAAGTTATCCCAACTCACTCACCCGTCCGGACCGCACCGCGGTCGAGCCGCGCGTCGGGCTCTCATGGCGGCCGCTCCCCGGCTCCTCGCTCATCGTCGGCGCGGGCTACGGCGTCACGTACGATACCTCCGTCTACCAAGGCATCGCGCTCAACATGGCCCAGCAGGCCCCGCTTTCCATCAGCCAAACCGTCGAGAACAGCGCTGTCTGCCCGCTTTCGTTGGCCCGCGCCTTCACACCCTGCGATACCACCACCGCCCAGACCTTCGGCGTCGATCCCAACTTCCGCGTCGGCTACGTGCAGACATGGAACCTCAAGCTGCAGCGCGATCTACCAGCCTCGCTCCAGGTTGTAGTTCTCTATCTTGGCAACAAGGGCACACGCGGCGCACAGCTTTTCCTTCCTAACACCGCGGGCGAAACCGCTCCGAGCGGCTATGAGTACCTCACCTCGAGCGGCGACTCCACGCGCGAGTCGGCCCAGATCCAGCTGCGCCGCCGGCTCAAAAGCGGCTTTACCGCATCGGTCCTCTACACCTACTCGAAGTCCATCGACGATGACTCCGCGCTCGGCGGCCAGGGTGCGGCCACGCTCAGCACCGCAACCATCGCCCAGGATTGGCGCCACCTGAACGCGGAGCGCGGCCTCTCCACCTTCGACCAGCGCCATCTCCTCAACCTCACCGCCCAGTACACCACCGGCATGGGCCTCGGCGGCGGCGCGTTGCTGAGCGGTTGGCGCGGCCGCCTGTACAAGGAGTGGACCGTGCAGACGCAGATCAACGCCGGCTCCGGCCTGCCTGAAACGCCACTCGTCTTTGCCCGCGTCCTCTCCGGCTACTCCTCGTTCATCCGCCCGGATCTTACCGGAGCCCCGCTCTACAACGCCGCCGGCTTCGTCAATCCGCTGGCCTACACCACGCCGGCCGGCCTCTTCGGCAACGCGCGTCGCGATTCCATCCTCGGGCCAAGTCAGTTCACGCTGAACGCCGCATTTGTCCGCACCTTTCGCCTGCCCGACAAGCTCGGGCTCGACCTGCAGATCGCCGCCAACAACGCGCTGAACCATGTCTCTTACGCGAGCTACTACAACGACATCAACAGCACGCAGTTCGGTCTGCCCTCGACCGCCAACGCGATGCGCACCCTGCAGACGTCTCTGCGCCTGAGGTACTGATGCGATTTTTCTTAGCCGTCCTCCTCCTTGCAGCTGCACCAATGAGCGCCCCGATGTTCGCTCAGGTCGTCGGCCAGAATCAACAGCCCGGCGGCAACGGCGCGTACACCGTCTCGGTTACCTCGAAGCTCGTCATCGAAGCGGTCAACATCAAGGACAAGCAAGGCAAATCGATCACCGGGCTCACGGCCAAGGACTTCACCGTTACCGAAGACGGTGTCGCGCAAACAGTCAAGATCTGCGAATACCAGGAGCTGCCCACCGTACCCGATGCACCAATCGCCAAGCCCGCGCGCGAGAACATCACCGTCTACAACCGGCTCGCTATCACGCAGATCGCGCCCGAGACCGCGGGCAACGTCAAGTACAAAGACAAGCGCCTCATCTCCATCTACTTTGACCTGACCTCCATGCCTCCCGCCGACAAGCTCCGCGCGCTCGAGGCCGCGCAGAAATTCGTGCGCACCCAGATGACCTCGGTCGATCTCGTCTCCATCATGCGCTACGGCGGCGCGTCGGTCGATGTCCTCCAGGACTTCACCGCCGATCACGACCGCCTGCTCAGCATCATGCAGACGCTCATCGTCGGCGAAAATCAGCAGATCGACGACACTTCCAGTGACGCATCCTCAAGCGATACCGGAGCCGCCTTCGGGCAGGACAATGGCGAGTTCAACCTCTTCAACACCGACCGCCAGCTCGCCGCCTTGCAGACCGCGGCCAAGATGCTCGGCCGCCTCAGCGAGAAAAAAGTCCTGATCTACTTCGCCAGCGGCCTGCAGCTGCACGGCGTCGACAACCAGGCACAGCTGCATGCAACGGTCGACGACGCCATCCGTTCCGGTGTTTCGTTTTGGCCGATCGACGCGCGCGGGCTCGTTGCGCAGGCTCCACTGGGCGATGCAACGCAAGGCTCGCCGGGCAACGCCGCCATGTACAACGGCACAGCCGCGCTTGCCGTCACAACGCGTCTGCAGCAGTCGCAGGACACGCTCTTCACGCTCGCCGGCGATACCGGAGGCAAGGCGCTGCTGGACTACAACGACCTCACGCGCGGCATCACGCAGGCCCAGCAAAGTGTCCAGAGCTACTACATCCTCGGCTACTACACCAGCAACGCCGCGCTCGACGGACGCTTCCGCCGCATCAAGATCACGGTCAACGCACAGCTCGATGCGAAGCTCGACTTCCGCCAGGGCTACTACGCCGGCAAGGTCTTCGGTAAATTCACTGTCGCTGATAAAGAGCGGCAGCTGGAAGACGCGCTCATGCTCGGCGATCCGGTCACGGAGCTCACCATCGCGCTCGAGCTCAACTATTTCCAGCTCAACCGCGCCGAGTACTTCGTTCCATTGGTCGTAAAGATCCCTGGCAGCGAACTGGCGCTCGCCAAGAAAGGCGGCGCGCAGCACACGTTGATCGACTTCATCCTTGAGGTCAAGGACGATCTCGGCAATGGCCAGACCGTACAGAACATGCGCGACAACGTCAACCTGAAGCTGACCGACTCGACGGTCGCCGAGCTGGCAAAACGGCCCGTCGAATACGACACCGGCTTCACGCTGCTGCCGGGAAAATACAGCATCAAGTTCCTGGCGCGCGACGACGAAACGGGACGGATCGGTACCTTTCAGACGACGTTCACCATCCCGAACCTCAACAAGGAGCAGGCGCGCGTACCGCTTAGTTCGGTCGTACTCAGCGGTCAGCGCGTCGACCTGAAGGACGCAATCTACAACGCATCCAAGCAAAAGGAGCGGCTCAAGGAAGAGGCCGCCAACCCGCTCGTACAGAACGGACAGAAGCTGATTCCCAGCGTGACCCGCGTCTTCTCGAAGAGCCGCGACCTGTTTGTCTACCTGCAGGCCTACGAGCAGGGGCTGCCCGCGGTCGAGCCATTGATTGCCTTCGTCAGCTTCTACCAGGGACAGACCAAGGTCTTCGAAACCCAGCCCATGGAGGTCGCAAGCGGCGTGACGAACTCGCTCAAGACTATGCCGATACGCTTCAGCATCGGGCTCAGTGGCCTTACGCCGGGCGACTACGACTGCCAAATCACGGTCATCGAGCCGGCTACCCAAAAAAGCTCTTTCTGGCAGGCGCCCATCACCCTGGTTCCCTAGCCGATAGCAGCAATGCTGTGGAGCCTGTGCCTCGTTTGTCCTTCACGAATGGGAACCTGCGGTCGCTCTGTTGAGTCTTTCTTCGCCACAGACTTCTGGGGCAAGAACGCTCGACCACAACACGCACAAAAAGTAACGCTTTGCGGCCCCAACGACTCTGATGGAACGAGGGGTAAAACCACATGGACTATGTAAATCTTGGCAGCACAGGCACGAAGGTCTCGCGGCTGGCGCTCGGCATGATGACCTATGGAGCGAAGCAGTGGCGGGAGTGGGTGCTCGAGTGGGATGAGTCGGAGCCGCTCATCCGCAAGGCCTATGAGGCCGGCATCAACTTCTTCGATACCGCCGATGTCTATTCGCTCGGCGCCAGCGAAGAGCTCACCGGGCGTGCGATGCGCGAGTTCAAGATGCGCCGCGAAGAGACCGTCATCGCGACCAAAGTCTTCAACCCGATGAGCGATGGGCGCAATGATCGCGGGCTCTCGCGCAAGCACATTCTGGCTTCGATCGACGCCAGCTTGAAACGCCTGGGCACGGACTATGTGGACCTCTACCAGATTCACCGGGCCGATCCGCACACGCCCATTGAGGAGACGCTTGAGGCACTCAACGATATCGTGCGCGCGGGCAAAGTGTTGTACCTGGGTGCGTCCTCCATGTACGCGTGGGAGTTCCTGAAGATGCTCGACTACCAGCAAAATCATGGGCTGGCACGTTTTGTGACGATGCAAAATCACTACAACCTGGTCTATCGCGAGGAAGAGCGCGAGATGATTCCGCTGTGCGTGGATCAGAAGATAGGCCTCATTCCGTGGAGTCCGCTGGCACGTGGATTCCTGGCAGGGAATCGCAAGCAAAATGAAGACAAGCAGAAAGCAGAGACGACGCGGGCGCGGAGCGACGACTTCGCGCACAAGCTCTACTATGCCGAGCCGGACTTCAAAGTCGTCGACCGGATCACACAGGTAGCCGAAGCCCGCGGGGTCAAGAACGCACAAATCGCTCTGGCCTGGATGCTGACCAAACCGGCAGTCTCCGCGCCAATTATCGGTGTGAGCAAGGCGTACCAGTTGGAGGACGCAGTCGCAACCCTAGAGATCAAGTTGACGGACGAAGAGGTCAAGCAGCTGGAGCAGCCCTACGAGCCGCACCGTGTGCTTGGCTTCAGCTAGACGCGCGAAGAACGGCAGCGCGTGCGTAAGTTGGTAAGCTGAAAGCTGGCGCACGCGTTGTCTACTTATCTCATCACCGGAGTGGCTGGATTCATCGGTTCGCATCTGGCCCAAGCTCTGCTTGTGCGCGGAGCAAGCGTGCGCGGGCTGGATAATTTCTCTACCGGCCGCCGCGCAAATCTCCAGTCCATGCAGGGTATACCGTGCGCTGAAGTCGATCTGCGCGACGCGGCGGCCATGCGAGCCGCCTGTGAGGGCGTGGACTTCATCCTGCATGAAGCTGCCCTGCCGAGTGTGCCGCGGTCGGTCGAAGATCCGCGAACCAGCCATGAGACCAACCTCAACGGCACCTTCAATGTGCTTGAAGCCGCCCGTTCCGCAGGGGTCCGGCGCGTGATCTTCGCCGCGTCCTCCTCCGCCTATGGCAATCAACCTGGCTTTCCCAGGCGGGAGACGATGACGCCAAAGCCCATCGCGCCCTATCCGGTGCAGAAGGTCGCAGGCGAGCTCTACATGCAATCCTACTGGCGGGTATACGGGCTTGAAACAGTGTGCCTGCGCTACTTCAATGTCTTCGGCCCGCGCCAGCATCCGAGATCGGTATACGCAGGGGTCATCGCAAAGTGGACGCGGCAGATGTTACAGGGCGAACGTCCGGTCATCTTCGGGGACGGAGAACAAGGGCGCGATTTCACCTATGTGGACGATGTGGTCCAAGCCAATCTGCTGGCTCTCTCGGCACATCCCCGGCAGGTCGCGGGCCAAGTCTTCAACGTCGCGCGTGGAGAGCGGCATACGCTCAACGACACGTACAGGCTGCTCGCGAAGATCATTGGCTTCGACCAGCCGGCGCTCTATCAGCCGGCTCGTCCAGGAGATGTGCGCGACTCGCATGCGGATATCTCGGCCGCAGCTGAGGCCTTCCACTATCAGCCGCGCGTAAGCTTTGAAGAAGGGCTGCGGCGCACGGTGGAGTGGGTCCGCGCAGAGCAGCCAGCGGAGGCGGGACGTTGACCGGCAACACCTTTGCACCGGTACGCACCGTGGCGGAGTGGAAGGCGCGGGTGGAGGCCAGGACGCTCCGTGTGGGCGTCGTGGGCCTGGGCTATGTCGGGCTGCCGCTCACGCTGCTCTTAAGCGAAGACGGATTTAAGGTAACCGGCTTCGATATCGATGAAGCCAAGGTACACGCGCTGAACACGGGGCAGAGCTATATCCACCGAATCACGCCGGAGCATATCCGTGCGGCCCAGGCTCGTGGCTTTCGGGCCACAAGGGACTACGCCGATGTAGCTTCCCTCGATGCGGTGCTGATCTGCGTCCCTACGCCCCTCTACCCGGATCACACGCCGGATATGCGCGCTGTGGTGGCGACGATGGAGTCCATTGCCCCGCATCTGCGGCCGGGGCAGCTCGTTGTGCTTGAGAGTACGACCTACCCCGGCACCACCGAAGAGATCGTAGCAGCCACCATTGTGCGGCACGGATCTCCGGTACAGCGGGAAGGCGGAGAGCCGCAAGCGATAGAGGGTGTGCTCGTAGCGTTCTCGCCGGAGCGCGAGGACCCCGGCAATCTCATCGTGCCTCGCCGCACCGTGCCGAAGATCGTAGGAGGTGTGGACGCGCGGGCCACCGAGGCCGCGTGCGCACTCTATGGCGTGGTGTTTGCGCGCACGGTGGCCATGTCGTCGACGGCTGCAGCCGAGATGACCAAGCTGCTTGAAAATATCTATCGCGCGGTAAACATAGCCCTCATCAACGAGCTGAAGCAGCTTTGTCTGCACATGGGCATTGATCTTTGGGAGGTCATTGCGGCAGCCACGACCAAGCCGTTCGGCTTCCAGGCTTTCTATCCGGGTCCCGGTGTGGGCGGCCATTGCATTCCCGTGGATCCGTTCTACCTGACGTGGAAGGCCAAGCAATTTGGGTTTGAGACGAAATTTATCGAGCTGGCGGGCGAGGTCAATGAGTCCATGCCGGCCTATGTGGTGCAGACCACCAGACGGGCGCTCGAGCGTGGAGGGAAGCTGCTCAAAGGCGCCAGGGTGCTGGTGCTCGGCGTGGCCTACAAGCGGGATGTGGATGATTTGCGCGAGTCGCCGGCGTTGACCGTCATGCAATTGCTGCTCGTAGCCGGTGCGGAGGTCGCCTACAACGACCCTTATTTTCCGCGCGTGGGCACCGGCCGCCGCTACGCGTTGCAGATGGAGTCCACGCCGCTCGAGCAGATAAGGCACTTCGATTGCGTTCTCATCCTGACGGATCACAGTGCCTACGACTTTGAAAAAATCGTTGCTGAGGCGCAGCTGGTCATCGATTCCAGAAACGCCACTCGCTCGATCCATTCCCCAAAAGTGGTGCATTGCTGAAAAGAAAATTGCAGATTGGACTGAAGAGATTCGCAGATCTGCCGATAGAGTGCTCAGGCGATACCTGCCTAACCTTGTTCGGCAGTAAGAAGGCAACATGCGATCCGCAGCCTCAAGATCTTCTCTGCTCCCGCGTCTCCGTTGGCTTGCCTGGTTTTGGGCCCTCCTCGTCTTCTGGATGGCACTGACGCCGGTCCGTTCCGTCAGCCAGACATCCTCCTTCCAGGAGCCTTCCGCCCTCGGCCGCGCTCCATCGCGCAAGCTACGCACTCAACGATTCCTCCAGGGGAGAACGTCGACTTCGGCTCCAGCAGCGCAAGCGCTTGCAAGCGCGCGGCAGCAGCACCAGGCCATGGCGCAGGCGGTCTCCGCCCAGCCGCACACCACGACCCTGAGTGCAGCCTGGACTCCCGTGGGCCCGGGGCAGGTTCTCAGTCCGTTGTATGGCAACATCACGGGTCGTGTTACGGCCCTGGCGATCGATCCGGCAGATACGACCGGCAATACCATCTATGTAGGCACAACCGGGGGCGGCGTTTGGAAGTCGACCAACGCTGCTGGATCTGCCAGTGCGGTGACCTTCACTCCTCTCACCGACACGCTGCCTGTCTTTAGTCCAGGGGGAGCTGTGCTGCCGTCCCTGAGCATCGGCGCCATGGCCATGAGCAACGGCGTCCTGCTGGCCGGAACCGGTGATCCGAACGACGCAACGGACTCCTACTACGGCGAAGGCATTCTGCGCTCGGTAGACGGTGGCGTTACGTGGACGTTGGCGCAGCAGGCCCTGGACGGAGTTTCAGGAAATCACTCGTTTCTCGGCCTTGCCGTGGCAGGCCTCGCCTTCTCTTCAGCCAATCCGTCTTTGGTCGTCGCGGCCTTTTCAGAGTCTGCAGAAGGCGATGTGGTGCACGCGGCGAACACACTCAACAGCGTCATGGGCCTCTACTGGTCGAGCGATGGAGGGGTGACGTGGCAGATGGCGACCATCGAGGACGGCAATCAGATCGTTCAAACACCTCTGCCGATAGGCGGAAACGACGGAGGCAAGGCCGTAACTTCCGTCGTCTGGAACCCGATTCGACAGCGCTTCTACGCAGCAGTACGCGCGCACGGTTACTACCAATCGGCCGACGGGCAGACCTGGACGCGCCTGCTCCATCAGCCAGGAAGCGGATTGACCACAACCGCCTGCCCGCCCTTAGGCTCTTCCGGCAGCTCGGTGTGCCCAATCTTCCGCGGTGTCCTTGCCGTTCAGCCCACGACCGGCGATACCTTCGCTCTTACCGTGGATCTGGCCAATCGGGATCAGGGACTCTATCAGGATCTATGCGCACTCTCCGGCACAGCCTGCGGAAACGCCACGGTGCTCTTCGGTACAGCGTTGAACGCGGCACCGCTTGAAGTTGGAAGCGGAAGCAAGGTTATCTCGCAGGCCGATTACGATCTCACCCTCAACGCCGTCCCATCCGGAACGGACACTCTGCTCTACGCAGGAACCATCGACCTCTATCGCTGCAGCCTGGCCGCGGGATGCACCTTGCGGAATACGACCAACGCGCAAAACGGCTGCGTCAATTCGGCTGGAGTCGCGCCCGCCCAGCATGCCGTTGCAGCCCTTAGTGGCTCAAGCGCGCCGCTCATTTATATAGGGAACGATGGTGGTCTCTATCGCTCTACTGATGGGGTCAACGAGCAAGCGAGTGCTTGTTCGCTGGACGACGCGAACCACTTCCAAAACCTCAACGCAGGCATAGGATCGCTCGCAGAGGTCGTCTCCTTCGCACAATCGCCGTCTGCCAACAACACATTGTTGGCTGGCCTCGGCGCTTTGGGAACAGCCGGCACGGGATCCGCGGCAAGCGCCTGGACTCAGCTTGCGACGGGGGAAGGAGGCACAGTTGCCATCGATTCAGCCAATCCGCAGTTGTGGTATCTCTCCACAGGCGCTGGAGTGAACATCGCACGCTGCTCTTCAGGCTCAGCCTGTAGCTCAAGTGACTTTGCTACAAATGTCATCGCCGCGGCCCAGGTTGGCGGAGACTTAGCGGAGACTGATGCGCCTTGGCTGCTCGACCCAACGCTCACCTCCAACCTCATCACGGGAACCTGCCGAGCATGGCGCGGCACCGCGACTGGCGGAGCAGCCTGGTCCGGTGCAAATGCCATCAGCGCTCCCTTCGCTACGCCAGCCGCGAGTGCCTGTGGCACCGGCGCGCCTCTCGTTCGATCCCTCGCAGCAGCAGGCCCCGCTAACCTTTCCGCTGCAAGCCAGAATGCGGGATCCGAGGTGCTCTACGCCGGTCTCGCCGGAGTATCGGACGGCGGCCAGAATCTCGGTGGACATCTGTTTGCAACCACCGCAGGAAATACCGCAAGCAGCACCACGGCCTGGCGCGATGCTGCACTCGGACCGGTGACCAACGATGCTTCCGACTCCGGCGTCTTCAATCCGCAAGGCTTCGATGTCTCTGCCATCGCAGCAGATACTCATGATGCCACCGGAAACACCGTCTACGTTACCCTTGCGGGATTCAGTCAGGTGGGGGCAAGTTCGCCACACGTCTACCGCTCTGTGGATGCAGGCCTGCATTGGAGCAACATCACCTCCAATCTCCCTAACGCGCCGGCAAACAGCGTTGTCGTAGACCCCAATGACGCAAAGACCGTCTACGTCGCGTTAGACACGGGAGTCTACGTAACAACCAACATCTCAACCTGCACCAGCGGCAACTGCTGGAGCGTCTTCGGGAGCTCGCTGCCGAACGCCCCGGTGGTGAGTCTGCAAGCGGCCGCGCAGTTGCCGACAGGCGACGGACGTGCCGGCGAACTTCGTGCGGCAACGTACGGCCGCGGCATCTGGCAGATCCCTTTGCTGACGGCCACCGCCTCCGCCCTTCCCGCCATCGCCTTGGGTCCAACCTCCGCAACCTTCTCAGCACAGGCGGTCGGCACCTTAAGCGCATACACAACGGTTACGGTGACCAACACCGGTAATGCAAATCTTACGATCTCAAGCGTAATCACAACGGGCGACTTCAACGAGATCGACACCTGCGTCGGAAATTCAGTCCCGCAAGGGGCTACATGTTCGGTACAAGTGCGGTTCGCTCCCACTTCCACCGGCGCGCGCACCGGCGTTCTCACCATCTACGGCAATGTTGCCGGCGGTCAGGCAACAGCAACGCTCTCTGGGACAGGCACTCCGGCTGCAGCCATCGTTCTTACTCCCACCACGGCAACCTTTCCCATCACGAGCGTGGGAGCAACCAGCGCCGTGCAAAACATCACTATTTCGAACACCGGCACTGCCTCCGCAGGACTCCAGACTCCGGTCATCTCCGGCGACTTCAAAATAGCTGCGAATACTTGTGGCACGACGCTAGGCTCGCAAACAGGATGTACCCTTTCGATCGTCTTTGCGCCGAGCGTAACCGGCGCACGTTCTGGAACACTCACCGTCGTGGATGACGACGGCACCCAGACTGCAAGTCTCAGTGGAACAGCCACGAATCCCGCAACCGACGATTTATCTCTCTCCGCGTTGACCTTCTCTTCTCAGCAAGAGAACACTGCAAGTGCAACTCAGGCTGTGACACTGATCAACGCCGGAGATGTTGCCTTGACACTCATCTCCGCCCAAATAACAAGCGGTGACTTCACTGTCGTGAGTGGCTGCGGGAACTCTCTAAATGCACACTCAACCTGCACCTTTTCCGTAAGCTTTGTGCCAAAAAGTCTGGGGCAGCAAAGCGGCACCCTGACCATCTCTGACCAGTTTCGCAGCCAGACCGTGCAGTTGGGCGGCTACGGTATTGCTCCGTCAGGAGCGTCACTCTCCCCGGTCAATGGATTAGCTTTCGGGATCATCGGGATAGGGCTAACCTCAGCACCACAGACCGTAACCCTGACGAACAATGGTGGAACGGCCTTGGCAATCTCGAATGTCTCTGTTACCGGAGACTACTCAATTGCTGCAGGTTCCAATACCTGCGGGCAGTCTCTGGCGCCGGCGGGAGTCTGTACGCTAAGCATCGTGTTCGCGCCGACAACAGGCGGCACTCGTCTCGGATCCCTCACGTTTGTTGACAACGCAGCCTCCTCCCCGCAAACGATCCAATTCACCGGCAGCGGCTCCGATTTCACCCTTGCTGTGAACGGCCCGTCGTCGCTCACCGTAGCCAGTGGTCAAGCTGCCACGTATGCCCTCCTCCTAAGCTCGGCGGCCAATGTGACCGGGACCGTCACATTTACCTGTACCGGAGTTCCGGCCCATAGTACGTGTACAGTCAATCCCTCAAGTGTTGCGCTCGGCGGATCAACGCCGATGACCGTAACGGTAGCTACAGGGCTGACAACGGTACGACTGGATGCTCCCGCCATGCCATGGACCAAGTCACAGACGTGGCTTGCCGCTCTACTCCCACTCTGCCTCTTCTGCAGACGCAAACGCTGGCAGCAAACATTGCTGCTTTTCACACTCACGTTGGCATTGATCAGTGGTAGCGGTTGCTCCGCGGGAAGGACGGAACCAGGCTCAGGTTCCGCGGGCTCATCGGCCGCCGTAAGCCCAAGCGGTTCTTACTCTCTCGTAGTCACCGGTTCCAGCGCAGGGCTGACACGAACTCTCCCGCTGACCCTGGTGATCCAATGAGGGCTCTTCTCAGCAGACTTGCCCGGCGCAAAAGCCGGAAGCCCACGCCCACTGAAAGTTATATCCGCCTAGCCATCCGGTCACATCGACGACCTCACCGATAAAGAAAAGCCCCGGAACCTTGCGGCTCTCCAGGGTTCGTGCGTCGAGTTCATCGGTAGCGACTCCGCCAACCGTAACTTCAGCCTTCCCATATCCCTCTGTGCCGTTTGGAATGACTTGCCAGGCATGCAGGCGAGCCTCAAGCACGCCGATTGCTGCCTTCGAAAGCTGTCGCGGAACCGATTCCGGAAGGTTTAATTGCAGCCAGCGCTCCGCCCAGCGCGCAGGCAACACAGCCCGCAGCAAGGTGAGAACAGCCGAGGTATCGCGTGAACTGTTCGGGAAGCAACTCTGTTGTAGAACTTGTCGACCGGGAGCAAGATCGATTTCTATCGCGGTTCCAACCGCCAGGAAGGAAGATATCTGTAACGCTGCCGGACCGCTCAGACCGCGATGGGTAATAAGAAGCTTCTCCCGGAAACTAGGAGAACGATGCGCATTGAAGTTTGGCTTCTTCGTGATAGTTTCCAGACGCGCGATAACCTCCGTCGAAGTGCCGGAAAGGTCGCACCACCGTTCCTGGTCTGCACCGTCAAAGGTGAACGGCACCAGGCCCGGTCGGCACTCGACAATCCGCAACCCGAACTGCCGTGCAAGAGTGTAGCCCAAGCCACTCGCACCAATCTTCGGAATCGAAAGTCCACCTGTGGCAATGACGAGGGAACTCGCACCCAGCAAGCCGCCCGAGGTTTCCACCGCAAAACCGTGGTCATCCCGGCGCACCGAGCCTAAAGAGACTTTCACTTCAATCTGCACTCCAGCCTGAGCGCACTCGCGTTCAAGCAGGTCCGTCATGTCGCGTGCCGTTCGATCGCAGAACAGCTGTCCAAGCGTCTTTTCGTGATATGGAATTCCGTGGCGTTCGATCAGCGCAACCATGTCAGCAGAAGGAAAACGCGCAAGTGCGGAATGGGCAAACCGTGGGTTTTCAGACAGGAAGTTCTCCGCCGTGCAGTACAGATTTGTAAAATTGCAGCGTCCTCCGCCTGAAACCAGGATTTTCTTGCCAATGCGATCAGCATGATCCACGACCAGCACCTTGCGGCCGCGTCGGCCAGCTTCGATAGCGCACATCAGTCCCGCAGCACCTGCTCCCACAATAAGGACATCGATTCGGCGCACAAGAATCCTTTGTAGAATCAAAAGAAAAGCAGCTTTTCCAATAAAAAGGGGAAAGCTGTAGAAATCATTCTAGCTTTCAAAAAGACGCATGAAACCAGCGCAGGGCGCAGCGCACCATGATGCTGGTAGACCCGACCGCACAAACGCCGTACCACGGCAGCTCCGTGCGACCATAAGGGATGACACAAAAGATCGATGCTCTGCCCTTGCGGATCGGCTCGCCGCATGCCCACGGACCCGCGGCGATGATCACGCGACGGGCAGTCGAGCGGCTTCGTTCCGGCGCCGCATGGGTCTATCGATCCGATGTAGAGCAACTCCTGCCGGAGCTCGGCGGCACCGAGGTCACCGCAGGCAGTATCGTCTCCGTGGTCGATGGGCGCGGCATGGCACTCGGCAGCGCCATCTTCAGTTCCGCCTCGCAGATCACCTTACGTATGGTCTCCGCCACCCATGCGCTCAGCCGAGCACACTATCTCGCCGAGATTGAAGCGCGTATGCACGCCGCAATCGACCTGCGTGAAACGTTTTCTCCGCGATCGGACCGCGACAACGCCGGACGGCTCGTCTTTTCCGAGGCAGATCGTCTGCCTGGCATCATCGCCGACCGATACAACGATCTAATCCTCCTGCAACTTTTGACGCAAGCCACCGCACAGAACGACGTACGTTCTACCGTAACGGATGTATTGCGCAAGCGACTCTCCCCGGCAACCATCGTGGAGCGTCCTGATCCCCGGGTGCGCGTCGCGGAAGCCCTTCCACCGATCGAAGGAGAGGCTCTCTATGCGGACCGGGAAGAGCCGAAACTAGCGACCGTCTTCACCATCAACGGCGTGCACTTTGCCTATGACGCCCTCTCCGGGCAAAAGACAGGCGCGTTTCTCGATCAACGGTTGAACTACGCCGCAGCGGCTAACTACGCGCACGGGTCAGCGCTCGACGTATGCACCTACCAGGGAGGTTTTGCTCTACATCTGGCCGGCGTCTGCGACCGGGTAACGGGAGTGGATACAAGCCGGGCGGCGCTCGAGGTAGCGGACGGCAATCTTGAGCGCAATCCTCAGCTGCATGCAAAGGTAGACTGGATCGAGGCGGATGCGTTTGACCTCTTACGGGAATTTGAAGCCGGCGGACAGAGATACGGCACGATCGTGCTCGATCCGCCTGCATTTGCAAAATCGAAACGGGCGACGGAAGGTGCGCTGCGTGGCTATAAAGAAATGAATCTGCGCGCGATGAAAATGCTCGAGCCCGGTGGAACCCTAATCACCTGTTCCTGCTCACAGCAGGTTGGGCAGCAGGACTTTCACGCTGTAGTGGCTGCTGCCGCGGTGGACGCTCATCGAAGGGTGCAGGTCATCGAAGCTCGTGGTGCTGCCCCGGATCATCCAGCAATCCTTGGCTTGCCGGAGACAAGCTATCTTAAATGTTTGATCTGCAGGGTAGGGTGAACAGAAAGCTGCCAACCCTATAGTCCGTAAGAGGAGAGTCTCATGTTATCCTCCTCTGTCATACAGCCAAAATGGATAGCATCTCAATTTTCAAAGCGTGTTCAGGGCAGGTGAAGGTGCGTTTCCGGATTCTTATCTTGTGCATGGCCGCAGGTTCCTCCTATAGCTTAGGACAAGATCTCTCCTCTAAATTTAGCTTAGGACAAGATCTGTCTTTCGAATCACCTAACTTAGTTTTTGCAACATCATCTTTTTCTCTTCCGTATACTTTGCCGGCTGTAACTGCTCCTGTAATCATGCCTGTACGACCAGCGCAAAGCCTACCTGCAGCCCGCAACGTGGATACGGAAACAGACTTCAGCACAAGGTATAAAGGCTCAACCTCTATCCCTCTTGATAGCTGGACTTATCCGGCATTCGACCGGCTTTCAGCTTTAGGCTACCTTCCAGATAGTACCGCCATGGTCAGGCCATGGACTCGCCTGGAAGCAGCGCGGCTTGTTGCTGAGGCTCACGAACAATACTTCGAGATGGACGAGGTAGGCGAGTCTTTGCTTGCCTCCCTTGATAAAGAATTTGCCGGCGAGAGTCGAGTTCTTACCGGAGCAGAGAATCAGGAAATTGACTTAGACAATGCTTACACGCGAGTAACTGGAATCGGCGGGACGCCGTTGCGCGACGGATATCACTTCTCGCAAACCTTGGTCGATGACTTTGGCCGCCCATATGGAAAAGGTGCAAACGAAATCAGTGGACTTGCTGTCAGGGGCACGGCTGGTCCCTTCGCCGTTTACTTTCGTGGTGAGTATCAATACGCCTCAGCGCTTCCTCTTCAGATGTACACCGTGCCGGTGCAGCAAGTTCTTGCCGGTGGCGATGTCTTGCCCTTTGGCTGGAATCTGCGCTTCGGCAACACAAGCCGCCTGCGTCCGCTCGACGCCTATGTTGCCCTCAACGTGCATGACTGGCAGTTCACCTTCGGGCAGCAAAGTCTGTGGTGGGGACCGGATCGGAGCACCTCCCTCATCCTCTCCACCAATGCGGCTCCTCTTCCAATGCTTCGCGTTGATCGGATAAAGCCTGGCCATCTACCTGGTGCGCTGCGCATCTTAGGTCCGGTCCGCTTCGATCTCTTCATGGCCCGAGAGGGTGGAATCCACTTTGTCCGGCTTGGTCCAGAATTCATCTCCTACGGTAGTCAAAATACAGCACTTACTCCTCCACCTTATCTGTGGGGCATTCACATGACGATCAAGCCCACGGATAACTTTGAGTTAGGAGTAGCACATACTACAATCTTCGCCGGTTATGGGCGGCCACTTACCTTCGGAACGTTTATACATAGCTTCTCCATCTTCGGAAATGGTCAAGCCGTAGATCCAGGCAAGCGAGTTACTGAGGTCAATCTCAACTACCACCTCCCAGGATTCCGAAGAAGAGTCCAGGTCTACAGTGAGGGCATGGCATGGGACGATCCTATTGAAGGTAAATTTGTCGCTCGGTATGCTTGGGATCCCGGAATTTACCTCTCCGAATTGCCGAAACTTCATAAGTTCGATGCAAGGCTTGAGGCAGCCTACACTGATCTGCCAAAAGCCTACAATCAAGGCTATTACTACGCCAACACTCATTATCCCCAGGGATACACAAACTATGGACAGATTCTGGGTAGCTGGATTGGCCGTCAAGGCATCGGTGGGCAAGCTTCCTCAACCTACTGGGCCTCCCCGGAGAAAAGAATAGGTATTTTTTACCGCAAAATGGTAGCGGATACCGCTGTGTATGAAGGCGGAACCAATAATGATTACGGGGTCAACGCTTCTTGGAGCATACGTCCGGATATGGAGTTGAATGCCCTTGGGCAATATGAACGGTGGAACTTTCCTTTGCTGGAGCAAACGTCTCGCTCAAGCTTCACCGGGAGCGTGGAACTTCGCTTCTACCCAGCGGTTCAACTTCGCCCGCGCCAAAGCAGGTAGGTTAGTCCACCCTCTAAGTAATAAAAAGCAGTATATTCAAAGATTCATTTCGTGCTCGCACTCCTGCCAATTAACGTGGCAGAAATACATCATCTCGCGCCGAAAGCTTACCCCGTTCCGGATCTTGCTTCCGATCTCCCAAAACTTATATGCGGTAACGCTGTAACGCTAATCTAGTTTTTGCCTACCTATCTGTGTTCAACTCTGAAGAAGTTTTACGTGCGAGCTGCCGCGCTGGATTTCAAAATTCGCTTTAGGACGACATTCTTCCTCCTATCGGCCTCAATCGTCCTTTCCTTTATCTCGGCCATAGTAGAAAGGCCATGACGGCAGCTTCCGTTGACGGAGCCTGCAGCCTTCGCTTCCTCCTCTTCCGAACCGCTTTCCGTACTGCACTCCCTGATCGGCAGGCGCAGTCAATTAGAACGACTCACCTCGGCGCTCTTCGTTTCACCTGATGGATTGCTTTCTGGCCCACCTTCGCCCATCCTCACCCATGTCTGCCGTTCGGAGATCCCTTATGAACGTTTGTCGCTCCGCCTCTCGTCTCGCGCTCGCTGTGCTGAGTGCTATCACCTTTACTCAAGCTCACGCCGCGACCACCACACTCTCCGGAACCTTCACCGCCGACAACACCGTCATCAGTGACCAGCTCACCCTCACCTCCGCCCAAAATTACACCTTCACAACCACCTCGTTCGCCAGCGGTGGCATCGTGCCGGTGCTCACGCTGTTCGACACCGGAACCGGCAACGTCGTCGATTTTAGCGGCTCCAACACAGGATTTAGCGACGTCTCGCTCACCGATACGCTCAGTGCCGGAAGCTACGTCCTCGATCTGACCGAGTTCCCCAACGTTGCCATCGGCAATTTGGCTGCAGGATTTCTGTTCGCCTCGAACCCTTCCATCACCGGCTCGGACTGCGGCGTACCTGGAGGAATGTTCTATAACGACATTACCTGCGCCCAGACGACCGCAAACTACAGCGTTACCGTAACCAACGCGGCCGTCACGCCGGAGCCCTCTACCTTGCTTCTGGTCCTTCCGCCCGCGCTTGCCCTGCTCGGACGTCGGCGTCGTACCGCATAACGGAACCGTCTACCTGCCGTACCGGCGAGCCAACACCTCGCTAAGGAGCTTTATGTCGAAGCGCATCATCGAAGAAGTCGTCGCGGCCTCATCCAATCGCCGTAAGTTCCTCAAAACCCTCGGAGTCGCCACGGCGGCCGTCACCGCCATGGGCGTTGGCGCAACGGAAGCGGAAGCGCAATCCTCCGGTCCCACCGCCACTGAGCTCGCTGTCCTCAACTTCGCCCTGAACCTTGAATACCTCGAAGCCGAGTTCTACACCTACGGCCAGTACGGCTACGGGATCGAGCACTTCGGCATCGGCACCTCCGGCGTCGCCAGCGGTGGCAATAGCCCAAACGGCGGTACCACCATCGGCGGCAGCAAAGTTACCTTCTCAAACTCCCTTGTTTTCACCGCGCCCATCACGGCGGAGATCGGCTCGGATGAGCGTGCCCACGTCGTTCTGCTCCGCTCCTTCCTCGGCTCGCTCGCCATTGCCAAGCCCAACATCAACCTGAACGCGCTCGGTCTCGGCTTCGGCAGCCAGAACGACTATCTCACCCTCGCTCGCATCTTCGAGGACATCGGCGTCTCGGCCTACGGCGGTGCGGCGTACCTGCTCTCCACACCGATCGTCATCCAGACGGCGGCCCGTATTCTCGCCACAGAGTCCCTGCACGTCGGAACCTTGCACACCCAGATCGCCCGCCTCAACATCCCCAGCCCCGTGCTGGACGGCGCTGACCTCGTACCTCCTCCTACCGGATCACAGACGCAATACCTGCCCATCAACATCTCGAATGGGCTTCCCGCTCTTCGCTCCGTAACGCAGGTTCTTTTTCTTGCCTACGGCGGCACGGGGCTCACGCAGGGCGGCTTCTTTCCGCTTGGCATCAACGGCGCATTTGCGGGAACTCCCAGCTCCGCACCTGCCACTGCAGCCAACCTCACCACGCAGCCTGCCGGCTTCGCTTGATCGTCGGCTTCAAACTTCAGCAAAAAAGATCTCGCCGGAGCACATCTCCGGCGAGGTCTTTTCGTCAGCGTTCACTCGAATCTAGGGCGGCTTGGCAGCTTCTTAAGAGTCGCACGCAACCCATCCCCACTCAGAGATCGGCCGTTCAGCCCGCATTGACCGCCTGCTCTGCCATTACTGCCGCGCCAATGACCCGCGTCTCCGGAATATCCTCGACGAGCTCGATCGTATAGCTCTGCAATGGGCTCATCTTCACCATCTGGTTCACGTACTCCTTCAGCATGGCCAGATCGACAAAGCGGATGTTGGAGCCGGTCAGCAGAAATTTCCCTGGCCCGTCCATATGGATGGACGTGGCCGTGCCTGCCGCCAGTGCCTTGTGCCAAAGCTTCACAAACGTCAGGCAGCGCTCTTTGTTCTTGCTCCGCGAATCGCGGTTCCTGGCCTCTTCGAACACCTCTTCCGGCTCCATGTCCAGGAAGCGCAGGCGCATCGCGCGATGTCCCATAATGCCTTCGATGTGTCCGCGTCCACCGCACCCGCAGAACTGTTCCTTGTCGTCCAGCGTCACCACCGTGTGGCCGCCCTCCCACACTCCCGGAGCAAAAGGGTATCGTCCGTAACCGATCCCCACGCCCAGCGTCCACACGCGGATCAGCGAATCCAGCTTGCCCTGCGCCGCCGCCAAACCCGCCGCCACGCTATCCGCATCATTGGCCACGCTCACCGGCACCTTTAGCCCATGCGCGTTCAACTGCGTCGAGAGCAGCTCGGCGATCCGCGCCCCCTTAAGCTGCGGGAAATTTGGAGCCTCTTCCACCACGCCGTTCCGCACCAGACCCGGCAGCGCCACGCCCACCGCGGTCAGCTCAGACCGACCCGCATCGTCCGCACCCGCGGTCAACATCACCTGTTCACAGATCGCCTCGATCAGCCCCTCTGTATGCAACTCCACCAGCCCGGAGTCGTCATCCGCATTCGTGGGATACAGGCGTAGCGCGCCCTCAACCCGATGATCGACGATCAGCCCCGCGGCAATCCGTTCCGATAGCACCACGCCTATAGTTCTGGCCATCTCTTTCCACCTTTGGCAAGCTCACCCGGATCTACGTCTCGGGCGCGCGTAATCGTCAGCAGCTCCGCAGCTTCCCACGGAGAAAGAACATCAATGTTGACCCGAACCTTCGATTCATGGTCTCGCTTCGCAGCGAGACTCTTTACTCGAACTTACTCACGCGGTTCAATCCATTGAACGCAGCCACCTTATAACATTCTGCGAGCGTTGGATAGTTGAAGACCGTATCTACAAAATAATCAAGCTTCCCGCCCAGCGCCATCACGGCCTGTCCAATGTGCACCAGCTCGCTTGCACCCTCGCCGATAATGTGGATTCCCAGCAGCGCATGGGTCACGCGATGGAAGATCAACTTCAGCCGGCCGGTCGTGTCACCGCGAATCTGCCCGCGCGCAATCTCACGGTAGTACGCTACACCCACCTCGTACGGTACATCCTCTTCTGTTAGCTGCTCTTCCGTCTTGCCCAGGAAGCTGATCTCCGGGATGGTCCAAATCCCGTACGGATAAAAGCTTGGATTGGAGAGAATCGTCTCGTCTCCAAACGCCCGCGCACCCGCAATTCGGCCTTGCTCCATTGAAACCGACGCCAGCGAAGGGAAGCCGATCACGTCGCCTACCGCAAAAATATTTGGCTGCTTGGTCCGAAAATCCTTGTCCACCGGAATGCGCCCGCGGGAATCCGAGTCCACCCCGACCGCCGCCAGGTTCAGCTCGTCCACATTGCCTTGCCGGCCCACCGCGTACAGCAGCGTATCGCCCTGCAGCTTCTTCTTCGACTCCAGATTGGCCACCACCGAGCCGTCCGGCATCTCCTCCACCGTGTCGACCTCTTCGTTCAGCCGCATCGTCACCCGCGCATCGCGCAGATGATAGCTCAGCGCTTCCACAATCTCCTGGTCGGCAAACTCGAGCAGCCGCGGCCGCCGCTCCACCAGCGTCACCCGCACTCCCAGCGCCGAGAACATGCACGCATACTCCACGCCGATCACGCCGCCGCCCACGATAATCATCGTCTTCGGCAGCGTCTTCAGCTCCAGCACCAAATCCGAGTTCACGATCGACGTACCGTTGATCGGTACCTTCGCCGACGCCGCCGGCTTCGTTCCCGTCGCAATCAGCGCATTCTTCGCGTTGTACATCGTGGACCCGCGCGAATTCGTCACCTTTACCTGAACGCAATCCGCGCTCGCCCCCTCAAAACTGGCAACCCCGGTCAGCATTTCAATATTGTTTCGCTGCAGCTGCGCTTCCGTTACGTCAATTTCGGTCTTAATGACGTGCTGCACCCGGAACGCCAGGTCCGCCATCGTAATGCGTTCCTTCACCCGGTAGTTCATGCCGTAAATCGACTTATAGTTGTAGCCGGAAAGGTGGAGTACCGCCTCGCGCATGGTCTTCGACGGAATTGTTCCCGTATTGATGCAGGCGCCTCCAACCACTTCGCGCATCTCCACCAGTGCAACCTTCTTGCCCAGCTTGGACGCGTAAATTGCGGCACGTTGCCCGGCCGGGCCGGACCCGATAACGATCAGATCGTAGACAGTGCTCATACGCGTTGTGCAAACTCTTTCGTTGAATGTTCCTTCGCAGCGAGGTGCCTGGGCGTTTCGGGCGATCTCCCCAACGTAACACATATCGGCAGATTGCCCTTCCGTCTCTATTACACTTTGGTGGTGCTTCAGTACGCCATCACCGCCGGCACCGCCCAGCTTCCATCCAGCGCAGAAGACTCACCTGCCACCGCCTTGGTAGCCCATTGCGCTCGGCTCGCTCGCCAAGGCCTGGCCTTTCTCCAGGTGCGAGAAAAACACCTCTCCGCCGCCGCCCTCATCGCCCTCACCCGCGGCGTCGTACAGGCCATCCAATCCGCCGCGCCCGGCGCCCCAACCCGCATTCTCGTCCCCGGCCGCGCCGACATCGCGCTCGCCGCCGAAGCCCACGGCGTCCACCTCACCTCTGCCTCCGGCGAGCTCACCCCCCGCCAGATCCGCGCCATCCTGCCCGATGCCATCGTGAGTGTCAGCTGCCATACGCTCGACGAACTCCGCCGCGCCCGTGATCAGCAAGCTACCCTCGCCCTCTTTGCCCCCGTCTTCGGCAAGTCAGTGGACGGAGCCGAAGTCACCCCCGCCGTCGGCCTCGACGCCCTCCAGGCCGCCTGCCGCGCCGCCCACCCCATGCCCGTCTACGCCTTGGGGGGAGTCACCTCAGCCAACGCCCTCCACTGCCTCGCCGCAGGAGCCGCCGGCATCGCCGGTATCCGCATGTTCTTCCCACCCCCAAACCACCACGCCTAGCTTCACTTCGCATCACAGGACCACAGTGTCGGAGATCTGGCGAACCTGAGGAGGAAGCCGATGCAAACCCCGTCCGAAACCATCTATCCAACCGGTGTTCGCGGCATCGCACGCGAGTCGATCGGCTGGTCCATCGCGCTGAGTATGGTTCTCATCGTCGTCGGGCTCATAGCCATCCTCGCGCCTCTGCTCGCCGGCGTAGCCCTCACCGGAATCCTCGGCTGGATTCTCATGCTCGTCGGCGCCGGGCACCTTTGGCTCGCATGGCACGTCCGTGGCGCCGGAGCTCACCTCTGGGAAGCCGTCATCGGCGTCGCTTATCTGATTGCCGGCGTCTTCTTGCTCGTCCATCCCGTCGCTGGGCTCATCGGCGTCACCGCGTTCGTCGGTGCCTACCTTCTCATCCGCGGCATCTTCGAGCTCATCGCTGCCTTTGCCATGCGCGGCGTGGGAGCAAGAGGCTGGCTCCTGTTCAACGGAGCCATCTCGCTCATCCTCGCCTTTATGATCTGGAAACGTCTACCTTATTCGGCTGAGTGGTTTGTCGGAACGATTATCGGCTTCGCTATCTTGCTCACCGGGATCTCCCGATTGGCCGTAGCGTTGACGGCGCGCCGGATGCTAACAACCCGCACCGCCGTCTAGGCATCCGCCTCAGCCCTGCTCCGCTAGCCGTTCCCGTGCACTCAGATTCAACGCCAGGAGACGCCGTTCGAGCGACCGCGTTACACCCGTGATCCGAGCATCTTCAGGCTCATGCGGAAGCCGCTCAAAAGCACTGTGAACCGTCACCGGTCCTGCCGGAATGATCCCGGTCACCGTCCGGGAAGTCCGAGCATGGAGCGTGTGAACAAACCTCGAACTCTCCGTAGGTCTACGAACGGATGCTGGAATGGTAGTGATTAGATTGTTCATGATTCCTCCGCCGGTAATATTCCGCTCATCGAGTCATATTTGTCCAATGCTGCTTCAAAATTCAGATGCCCGGCACAGATGCACCGTTGTTCGCCGCTCCCGCAAGAAGTGCCGTTCGTAACCTCTTCCAGGTAACCTCCAGTGCCTCCGGAAGAACACGCGTCTCCGCCGTCGCTGTCATAAAGTTCACATCCCCAAACCATCGCGGCAGCGCATGCAGATGAAGGTGCCCCGCCACCCCCGCCCCGGCAGCCTGCCCCAGGTTCATGCCAAAGTTAATTCCGTCCGGCCCGTACACCGTCCGCAGCGCCCTTTCAAACTCCTGCGCCATCCGCATCATCTCTTCCGCCTCCTCCACCGGCAGCTTGGCCAGCGAGTCCACATGACGGTAGGGGACCAGCAGTACGTGCCCGCTCGCGTACGGAAATGCATTCAGACATGCATAGAGCGTCTTCCCTCGCATCACAACCAGCCCCGCCCGTTCCGCATCTTCTCCCGCCATTCGATCCTGGCGCGCCCAATCCACCGCTCCGATCAGGTTGCAGAACACACACTTGCGGTCCTCCCCGGGCCACGCCGCGAGCGCCGCCGGAACCCCCTTGCGCCGATCTTTTTGCTTAAATTCCTCGGCCGCCTCAGCCGTCGCATGCCCGCCGGTGATGTACTCGTAGCGCCACGGCGTCCAAAGTCGATCCATCCCGGAAGTATACCCAGCCGTCTTCCTGCACTCTCCCTTCAATTCGCCACATCCAGACTCGGTCTTCGCGCATCTGATTTAGCGTGGCGGATGCGCGTAGTAGCTACTCCACTTGACCAGGCTCTATAGGACTGATATGCTTTCGAGTGAGTTACTGCGTGTGGGATCCAAAAGCAGCCGCTCTCGTTCTATCATCGCATTCGATCCTCCCTGCATGCGAATCCGCCTTGGCGACTCGTCAGCACCCCGGTCCTCCTCCCGCCGGTCCGTTCTGCCTCCTTCTCCACGGTGTCTTCCTGGCTTGATCGAAGCAGAACGTAGCACAAGCCTTTTTGGACCCCGGAGCCCGCATCCATCATGGTAGACGACCATAATCCTGAGTACATCGAGAGCAAACCCCTGAACACCGAAATCGAAACCCTGGCGCCCAACGCGGCAGACGGCACGGCCGACCTGTCAACCGAATCAACTCCCATCCACCTCGACGCCTCCGCGTCCAACGTCTCTCCGGCCGTCCCGGCTCCCACCAGCCAGACCACGCCCTCTGAGAATCCAGCCTCCGGCGGCATCGCGCCCTCGCTCTCCGCCAATACCGAAGAGCCCGAGCAGGACTACGACGACTCCGACTTCGCCGCAGCCCTCGCCAACTTCGACCGTGAGCAGGCCGTCGAGTCCTCGATCGCCCAGAATCTCACCCAAGAAGAGGTCGTGGTCACCGGAACCATCGTTAAGATCACCGACAAGCACGCCGTGATCGATATCGGTCTCAAGAGCGAAGGCCTCCTTCCTCTCGATCAGGTGATGAACGCCGATGGCACTGCCAAATTCGCGCCGGGCGATTCCATCGAAGTCGTGGTCGAGCGCGAAGAGCAGCACGGCGGAGGCTATGCCGTCTCGCATGAGAAGGCCCTGCGCCACAAAGTCTGGGATAAGCTCGAGCAAGCCGCCAACACCAAAACTCCCGTCAAAGGTATGGTCGTCTCCCGCGTCAAGGGCGGCCTCACCGTCGACATCGGCATCAAGGCCTTCCTTCCCGGCTCCCAGATTGAAGTCCGCCCCGTTCGCAACCTTGACGGCTACGTCGGCACTGAGATCGAAGTCCGCGTCATTAAGCTCAACAAGAAGCGCGGCAACGTCGTCATCTCCCGCAAGGAGCTGCTCGAAGAGGAGCAGAACGCCAAGAAGTCGGTCACCCTCTCAACCCTCGAAGAGGGAACCATCCTCACCGGAACCGTCAAAAACCTCACCGACTACGGCGCGTTCGTCGATCTCGGCGGCCTCGACGGCCTGCTCCACATCACGGACATGAGCTGGGGTCGCCTCACGCATCCTCGCGACCTGGTCAACGTCGGCGATGAGATCCAGGTCAAGGTCCTCAAGTTCGACAAGGATAAGCAGCGCGTCTCGCTCGGCTTCAAGCAGCTCACCCCGGACCCCTGGCTCGACGCCACCGAGCGCTACCCCATTGGCGCGCAGGTCCGCGGCCGCATCCTCTCCGTCACCGACTACGGTGCCTTCGTCGAGCTCGAGCAGGGCATCGAAGGCCTCGTCCACGTCTCTGAGATGACTTGGTCCAAGCGCATGAAGCATCCCTCGAAGCTCGTCAAGCCCGGCGACGAAGTCGATACGCTGATCCTCTCCGTCAACCCCAACGATCGTCGCATCTCGCTCGGCATGAAGCAGCTTCAGGACAACCCCTGGGAGCAGCTTGAAGACAAGTACCCGACTGGCGCCATCATCGAGGGCCGCGTTCGCAACCTCACCGACTTCGGTGCCTTTATCGAGATCGAAGACGGCATCGACGGCCTCGTCCATGTCTCGAACCTCAGCTGGACCAAGCGCATCAAGCACCCGTCGGAAGTCCTCAAAAAAGGCGAGAAGGTACGCGCCATCGTCCTCGGCGTCGAACCCGAAAACCGTCGCCTCTCGCTTGGCGTCAAGCAACTGCAGCCGGATGTCTGGGATACCTTCTTCGCCCAGCACCGCATTGGCGACGTCATCAAGGGTAAGGTCCTTCGCACCGCGCAGTTTGGCGCCTTCGTCGAGATCGCCGAAGGAGTCGAGGGTCTCTGCCACGTCTCTGAAGCGGTCGATGATCGCGGCAAGCCGGTGGAACTCAACGTCAATGACGAGCATGAGTTCAAAATCGTCAAGATGAACCAGGAAGAGAAGAAAGTCGGTCTTTCCATCCGTGCCGTCGGCGAAGAAGCCAGCCGTACCGAAGTTGAGGCCTACAAGGAAGCCACGGGCAATCGCGAGTACACCCGCGACTACTCCGGAACGGGCGCCGGCTCAAACTCCGGCTCACGCGATCGCGACAGCGGCGGAGGAAACAAGGCCAAGTCAAATCAGAGCAAACCCGGCCAGTCTTCCGGAGGCTCCAGTTCCTCCACAACCCTCGGCGACCTCCTCAACTGGAAGCGCGCCGAACGCGAGTCGGACGATTCAAACGACTAACCTGGACTTCCCTGTATTGACGGCCGCCTCCAGGGCGGCCGTTTCTTTCTAACGCATCTGGTTCAAAAATAGAACCGCTCATCCACCCATTGAAAGGCCGCCGATGCGCGCCGTCCCCGCAGCAGGTAGACCTGCTGATGCTCGAACGGCATCGCCCACGAATTGTCCAACTGGCCCATCACCTGCACCGACTGATACTTCCGCGAAACCTCTTCAGGGGTATCGCGAATCGCTGCAATGACTAGATTCACGTCACACCCGTGCGTTCCCCACAGCCAATAATTATTTTGTCCACTGATTGCCGGAGGAAGCCTGTTGCGCTGACGTTCAGCGCCCAGATGACCCAAAAAATCGATCGCTCCTGCCTCCCCGTAGTTCCCTCCAAAGAGACAAACGCGTCGCTGATCCTCAGAAGGCAACGACTCGAACGTCCTCGTCACCAGCTCCACCTCCTCCTCCCACCCAAAGCGATCGGCATAGAACTGCGGCAGCGGCCCCGTCGAGAGTGTCTCGGTCTGATCTTCCCGTAGGTGAAGCGCCTTTGTATAACGCACCCAATCCGCTGGTCGCAGCACTGGCGCGCTCATCGGCAGGATCAAGAGACTCGTTATCAGCAGCGTGCCTTCAAAGCCTGGGAAAGCCACCACGCGGTTCTGCCGCACCCTCCATCCCTGCGAGAAGCGCGCCTCCCAGGCGACTCCGCCCGCCGCAAAGTAAGCAGGATAGATCGCCGCTAGGTAATAATCCTTGGCATGCAGCCCGAACATGATCGCAAGGAATGCGAGATACGTCAGCCCCAGCCAACGGCCATTCCGGATCGATCGCTGACGAAGCAGTGCCACGACTCCCGGAATCCACAGCACACCGTTCAGCGGTTGCAGATTGTTCAGCTGCGCCAGAAGAAACTGCCCTGGATTGAGCAGGACGCTCTTATGCCCGCGCTGACCGTTCCGCAGAAACTCGAGCGTCGCCCACTGGTGATCGATCTGCTAGATCAAATTCGGTAAAGCGATCAGCAGCATCCCACCGATCCCCACGGCCGCCCAGCGCGACCGGAACACTCTGCGCTGCGCCGTCGCCAGCAGACCCAGGCCGGCCGCCGCAAGAAAGAACGTCATCGAAGGTTTATTCAGCAGCCCCACGCCCGCCGAAGCACCGAACACCGGCCACCACACAGAGGGCCTGCGCCCGCGTAACAACAGCAGCAGCGCCAGCACGCAAGTCATCCAGAACACTGGCTCGAAGGAGTTCATGGAGAGGTAGCCATCGGTGCTGATGTACTGCGGACACACAATTAGGCCGAACATCGCCAAGGTCTGCGCCGGACGCCTGCCGTCGAGCACCCACGCCAGCATGCCGGTCAGCAAAACCGCCGCTCCCCCTGCAAGCGCCGAAAGCACCCGCAGCGCAAACACCGAGTCACCGAACAGGATCTCGCCCAGCCTCGCCTGCAAAGCCACCACCGGGCCGTGGTCCACGTATCCCCAAGCAAGATGCCGGCCACAGGCGATGTAGTAAAACTCATCGCGAAAATACCCATACCCCAGGTGCTCCGTCCAGAGCGTCAGCGCAAACTGCAGCCCCACCTTGATCGCCGCGAAAAGCAGCGCCAGTCGCAGCGCAGACGTCCATGCCGGGGAAGGGAAGCGAGTCTCGTTTGCGGAAGGCATCGGTGCAACATAGTACGTTGACTCTCCAAAAGCCGTTCCAGCATTTCCGCGCGACGCCGCACTTTCGCGACTTACTCTCGCGGCCCCAGCGCCGCCTGCGAGCGCACCAGCGCCCGATGACGGCGCATCAGCAGTACCAGGCCGCGGCGAATGTACTTCGCCAGCAGCGGCATCAGGATGGCCGCCGCAACCGCCCACACAACCAGCGCATGCCACTCCCACTGCCAGATCTCGTGAATCAGGCGCAGCGGATGACGACTCAGATGTTCCATCTGCCGGCGGGTCATCGGCAGACGGCGCGTATGGAAGAGGTGGACGCCCAGCTCAATAAACGGAACGAAGAGCAGCAGATGAAACGGCGTCATCGCATGCGCGCCAATTTGCGAAGCCACCTGGTTCAAGCCGAATATCCAGGCCAGCAGAATGACAAGAAACGTCGTAAGCCCCACCGACGGATTGATCCCAAGCACAATGCCCAGCGCCAGGCTCCACGCCAGGCGCCGCGGCGTCACTCCGCCACGAAGCTGCCGCAGCAGCGGACGCAGAAGACGGCAGCGGAAGAACTCGCGGATCGCCGCAGGGATGACCACACTCGCATGGTAAGCCATTTCTCGGACGACACTTTTCGTGAGGGTTCAGCAATCTCTGAGTGCGCCCCGGATCTCGCTTCTGAGACCAGGGACATAGCGGCGCACCAGCTCACGTCTACGCAGGATGAACGCTAGGCAGCAAGCGACGCGGCAGGAGCAACAGCAGCAAACCGGCGCCGGCAACGCCGAGGGCGACCCATTGCAGCGCGTCCAGGCCAAGCGGCGTCTCCACGCCCGGCTCGCGCAGAAAGCTGAGTCCGTACTGCAGCAATCCAGCCACGACCGCCGTCTGCCCCGCCGTCTGCCCCGCGTACGAGCGAGACCGCAGCTGGAAGTACGCCGCCAGACACAGCATCAAACCCAGCCCACACGCCAGCAGCGCCACCGGATAGAGCGGCTGAGCCGTACCTCGGTGAACGGGAAGACCCGGGTCCGAGCCCTCCGCAAAGTGGCCCAGCGCCAGAAAAGCCCACACCAGCACGGCACACGGAGCCCACGCATCACAGGCCGCAAGCGCGGGCAATCGCCTGAAGCGCAGCCAAAGATAGCTCGTCACACCCGTCAGCAGCAATCCCGAGGGCGTCAGCGACGGTACCGCCAACAGCAGCAGTGGGTAAGCGCGAAAGCTCGCAAAATGCTCCACAATTAGCAGAAGACGGGAGAAGAGGAAGGCGGCCAGCACCGCACCCAGGCCCGCATCCCAAAGCTGGTCGGGATCAACGCCGGCCAGCCGCGCCGTGCGCTGCGAAAGTCCGAGCGCAAGCATCAGGCCAACGGCGGTAACCACCCCAAACGTGGGAAGAGTCAGATGGCCGAGGTGAAGGAGGTTGGGGTGCACGTTCAGGACAAGTTACTAGGCGCAGCCATGGAAGTCACAAGGCATACGTGGCAAAGCAGAAACCGACCCACGGGGCCGTACGACGAAGCGCAGGTGAACCCGTCTAAGACGGTGGGATCCAGCCGTGGCTCTTTAGGCTTTCCGGACTGGCGGACCTAGCACACCGAGCCATATCTACGAGCCAAACCCCTGTTCATTAAGTATTGGTTCAACCTGCGTTATTCGCGTACCTGCTTTGCAGGCCGGTCACTGGTTTGGATGCTAACTGGGCTTCCTCATTCGCGCAAGTCAACAAACTACATCTTTTATGGCAGGAATATAATTCGCGTTGTCGAGGAGGCCGCTACGCTCAAAACTCGTCACTCAATGTGGGTAACCCTTAAACGATTCCGGACCTCGTGCTGTCCTCCCCACCGGGATCTGCTCCTTACGAGTCAGAGAAACAGCGGCCTGGGGGAGATAAAACCCTGCTTGGGGAAGATAAACGCGCAAAAACAACGAAGCCTGGAAAACCAGGTCTCCTCTCGCAAACCCGCAGTCAGCTAACCCGCGCGACGCGCAGGAGGCTCAACTTCTTCAAAAATTTCGTCCAGCTGAGCCGCAAGCGAGGCCGAGCGGCTGCGCATTGAGCTCTGCGTTTGGTTCATCGAGCCGGCAAGCGCCGCATACCGAGAACGCAGGCACTCCAACTCATCGGCAATATTGAGCGAGGCCAAAACGGCAACACGAAGACTGTCGACCGTGCCTCCATGGGCAGCGACAGCACGCATCTTGCCATCGACGAACTCCGCAAGCCGCTCAATATACGGTGCATCGGTGCCGCGCAAATGATAAATCTGGTCGTAAATTTCTACCGTGATGGCCTCGGTAGCCGTGCTTTCTTCTTCGGATTGGGGCATCGGTCTCTTTCCCTGAACGACTCTAGAGCAGTTCGTCCATCTGTTGCAGCATCTTTTCCACCCGCGATCGCACCGCATCGCGTTCCTGGTTGAGCGCCGTGATCTGTGTCTGCGCAAGATTCGAAGCAGCCGTCAGCTCGTCCAGCTGCTGACGCAGCGCACTGGCCTCGGCTTCCGCGGAGAGACGAGCCTCGCGTTCTCGGCGAACCACTTCAACAGCACGGAAAACCCGAGCCTCCAGAGCCTCAAAATCATCCTGGCTGGCAGGGCTGGTCTCAGGTGATTTACCGGTAAATGCTTCGCTCAAGATTCACCTTCCTCCTAAGTATAGAGGGCCAAAATGTGGATGAGTCGTTAGCTCTAAGTGCGTAGGGTTCCGCCGAGTGCCTCAAGCCCCGCGATGATCGCCGCAGACCAGGTAGAAAGCTCTGTGTCGACCAAAGTACGATCGTCGGATTGAAAAATGGCCCGGATCAGAGTTGAGTAGACGCCTGGGTGTTTTTTCCGGTCGCGCCACACTTCAATCGGCGTCAGGGTGCGCAGCTCGGCCAGGCCTAGGCCGTCGATCGCTGCCTGTATGTTCTTCCAAAGGACGGCATCGGGGAACACAAAGGAGAAATCCCGTTCCACAGCCTGGAAGCGCGAAACTTCACGCGCACCGGCCCGGCGCAGCGAAAGCTGGAGCAGGAAGTTGAGATCGATCTCAGCCAGAAACACCGGCTGGCGAAGCTTGCGGCGATCCGCCTCCACCCGGGAGAGCTCGCCAAGGCGGCCCAGCAGATGACCATCAACCATCGCGGAGGCTGCGCGCCCCGGCTCAAAGAAAGAACCTCCGGGGAGCGGGCTGACCTGCACCGCGGGCGCCTCAAAGAGACTGACGAGCGACTCGACCGCGCCCTTAAGCTCAAAGAAGGGAGCGTCTTCCGCAGCATGGAAGCTCGTTTGCGCGGACCGGCCAAAGATGCCGAGGACCAACGAAGGAGACTCGACCACCCGGGCAACAGAGCCTGTAAAAACCTCTCCCGCTTCAAACAGTCGAGCCGACCCAACGTCGCGGTTCAGGTTTTGCGCAAGCATCGCCACCATGCCGGGAAGAAGCGACGGGCGAAGGTTCGCCGCCTCGTCGCTCAAAGGGTTCTCAAGCGGAACCGCGGCAGTTTGCGGAGCGAACAGCATGCACTCGGCATCGCTCGCAAAGGTACTCGAAAGAGCCTCCGTGAAACCCAGGGCGTACAGCCGGTCCCGCACGGCGCGCTGGGTCCGCGCAAAAGGATGAGCAAGCACGGTGCCGGGCGCGGGAAGCGTGTCCGCAAACCGGTTATATCCGTAAACCCTCGCCACCTCTTCAATCAAATCGATCGGACGCGCCAAGTCCAGACGCCAGGAAGGAAGCTGAACGGAGAACGTATCCGCATCAAGCGGCGTCAGCCTGCAGCCAAGCCCGCTTAGATACTGCGCAATCAGCGCCGACGAAATCCCGCCAGGATCGAGGGTTGTGCCAAGCAGCCGCTGCGTATGGATAACGGAAAGCTGAATCGGCGGCCGGTCAGCGGTTCGCCTTCGGTGCGCGTCCACCATACAGTCCACCAGGCCACCGTCCAGTCTGCCTCCGCACGCGTCCAGGATCGAGCGAGTGACCAGTCGATTGGCAATGGGAGCGGCATTGAAGTCGGCTCCGCGCTCGAAGCGGTGGCTGGCGTCGGTGTGGATCAGGTGCCGCCGCGAGCTGGCGCGTATCCCAGCAGGGTCGAACCAAGCCGATTCCACCAGAATGTTCCGCGTCGCAGCCGTAATCATCGAGTCGTAGCCGCCCATGATCCCGGCCAGCGAGAGAGCTTTGGTCCGGTCCGCAATCACCAAATCATCGGCAGTCAGCGTGCGGGTAGAGCCGTCGAGAAGGCGAAGTTGCTCGCCGGAATAAGCGCGCCGCACGAACACGTCGCCGTCAATCTTGTCTAAATCGAAGGCATGCGTAGGATGACCCATGCCTAGCAGGACGAAGTTTGAAACATCGACCGCATCTGAGATTTGCTTCTGGCCAAGCTCGGAAAAGTAACGCGAGATGCGGCCTCCAGAGTGGTCAACAGAGCGGCCAATCCGCACGTCGCGGACAATCTGCGCCGTAAAGCGTCCGCAGAGGGCTTCGGCATCAGCATCGATGCGCACGGAAAACGCCGGTTCCTCGCGCTCGCCGAATTCCGCCGCGCCCACATCGTCGGAATTCAGCGGAACGTTATAGAGAGTGGCAATCTCGCGGGCAATGCCAAAGTGATTCATGGCGTCGACCCGGTTCGTCGTAATGTCCATGTCGAACAGCGAACCCACCGAGTTGCCGGCACTGTCGTTTAGTTCAAACACACCTTCAACAGCAATGCCGCGCAGGGTAAGATCTTCGGCCAGCTGAGCGTCGTCGACATTCAGCACGGGAAGGTAGGAGCGAAGCCATTCAGTCAGAATCTTCATGAGTAGACGATTCAGTGTATCGTCCACCAGTCCGGCTAGCTTTCGAGCGCCGGATGCGATCTCCGCAACCGCCGCCAGATCGCCTGCGGGTGCAGCATCGGAGGCACATCCAGCAGACTCCGCGTAAACCCCGCAAACGTATCGTGCGCAATCTTCAGCGTCGCCGGCAGCACATAGACATTCATCAACAGCTCCGAGAGCAGCAGGGAAGCCGCCGCGCCATACAGCCCGAACCGCCGCGCCGCAAAAAACGTCACCGCTACCGTCACCGCGGTCGCCCCCAGGTATACCGCCGCCAGCCGCTTATGCTGGTTCGTCGCCGTCATAATCGTCGAGCTGGTCGACCACAACGCATACAGGATCACCACTGTCAGCAGAATCGAGAGCAACTCGCGGCTCGGCGGAACCTTGCCCTGCGTCCAGTGACTCAGAAAAAATGGGCCGCTCAGGATCATCGCCGTAACGATCAAAATCGCCAGGATCAACGCCATCTGGCACGCGCGCCGGTGCAGCGTTCGCAGCAGCGGAATCTCCTTCTGCGCAAACGATTTCGATACCTCAGGCTCAAACGTCGAATTCACCATCTGCACCATCTGCAGTGCTACTCGCGAGACTGTCCGCGCCGTCCCGAAAACCGCCACCGCCACTGGCCCCAGCGCATACCCAACCGCCTGCAGCGTACCTTGCAGATTGATCGCGTTCCCCATCGGGAACCCCATAAACGCAAACGCCGCGGGAGTAAGCCGCCGAATCTCCGCAAAACGTGCATGGGTCCAGCCAAACCGAAGCCACGGAAGATCGTGCTTCACCAGCCCGATCAGCAGCCCTGTCCCCGCAATGTTGGCCAGGGCAAACACCATCGCCGCCGTCCGCGGACCATACCCAAGCACCACCGGGACCAGCATCGCCACAAACGCCCCCAGCGTCATGCAGCTTTTCACGAACGACCCATACGGATACCGCCCCACGCATCGGTACGCCGATTGCAGCAGCTGCTCCAGCTGCCCAACCAATACCGCCACCCCCAGCCACCCGACAATCCACTTGCAATCGCGCTCGCCGATCGCATGCACATTCAGCAGCGTACCCACCGGCACAAACGAAAGCAGGGCCACCGTTGCCAGCCCCGTCACGGAAAGCACCAAAACGATCAGCCACCAGCAGCTTTGAAAAACCCGCAGCGTACTTTCGCGGTCTTCGCAAGCCTCCGCCATTGTCATCTCGTTGCCGGCTACCGAGCCGAAACCAATGTTCGAAAAACTCAAATACATAGGAATCGCATTCAGCAGCAGCCAGTTGCCATACACCGCCTCCGACCAGAAGTGAAAAAACACCGGCACCTGCGCCAGCTGGATCACCGTATTTGCCAGCTTCGAGATCCACTGCGAGATCAGCCCCAGGATCAGCCGCCGCTTGGTTCCCGCGTCAATGCTCATCGCGCGGCACCCGCAAACGAGAAGACCACCGCCACCCCGATCCTAGCAATCCCGCACCCCGCGTCTGGTCTCAATGATCCCTCAGCGCCCGGTCCACCTTCATCTTCTCCAGGGTCAGCGTATCCACCATCGCCTGGTCCCCGCGCCGCTCCGCCTCCGCGATCGACGTTCGCAGCTCTCGCTGTCGCCGCTCCAAAGATCGCCGCGCCATCGTCGCCAGCGCACCCTCCACCTGCTCCAGCATTGTCTGCGTCCCGGACGTCCCGGACATCCTCGCCCGGCTCCCCGCATCCGGCACATCCACCTGCGACGCTAGCACCTCCGCCAGCATCGTCCGCATCTCGTCGTCTGCCGCCGCGTCCAGCGGATTGTCCAGCACCGGCCCATGCGCCAGCGACTCCAGCAACGCCGCCGCATTCATCCCGTCATACCACTCCGGATGCGCGCACAGCTCCTCCGCCGCCCGCCGCCGCGCCACCTCCGCTTCCGGCAGCACCAGCGCCCGCAGCAGCACCCGCTCCAGCTCCGTCGCCGGCTCCGCCCGCCGCGCCTTTACGCTGCCCACCCGCTGCGCCGCCGCCTCCTTCAACTCCTGCCGCATCACCGCCGAGTCGATCCCCAGCTTCTGCGCCGCATCCGCCGCAAACTCGTCCCGATGAATCCGGTTAGGCATCCTCCGCATATGCGGCAGCAAAAAATTCAACGCCTTTATCTTGCCATCCGGAGTCCGCACCGGAAATGTCTGTCGTGCCCGGTCGATCAGATAATCCGAGTGCCGCTTCGCCGTCCGCAGCGCTGCCATGTACGCCTGGATGCCCCGCTCCCGCACAAACCGATCCGGATCCAGACCATCCTCAAGCGCAATCACCTTCACCTCAAATCCCTCCTCGGTCAACAGCGCAATCGATTTCTCCGCCGCCGCAGAACCTGCCTGATCCGGATCGAAATTGACCACCACCCGCTTCGTAAACCGGCTCAGCAGCCGCACCTGCATCTCCGTAAAAGCCGTCCCCGACGTTGCCAGCACATTCTTAATCCCGGCCGTGTACACCGAGATGCAATCCATCTGGCCTTCCACCAGCAGCGCAAACTCGAGCGTCCGCATCTCCGCCTTGGCCTTATCCAGGTTGAACAGCACCTGTCCCTTCGTGTACAGCGCCGTCTCGGGCGAGTTCAGGTACTTCGCCAACGGACGGCCCTTGTCGTCCACCGCGTCCAGCGCCCGCGCCGTAAACGCGATCGTCTTGCCTTGTTCGTTCGCGATCGGAAACGTAATCCGTTTGCGAAACCGCGCATAAAGCGGTCCCGTCGGCTGGTTCTTCTCATTCTTCTCGCTTGAGCTGAACAGCCCGCTGGCCCGCATGGCCTCCTCGCTAAAGTGGCTCTTCAGCCGATCGCGCATGTCATTAAAATCGTCCGGCGCATACCCGACCCGAAACGTCGTCACCGTTGGAGCCACCATGCCCCGCCCCGTCAGGTATTCCCGCGCCCGTGCCGCCGACGGAGCTTTCAATTGCCCTTCAAAGTACTGCGTCGCCGCCTCATGCAGATCCATCAACTGCCGCCGCAGTCCGGCCTCCTGCGCCTCTTCCGGCGAGTGAAACTCCCGCTTCGGCAGCGCAATGCCCGCCTTCGCAGCAACCGCCCGCACCGCCTCCGGAAACGTCAGCTGATCCAGCTTCATCACAAACGTGAAAACATCGCCCTTCTCGTGACAGCCAAAGCAGTAAAAATAGCCGTGCGTCGCATTCACCGAAAACGACCCGGTCTTCTCCTTGTGAAAGGGACACAGCCCGCTGTAGTTCTGCGCGCCTGTCTTGCGCAGCTTCACATATTCGCCAATGACCTTGACGATGTCGGCCTGCGATTTCACGACTTGTGCAAAATTGTCCGCCATACTTTTCTCAAGTCTAGAAGAAGTCCATCTCCCGGCCTACCGTACAATCGCCGTGAGGTGATCCTATGCGCCACGGATTCCTGCAAACCCTTTCGCTCCGCCTCCTCCTCGTCTCCGTAACCCTTCTTATGCGTCCTTTCCTTGCCCCCGCACAGGAAGATGGAGGCGTCTCATACGACAATCACGGACAGGAACTCCTTGAGAGCGTCTTCGTCCCTGCCGTCGCCCATGCTCCCTTCAGTCTCACCCTGGCCACGGAGTGGTCCCGGCCCATGAACAACGGCGGAACCTACACCGTCGTCAACAGCCGGCCGATCAAGCGCGATGCAGAAGGACGTATCTACGAGGAGCGCTGGCTGCTCATCCCCAAAGGCTCGAAAATTCCATCCAGGATGAGCTGGATCCAGATCGGCGATCCCATTGCGAAAACATTGCTCGAATGCAGCGCACGCACCCACATCTGTCACCTCGAAGATTGGCGATCCAGCGGACAGCCTCCTGCCCAGCCGGAGAACGCGAGATCCGGACCTCTCGCCAACGGACAAGGCACTCACGATCACGAGGACCTCGGACCGCAGTTCTTCGCCGGCCTGCCGGTTCACGCGTACCGCGAGACCACAACCCTCAACCCAGGAGTCATGGGAAACGACCGCCCCATGAGCACCGTGCGTGAATTCCGTTTCTCCTCCGATCTAGGCCTCAACCTGAGCTCCACGCTGGATACACCCCAGCTCGGGCACCAGGTCTTCACCGTCACCGAGATCACCACGACCGAGCCCGATCCAAAGTTCTTTCTCACCCCCGAAGGCTACCGCGTGGTCGATGTGCGGAAAGCCGCAACTCCACGCCCATAACAGGAGCCCTGACTACGCTCCAGACAGCTATCCTCGTTACACCTCCTGCATCACGAGCGATTTCAATAAATCCAGCACCTCCTGCCCCGCCTCCGAACTCTTGTGGATAGCATCCTGCAGCTTCGTCTCGAGCTCAGGGGTCAGCGCGCACTCCTCGGGGGAGACATACGCCATCGACCACTCAGCGAAGTCCCGCTGCTCGCTGCTCAGGCTCTCCAGAACCGTCACATCTCCATGCCGCGTGTCGTTCTGGATGCGCTCGAAAATCGCTTCAAGCGCCTCCTGCGGCCCTTCCAACACCTGCGCAAAGTGGTCGGCGCTGAACAGCAGGGCACCCGTCACGTTCGCCTGGCTGTTATTTCTCCGTGCCGTCTCCAAAATCTGGCTGATCTCTGCGTCGCGCGTCGCCGCATCTCCCTCGATGAGATTGCGGCTGCAGTAAACGACTTTCTGAATGCTGCTCATTGGCCTCCCTAACCGATTGGTTCTTCGTTGATAAAAGGTTCGTCTTCAGTGCAGCAACGTCTCCACTATCCCGCTTTCAAAAAGAGCTCCGGAAGATCGGAAACAGTAAACGTCTTGCCGCAATAAAACCCTTGTAGCGTCTGACATCCGTCGGCGCGTACCGCGTCCAGATGCTTAGAGGTGGCAACGCCTTCCACCAGAGTCGCAATCCCCAGTGTTCGCCCCAAAGCCGAGATCGCCTGAACAATGGCCCGGCTCTTCGCATCCCCTTGTTGCAGCCCGCTCAAAGACGAATCAATCTTGATCGTGTCAAACGGAAAATTGACCAATTGACTCAAGGACGCAAAACCCGTCCCGAAGCTGTCCATCGCCACGCGCACACCCAGCTTTCGCAGCTGCTCCAACGTCTCCGTTACCTGCAGGCCATCGCGCATCAGAATATCTTCCGTGACTTCAATCTCCAGCCGGCTTCCAGGCAGTCCCGCAGCCTTCAGCGCCAACGCCACTGTGCCTGCAAACTTAGCCGCCTCAAAGTCCATCGCCGAGATGTTCAGCGCGACCTTAACTTCGCCCGGCCAGCGCGCCGCCTCCTTGCAGGCAGCCTTCAACATCCACTCCCCAATGGCCAGTGAGAATCCAATCTCTTCGGCAACCGGCAAAAAATCCTTTGCGGCAATCAGCCCGCGCTCCGGAGCACGCCAGTACAGCAGCCCTTCCATCACTAGAATGCTGCCGCTCTCCACATCAATCTGCGGCTGATAATGAATCTCAAATTGACGCAGCACCAGGGCCCGGCGCAGTCCCAATTCCATCTGTCGCCGCTCATGCGCACGCTCCGCGAGACGAGCCGTGAAAAAATTGTAAGTACATCTTCCTGAGGCTTTGGAATGATAGAGCGCCAGGTCGGCATACTTCAGCAGCTGCGGCCGTCCGGTTGCATCCTCGGGCGCGCTCGCAATGCCGATGCTCACGCCGATGTGAACAACATGTCCATCAATCAGATAAGTACGTTGCACCAATTCAATCATCTTCGCGGCCAGCGCACTCGTCTCCTCTCGCTCCAGGTCCGTCAGCACGACCGCGAACTCATCTCCGCCCAGACGTGCCAGCGCGCCATCCTCCGGCACCAGGCTATGCAGCCGCTCCGTCACCTTGCACAGCAGCGCATCGCCTACCGGATGGCCCAGCGTATCGTTTACCGCCTTGAAGCGATCGAGATCCAGAAACAGCACCGTCACGCGCTGCAATTGCCCGGAGGCAAGCTCGCCCAGCCGCTCGCCCAGATACTGATCGAAGAACAACCGGTTCGCGATGCCCGTAAGAACATCACGGCTGGCCAGAGACCACTCCGGAGAAAGATCATTGGCGAGGCGATGTGTGCCCGGTTCGGTATACGTGGTCAATCGGAACTCCCGTCTCTGTGCGCTTACCCGACTGCGGCGCATCTGGAGTGACTTTACGTGTAACTATCTGCGAGCGCACTTCCACTTACGTTGCAGAATGGAATCTCCATCCCAGCCGATAAGGGTCTGAATACCCAATGCTATGCTGCGCTATGCCCCGCCATCGGCTCCTGTCTAGCGTATTCACCGCCCTCCTCACAACTCTCGTCTTCTTCGCTCCTGCCGTCGCCCAGCCATCCCCCGACCGCACCGAGCAATTGCTGCAGCGCCTCGCCGACGCTCCCGGACCGCCCGGCTTCGAGGAACCCGTCCGCGCCATCATGGTTCCGGAGATGAAGCCCTACACCACCGCCCCCATTCGCTATGACGGCCTCGGCTCGGTCATCGCGGAGCAAGGCGCAAAAGGCAGCCAGCCCGGACCACGCATCATGATCGACGCGCACATGGACGAGCTCGGCGGCATGGTCCGGCGTGTCACCCCCACCGGCTTCCTCAGCATGCAGATGCTCGGCGGCTGGCTCGATCAGGCTCTTGTCGACCAGCGCTGGATAATCCTCGGCAGCAAAGGACCAGTGCACGCCGTCACCGGTATCCGCGACGTCCACATTACCTCTCCCGCGGAACGCACCGCCGTCTTTTCCCGGGACAGCCTGTACCTCGATGTCGGCGCAAAGAACGCCGCCGAAGCCGCCGCCATGGGCCTCGAGCCCGGCGACCCCGTCGTCCCGGACTCCCCCTTCACCGTCATGAACGGCACACAGAACTACCTAGCCAAAGCCTGGGACGACCGCATCGGATGCGCCGTCCTGCTTGAGGCCATGCGCCGCACCATGGCCCTGCCCCACGCAAATACGCTCTTTTTCGTCGCCACCACCCAGGAGGAGGTCGGCCTCCGCGGAGCCCGCGCCGCCACCCAGATCGTCAAACCGGACATCGGCATCGCCATCGAAGGCGGCATCGCCGGCGACACCCCCGGCTCGCATCCCGAAGAGACCCAGGCCCACCTCGGCGCAGGTCCCGGCATCTTCCTCTATGACTCGAGCGCCATCGCCAACCGCAAACTCGTCGCTTTCGTTCGCAAGACCGCGACCGCCAAAAACATCGCACTCCAGGCCGATCTCGTCCAGGGCTACGGGGACGACTCTGCTGAAATGCAGACCATCAATGGCGGTGCGCCCACCATCAACTTTGTCGTCCCCGTCCGCTACACCCATGCTCACAACGGCATCGTCAACCGCGGTGATTTCGATCAAATGGTCGATCTCGTGGTCGCGCTGCTTGTCCAGCTGGACCAGAAAACGGTCGACGGCCTGCGTGATTTCACGCCTCAGCCATAACCCGGTCTTTGACCTTTGGGGGATCCCTTTCTGAGAAACTTCCTGAGATCCTCGGGGTTCGTAAAGAGGCAGGGCGGAGTTTATGCCTGCCTAGCAAAAACGCCCGGAGAAAGAGAACTTTTATGACCTATTCAAGCCTGATGCGCAAGCTCGTCGTTGGCGCCGCTTCGGTCTTTGCAGTCGCCGCACCCGCTGCCTCCCACGCCGCTGTGTTCATCTCCGTGGGCATCGCTCCTCCTCCGCTTCCCGTCTACGCCCAGCCCATCTGCCCCGGCGACGGCTATCTTTGGAACCCTGGCTACTGGGCTTATGGAAATGGCGCTGGCTACTATTGGGTCCCCGGTGTCTGGGTGCAGCCGCCCTCCGTCGGCCTACTCTGGACCCCGCCCTACTGGGGCTTCGCCGGCGGCGCTTACGGCTTTCACTCCGGATACTGGGGACCGCAGGTCGGCTTTTATGGCGGAGTCAACTATGGCTTCGGCTTCGGTGGCGTAGGCTTCGTCGGAGGACGCTGGGATGGCGGACACTTCGCTTACAACAGCGCCGTGAACAACATCAACACGACCGTCATCCACAACACTTACGTCGACAAGACCGTCGTCAATAATTACAACAACAGCCACACCAGCTTCAACGGCGGCCCTGGCGGCATCCAGGCTCGGCCCACTTCGCAGCAGGCAGCCTACGAGCACGAGAACCACGTACCCCCCACCGCCGCCCAGCAGAGCCACTACCAGAACGCCTCCACCAACCGCGCAAACTTCGCTTCGGCGAACGGCGGTCGTCCCGCTATGGCCGCCCAGCAGCGTCCCGGCATGAACCCGCAAGGAGCAAATCTCGGACGCGGAGGGTTCGGGAACGCCAACGAAGTGAACGCCCGCCAAGGCAATCAGCAGCAGCGCATCAACCAAGGCGTTCGCTCCGGCCAGATGACCCCCGGCGAAACCCGCAACGTCGAAAACCGCGACGCCAGCATCCAGCGCCAGGCGCAGGCCGATCGCCAGGCAAATGGCGGGCGCCTCACCGGGCAGCAGCAACAGCAGATCAACCAGCGCCAGAACAACGTCAGCCAGTCCATCAACAATGACCGCCACAACGCCAACAACGATGCGGCCGCCGCGGCGCGCAACAACCGCGCACCGCAAGCAGAGCAGCGCCAGGCCGAGCGCACCGAACACAACGACCATCCCAAACGCTAGCAACGACCCGTACCCAGGGCGGCCGGGGACATCCTCCCCGGCCGCCCTGGAACCCACTAAACTCTATGTATGGCCCCGCTTGAAGACGACGCCTTCCGTTCCCGCGTCGTCGTCGTCCTCGTCCGCGCACGCAATCCCGCCAATGTCGGCGCCGTCGCCCGTGCCATGCACGATCTCGGCTACGCCCATCTGCGCATCGTCAACGAGTTCCCCGTCCCTTTCGCCGCAGCCAAATCCGCCGTGGACGCCTCGTCCGTCCTGTTCGGCGCCACCGAACACACCACCGTAGCCACCGCAATCGAAGACTGCACCCTCGTCCTCGGCACCACCGCCGTCGGCAAACGCGCGCTCGAGCATCCGCTGCATCTCCTCCCGGACGCCGCCGTCCTCATCCGCACCGCGCTCGACGCCAATCCCAAGACCAACGTCGCACTCCTCTTCGGCTCGGAAAAAACCGGGCTCTCGAACGAAGAGCTCAGCTACTGCCAAGCCCTCCTCACCATTCCCATGAACTTCCCCGGAAGCGGCCGCCACCTCTCCATGAACCTCGGCCAGGCCGCCGCCGTCTGCCTTTACGCGCTCAACGCCGCCCACCCTGCACCTGCCTCCGCGCAGCCCGATCCCACTCCCGCCCTCGCCGCCGACATCGATCGCCTTAACAGTCTCGTCCACGAGGTCCTCGACACCAGCGGCTACACCCGTCGCAACCCCGCCGGCGCCCGCGAGCTTCCTATCCGCCGCCTGGTCCGCCGCCTGCACCTCAACACCGTTGACACTCCCGTCTGGACCGGAATCTTCCGCCAGATCCTCTTCCGTCTTTCGCGCCCTGAACACACCTCCAGCGCGCATCACTCGTCCAACCAAGAAAACGCATCAGCCAACCGCGACCAAGGGGAACCCGTAAGCTAGAGCGAACGATCCTTCCGCACCAAAGAGCCTGCTCCACGCGCATCGCAAAATTCCCAAGCACAGTAGGGCTGGAGAACACCCTGTATATCGCCTCCGTAAAATCGCTGCTCCTGCTTCTCGTCACCCTCCCCACCCTCGCGCAAACCTCCCGCGTCTACACCACGCAGGACTACGCCCAGGCCGAAAAATTCATGCCCTACAAGGTCAACTCGCTCGTGCTCCACGCCGTCGACGACCCCACCTGGCTGCCCGACGGCCGCGTTTGGTATCGCGACCATGGCGCCCGCGGCACTACCTTCGTTCTGGTCGACCCAGCCAAACGCACCAAGGCCCCCGCCTTCGACCAGGTCAAGCTCGCCGCCGCACTGCAGCCGCTCACCGGCAGCACCATCGTCGACCCCAACCAGCTCCCCATCACCGGCTTCCAGCTCTCGAACAACGACAAGACCGTCGAACTCACTGGATTCAGCGAAAGCATCGTCTGCGACCTCGTCGGCTCCGGCGTCTGCCGCATCGTCGGCCCGGCGCAGCCCACCGCCCGCAGCCGCCGTCATCGCCCCGCCGGCAGCGTCGCCGGCGTCGACGTCTCCCCCGACGGCCAGAAAGCCGCTTTTATCCGCGACTGGAATCTCTGGGTCCGCGACCTCTCCTCCGGCAAGGAAACCCAACTCACCAAAGACGGCGTACCTAATTTTGGCTACGCCACGGACAACGCTGGCTGGACCCACTCCGACAACCCCATCCTCGTCTGGTCCCCTGACTCCAAGCGCATCGCCACCTTCCAGCAGGACCAGCGCAAAACCGGAGAGATGTACCTCTCCAACGTCACCGCCGGCCATCCCACCCTCACCACCCTCAAATATCCTCTGCCCGGCGATACAGACGTCACCATGATTGAGCGCGTCATCCTCGACCTCAGTCCGGCCAAGGTCATCCGCCTCAAAATGCCTCCCGACCAGCACCGCTCTACCCTCTGCGACGACGTCAGCTGTAAAGGCGGCAGCGGCTGGGACGACGTCGAGTGGTCCGCCGACTCCAAGCAGCTCGCCTTCGTCTCCACCTCCCGCGACCACAAACAAGAGTGGATGCGCATCGCCGACGCCAAAAACGGCGACGTCCGCGACGTCATGAACGAGCACGTCGCCACCTTCTTCGAGAGCGGCAACGACAAGGTCAACTGGCATTACCTCTCCGCCTCGAACGAGCTTCTCTGGTTCTCCGAGCGCGACGGCTGGGGCCACCTCTACCTCTACGACGCCGCCACCGGCAAGCTCAAGAATCAAATCACTCACGGCGACTGGAACGTCACCCAGGTCCTCGGCATCGACCAGAAAACCCGCACCCTCTACTTCCGCGGCGTCGGCCGAGAGTCCGGCAACGATCCCTACTACTCCATGTACTATCGCGTCGGCTTCGACGGCAGCAACCTCCAGCTCCTCACCCCCGAGCGCGCCGACCACGTCATCACCCCTTCGCCCGACAACCGCTTCTTCGTCGACACCTACTCCACGCCCACCCAGCCGCAGGTCACCGTCCTCCGCGACGCCACCGGCCAAACCGTCCTCGACGTCGCCCGCGAAGACATCACTCGCCTCAAAGCTGCCGGCTGGATCCCTCCCGTCCAAATCCAGGTCAAAGCTCGCGACGGCGTCACTGACCTCTACGGCTTCCTCTTCCGCCCCACCAACTTCTCCACCGACGCCAAGTACCCCATCATCGATCATGTCTACCCCGGCCCCCAAGGCGGCTGGGGCGGTCTCTCCTGCGGCAGCCGCGACTTCACCCCCGCCCACGGCGACCTCCAATCCCTCGCCGAACTCGGCTTCATCGTCGTCTGCATCGACGGCGAAGGCACCGCCTTCCGCTCCAAGGCCTTCCACGAAACCTACTTCGCCAACCTCGGCGACGACACCATCCCCGACCAGGTCACCGGCCTCAAACAACTGGGCGAGCGCTACCCCTGGATCGACCTCCCGCACGCCGGCATCTTCGGCCACTCCGGGGGAGGCAACGCCACCGTTGCCGCCATGTTCCACTTCCCCGACTTCTTCAAAGTCGGCATCGCCGAAAGCGGCAACCACGACAACCGCGTCTACGAGGACGACTGGGCCGAAAAGTGGGCCGGCCTCCTCGTCCCAAACCCTGACGGCACCAGCAACTACACCCACCAGGCCAACCAGGAAACCGCCGGCAACCTCAAAGGACACCTGCTCCTCGCCCATGGCACCAGTGACGACAACGTGCCCCCGGCCAACACCCTCCTGGTCGTCGATGCCCTCATCAAAGCCAACAAGGACTTCGACTTACTCCTCATTCCCAATGTCCAGCACGGCTATGGCGAAGCCTCGCAATACATGACCCGCCGCCGCTGGGACTACTTCGTCCGCTATCTGGCCGGAGCCACGCCGCCCTTCGAATACAAGATGAAGGACTACGCCGACGTCCAGCGCGCCCTGCAGCAAGCCGGTACACCCGGCCCCAAATGAAGTTGCGGCCCCGTACTTGCCCAAGCTACGGGGCCCAGCACCTTCGCATCTCGGCCGCCATTCCCTTCATTTGTCCTTCCCGAAGAGAATCTGCCTTTGCATCCCCAAGGACCGCGCAAACATAGGCCGCGCTACCGGGTAATCTCCGGAGCAGCCGCAAACAGCCCGAGGAAACTAAACCGGTACGTCCAGATCAGAAACACCTCCAGCACCAGCGCCACCAGCCCGGGCGTCGCCCCAAAGTGCGCAATCATCAGGTGATACATCAAAATATTCACGATCAGCGGCCCAAGAATCACCAGCGCCAGCGGCACGAACCGCCCCACCAGCAATAGCAGCCCGGCGATCACCATTAACACGCCGACAAAGTTCAGAATCCCATGTGTCGCCAGCACGCCCAGGTAAGCGCCCGCATCTCCGGTCGGCATCTCCATCTTTATAAAGTGCAGGATGTTGTTCATTCCAAAGACAAAGAACAACAGCCCCAGCAAAACCCGAGCAGTCAACACAGCAACCTTCATAAGCCTCCTCCATCCCGGCACACGCCAAAGCACTCGTAGTGTACCCTCCACCCTTCCGAGCGAAGCCACAGCAGCCCTCCTTCCGGGCGAACCCCGATCCATCCCCCGACCCTCCGGACGAACCCACAATTCCCCCTCAACCGTCATCGCGGACGAACCTACAATCCCCCTCAACCGGTCATTCCAAGCGAAGCCCTATCCAACTCACCCATCCTTCCGGCGAACCCAACAATCCCCTTAGCCGTCATTCTGGCGCAGCCAGAATCCCCGTATTTGTTCTTCTCCAGGAGCTGCAAACCTTCCATCCCTCTCTTTTTTTGTCCTTCCCGCAGGAAATCTGCGTTTGTCCTGGTCGTCACCTTCCCGCAACCACGTCCCAAACCCATTTCCTGTCAAGCCCTCAACCTTTCTCACGCACCATTAAACCTAATCAGATCAACAACTTAGCAGCACAAAAAACCTGGCACACTCACCCCCGCCTGCTGCTATCCTTAAGAGAGATCAGAGCTAACGACGAACTACCTAGGCGAATCTTTTCCGCAAGCGGTAAGTCCTTTATTGAGAAGACTTTGCCCGTAAACCCAATCGATAGACGACTTTAGCTTGGCCCAACCCTCTATCACACACATTCGATTGGATTTACACGGACACCCGGGGGGGGGGTACCCCCCCAAGACTGCCTCTGCCGGCTCACCCCGGCTTCAACCAGTATCAGGAGTGCGCCCATGTCCGGCATCACGCTTTCACTCGACGGAAAAGTCGCCCTGGTCACTGGAGGTTCACGCGGCATCGGCGCCGCCACCGTCCGCATGTTCCGCCGGGCCGGCGCTCGGGTCGTCTTCAGCTACGAAAAAACCCGCGACACCGCCGAGGCGCTCGCCGCGGAACTCGGCGGCCCAGCCTTCTGTCGCCCCCTCCAGCAGCCACTCGCCACGCCGGAGGAAGGTCGCACCCTCATCGCCGCCGCGCTTGAAAGCTTCGGCCGGCTCGATTGCCTCGTCGTCAACCACGGCGTCTGGCCCGCCCACGACCAGCCCATCGACACCATGCCCGACGGGCAATGGGAGCGCACCTTGTCGATCAATCTCGCCAGCGTCTTCGGCCTCGTCCAGGCCGCCGCCGCCCACATGCTCACGCAGCCCGGCGTGGACGCAAGCCCCGTCCGCGGCCACATCGTCCTCATCGCCTCCACCGCCGCCCAGCGCGGAGAGGCCTTCCACGCCGACTACGCCGCCAGCAAGGGCGCTCTGCTCTCGCTCACCAAAAGCCTCTCGAGCGAGCTCGCCCCGCGCGGCATCTACGTCAACTGCGTCGCGCCTGGCTGGGTCGCCACCGAGATGTCTCTCGCCGCCCTGAGCGACCCTGAAACCTCCCGCAAAGCGACCGCCCTTATCCCCCTCGGCCGCGTCGGCCATGTAGACGAAATCGCCGGTCCCGTCGTCTTCCTTTGCACGCCCCTCGCCGGCTTCATCTCCGGCGAGATCTTCAACGTAAACGGCGGAGCCGTCCTGGTCGGATAAAGGAAAACGATGTTGCCTCAACTTGAAAGACTTGTTCAACCCTCAAAGCTCTCGTCGTCCTTCTGGCGAAGTCAAAATCCCCGTATTTGCTTTTATGTCTTTGCTCTCCTTCTGAGCCTCACCTTCCCCGCGCCCGCGGCCCACGCCCAGTCCGCCACCGAGCTGCAAAACGCCGCTCCCGAAAAGCGTCCCGGCGAGACCGAAGAGCAGCACGGCAAGCGCCTCCTCAACGAAATGGTCCAGGCTCTCGGTGGCGACGCCTGGCTCCACAAAACCAACATGGTCCGCGAAGGGCAAACCGCCGCCTTCTTTCGCGGCACGCCCACCGGTTCCGTCGTCCGCTTCGTCGAGTACCGCCGTTACGCCCGCGGCAACGAGCCCGAAACCTCGCGCGTCGAGTTCCTCCACATCCGCGGCATGATCATGCCCGGCATGAAGCGCGACGTCATCCATCTCTGGACCGCGAACAACGGCTACGAGCTCACCTACAAGGGCCAAACCGCGCTGCCGCAGCCCCAGGTCATCGACTATCTGCGCCGCCGCGACCACTCGCTCGAGGAGGTCATGCGCACCTGGGTCAAGCAGCCCGACGTGATGATCGTTGCCGAAGGCATCGGCATGCGCGACCGCCACGCCATCGACAAGGTCAGCATCCTCACCGCGAATAATGACAGCATCACCCTCGAGCTCGACCAGGACACGCACCTGCCCCTGCAGCGCGCCTTCGAGTGGCGCAACACCCAGTTCAAAGACCACGACCTCGACGAAGAAGTCTACGGAGACTGGCGTCAGTTCGACGGCGTCATGACGCCCATGAACATGACCGACTACCGCAACGGCGACATGGTCTCGCAGAACTTCTACACCAAGGTCCACTTCGACCAGCCCATGAACGACGATGTCTGGAACCCGGAAAAGCTTAAGGACCAAGCCTCCCAGCTGAACAAGAAGTAGCCGTTATACTCAGGTCTGCCATGAATGACCTCGAGACAGCACCTCCACCCGCGCTTAAAACCACGCTCGACATCAACGAGATCATGGCGATCCTTCCGCATCGCTATCCCTTCCTGCTGATCGACCGCGTCGTCGAACTTACGCCCATGCAGCGCATCGTCGCGCTCAAGAATGTCACCATCAACGAGCCTCACTTCGCCGGCCACTTTCCCGGCTATCCCATCATGCCCGGCGTGCTCATGGTCGAGGCCATCGCCCAGACCGGCGGCGCGCTGCTGCTCACCGAGATCCCCGACCGCGACCAGAAGCTGATGGTCTTCACCGGCATCGACAACGCCAAGTTCAAGCGACCCGTCGTCCCTGGAGATCAGCTGCGCATCGAAGTCAACGTGCTCAACTGGCGCACTCGCGCGGTGAAGATGCAGGGCTCGATCACCGTCGAAGGCAAGGTCGTCTGCGAGGCGACAATCACCTGCATGGTCGTTCCCCGCGCCGCATCCGCTCCGGCCGTCGCTCCTGCGGAAGTCCCGGGCTCCGGCCTGGAGCTGCCGGAGTGAGCATTCACCCCACCGCCGTCATCGCTCCAGGCGCGGTTGTTCCCGAGAGCTGCACGGTCGGCCCGTTCTGCACGATCGGCCCGAACGTCACACTCGGCGAGGATTGCCATCTGGTCTCGCACGTCGTCCTCGACGGCCACACGACGTTCGGCAGCGGCAATCGCGTCTTCTCCTTCGCCTGCCTCGGCATCGCCCCGCAGGACCTCAAGTACAGCGGCGAACCCACCGAGCTCCGCCTCGGCAACCACAACTCCATCCGCGAGTACGTCACCATCTCCCGCGGCACCGCCGGCGGCGGAGGCACCACACGCATCGGCTCCGACTGCCTGATCATGGCGTACACGCACATCGGCCACGACTCCGTCATCGGCAACGGCTGCATCCTGGCGAACGCCGCCACGCTCGCCGGCCATGTCACGGTGGAGGACTTCGCCACGGTCGGCGCTCTCTGTCCCGTGCACCAGCACTGCACCATCGGTCGCTACGCCTACGTCGGCGGAGGCACCACCATCACGCAGGACGTGCTGCCGTACTCGCTCACCTCCATCGCCCGCGACAACCACGCCTACGGCCTCAACAAAGTCGGTCTAGAGCGCAAAGGCTTCACCCCGGAGCAGCTCCGCGAGCTGCGCGCCGCCTACCGCGTCCTCACCGGCAGCGGCCGCAACGTCTCGCAAGCGCTCGAGGAGCTAAGCGCCCAACAGGAAGCAGCCGGCAGCGGCGAGCACGTCCGCTACCTGGTCGACTTCGTCACTCGCAGCCAGCGCGGAGTAATCCGCTAGCGTGCCGACCGTCTTAAGAGTAGGACCGTATCGATTTTTCTTCTGGTCCGATGAGCGTCAGGAACTTCCACAGATCCATGTATCCTCAGCGGAGAACGAAGCGAAGGACTGGTTGCAGCCGATTGAACTCTCCTGGAACGGTGAATTCCGCTCTGGCGAACTGAAAGAGATCGAGCGTGTCATTTCGGCTAACCTAGGATTACTGCTGGAGGCTTGGCATGAGTTCTTCCATTTTGGATGACGATCAAATACCGGTTGAAGTTCAAGTGGATGACACCATGATCCGCGTCCGCTTCAGCGGTGGCTTGGAACTCGCTACGTCCGTCTCGCGTTTCCCGCGTCTGCAACATGCCGATCCTACCCGGCGCAGTCGCTGGGAGCTGAGCCCCAGAGGCGTTAGCATCCACTGGCCGGATGTTGATGAAGACCTCTCCGTACACGGTCTCTTTCAAATAGCTCGCAAGTTGCCTGAGTCCGCCATCGAGCAAATTCCAATTTTGATCAGCGATCTCATGAAAACAACCGGAAAGCTTAACACCATATTTGAAGGGCGACCGTTTACCCCCGACGGACACTTGGTCGGCAGCATCGGCGAAGTCGTTGCGGAATACATTTACGATTTCAAGCTTGAGGCCGGCAGCACATCGCAGATTGACGCGCGGACTGCAGACAAAGTCCAAACCGTGCAGATCAAGCTAACCGGAGCAAAGGGAAGATCGTTCGCCATCCGTTGTCCAGTCAGACCTTTTGAAGAGGTACCGCATATACTGCTGTGTCTCAAACTCACTACGGACGGATTTATTGAGGTATACAACGGTCCTTTTCCAACCGACCTGCTCGTGGACAAAAGGGAGCAACGCAGTGGACAGGTTCCCTTGTCCTTAGCAATCTTAGAGAAGCTGAATCCTTGTCTGCTCCCAAAGAAGCGTAGCTTCGCGACCATCAATCGCTGGTTCACTCCAGAACTTTCTGACGTTGCATAAGCTCGGCCTCATCGCCGGCAACGGTCGTTTCCCCTTCCTCCTGCTTGACGCCGCGCGCGCGCACGGTCTCACTGTCGTCGTCGCTGCCATCCGGGAAGAGACCTCGCCTGAGATGAACGATCGCGCTGCAGCCGATCCTCACATCCGCGTGCACTGGCTCTCGCTTGGCGAGCTCTCTCGCCTCATCGACACCTTTCATGCGGAAGGCGTCACGCGCGCCGTCATGGCCGGTCAGGTGCGTCACAAGCAGATCTTCTCCTCCATCCGCCCTGACTGGCGACTGGCCAAGCTGCTGCTCAGCCTGCGCACGCGCTCCACCGACATGCTGCTTGGCGCGGTCGCTAAGGTGCTGGGCGACGAAGGCATCGAGCTCATCTCCTCGACCGCCTACCTCGAGCCGCTGCTCGCCACTGCCGGTACGCTGACTGCACGCGAGCCCAACGCCGACGAGCTGCGAGACATCGACTACGGCCTGATCGTGGCCCGTAGCCTTGCCGCCTATGACCTTGGCCAGACTGTCGTCATCGCCGCCGGAGCCTGCGTTGCAGTGGAGGCCATGGAAGGCACGGACGCGACCATCGCGCGCGCAGGAGAGCTCTTCCGCACCTTCGAGGACGGCAACACAACGCTCTCCCGCGCCCTGACCGTCGTCAAGGTGGCCAAGCCAAATCAGGACATGCGCTTCGACGTGCCGGTCGTCGGCGCACCTACCATCCACGCCATGCAGGCCGCGGGCGCGACCTGTCTGTGCGTCGAGGCCGGACGCACCTTGCTCTTCGATCGGCAGACGATGATCGCCTTGGCCGACCAGGCAGGCATCGCGCTACTTGCACGATAGCGCCGTCGGCAGACTTACGAAAACGTAGCGTAAACTCGTGGTATTCGCACACTCGAGCCCGTACCATCGCGCACTCTGTGCCCATGTACTTCACTTCCAGCACTCCGAAAGAGGATGCAATGCGCAAAGCTACTTGGATGTTCGCAGCCGCGGGTGTACTCGCCTGCGGTCTGATTGGAGGCAAGGCCGTGGCCTTTGCCGCAGCTGACAACCCACTCGCCCTTGGCACGACTGCTCCCGGCTTTACGCTGCCTTCGCAGACCGACTCCATGGTCAGCCTGAAGAACTATCACGGCAAATACGTGGTGCTCTACTTCTACCCCAAAGACATGACCTCAGGCTGCACGATTGAAGCCCACAACTTTGAGCGCGATAAGGACAAGTACGCCGCCATGAATGCCGTCGTACTTGGCGTCTCGCTCGACACTGTGGAGAGCCACAAGACCTTCTGCACCAAGGACTCACTGTCCTTCAAGCTACTCGCCGACCCCGACCACAAAGTCATTGATGAGTATGGCGTGCCAGTCAGTACCATGGCCGGCACCAGCTATGCCAAGCGGGAGACCTACCTGATCAGCCCAGATGGGAAGATCCTCAAATTCTGGGAAGTGAAGAATATCCAGGGACACAGCGATGAAGTCCTGGCGGCGATCACCGAAGCCAAAAAGTAGTCTCCAAACGCAGAAAGGCCCGGACACTCTGTAAGAGGTCCGGGCCTTTCTGCTTGCCTGAAAGATGTGTGCTGTGCTTGTTGCCGGCTTGGTTAAGCTTTTGCCGTCTTCTTAGCGCTGGTCTTCTTGGCCGGCGCCTTTACCGGTGTCTTGGTTGCGGTGGTCTTCGCGGAAACCTTTTTCGCTACCGTCTTTTTTGCTGGTACGGTCTTCTTTGCAGCTACGGCCTTCTTTGCCGGTGCCGCTGTCTTCTTCGCCACCGTCTTCTTTGCAGCTACCTTCTTCGTTGCCAAGGATGTACCTCTCGTCGTTAAGTTTTTGCTGCCTGTGCTCTTGTTGCCAGTCGCTTTCTTAGGAGCGGCCTTACCGCCGCGCAGAGCACTCATCTTCTTCGCGGCAGATCTTGAACTGGAAGCCAAGGTGCTTTTGAGCACGGTCTTCTTGGCCGCCACTTTTTTAGCTGAAGCCTTCAGCGGAGCTTTCTTTGCAGCTGTCTTGTTCACTGCTTTTGTAGCTACGGTTTTCTTCGCAGAAGTTTTTTTGGCCACAGTCTTGGCCGGCGCAGCAGGTTTTATCGCGACGCCTTTCTGCGCTGCGGATTGCTTGCCGAGCCTTCCTTCTGGATTGCGCAAGGCGCTTCCTACGGACTTCTCGGTGCGGCTCCGCCTGGGCACGGCTGCTTCTTCGGTCGGAGGCTCGTAAGGACTTACCGGCGTGCTGGGCATCGCGGTCAGCGCGGCATCTTCGGAGTGCATGGTGAGCGGCGCGTTCAACTCTTCTTCGTCTTCTTCCTCATCGGTAGCGTCGATTTCGTCGTCTTCTTCAGAAGACTCGCCAACGGCGATGCCCAAAGCGTCTTCCTCTTCGCCTTCTCCCGCGTCTTCCTCTTCGTCCTCCTCGGAAGACAGCGTCACCTCTTCTTCCTCATCCTCTTCGTCTTGCTCATCGCCCTGGTCTGCACGCGCGTGGAGCGAAACAGTCCCGTCCTCGTCGTCGTGGCTGGCTGCCGCGCTCAGTGTCCAACGTGCTTCGAGATCGTCATCCAATGTCATGCTTAACCCTCTGCCCTGATGATCTTACTTCGATCCTTTTGGGATGCTGTTTTGCTTGCATGCGCACGACGAACGCAGCATAAAGCTAGCAACACGCTAGACGAGTGCGTCGTCAATGGCAAGGAATCTTTTTACGGATGAAGCTTATCGAGTAGCTCTATGTTTGGGTTTCGCCGGCTTGGCGTGTGCAGAGCCTGAACTCTTCGGTATCGAACGTGCGGATGAGTTTCTTTTTGTGCTGCGTACACTTGTGGAACTGCTTCGCGAATGTCCACGCGTTGGTGCCGAGCTTCGCCTGCCGCGCGCGGAAGTAGTCGTTCCGCGACGTCCACGCATACGTACGGAAGGTGCCAGCCGAACAGGTTCGATGACCCACAATGCATGACCTGCGCGAAGGTTGGAGCTTGCTAATCCGTTCCAGCGGCGAAGCTCGTCCGTGCTTACGTTGAAGCGGTCGGCCACGGTCACGAGCGTGTCCCCGCGCCGAGGCGTGTAGTGCGACGGGCTGCCCGAAACGTTCACTGTCTCTATGGGCACGACGAGTTCATCCTCCGCACTCATGGGGTCCTGCGCGGTGATGCCGTTGATCTCGGCGATCTCCGTTGGCTTTGCATGCAGCGAGCTCGCGATGCTCTCCAGCGTCTCTCCAGGCTTGACGATGTGGAAGCGCCAGCTGCTGCGGCGGTTCTGCGGAATGTCCTTCAGGCGATCCGTGAAGAGATCTTTGGTGCCAACGGGAAGATGGAGATCGAAGCTGATGTCGGACGGAGTGGAGAGACGTAGGAGGGAAGGATTTAGGGCGACAAGCTCAGAGACGGTGGACCCGGTCACATCGGCCACGAGGCGCAGGTCGATCGCGTAGTCCACGGAGGTCGTGTCGTAGAGGACTGCGGGGCTTGGGGTCAGCGAGTTTAACCCATACCGTTCCGGGTTCTTGGCCATCAGGATGGCTGCGAGAATCTTAGGCACGTACGCACGCGTCTCAGCCGGCATGGCGTTGCGTCGGTAGAGCTCCCAATAGTCGGCATAGCCGGTACGTTGAATGGCATGCTGCATCGATCCCGGTCCCCAATCATAGGCGGCCATCGCGAGGTTCCAGTCACCAAAAAGAGTATGTAGTTTTTTGATGTACTTCGCATAAGCCCGCGAGGCTTTCTCCGGATCGAAGCGGTAGTCAAAGTAGCCGTTGCGAGTAAGTCCGTACTCCACTCCGTCGCGGGCCATGAACTGCCACATGCCGCCTGCACCCGAGCGCGGATTGACCACCTGCGGTTGAAAGCCTGATTCTGCTACCGCGAGATAAATAAGATCCTGCGGCACTCCTTCTTCCTTCAGCACGTTCTGGATGAGCGTCCGGTACTTGCCAAGACGCTGCAAGGAGGCTGCCATGTGCGCGCGAAAGCTATTTGAGGTTGAGAAGACGCCGATGTATCCGGCCACCTCATCGTTAATGACCAGTGGCAGGTCCGACGTTACATTCAACTCGCTTCTCAACTTCGCCACCAGCTCCGGGTTCGGCGCGAAGGTCGTATCGTTGACCGCTTCAAGAGGTGCTTCTTCGATCTTCGGCGAGAAGCCGTTGCCCTGCTTCAGCGCGGCCATCTCGAGCGAGTTGATCGCGTTCAGCAGACGATCGAACTCGTCGGCCGCCGGGCCTTCTGTCTTCAGGTCCAGCCCGCTGGTCAGCATCGCGTCTACCGCGAAATCGAAGTCCAGCCGCGCCGCATCCAGCCGGTTGGCGCGATAGTTTGCCACGCCTGAGTTGTAGCTTCCTTCTACTTTTGTGATCAGCTGCTGCGTGCGCGCATCAGGCTGTATGTTGGCGGCGTTCTGCGCACTGGCGGAAGTCTGCGGAGGCGTGCGTCCCGATGTGGGCTTTGCTGTACCGCTTCCGTTGGGCGCGGGCGTCAGCGTGGGCGCGGTCTGCTGGCTCGACACGCTCCCTGGGGAGCCCGCAGAGGCAGTTGCGGCAGAGTCGCTTGGACAGCCGCTCAGCAGCGCCAGCGGCAGGCACGCACATGCGAGCCACCATCGTTTGATCGCTTGCAATTCCATCATGGAGCGCTGTTTCGGAGGCGTGGACGTTTGGCAGGAGGACACATCTGATTGTAAGACGGAGCGGCGACGCCGGAGTGTCGGCTTCACGCGCATTTTGCGCCTTCGCACCGCGCCAGGCCTGCTGCCGCGCGATGCTACCATCAAGCTAGGCGCGCCTGTTTCACCCGCGCTCCGCTTTCCCTATGGACCCCAGCCACATCCGCAACTTCGCGATCATCGCGCACATCGATCACGGCAAATCGACCCTTTCGGACCGCCTGCTCGAGCTCACCGGGAGCTTGACTCAGCGCGAGATGCAGGCCCAGGTGCTCGACGCCATGGACCTTGAGCGCGAGCGCGGCATCACCATCAAAGCCCACACCGTCCGCATGATGTACCAGGCGAATGACGGCGACACTTACCAGCTCAACCTGATCGACACGCCGGGCCACGTGGACTTCAGCTACGAGGTTTCGCGCTCGCTCGCGAGCTGCGAAGGCGCGTTGCTGGTGGTGGACGCAAGCCAGGGCGTCGAGGCGCAGACCCTCGCCAACGCCTACCTCGCCATTTCGAACGGCCTCGAAATCATTCCGATTATCAACAAGATCGACCTACCCTCGGCCGACATCGCGCGCACCAAGGAGATGATCGAGAAATCCGTAGGGCTACCTGCGGGTGATGCGGTCGCTGTCAGCGCGAAGACGGGTCTCAACGTCGAGCAGATCCTTGAGGCCGTCGTTACGCTGTTGCCGCCGCCCAAGGGCGACCCCGAAGCCCCGCTGCAGGCGCTGATCTTCGACTCCTGGTTCGACGCCTACCGCGGCGTCATCGTGCTCGCCCGCATCATCAACGGGCGCATGCGCAAAGGCATGAAGATCAAGGTTATGTCGAACGGCCGCCAGTTCGACATCGACAACATGGGCGTCATGACGCCCAAACCCGTGCCGCTTGATGAGCTCTCGGCGGGCGAGGTCGGCTTCTTCGTGGCGACGATCAAGAACGTCGCCGACACCAAGGTCGGCGACACCATCACCGAGGTGGATCGTCCCTGCGCTGAGGCTCTGCCTGGCTTTGAAGACATCAAGAGCATGGTCTTCGCCGGCCTCTACACCGTCGACTCGCACGAGCACGCGATGCTGCGCGACGCGCTTGAAAAGCTTCGCCTCAATGACGCCAGCTTCTCGTTTGAACCGGAGAGCTCTGCCGCCCTAGGTTTTGGTTTCCGCTGCGGCTTTCTTGGCCTGCTCCATCTTGAGATCATCCAAGAGCGCCTCGAACGCGAGTACGACCTCGACCTCATCACCACCGCGCCCGGCGTGCGCTACAAGATCACCCTCACTAACGGGACTGTTCTAGAAGTGGATAATCCTTCCCGCTGGCCGGACTCGACCGAGATCGAGACCATCGAAGAACCGGTCATCATCGCCAAGATCCTGACCAATGAGGAGTTCGTCGGCGGCATCCTCAAGCTTGTCGAAGAGAAGCGCGGCCGCCAGAAGAACATGGAGTATGTTTCAGACACACGTGTGCTCATTACCTACGAGCTACCGCTGAACGAGATCGTTCTGGACTTTTATGATCGGCTGAAGACTGTCTCCCGCGGTTACGCGTCGCTCGACTACCAACTCTCCGGCACGTGGATCTCGCCCATGGTTAAGATGGACATCCTCATCGGCGGCGATCCCGTCGACGCGCTTTCGGTCATCATCCACCGCGATTTTGCGCAGCAGCGCGGCCGCGCCCTCGTTTCGAAGATGCGCGAGTTGATTCCGCGCCAGATGTTCGAGGTCGCCATTCAGGCCGCTCTCGGCTCGAAGGTAATTGCGCGCGAGACCGTCACGGCTATCCGCAAGAATGTGATCGCCAAGTGCTACGGCGGAGACATCAGCCGCAAGCGCAAGCTGCTCGACAAGCAGAAAGAAGGCAAGAAGCGCATGAAGCGCATCGGCAAGGTCGACATACCGCAGGAAGCGTTCCTGGCCGTTCTGAAGGTTGGCGAAGAGTAGCGTAGCGTTCGATCGCGTCGGATCAATCTTCGTTTACCGGCCTAATTTCATCTATGTCAGTTCCAGCATGAGCCGCCGCAAATGAAAAGCCTCCCATGTCGGGAGGCTTTCATTTGCAGATTGCACGTTACTGTGTGACGCCGTGTTCCTTTTCTTCTTTACGCCGCTCGTTTTCCTTGCGGGCTCCCATGGATTTTTGTGCCCACATATCGGCCTGTTCGAGATCCGCCTTGACGGCCGGTGCGTTTCCGCACTCAAGATCGGCCTTGCGACGAGCCGTGAGTGAGAGATAGGTCATCGCTTCCTCGTAGGTCGGATTGACGTCAACGGCTTTTTGAAGATACTCGTGGCCCTCGGTTACCAGGGGAGTGTTCAAGGCCGTTAGCCGGGCGCATCCAGCCTTTGAAAGCTTAGGGTTTCCGTCACTCTTATCCGTGAGATTTTCGCCTTGCAGCGTGGTCACTGCGTTTTTGTAGGCCTGCAGCCAGTCCACCACGCCAACCGTGTAGAGCGCCTCGGCGTCCTTTGGGTCGAGCGCAATGACCTTCTTCTCGTAGTCTTTCGCCTCGTCCGGGTGGCCCGTGTTGCGGTCGATGGAAGCAATCTGCTTCAAGGCATTGATGTTGTTCGGATCTTTTTGCAGCACGTCCTGGAAGCCGGCCAAGGCCTGCTGTGCCACCTTCTTGTTGTCCGGCGTGTCGAGATTAGGAACAACCTGGGAAGCATAGGTGGTGGCAAGGTACAGTCTGGGGTTTGGATTGTCCGGATCGATGCTGATTGCCTTCTGGAAATGGCCCTCCGCCTCTTCGTACCGGGCATTCTTGAAGGCGGCGACACCCTTGTTGATCTGGTCATTGGCTTCCAGATGCTGGCACCCGATGGCGGATGTCAAGAGCAGAGCCATCAAACCGGCCGTCACCGGAACTTGTGCAGTCAGTTTCATGAGGCGTAAATCTCCTTGGAGGGAAGAGCGCGTGAGCAAGCGAACATTGGTGCGGGAGATCATTTTAGGGCTTGCGGTGATTGTAACGGCTAAGTCCGACATCTGCCTAGAGGCGGTGTTTTCGATGTCAGACATTTTTCTCGCAAGCCTCAGGACAGCAATGCCTGCAAGGGGAAGAAGAGCTCGAAGACGGTCCCGCTGGAGTGCTGGCGTTGACGGCTGCGCACGGTAAGACGTCCCTGGTGGCGCGTGACGATCTCTGCCGATACCCAAAGGCCTAGTCCGGTGCCAGCCAAGCCCTTGGTCGTGAAGAATGGCTTGAAGAGATTATGACGTGTATTTGGGCTGATTCCTGTGCCGGTGTCGGCGATGGTCATCATGACTCCTTGCACTCCTGATCGCCAGTCGGTTGCATTGCGGCTCCGGATCAGCAGTCGGCCGCCGCGGCCGTGCATTGCGTCAATTGCATTGCGAACCAAGTTGCTGAGCACCTGCCGGATTTCGCTCTCGAGACACACGATAGATGCGGTTGCGCGTTCCCGGCGTTCAATGGTGACTTCGGAGTTTTCTGCGCGGCCCTCGTACAGATCGATCACGGCATGAATCATCTCCGCGGCAGTGATTGCCTGCGCTTTGCTTGATTGCTTATAGAAGCGTAAGGACTGCGACGTAATCTGCGCGACGCGCTGCAGCTCCTTATCCGCCATGCCGAGATAGCGCATCGTCTCGCTTGCGTCTTCGGCAGTACGCGCTAGATACAGCAGGTTGGTTACGGCTTCGAGCGGATTATTGATTTCATGAGCGATTGAAGATGCCAGACGGCCAACTGCTGCGAGCTTTTCACTTTCGCGCAACGCCGCTTCAAATTCGATGCGCGCCGTCACGTCCGTTTGAATGCCGACGACGTGCGTCAGTGCGCCCTCTCGGTTTCGGATCGGCGATAGGGAGAGCTCGTTCCAGAAGGCACTGCCATCCTTGCGAAAGTTCTTGAGCGTGACGGTGATTTCACGTTGGTCGCGCAACGCATCGCGGAGGAGCGTGATGCTCGGTTGATCCTGCATCGATCCTTGCAGAAAACGGCAGTTCTTTCCTTCAACCTCCTCAAGACCATAACCGGTCATCACCTCGAATGCAGGATTGACATAGACCAGCGGCAGGTCTGGCCGCGTCGCATCGGCAACTGAAATCCCACTGGTGACCGAGCGGAAGATCCGACGATTCAGGTGCAATTCGTCAAAGGCAGACTTGTACCGCTGCACAAAGGCGCGATGTGCGTAGAGGATCAAGCTCAGCTGTGCGGCAAGGGCCGACGGGTGCATGGGAAGCGTAAGAACTCCACCGAGCGAGGCTTCGGATGGCTTTGAGGGAAGCTTCGTCTCTTTCGATGCCTTCTCTCTCTCATTCGAGCAAATCGCGATGATGGAAGGAAGAAATTCTCCATGATGCTGCTCGCGCTCTCGTAGCACAAGTCGGAGCTCCGTGGCCAGGTGTTCATCCGCGAAGAGCACTTCGAAGTTGCCGAGCGAGAGAAGAGGATTTGCGTCTGGCGGGACGATCGTCGCTGAGAGGCCAAGGTGGACCGAGGCCCCTTCAAGCAGGCGGCGGTGCGTCGGGTCCGCCACCAGGATCCCTACCCCTGATTGCGGGGATGCAGACAGGCTCTTCTGGTCGATTGTCAGAATTGAAACATTATCCACGTGCACCAACCCAAGGCACAATCATAGACGTTCACTCAGAAAGAGGACGCATCAGCGATGCGGCGAGATGTACCTGCCCGAAATTTGGTTCTGTCAAAGCTTTCACGGGGTACCACGGTGATCCAAGTGCCCGGAGGCAAAAGCAAAGGCCGCCATAGATGGCGGCCTCCGTTATGAAGCGTAGACTAGTCGCCTGCTACGGTCTCGTGGATCGTATCGACAACCTCGACTTGTTGCTTTGGTGCCGGGGTGATGCCGCCCAATCCACCGATCGCTCCGAGCGGAACGAACCCGCCCTCGGGAGCTTTTTCGCCCAGTACTTCCTTGCGGTAAAGCGCAGCCATCTTGGCGTTCTCGGCCTCCTGCTTCATCTTCGCGTCGCGAGCCCGGATCTTCTCCTCGCGTGCGTTCTTGGCGATGCCGCTCTTTTCAAAGGTGTCGTTGGCCGCGGCATTGACGTGTTCATCATTGACCACGAGATCGTATTTGCCTTCCTTCTCCATTGCCACCTGCTTGCCGCCGGCGAAGATTTCGTGGCGGCCATGCTCCTCGTACCACTTGGTCAGGGTGGAGGTCATGTGCATCTTCTCGATGATGTTGCGCCAGCCGACGCCGGTGTTGTAGGCGCAGAAGCTAATCTCGCCCTCCTGCGTGGCATACGGGATGATGCACTGCTCGGTGCGGCGGAAGTCGTAGTTGAACAGATCCTGGAACCACATGCCCGCGATAAAGAGGAAGTTCCAACGATCGCCGCGGCGCTTGGCAATGTCCTCCATGGTGCGATCTGCGGTGACCTTGCCGTAGCTTCTACCCGTGGCGCCGAAGCTCTTATCGAACTTCTGCAGCAGATCCTTGATCTTGAAGTGGGTTGGTGCGTTCTGCGGGGTGTAGTTGCGCAGCAGCGCCAATGTCACGCCAATGATCGAGAGCCACTTGCCACGCGCGGCGTCATTGATGCGAGCGACGTCCTTGGCGAGGCGGTCGGCATTGATGAAGGCGGTGACCGGCGCGGCTTCCTTGGTCTCCTTGTCGATCATCAGTGCCATCGAGATACCGCAGTTTGGATGGCAGCCGCAGGAGAGTTGGCCCCAATCACGATCCGGCCCGTGCACAAGGTCGGCCCAGTCGGAGAAGGTCGACATGAAGGAGATGGGGAACCAGTCGCGGGTAGGTTCGCCCAGGCCAGTCTGGTTCTTGACGTCGTGCGCCAGGTGCGAAAGCGTATAACGCTGCGCCATGCGGCGCTCGTCCGACACCTCTTCGTCGCGGCCTGTGAAGCTGACCGGCTGGAAGGAGAGGAAGTTAATCTTCTTAGGGTTTTCGAGCGCGAACTCGATGATGCGGCCTACCTGCTCGTTGTTGATGCCGTTGATGATGCAGGTGACGGGAACGATATCGACGCCGGCTTCATGCAGGTTGTGAATCGCCTGCAGCTTCACGTCGAATGCATTGCCGACCTTGCGGTGCGAGTTGGCAGCATTGCCGATACCGTCAAACTGAAGGTAGGCATAGCGCAGACCGGCTTCCGCGGCGGCCTTGCAGAACTCTTTGGACTTGGCAAACTCGATGCCGTTGGTTGCGGCCTGCACGGAGGTGTAGCCGACCTTGCGTGCGTAGGAGACCGCGTCCAGGAAGTACGGGCTCAACGTCGGTTCGCCGCCCGAGAACTGTACCGACATCTGCCGGCGGGGCTTGATGGTGACCGCATTGTCGAGCATGGTCTTGATCTCGTCCCACGTGAGCTCATGGACGAAGCCGACCTGGTTGGCGTCCATGAAACAGGGATCGCACATCATGTTGCAGCGGTTAGTCAGGTCAATGGTCAGCACCGAGCCGCGGCCGTGCGTGACGGTGGAGGTGCCGTGATTGTGAAGCGTTTCGTCGTTGTGTGCGCGGATGTCGCGGCCGGGGAAGACCTCTTCGAGGTGCTTGAAGAACTCCGTGTCCATGGACATGACATCTTCAAAGTGGCCGTGGATGGGGCAATCCTTGACCATCAGGATCTGCCCGTCGCGCTCGATGATTTGCGCCTTGATCTCGCCGACCTTCTCGTTGAGCAGAATCTCATGAGGAAGCTTGCCGTCAATGATCTGCTGGCGAATGGCGGGTACACATTTGGGGCAAAGCGAATCGGTGGTGCGGGGCCAGCCAAGAGGCGGCTTCTCCTTCTGGTAGCTCTTGAGCAGCGGCTTATCACTCCACTTGGGCGTGAAGCTCTCGTTTGGACTGATGTTGTTGAGGCGGCTGAACACAGCCCAACTGATTTTTGCTGCCTGTACGAGACCACGTTCAACTAGCTTTGCGGGCTTTCTGGCCATGAGGCTCTTCTCCTGAATTTTGTCTCGCCGAAGCGGACTCTTTGAGACTGATGCATTTTCCGGTCCGGCGGTCTCACGCAGGCAGAACAAGTCCTTGCGAGTAGACGCGCGAAGATGCGACCTGGGATCATTGTGAGACTATGCTCGATCGCACTCCCACCAAAGGGGGATTCAGCGAATGGAGAAAATCAGCAATCGAACGGTAATTCTCCAGCTTTATTTGTAGATTCCGATCCCTTACAAGGCATTTCATACGCTTTCAGGGGAACCAGACCAGTCAATACCTAGTCAGGCTCGCATCTCGGTCCTTGCGGCCATTTTGCAGACGGGAGTAAGCCGGTCCAGAGCCCAAGGGTCATGGCAACCGGGCGTCGTGGAACCCGGCTAGCGGGCAAGGGGCAGGTGAATGGAGAAGAACTCGTTGAAGAGGTACCCGACGGCACCTCCTCCCATGGACGTTCCAAAGGTAATCAGGGTGGCGCCGGCTGTTCGATTCCGTGACGGATAGTAGGCGTCGGTCAGTCCTGCTCCGGCCAGGTTACCGCCGATTTGAGCGAAGTTAATCGTCCGGTCGCCGTTGTCTGTTTGCGTGAGGATCGGATGAAAGAGGGCGTGCCGCAGACGCTCGTTGAGCGGGTGTTCCGCGCCCAGTTTGTAATAGCGAGGATCCTCATGCAGGATGGGCGCGAGCACTGAATCTGAAAAGATGCCTTCCGAGACGTTCCGTGCCGCATCCGCGCCGAGACGTTGCGTGTAGCCCTTGAAGGTCTGACCGTAGTTTGGCCGGGAGTTCAGAATTTGCTCGTACCCGGCGGAAACAAACCAGGTTGCGGCCGCGAAGGAGCTGGTGGAGTGACGGGCACCAAGCAGAACCTTGTCGAATCCGGTCAGTTGGACGGCGGACTGCCCGGGTTGGATGTACTTAGCGAAGCGATCGGCAACCGGGGCGGCCGGTGCTGACCGCGCAGGGCCACCCGTACCGTCCCGCGATTGCGGGGAGGAAAGGACTGAAGTATCCGGAGCACCCGGAAGGTTCAGCGTCGAGGAAATTGTTGGAGGGAGCGCGTTGTCCCCGGACGTATCCTGCTGCGCTGCCGCGCGCTGGTTGAGCAGAAAAACCATAGAGACAGCCAGGAGGAGACCTCCTTGCGACTGCCCGTATGCATTGCTTCTAAGATTCTTCTTCACTGGCCGTTTACTCCTCGCGTTGGCCGCGACGTCTGGTTTTGGACGCCCCGGCTGCAGGTTGGGGTGCAATTTCCTCATTGGTAAGCAGGGTCCGTTACTAAATGGAGACAGGGCCGGGCTTCCTTGCTGGCGGAGTATGTGCGCTACCACGCATACTGGAGCGACGGCAGCGCTTTCGGCTGCTCCCGCATCGTAGCGGCGCGAGGTTTTCTGATGCCCAACACATCTCCGAAACAGCCATGGGACGATAAGGTTCGCCAAGCCGCCGAGCAAGCCGAAGAAGAGGTGCGACGGGTTATCTCCTATATCAATGACGAGGTGGTGCCGGAGGTGCGGCGCAATGGCTCGGCTGCGTTGAAGCGGGCGGCGCTGGAGCTTGAGCGTTTGGCGGAACGGATCGACCGGGATCATCGTCCGTGATGTGGCGGCGCCTGCAGACCGTTGCGCTGGGGCTCTCGAGCCTAGGGCTGGCAGGGTGCCAGCATCGCAGCCAGGTCGCCTATTCTCCTCCACCTCCTCCCGCGGTGCCGACGGCCACGCAGCGGCCTGCGCCCGTGGAGCGGGTGCCCGCACCGGCTCCCGCGACGCGCATACCTGCTCCGGAGCAGGCTACGGATGATCCGTTGAGTCGACCAGTCTCGGTAGAGATCGGCCTGGCGAGCTGGTATGGGCCGCCGTACCACAATCGGCAGGCGGCGGACGGGAGCATCTTCGACCAGAATGCGCTGACGGCGGCGCATCGGGAGCTTCCGATGGGAACCACGGTGCGGGTGACGAATCTTGCGACCAACCAGTCGGTGGTGGCGAAGATTACGGATCGCGGTCCGTTTGTGGAGGGGAGGACGCTCGATCTTTCGCTTGCGGCGGCGAAGGAGATTGGGGTGTACCGGGCGGGTGTGGCGAAGGTAAAGATTGAGGAGTTTATTCCTGCCGGTGCGGATCTAGAGGGACGCTGGTGCGTACAGGTCGGAGCGTTTCTGGACCAGGCCGATGCTATCTCGACGAAGAATGATCTGGTGCGACGCTACCCGACCGCGAAGGTAATTGAGTTTGCCGGGCCGACGGGATTCTGGGTGCGGATCAACCCGATCGTTCCGCGCCGGGGAACGGCTGAGGGCATTGCGGCGGCGATTCACCTGCCGGACGCGGAGGCGTGGCTGGTGAGGCTCAACTAGATAAGCCGGGCTTACCGGACCGAGGGCTGGCTCGGAGGCGGGTAGTAGGGGAGCTTCTGCTGTTCCTCGGTGGCGCGCTTGACGCCGATGTCCCCGAACAGCAGGGACGGGGCGATGGTGGTTTGGGGCAGGGCGCCGAGGGTGTTTTGGACATATAGGTCGTCGCCGGCGGCGACGATGTCCGAGCGCAGGCTGCGGTTGTCGAGCTCGTCGAAGACCGCGCCGCGGACCAGCTGCCGGGAGCCGTCGGGGTGGACGCGGTAGAGGATGCGGGGGGCGAGGTCGCCGCCCAAAGTTTCAGCCTCATAGACGTCGCGGCCTTGTTCCTTAGCCATGGCGACGAGGCGGGCGTGCATGTCAGCCGCGGGTACGGGCGTGATGGATTTAAAGAAGATGACGCCGGAGACAGCGCGGGCGGACTGTCCGGGAGCGGCGCGGCCGTGGCCGTTGGAGGTGGGGAAGTCGCGGATGGGGGTGCGGCTAACGAGGTAGTTCTGCAGCTTGCCGTGGTCGACGAGGTCGACGGCCTGGGCGGGCGTGGCTTCGTCGTCGACTGCGTAGGCGCCGAGGAGTGACTTGCCGGCGAAGGTCATCATGCGGGGGTCGTCGACGACGTCCATGAACTCGGGCAGGACGCGGGCGCGGAAGCTGGACTGATAGGCGCCGACGGTGCGGGCGGTGGTGCCCATGTCGGGGCGGTCGGACTGGATGTTCGGCACGAAGAGGCGGTTGAGAATGTCGGTGGCGGCGTCGCCCGAGAAGAGGACGGGCCCATGGAAGTCTTCGGCGTCGGCGACGGGTGCGTTGCGCAGGGCTTCGAAGCTCGAGACGTCATTGACGGCGCGTTGGTGGAAGGCGGCTGCGGATTCGAGCTCGCTGGCCTTTTCTGCCGTGGAGCCGTTGTCGCGGGAGAGGCGCATGCCGTCGTCAGCCTGGCCGCCGACGCTGTAGTTGGCGCTGTAGCCGGAGTAGCCGTGGCGGACGACGCTGCCCTCGGTGTTGACCAGGTAGCGGTTGACGACCAGACCGCGTACGTTGGCCTCCGAGTACTGCACGTGCGGGGCGCACTTCAAGAGCGCGGGGTCGGCGAGAAAGGCTCCACTGGCGTCGACGATGCGGCGCTTCCACTCGGTTTTGTCGAGGTTGAGAGTGGGGAGGGTTTCGACGGCGACCTCCGGCTTGGCGGAGGCAAAATCTTTCTCGGTGGGGGGCTTTTCAAAGCGCTTCAGCTGCGCCTGCTTGGTGGCGTAGCCGCGCAAGGCGTTCTTGTAGGCTTCGTCGGTGGTGGTCCAGAGGGCGTAGCGGAGGGCGCCGGGATCGTTATCTTCGGGGGCGAGCTCGATCGAGCCTTCACCGCGGCTGGAGCTGGAGTCGGAGGTGTAGTCGCCGACGCGGACGACGACGCGGACGACGCGCTGGTGGTTGGCTTCTTCGCGGGTGAGCGCGCCGTAGCTGGCGACGGCCTCCCAGGTGTTGAAGTCGTCGAGGCGGTACTCGATGAAGTAGGGCTTTTCGAGGCCGGGCAGGGTAAGGAGGTCGCGCTCACGGTCAAGCTCCTGCTGCATGGCCTGGAGGAGTGGGTCGGTGATCTTTGGGGGAGTTTGGGCGAGAGTGGGGAAGGTGCAGGCTAGGAGCGCGAAAGCGGCGGCGTTCAGCTTGGGCAAGACGGAGGTCCTCAGTTGGGAAAAGGTTACTTCGCGGCGGTTTCGGTGGGAGGCGGGACGATGGGCGGACGGGCGGAGCCCTGGGCCTGGCGCTGGGTTTCGATCTCGGAGACCAGCATGGCGGGAGCTACGGCGGAGACGGGGATGTTGCCGCTTTCGGCGCCGCAGATGCCGTTGAAGACGTCCTGCTTGTTGCTGGTGGCGACGATGCGGCTGAGCGCGGCCTGCGGTGTGCCGACAATGGAGACGCCGCGAACCAGTTCGTCCGGACGGCCATCGACGAAGACGCGGTAGACGACCAGCGGGATGACCGAGAAGGCCTGTGGGCTGCGGCGGCTGGTGACCGCGAAGCCGGAGGAGATGTCCTCAAAGTAGAGGCCGTAGAGTTTGCCCTGCTTCTTGGCTTCGGCTTTGAGCATTTCGCGGAGCTCGGTTTCAGGAACGGTCTTCGACGAGGTGACGATGAGGTTGCCCTGGCGCCCGGTGGGCATGTGCCCGGCTTCGGCGCGGCCGTGGCCGTTTGAGGCGGAGAAGCTGGCGATGGGCAGGCGCGACATGAGGAAGGTCTCGAGGACGCCGTCCTTGATGAGGTCGACGCGGCGGGCTTTCTGGCCTTCGTCGTCGTAGACGTAGTGACCGCTGAGGGCGATGCCGTCGAAGTTGGCGACGGTGGGGTCGTCGGCGACCGACATGAAGGTGGGCAGGATGGGCTTGTTGAGGAGCTTGGTGAAGGTCTGGCCTTCTTCGTCGCCCTTCTGGCGCTGGCCTTCGAGGCGGTGGCCGAGCACCTCATGGAAGAAGACGGCGGAGGCCCGGCCGGAGAGGATGGCTGGGCCGTTGAAGGGCTCGGTGATGGGGGCGACGCGGAGGGCCTCGAGGTTCTTGCACATGGCGAGGGTCTTCGCGACAAGGACGTTCTGGTCGGGCAAGCGGCCGAGTTCGTCGGACTCGAAGGTCTCGACGCGGTAAAGGTCCATGCCGTCCGCGGCACGGGTGCGGCCGACGATGACGAGGCGGGCGACGTGGTTCGGCGTGCTGACGCGGGTGCCGTCCGAGGCGACGAAGTAGTCGACTTCGTTTGAGGCCTGGAGGCCGACGTTGTTGTAGAAGATGTCCGGAAATTGCTTGAAGAGACCGGAGAGCTCGCGGAGGCGCGCCTGCCATTGTATTTTGCTGGTGAGCAGGGGCGACTCGGGGGTGAAGCGGGCGTCGATGGGAACGAGCGCTGTGTGTGGGCTTTCCTTTGAGAAGTCGGCGGAAGAGTCTTCTTCCTTGGCGCGGACCTGCTGCTCGGTTTTGACCTGGAGGAAGCTGTCGAGGGCGCGTCCGTAGCCGCGATTGGTGGCGAACCAAAGGGAGCGGGCGAGGGCTTCGCGGTCGTCGGTGAGCGGCAGCGGCATGGTGGTCAGGCCGGAGTTGCGATGGGCGCCGTGGGTGTTGTCTTCGGCTTCAGAGCCGAGCCGGACCTGGACGTCGGCGGTGCGGCGGTGGGATTCGTTCTCGCCCGAGAGCGCGCCGAACTGGGCAGACATGCTGACGTTTTCGGCGTCAGCGACCGAGTAGGAGACGAAGTAGGGCCGGGGCTGCGGGGTGGCCTTGGCGGCTGAAGCAGGTGAGGGCGCGTTGGTGCCGAGCGAGCTCATGGCGCGAGTGAGCTCGGATTCCATGACCTGCAGGAGGATGGTGTCGGGTTTGACGGTGCCGGCAACTGGAGCGGGACCACTGCTGGGGGGAGCTGCATTGGCCGCGACGGCCAGGGTGGCTACGGTGCAGGCAAGTTTTAGGCCGATCCAGATGCGTTGGTTCAAAGGGTGCTCCGCTCGGTGCTGGGTGTCCATTCTCGCCGAGTGTATCCGATTCGATGGCTAACGGTTGGACGCGTCCGGACGGCTGCTGTGACCTGTTCGTTGTATGTACGGTTCAGTTTGGTGCACACTCAGGCAGGCGGGAGGGAATGGTGCGGCTGCGAAATTTCTTTCTGATGCTGTTCGCTGCATTCGCCATGTTGCGGAGCGCGGCGTACCCGGCTGCCACACCGACGGAGGCGCGTGCCTTAGCTACGGCGCGGAACGATCACTCCGCGTATACGCTGCCGGCGGGCGAGCTCGTCAAGGCGAAGGCGCTGACTCACACGCGGCATGTGGTCTATTGGGCGGACACGGTGTGGGGCGTGGTCGCGCTTTGGCTGGTGCTTGAGCTGCGGATCGCGGCGCGGATCGAGGCGTGGGTCGTGCGGGCGAGCCGCCGGCGCTGGGTGCAGGGCCTGCTGTTTGTGTTGGCGTTCAACCTGCTGATGACGATCGCTCTGCTGCCGATTGCCGTGTTTGAGCAGCGCACGGAGCTGAGCTATGGGCTGAGCGTGCAGGCGTGGGGCAGCTGGCTGGGGGACGAGGGCAAAAGCTTTGGGCTGGAGGCGGGACTGGGGTGGCTGGGCGTGCTGGTTTTGTTTTGGCTGATCCGGAGGTTTCCGCGGAGCTGGTGGGCTTGGAGCGCGGGGGCCGTGATGGGGTTGTCGGTGGTGGGGGTGTTTGTTACGCCGTATGTGATCGATCCGCTGTTCAATCGGTTTGAGCCGCTGGCACAGACCAATCCGGCGCTGGTGGCGCAGCTGGAGCGGGTGGTGGCGAAGGGGAATGGGATCCAAATCCCTCCAGAGCGGATGTTCCTGATGAAGGCGTCCGACAAGGTGACCACGCTGAATGCGTACGTGACCGGCTTCGGAGCGTCGAAGCGTGTTGTGGTGTGGGATACGTCGGTTGCCAAGGGGACGCCGGATGAGATTTTGTTCATCTTCGGCCATGAGATGGGGCACTACGTGCTGGGGCACATTGTGCGGTCGCTGCTATTCAGCTTTGCGCTCATCGTGATTGGGTTTGGGGTGGGGTTCCATGGATTTCGGTGGCTGCTGCGACGGTTTGGGGCGCAATGGGGCTTGGGTGGGCAGCAGGAGTGGGGGTCCCTGGTGGTAATGGTGCTGGTGCTGAGCGTGCTGGGGTTTGCGGTGTCGCCCATCGCGAGCGCCTACAGTCGCAGCAACGAGCATGCGGCCGACGTGTACGGGCAGGAGGTGGTGCACGGCATTGTGAGGGACCCGCAGGCAACCGGACGAGCGGCGTTCCAAGTGCTGGGCGAGACCTCACTCGACGACCCGGCGCCGGCACCGTTCTATGAGTGGTGGGTCGACTCGCATCCGCCGATCTGGCTGCGCGCGGCGTTCGCGGCGCAGTATGATCCGTGGGCGGCGGGAGAAGCGCCGAAGTATTTCAGGAAGGACACGCCTTGAGTGATTGTGTGTTTTGCAGGATTGGGCGCGGGGAGATTCCGGTCAATATGGTGGCGGAGGACGACCTGCAGAAGGCGTTTCCGGATGTACATCCGCAGGCACCGACCCATTTGCTGGTGATTCCCAAGCAGCACTTCGCGCATGTGGAGGAGGTTCCGGCAGAGCTGCTCGGCCATCTGCTGCACGTCGCGGCGCAGTTGGGTGCGAGTCGGTTGCCGGGAGGTCACCGGATCGTCATCAACACCGGTCTAAACGGAGGCCAGACCGTGCACCATCTTCATTTGCACGTGGTGGGAGGACGACCGATGAGCTGGCCGCCGGGATAAGAGGAACAGGGGGAAGGGAGGAAGAAGCAGGGGTGAGGGTAACGTCACCTTACCCCTTAGCCCTTATTCCTTTTACTGGTTGTAGTTCGTTTCTTCCACGTCCTCTATCCCGTAGCGGCGCAGCAGGTTGGGCAGGTTCTGTGAGAATGCGGCGCGCGGCATCACGGTGTCGCAGCCGGCTTCGACGGCTTTAGCTTTCAGATCGCCTTGCAGATGCGAGAGGAAGCCAACGATGGAGGTCGTCTTCTTCAGCTTGGTTTTGAGCTTGGGGATCAACGACATCGGCTTGGCGTTCGCATTGTTGAGGTCGAAGACGATGAGGCCTGGACGGTCGTCTTCGGCTGCATCGGTGAGCGCCGCAATCTGTTCCTTCTCGTTTTTGATGAAGGCCACCTTGACGCCGAGCTTGCGAGCGGTTTCGGAGATCTTGGCGATAAAAAAGAGGTCTTCAATAAAGAAGTAGATTTTGGTCGGCGCATCCGGCGCAATTGGGATGGCACGGCCCTGTGAGTAGTCGATCGGCTGCGAATCGGCTTGATGGTAGGAACGCGAGCGTCCTCCGCTGTGTCCGTTGCCGTAGGCCTCGATGGTGGCGGGAGGCGTTTCGAAGACATTTCCATTGGTGGCGCGGTAGCTGTGGTCCATGGGACCGACGAAGCCGCGTGAACCACTTCCGCTGCCGCTCCGCTGTTTGCCGCCGCCGCTTGTGCCGAAGCTGCCCTTACGCTTGAAGCCGCTGTTATTGCCGGGCTGGTGGGTATCCGCGCCACGGAAGCTGGTGGGCGCGGAGCCGCTGCCGTTACTGCCTGACATCGTGCTTTGAGAGTTACTGCTCGGGGAGCTCTCTCCAGCTGAGCGTGGGCGGTCGCGATCCCGGAACTTCTTCTTCCAGCGTTTAGTGCCAGCTGCGCCGCTAAGGGCGGAGCCGCCGTTTTGGCCGTAGGCCGCACCTCCGGCTTGGTTATTAGCCTGGCTGAAAGACGCCCCATGGGCGGTCTGTGAACCGGCGAAGCTGCGTCCGTGCGCGGCATTCTGGCCATTGCTGAAGCGTTGGGGCGAAGGTCCCGGAGCGGGTGCCTCACCGGCGGCCATGAGACTCACGCCGGCAGAGGGAGAAAGGTCCGTTGCTTCCGGGCTGCCTGGGGAGGCGACGGCCTCGCTGCCCTTACCTTTGCGCTTGCGGCGACGGCGTCGACTGCTTTTGGACTGACCCATGCCGTGGGGGATACGCTGTCCACTCTCGTCGAGTTCGTACCCACCGCCCTCGTAAGCGCCGCTCTCTTCGGGCGTTTTTGCATCGGAGGAGTCTTCCCGTACTGCCTGCGGTGCGATGTGCGGCACCGGTGCTTCTGTCGTGCTCTGTTCTGAACTCATACTTCGGTTTCCTCTTGCCCGACGCCAAAGCGGCACCGACTCCTGCATTTCTACGCACGATCTTGCAAGGTTCTGCGGCGCAAAGCTAATTGGCCCACGGAACGGGTGGCCGGGTGTCCTGGGTATAGCCTCAAGTGTTGGGATATCCGACTTCGAGGGTCAAATGATCTACTCCGGATCCATGATTCCAGATTGACTTAGCCCGGCATCTCTAAGCATCCGGCATTCTGGTATGTCTTCCGGCACCTGAAGTATAGCCCTGCTGGTTTTCAGGTTAACTAAAAACGCGAAGCCGGGGTAAAACTTTATCTTAACCGTACATTTCGAAGTCAAAAATTCAAAATGTCCGGCATTATGCCTGGCCTGCCAGAAACTTGTGAAGAAAACCTTCCGACGTATAAGCTTCACCGCTCTAGTCCGGACCTCGCCCGCTTTTGACACGGTTCAAACATGGACTCTAGAGGCTTTGTCCTGGATAAATGGACAGCGTAGTTCGTGTGAACGGTACGTAAAGCGTTCTTGCACGATATCGAAGGTCGATTCCCTAACTAACCAAGAGAATACCATCCGCTTAAGATCGTTGCAAATGAAACGCAGCTGAGAGAGTAGGAACAGGCGAGTTGCATTGTGCGGAGGTCACGGCCGGGCATCCGGCTTCAATTGACCTGCGTGGGGAACTCTCCCCAATTGAGCGGCGAACCTTCCATAAGACCGACTCCTTGCAGAAACTGGACCGTGCTGCGTGCACTGCCGAAGAAGACGTAGCGGCAGCCCCGCATGACGGTTCGTTCAAAGCTGATAGGGCGCCCACTGTACTCGAGGATGCAGTCGATAAAGGTACAGTCGACGAAATGAGTGTCATCGATGGAAACGGAGAGACCTTCCAATTTCTGCTGCTGAACAATTTGCACTGACACTCCTGAAGATGATTGGTCTACGTGCGTGCCTGTGATGCGGGGCAGTACTTCCATTGAACGCGATTTTGTGCGGTTTGGATGTACCCCTTTCGTGGAAGAAAGGCATCAGCCTAACTACGCTGTGGGAGCAGTGGTCTTGGTTTAGGTGTTGTTTGGCACTACGGTCTGCTTATTTTCGTCTCTATACGCAGACAGCCACCCTTTGAAGGCCGGGTGGCTGTTCTGTAGCGGGTGCTACTTTTGATGGCCAGTCACTGGCCTCCATGAAGTCCGGCCGCACGGGGCGCCGGTAAAATCCCGGTTGCAGCTTCTTTTGAGTGCATTCCGTCAAGACGGATAGAGTTCAGGCAATCCGGCTCATAAGGGATCAAGCAAGTAGGTTGCCAAAGCGACTCCGGCGGAAATGAGCGTGATCAAGGCTTTTTCTGCGTTGTTCGCCCAGCGTTTCTTTAGAAACGGAAGTTCAGGCGAAGGGAGCTACCATTTTCAGTAGCAGCTTGGCTGTCGCGTTGACCCTCCTTTGGATCGCAGCCTATAATCTGACTGTCCCATTCGCTTCTCGATGCTTACCTCTGCTTCCAGATTCCTGCGGTTTGACGAGTCCTAGATGCATCAGGAAGCGAAGCTCTGGCCAGGCCGGCTCTGTCTTATTGAGTATGGCCGTGAACAGGGCGATTCCGCGGGGTTGATGACGATGTTGTGCTGCACAAGTCCAACAGAGACCGCGGGATGGATGGTTGTGTCAAGGAAGTAATTCAAGGAACGGATTCCGAACCGGATCATTCTCCTCATCGCAGATCAAGGAGCACCAAACCTCGTATGAACCGTACTGTCTCTCTCCTGACCGCGCTGGGCGCAGGTCTTGCCGTTCTTCCAGTTGTCTCCGCGCAGACACCCGCGGCGGCTCCCACGACGCCATCTGCCACGACTGCTGCTCCACAGGCCGTAGATGCAAAGATTGCCCTGGTGAACTTCGAGCAGGTGGTTTTGGCCTCGAACGAGGGCCAAGTAGTGACGGCCAACACGCAGAAGAAGTATGAGCCGAAGAAGAACGAGATCGAGCGCGAGTCGCAGGATGTGGATGCGAAGAACAAGGCGCTGCAGGCGGCGCCGGCAACGCTCTCGGACGCCGACCGCGCCACGCGTTTGCGCGAGATCGACACGGCTTCAAAGAAGCTGAATCGCGATGCCGAGGATGCTTCGACCGCATACAACGCGGAGTTGACGGAAGCGCTGCAGAAGGTAGCGCAGAAGGTAGCCGTTACCGCCAAGACCTTCGCGCAGCAGCAGGGCTATACGCTTTTGCTGGATGTTTCAAGCCAAAGCTCGAATGTGCTTTGGGCGCTGACCTCGACCGACATCTCGCAGGCGATTGTGGACATGTATAACAAGCAGTCCGGAGTCAGCGCGCCGCCTCCGCCGTCGCCGCGTCCTGCGACTTCTCGGCCGGCCGGCACAGGTGCGAGCAAGCCTCCTGCCCGGTAGGACAACCGCGTACGCGGAAGATGGAAAAGGGCGGATGACTCGATGTGAGTCGATTCGCCCTTTTTGTTTGGTTTGAAGCGTGCCGGTGCCGGAGGTGCTCTGAAGGGCGAACGACTACATGTTGGTCTGGCCGCGGCGCATGTCTTCGTTGAAGGTGGGCTTGATGAAGCTGAGGGCCTCGGCCAGGGTGGACTGAAACTCGGGCTGGCGCGCGAGGAGTGAGGAGCTGGGCGCCGCAAAGGATGGGTCAGCGCTGAGGGTGATCTGGCCTTCTTTGGCCAGGGTTTCGACGGAGATCTTCAAGTCAGCGATAGAGGTGTTGAGGTATTGGGCGTCGCGTGGATCGAGCAGCCAAACGGGAGCTCCCTGGCCGAGAATGCCGGAGAGCCAGAAGGCTTTGGCGGCGAGGAAGGCCCGGCGCTGCGGCTCGGAGGTGTCGTTGAAGACGAATTTGCTTGTGCGTGCGGAGTAGTAGCGGGTGGTGACGGGTACGGGCTGGCGGTTGCCGGATTTGACGAGCTCGAGCTGGCCCTGGTCGAGGGTTTTGCGGACGGCGTTGAGGATGAAGCTCTCGGCGAAAGGCTGCTCGGGGGCGCGGACGATGTCGCGGAAGGTGACGGTCATGGCGGCGGCAATTTTGGCGTGGAGCGGGGAGGGCTGGGCTTCGGAGTTGGCGTCGGGACCGCTGGCGAGCGAGATGCGCCCGTGGACGAGGGAGGTGTCGGCGCCGGCGGTGGACTCGTGGAAGGGCCAGGAGAAGTCGGAGTAGGTGAGGGGGATGCCCGAGAGCGAGAGGAGGGCGGCGGGTGCGGCGCTGCGCAGGCGTTGTGCGGTTTCGGCGAGGTAGGTAGCGAGCTGGTGACCGAACTCCTCGGTAGTGGGATCAAAGGAGTCAGAGAGCTCGAGCTGAAGTGTTCGCTCAGGGGAGCTGGGCAGGGCGAGGGTGAAGCGCGTGGTGGGGGTGCCATCGAAACTGCTGGCTGGCTCGTGGGCCAGGATCTGCATGCCGGCGGCGGTGACGGCGGAGTTCACCTGTTGGTGAAGCGAAGCGTTCGGAGCGAGCCTGGTGAGTGCGGACATGCGGGTGTTCCTCTAAAGGGACGATTCGATGAGATGATTTGATTCTAATCGAGCGATGCAGCGGAGAAGCGGGCAGACGGCTGCTTTCCGAGCTGCGGGGCGCGAAGAGTTCGGGGCACCTATATAAGATGAGAGTCCTTCGGTGGCGATGGGTGGAGGTCGTGGCGTTCGGTTGCGTGCTGGCATGGTGCGGCGCGTCAGGGCATGCGCAGGACCCGAAGCAGATGATGGAAACGCTGATTGCGCATGAGGATGCTGCGTCGGCGCACAGGGGCCGGTATGTGTACTGGTCTGAAGAGCGCTCTGAACGGACGGGAGAGCATCTTTGGACGGAGCGGGTGGCTGAGACGGCGTGGGGCAAGGTGCGCTTTTTGGTGAAGGAGGATGGGCAGCTGCTTTCTCCGGCGCGACAGGCGGCGGAGCGATCCAGGCTGGCGGGGGATGCGGCGGATCCGGAGAGCTTCAAGAAGCGGGAGGCGGCCCGGGGCGAGGATGAGCAGCACGCACGAGCAATGCTGCAGCTGCTGCCGCGAGCGTTTTTGTTCGATCCGCCGAAGGTGGAGGGCGGTGGAATCCTCATTTTCTACCATCCCAATCCGACGTTTGTGCCGGGCAACATGGAAGAGCGGGTGCTGCACGGGATGGATGGTTCGGTGCTGATCGACGCCAAGGTTTTTCGGACGCGGAAGATTGAGGGGCGCCTGCCGCAGGATGTCAGCATCGGCTTTGGCTTCCTGGCGACGATCAAGGCGGGCAGCAACTTCAGTACGACACGCGAGCCTGAGGAGGGCGAAGACTGGAAGACAGAGACGGTGCACACGGATTTCCTGGGTAAGGCTCTGTTTTTGAAGAACGTGGCTCGAAAGCAGGATGGGAAGCGGTGGGAGTACCGCAGGATTGCGGATGGGATGACGGTGGCGGACGCGGTGAAGTTGGTGGAGGAGTAGGACTGGGTGGTGAGCGTTGGTTGAGTCGGGGGCTGGCCGTGGCTTCGCTGCGTGCGTATGGAATCGCTGATCGTGGGAAATCCTTGGCCGGGAACGTGCGGCTCGTGGGAACTATAGCGCTCGAGCCTTTGTATGCTGAGGCATGCGCAAAAAGGCAGTTGGCGGGGGGTGGATTCAGGGATCGATCGACTTTGGTGCGGGCTTCTTCATGCTGGCGTTGTTTCTGTCGGCGGTGTTCGATCCGCGGATCCGGGTGCTGCATACGCTGCAGGCGCTGATTTATGTTGCGGTAATGGTGCTGACGCGCCGGCAGAGCGCCTGGGGGTTTGGGGCTGGATTCTTTATTGCGGCTTTCTGGAATTACACGAATCTGTTTGTCACGACGTTTGTGCGGAACGGAGCGGACCAGCTCTTGTTGCTGCTGCATACGGGACGGCTGCGACGGCCGGATCTGTTGGTTGCCTTGGTGGCGGCGTTCGGGCACTTCTTGATGATGGCGGCATGCGCGGTGGGTTGGGCGCGCTTGAGGCCCGGAGGACGACAAATGGGTGAGTTTGTTTTGGGTGGAGTTTTAGCGATCGGTTACTTTGTGCTGATCATCTTTGCGACGGGGCGGCAGTACATCCCGCTGATACGGCATGTATTTCGGGTATGAGGGAGTGGTACGGGCACTGTGCAGGCCCATCTCAGACGGTGAGACTGTCTGCGATGGGGTACCCCGGGATTTTGTTTGTGATCTTTAGAATGAGGGGATGGGGTCTGGATTTGAAGTGCTGCAGACGGCTTCCGGGGGCGGCCGGCGGGGAAGGCTGACGCTGCCGCATGGCGTAGTCGAGACGCCGGTGTTTATGCCGGTGGGGACGGCGGCGACAGTGAAGGCGGTGCCGCAGGGGATGCTTGAGGAGCTGGGGCGCTCTGGTGCAGGGGCGCAGATTATTTTGGCGAATACCTATCATCTGTACCTGCGGCCGGGTCATGAGTTGATTCGGCGGCTGGGCGGGGTGCACCGGTTTATGAGCTGGACGCGGCCGATGCTGACCGACTCGGGCGGCTTCCAGGTGTTCAGTCTGAGCAAGCTGCGCAAGGTGACTCCGGATGGCGTGGAGTTTCGGTCGCATCTGGATGGGAGCAAGCATTTCTTCTCGCCGGAGCACTCGATGGCGGTGCAGATTGCGCTGGGTGCGGACGTGATGATGGTTTTCGACGAGTGTGTGGAACATCCGGCGACGTATGAGCGAACGCGGGATTCGATGGGACTGACGCATGCCTGGGCGGCGCGCTCGGCGGAGTATTTCCGGGAGCATCGGGAGGAGGTGCCTTGGTTTGTGGGTTCGGGCCTGGAAGAACCCAGGTCTCAGATGCGAGACCTGGGGCACCCGGGTGTGTTGCCTGGCGAGACGCAGCGGCTGTTTGGCATTGTGCAGGGCGGGATGTATGCGGATCTCAGGCGGGAATCTGCGGAGCGGCTGGTGGAGCTCGATCTGCCGGGATATGCGATTGGCGGATTGGCGGTGGGCGAGCCGCGGGAGGTGACGCGGGAGATGATTCAGCGGACGCTCGAGTGGCTGCCGAAGGATAAGCCGCGATACGTGATGGGAGTGGGCTACCCGGATGAGATTGAGGAGTATGCGCGGATGGGCGTAGACATGATGGACTGCGTGCTGCCGACGCGCGCAGGGAGGCATGGGCTCGTGTTTGCGCGGGAGGGCGGCGTGCTGGTGCGGATGAATATTAAGAAGCTTGCGTATGCGGAGGACCAGGGGCCGATCGATGCGGAGTGCGGCTGCGTGACGTGCCGGCGATACACGCGGGCGTATTTGCGGCACCTGTTTTCGTCCGGCGAGCCGCTGGCCGCGACGCTGCTTTCTGCGCATAACCTGGCGTTTTATCTGGACACGATGGAGCGGGTGCGTGGGGAGTTGGCGGCTGAGGCGCATCCTACGGTCTGAAGAATTTGGTGTGCGAGGGAACAAATGGAAGCGGAACAGGATCGTTTGCAACGTTTATATGCGGAGATGGGTGACGAGCATTTGCTGAACATGGCTTCCGAGCCCGAGGATCTGATGCCCGATGCGCGGATGGCCATGGACGCGGAACTGCGGCGGCGTGGCTTGCAGGCGCATGCGCGGTCGCCGGTGCGGGAGGGCGTAGACGGCAAGGTGAGCGTGCCGGCGGACGATACGAATGAGCGGGCGTACTCGTTTGGCGTGGGGATTCCAGGGGTGATTCCGGCGAGCGGCGCGGCGGTGGAGACGGCGCTCGAGCCGGGTGGCGAGGTGCGTCGAGGGATGTCGGCGCTGGTGTCGATTTCGGATGGGCACGAGCTGACTCGGGCGTGCGAGGCGCTCGAAGCGGCGCGCGTGAGCTTTGCGCTTGAGGAGATTGCCGGCGATGCGAGCGTGGGGACGCCTACGCGGTATGAGATCTGGGTGGAGCCCGGGCAGCAGGGGCTGGGCCGGGCGGTGCTGCAGGAGAAGCTTGGACTGTTTCCTCCGGCGGAGAGCTTCGTTGAAGGAGGGTTGCTACCGACCGAGGGCGACTTAGTGGTGGGGGAGTTTGAGACAGCGGCGGAGGCGCAGCAGGTCCGGGCGATGCTGGTAGCGGAGGGATTTCAGGCGAAGGTGGAGGGCGACGAAGCGGGCACGGGAGTGACTGTGCTGGTTCCGGCCAGAGAGCAGGAGCGTGCGCTGGAGGTGCTGGCGGCACGGTTGGGCCTGGCGTGAGAGCAACTCAGCTTACTCTGAGGCGTTGAGCGGATGCGGTGTTTTGTCGACGCGAAAGCGGTAGGTCAATCCGAAGTAGCCCAGTGTTTCTGCTGCTCCAAGCGTGCTTGAGACTAGCATGGCACCCGGAAAAAGGTGGCCGACGCCTAGGTTCAGCACCAGATAGTCGTGGAAGACGTATTTGCCGGAGACATCAAATTCGTTGCCGATCGTTCCGGAGTGAAAGCCGTCAACAGGCGAAGGCAGTAAGACCCCTGCCGCGCCGGAGTAGAGATTATCCCGGGTCTGAGCCAGATTAAGGTGTCCTCCCTGGATAAGCATGGCGAAGTTCTTGGTGGGCCCAATATCAAGGTTGACTCGTTCCTGGCGGATGTTTTGGTAGCCAAATAGGTCGACGTTGCCGAAGGCGTTGTGGTTGGAAGGAAAGGACTGATCGTAGGTCCCATAGCGTAGTGGATCCTTGCGATTCGTCCCCGTGGCATAGTCGAATTCGCCGCCGATCCTTGGCTTCCAAAACATGTGTCTTTCCTGGTAATAGATCTTTGCAAACGCCTGCCCGGCGTGGATTGAGTCATCCGCGTAGCTGCCACGCTGGAGAGAGGCGTTGCCTTGATAGCTGAAGTTGGACGGCAGAGATCCCTCCACCTCCGAGCCGAAGGTCGTTTCGACTTGATCGCCTTTCAAGCCTTGAAGGCCAGTAACGCCACGTACGTCATGAAACAGCACATACGGCGACAGGTGGACATGGGGTACCCAGGTGGTAAGGGACGCGTAGGCTCCGTGAAAGGTCAGGCCGGCGCCGTGCTTATCGAGTGAGCTGGCATGGACGATGACGACCGATGTCGTAAAGAGATCGATACGATTCTTTTTGCCAAGCCGCAGGTCGAAGCCGTCCCAGCTGCGGCTGTTGTTGGTCCAGTCACTGATGCCGATGATGCGCTCGGATCCGAAGTTGAGCTCCTGCCTCCCGCTGATGAGCTGCGTCGGCACTTTGCCGGCGTGTCCATGCAGATCAAGGTACGCCTGGCGGAGGTCGAAGACATCTCGCTGATTGGTCGCGACCGCATGCAAAGGGAGACCGAGCGCGTGGGTGTCAATGAACTGCAGATACATCGTCGCAAATCGGAAAGGCCTGGCTTCAAGGCCGCCATAGAGCCGGGTAAGCACGTACATGCGGTCGTCGTTTTGCATCTCGTTCAGAGATGTTTGCCCTTCCAGCCGCGCCCGGAGTTCGGCATCGACCGTCAGCCAAGACGGAAGCGTCTCCCACGCTAGCGGCTGCAACTTACCGCGGTCGAGCGGGTAGTCGGTGTAGAGGGTCTGGTTGGTCGAGCTTTGGGGCTTGGTGGCTTCACTCGCAACCTTTTCCTCCGGAGGTGCCGCCTGCGTTTGAGCGGAGAGCGAATGGGTTCCCAAGGCGAGTGCGATGGCAGAAAGGAGAAAAGAACGCTGAATAAAAGGCAAGAGGATCACATCCGCAATCTTCGCATCTTTCTCTTAATTTCCCTTCCACTTTTGACTCATCCTTGACTTGGACTAAGCGGTACGCGATGCTTGAAAGCTGACGCTCGTCCGAGGAAGGACGTGAATACGGCTCTTCCAGGCCGGCGTCTATTGAGGGTCAGTGAACGTTTTAGCGATGTGGCTGCAGTTTTCGGGTGGGTCGAGCGTGCTGAGCGGTTTTGGCGGGCTTGCGTTGCCGTTGGTGTTTATCGCGGCGATGTATTTTCTGATGATCGCGCCGAACCAGAAGAAACAAAAGGCGTGGCAGGAGATGCTGAATGCGTTGAAGTCAGGCGACCGGGTGACGACGTCCGGCGGCCTGCGCGGGATCGTGCTGCAGGTGAAGGACGACATCGTGGTGGTGCGGGTGGCTCCGGATAATTTGAAGATGGAGTTCGTCAAGAGCGCCATCTCGGCCGTGACGACTGAAGAGACAGCGACAAAGGCCTGACGACACGTTAGACTTAGTGCACACACGATCAGACTGTTCGCGGGCTTGAACGCCGGAGTCCAGTGGACGGGACAGGAAAAGAACGAGCGCGTGCCGACGGACCTCAGGCAGCGGCGCTCCGGACGACAATCATGGGTAAGAATCCTGCCACCAAGTTAGCCATCATTCTCGCCGTGCTGCTGTTTTTCATCTACGGCATTCTCGGCATCCCCCACGCGACGGGCCACGGGCTGGGCGATACGCTTAAGACGGCAATTGCGAAAAAGATTCACCTGGGACTGGATCTGCAGGGCGGCATCCACCTGGTGCTAAAAGTGCATGTGGAGGAGGCGGTGGTCTCGGCGACCGACCGCGATGTGCAGAGGCTGCAGACGGAGCTGGCGAGCGCGGGTGTGACCGGGGCGACGGTGGCTAAGCTGGACGCAAAAGATCATCCGGAGGTCCTCACGATTGCTGGGGTGACGGCGGCGCAGAACGGTCAAGTGCGGTCGCTGGTAAACGGGACCGAGTATGCGGGCTACGAGGTGGCGGGGCAGCCGGACGGCAGCCTAAAGCTAACCATGAAGCCTTCGGCGATCAAGGATCTTGAGACGCGGACGCTGAATACGTCGATTGAGACGATTCGCCAGCGGGTGGATTCGCTCGGTGTTTCGGAGCCGACGATTCAGCAGTATGGGCTAGGCGACAACCAAATCCTAGTGGAGTTGCCGGGACTGGACGATCCATCGCGGGTCGAGGATGCAATTCAGTCGACCTCGAAACTGGCGGTGTATGCGGTCGCGGGTGGGCCTTACGAGAGTGAGCAGGCGGCCCAGGCGGCGCTCCCGGGAGGCGTGCCGCAGGATGAATCGATGGTGCACGGAAACGCGACGCCGAACGCTCCGGACCAGACTTGGCTGCTGAAGCGTGCGAGCGAGGTGGAAGGCACGGACTTCCGCGACGCGCAGGGCGGCACGGACATCAACGGGCGGCCCAACATCAAGTTCACGCTGACCACCGAGGCTGGCGATCGGTTCTACAAGTACACGTCGGCGCACTCGCGGCAGAGCGCAGAACCTGGGCAGATGGCCATTGTGCTGGGCAATAAGGTGCGCGAGGTGGCGGGGATTGAGAGCGGCATCCGCGACCAGGGCGAGATCACCGGAAGCTTCACGCAGGCGGAGGTCGACAACCTGTCGCTGATGCTGCGGACGGGCGCGCTGCCGGCGTCGATCGAGTATCTGGAGACGCGGACGGTGGGGCCGAGCCTGGGCGCGGCGAGCATTCGGCAGGGTGTGATTGCGGCACTGGCGGGCATGCTGGCCGTGATGGCGTTCATGCTGGTTTATTATCGCGGGTCGGGCGTAAACGCCGATCTGGCGCTGGTGCTGAACCTGATCATTCTGCTGGGATTTATGGGGTACAGCCATGCGGTGCTCACGCTGCCGGGAATTGCGGGCGTAATCCTGACGATCGGGATGGGCGTGGACTCGAATGTGCTGATCTTTGAGCGCATCCGCGAAGAGCTGCGCAACGGGCGGACGGCCGCAGCGGCGGTCAAAGAAGGCTTCGGGCACGCGTGGATTACCATCGTCGATACGCATGTAACCACGATTGTGTCTGCGGTGATCCTGCTGATGTTCGGCACCGGGCCGGTGAAGGGCTTTGCGGTGACACTGATGGTGGGGCTGTTTGCCAACCTGATTACGGCAGTCTTTGTGTCGCGCATGATCTTCGATTGGCACCTACAGGGTAAGGAAAAGACGGCGGCGCTGTCGATTTAGAGAGCAGGCGGCTAGGGCTGCCTGGAATTGCGGTTAGCGTTTACGGAGAAGTATGGAACTGTTTCGGCAACCAAATGTCGACTGGCTCGGCAAGAAGTGGTACTTCCTGGGTTTCTCGCTGATCTTTTCGGTTGCGGGCATTCTGAGTCTGCTGTTCTGGCACCATCTGCCGCTGGGCGTGGACTTCTCCGGCGGTACGCACATCCGCGTGGCTTTTACGGCGCCTGTGAACGAGGATCATCTTCGCGGCGCGTTCGACCGCGCGGGCATTCGCAATGTGACGATCCAGCGCATTAGCTCGAAGGCCGGCGACGTGGCGAACCAGGAGATTATCGCGTTGCCGCAGTCGACCGCAACCGATGCGAACCATGATGCGGGGCGCGCAGAGGTTGAAAACGCGCTGCGGGCGAACTACCACGACAGCGGCTTCCAGGTGCTGCAGGTGGACATCGTGGGGCCGACCGCAGGCAAGCAGTTGCAAAAGCAGGCGCTTTGGGCGACGGTGTACTCGCTGATGGGGATGCTGGTCTATCTGTGGTTCCGGTTTGAGCTGATCTATGGCGTAGCGGCGGTGGTGGCAGTATTTCACGATACGCTGATCACGATTGGGGCATTTTCGTTGACCAACCAGGAAATTACGCTGACGGTGATTGCGGCGATCCTGACGCTGATCGGCTACTCGATGAACGATACGGTTGTGGTGTTCGACCGCATCCGCGAAAACCTGGCGATGAATCGGCGCGAGAGCCTGAGCGCAGTGGTAAACCGGAGCATCAACCAGACGTTGAGTCGGACGGTGCTGTCGTCGGGGCTGACGTTCTTGACGGTGCTCTCACTTTATTTATTCGGCGGTGAGGTGCTGCATGGGTTTTCGTTTGCGTTGGTGGTCGGTATTTTGATCGGGACCTACTCGTCCATCGCGGTGGCGGCGCCGATGCTGGTGGCGTGGCAGGATGCGCGGGCGGCGAAGGGGAAGGCGGCGGCCAGTTTGCCGGCGGGGCGGGTGCGGGCTTAGGGTGGAGGCAAGAGGGATGTGTGTCACCGAATCGTTGTATTGACCATGTGATCGCTTCGGGAACATTTTTGAATCCCTTGGTGTCTAAGCAAAGTAGCTCCTTATTAACCCATTTGGGAATGCGTTCTGGCCGTTCCGCTTTTCTTCTCGCGATACCAGCAACGATGTGCTAACTCAAGTTCCGACTGCGAGGCTTTGCCATGTTTGAAGATTCCCTTGTTGATTCCGGCGGACGGTTAAAGACCAAATCCAAGTATTGGATGATTGCGACGTTCGGATTGAACCTATGCATCCTGATCGTCATGATCATCCTACCGTTAGTCCATCCGGAGGCTTTGCCGAAGACAGCCATGACGGCGATGCTGACTGCGCCACCACCACCACCACCGCCTCCACCGCCGCCTGCTCCGGCACAGGTTGTGAAGCCGATTAAGATGGCTTCGGAGATTGACGAAGGCCTGCATGCGCCGACCAAGATTCCGAAGAAGATCCAGATGATCAAGGAAGACTCCGCGCCTCCGCCGCAGGTTGCGGGAGTGGTGGGCATGGCTGGAATGACCGGTGGCTCGGCTGGCGGAGTGCTGGGCGGAATTCCTGGCGGTATGGGCTCCTCGCCGGCTCCGGTGGTGAAGGCTACGCCTGCGCCTGAGAAGCCAAAGGGACCTGCGCGTATCTCGGGCGGTGTGATTGCCGGTACGATCATCGAGAAGACGACGCCGGTTTACCCACCGATCGCGAAGGCGGCACACGTTTCTGGTGCGGTGGTGTTGCATGCGATCATCGGGAAGAATGGAGCGATCCAGAATCTTACGGTCATTAGCGGACCGGAGATGCTGCGTGCCAGCGCGCTGGATGCGGTCAAAGGTTGGCGCTACAAACCCTATATTTTGAATGGCGATCCGACGGAAGTGGACACGACGATCACCGTCAACTTCAACTTCGGCAGCTAACTTGCAACGCTTTCCATCGTCAACGGCTCCGGCAGGTGTCTCGCAGCGGTTTACATCTGCCGGTTCCACGATTATTTCGCTTTATTTACCGTTCGGAGGAAGTCCCTGTGATTCTCGCCCACACTGCTGTTGTTGCATCCGCCCATGTTTCCTCTGCTTTGGCCTTCTTTCAGGAGCCCGCAGCGACGGTTGGTTTCTCCCCTCTGCAGCTTTGGTCGAACATGAGCGCGATTCCGCGTGGCATCGTGATCATCCTGTTTATCATGTCGATCTGGTCGCTGGCTGTGATTATTGACCGCGCGCTCTATTTTTCACAGGCTCGTTCGCAATCGCGTGAGTTCGCTCCCAAGGTGGCTGGTGCATTAAAGAACGGCAATTTGGATGAGGCGATCAAAGTGGCAGATCGCACCAAGAAATCGCACCTCGCCGAGGTTGTGACCTCCGGCTTGCAGGAGTTCCGCAGCTTCGGTTCGGGCGGCTCGATCTCTGAGACACAGATTGAGTCCTCGAAGCGCGCGCTTGAGCGTTCGGAGGCGATCGTGCACTCCAAGCTGAAGCGCGGTTTGGGTGGATTGGCGACGATCGGCTCGACGGCTCCGTTTATCGGCCTGCTCGGCACCGTAATCGGTATTTTGAATGCCTTCCAACAGATTGCTACCCAGAAGACTTCTGGCATTGGCGCAGTCGCCGGTGGTATTTCTGAGGCGCTGGTCACGACTGCCTTCGGTCTGGTGGTCGCGATTCCCGCTGTGATGTGCTTCAACTACTTCACGAACAAGGTAGAGGCGTTCGACGTGGAGATGGACAACAGCTCATCGGAACTGGTCGACTACTTCATCAAGCAGAGCCATCGGTAGGGCTGGATTAGTTTGCTTCCCGGCGGAGAGTGTTACCGCTGGGAAGCTAACATTAGAAGAGCGACTGGAGTGAATGCGATGGCGATGAACAAGCGGGACGAAGGCAAGAAGGTTAATTCAAACATCAACGTGACGCCGATGGTGGACGTGATGCTGGTGCTGCTGATCATCTTCATGGTGATCACGCCGATGCTAAACAACAAGGTCAACGTCGATCTTCCGAAGGCGGATGCGGCGGTCGTGATGGAAGACGCAAATAAGGAAGACGCGGTCACGGTTGCGGTTACGCGGGACGGCAAGATCTTTTTGGGCGGAGACCAGATACAGCCGGATGATATGGGCGCGAAGATTTCGTCGAAGCTTGAGAATAAGACGAGTAAAGAAGTGTTCCTGCGTGCGGACATTCGTGCGACCTACAGCAAGGTGATGGACGCGGTGGATGGCATTCGCGCCGCTGGAGTGAGCCAGCTCGGCCTGCTGACTGAGAAGACAGACAAGTAAGTTAAGACGCCGGGCAACCGGCAAGGAGACATGCAATGGGAATGGGTGGCGGAGGAACTGGAGGGGCGGTCTCGGAGATCAATGTAACGCCATTGATCGATGTGCTGCTAGTACTGCTGATTATTTTCATGGTGATTGTGCCGGTGACACCGAAGGGTCTGGATGCGCTGGTTCCTCAGCCTCCGAAGAATAAGACCAACGATGTGCCGAACGATCGCACCATCGTGGTTCAGATTTTAGGAACAAAGGACGGGCAGCCAGCGTACAAGATCAACGACGACTCGTTTTCGCCTTCGGGAATTGAGCCCAAGCTTGCCGAGATCTTCGCTTCACGACAGGAGAAAGTTATGTTTGTGAAAGGCGACCCGGACCTCTTTTATGGGGCGGTGGCGCAGGCAATCGATTGGGGACATCAGGCGGGCGTAGATAATATCGGAATTATCACGCCGCGGGTTGAGTCCGGACAGTAGTTGGTACGTGTACGTAAAGGCGACCAGCTTAGGATGGTCGCCTTCTTTTGCTTAGGCTATTACGCGGTCGACCACGGCGAAGGACAACCCGTCCTTCACCGCATCAATTACAACCCGATCTCCATGAAGCACCGATCCGTCCAGGATCTTAACCGCGAGCTTATCCTGCACCATGCGCTGGATGGCTCGCTTGAGCGGCCGAGCTCCGTATGCGCGATCATAGCCAGCTGTAAAGATGGCGTGCCGGGCTGCGGCGGTCAGCTCGAGCGTAATTTTGCGATCAGCGAGCAACGTCTGTAGATCGCTGAGCCGCAGGTTGACGATGTGCGTCAGTTGTTCTTCGCCGAGTGGATGGAAGACTACGATGTCATCCACACGGTTGAGAAACTCCGGACGGAATTGCTGTCTCAGGCTTTCCATGACGCGCAGCTTTGTCTCGTCAAAGCCGTCGGTACCTTGTGCCCAGGCCGTTGATAATGCCTGCGCCCCGACGTTCGATGTCATGATCAATACGGTATTCTTGAAGTCTACGGTTCGACCTTTTGAGTCGGTCAGTCTTCCGTCGTCAAGTACCTGCAAAAGCACGTTGAATACATCCGGGTGTGCCTTCTCTATCTCGTCAAAGAGCACGACAGCATAAGGCCTGCGACGAACGGCTTCGGTCAGCTGTCCACCTTCGTCATAGCCGACGTAACCGGGAGGAGCCCCGATCAGCCGGGCGACGGCGTGCTTCTCCATATACTCGCTCATGTCGATGCGCACCATGGCGCTCTCGTCATCGAATAGGAACTCCGCGAGAGCCCGCGCGCTTTCAGTTTTGCCCACACCGGTGGGACCCAGAAAGATGAAGCTACCGATGGGCCGCTTTGGATCGGAAAGGCCAGCTCGCGATCGCCGAATAGCATTCGCCACGGCCGCCAATGCTTCCTCCTGGCCAACGACGCGCTCCCGCAGACGAGCTTCCATCGTGACGAGCTTTTGCATTTCGCCCTCGAGCATCTTGGCCACAGGAATCCCTGTCCATCGTGAAACAACCTTCGCGATATCTTCTTCGTCCACCTCCTCCTTAAGCATTCGCCCAGCCAGGGCGCCTGTCTCAGTGACTTTATCCGCAGCATCGGTCAAAACCTTTAGTTCTTGCTCAAGTTTTGGAATTTCGCCATACTGTAGCTCCGCCGCTCTCTGCAGATTTCCTTTGCGTGTTTCCTCGCCTGCCTGGAAGCGCAGCGATTCAAGAGCCTCCTTCAGTTCTGCGACTTTGCCGATCGCGCCACGCTCGGTCTGCCACCTTGCCCTGAGTCCGCTGGCCGTCTCCTGCACCTCAGCCAACTCACGCTCGACGTCCTCCATGCGCTCACGGGAGGCCGTATCGGTTTCCCGTTTCAGTGCTGCACGCTCGATCTCTAGCGACACCGCTCGTCGCTCCAAATCGTCAATCTCGACTGGTACGGATCCGATCTGAATGGCCAGTGCGGCCGCTGCCTCATCGACCAAGTCAATCGCTTTATCGGGGAGGAATCGGTCGGAGATGTAGCGATGGCTCAGGGTTGCAGCCGCGACGATCGCCGAATCCTTAATGCGAATTTTGTGGTGTGTCTCGTAGCGCTCCTTGAGTCCGCGTAGAATAGCGATCGTGTCTTCCACGTTCGGCTCGCCAACGTAGACAATCTGGAATCGTCGCTCAAGCGCCGCGTCTTTCTCAATGTATTTGCGGTATTCATTTAGCGTCGTCGCGCCGATTGCCCGCAGGCCCCCGCGCGCGAGCGCTGGTTTGAGCATGTTTGACGCGTCCATTGCGCCCTCGCTCGCGCCTGCCCCGACCAGCGTATGCAGCTCGTCGATGAAGAGAATAATTTCTCCATTCGATTCTTCAATCTCCTTCAGCACCGCTTTGAGACGCTCCTCAAATTCTCCGCGGAACTTCGCTCCGGCGATCATGCTCGCCAGGTCCAGCGCCACGACGCGCTTGTCCTTCAAGCTCTCCGGTACATCGCCCGAGATTACACGCCGCGCCAAGCCCTCCACGATAGCGGTTTTGCCTACTCCCGGTTCGCCGATCAGCACTGGATTGTTCTTGGTTCGGCGGCTCAGCACCTGCACCACTCGCCGAATCTCCTCATCACGGCCAATAACGGGGTCCAGCTTGCCGCGCCGCGCCAATTCTGTGAGATCTTTGGCGTATTTCTCGAGCGCCTGGAATTTACCTTCCGGCGTCTGATCGGTGACCCGCGTCGATCCTCGCACAGCGCCCAGCGCTTTCCGGATTGCGTCATGGGTTGCGCCAAAGGACCTCAGCGTGCTCTGCACTGAGCCGTTTTTCTCCTCAGCCAGCGCTAACAGTAGGTGCTCGGTAGAGACGTACTCGTCTTTAAAACTTTCCGCTTCCTTGAAGGCCTGTTCCAACACCCGCTGCAGTGCGCCGCTGATTCCAGGCTGCGCCCCGCCCTGCACCTTCGGTAGCTTAGTAATTTCGGCGTTCATCCCGCTCAGCATCTGCTGCACCGGCACGCCTACGCGTTCCAGTACCGGCAGCACGACGCCTTGCTTGTCTTCCAGAAGCGCTGCCATGAGGTGCAGCGACTGCACCTCTGGATTGCCATTTTCGGACGCTAGCCCACCCGCAGCCTGCACTGCCTCCTGTGACTTGACTGTCAACCTTTCCCAACGGATTGCCATGCGTTCCTTTCTTGCGCCTGTACGTGGATCGTTGTTCAGGGATCCGGGTTGATGAAATGACGTACGTGACCTTTTTAGGATGGCTGCTCGAAGCAAAGTGATGCAGATAACGTGACAATGCAGCTCAGATCAAGTAAATTCCTGCCATTCTCTATTTGCATCTAAGTGGTGGAATCCCCTGGAGGTCTACTTATGACTCGAACTACATTTTTATCTGCTGCGCCCTTTGCTTTTACGTTTGCTTTGCTTGCCCAAGTGTCTGCTCCCGCGACCGATACCGATCGTACCTTCGTCGCGAAAGTCTCACAGGGAGGTGCCTATGAGGTTGCCGCCAGTAAGTTCGCGGCGCAGCATGCCACTATGCCAGATGTTCGAGACCAGGCACTGACCGAAGTGCATGATCACACGCTGGTTGGTGACGAGCTTAAACGCATTTCCAACTCTGCCGGCATTCAGATTGCCCCACAGCTCAACTCCGAGTTCTCTGCCCGCCTAGCCAAGCTAAAATCGGCTGTAGGCACGAGTTTCGATATGGCTTACATCGAGGATATGAAATCCATTCACGATAACGACGAGAAATTGTTTGCCGAGGAAGCCATGGATGGCTCAGACGCTTTCAAGACTTTCGCTCATCGAACTGACCTGATTGTGAAGCGGCACATTGGGGCCTTGCACGGTACGGATCAGTAACGGAAAACGTCGGCCTTTGATTCAGGCCTACGTTTGCTTCGATAGATAGTAAGAATTTCCGAAACATGGCTGCGGCTGTCGATTAATTGTTCGTAAGACGGTCCAGCCATGTAGCGGTAATTACGTATTTCTCTACAAGTACGGCATGCAAGGAGACAGCCACTCACTGCTGAATGTGTGTGCAGCGATCGAACTTGAGAGAGTTCACCGGATTAGGACTTGCGCATGGATCGATGGCGCTGTAGGGACGGATGACGTGGCGAGAGCGTAGAAAGTTACGATTCGGCCCGACAAGTTAATTGTCCTGCACGGACCTAGGGAACCCTGCCTTGTCTTCATCCATCGTTGACAGACATTTACTTTGAGATAAGACACTTTTGTTCGGTAGGCTCGACTGAGTCTGCTACGTTTGCGGGAGTGTCGTCAGGGGAGTAAGCGGGCTATTGTTCGGCTAGCAAGGGAAACTGTAAGACAAAAGCCCTAAGTAATACCAGAAAAGATGCTTTCTCAGATGCCACGGGCACTTTGCCCATTGTAAGAGTGTCTGGAAAACGCTAGAGTGCTTTCAACCGACGCAACACATTTTCTTCCTCCAAGGCGCCCCAAGCACAGGAGCCTCTTGGGATTCATGCACCAGCACTGCACATCTGAACTGGCCGTTACATTTCGAGGAGACGCTCATGCAGAAATGCTTCCAAGTACAAATGATTCCGGCTTTATGGATGGTGACGGCGGGGTGTATGGTCTCTTCTGCCCAGACCATTACGGCCGGCGTAAACGGTACGGTGACCGACGCCTCGGGTGCAAACATGCCAAACGTCAAGGTGACCGCGACCGATGTGTTGACCAACGTGTCCACAGACACCACGACCAATCGGGACGGCGTCTACGTCATCCGCAATCTGCAGATTGATCAGTACAAGGTGACGATCGAGGCGCCGGGCTTTACAACGCAGACGCTTGGGCCGTTCACGCTCGAGTCCGGCCAGGACGCCAAGCTCGATGCCAAGCTGAGCGTGGAGGGGTCGAAGACGTCAGTCTTTGTGGGGGTTGAGCTTGCTCCGCTGCTCGATACCGAGGACGCGACGATGGGCGCTACGCTGGATACGACGGCGATCTCGAATATCCCTCTCGTCGGCCGTAACTTCACTGAGCTAACGCTGTTTGTGCCTGGTGCGGTCACCGGCACGCCGGCATCCTTTACTGGCCAAAACGCGATCGAACGGAATGGGAATGGCACTCTTGCCTCGCAGAACGGCAACCGCCAAGAGACCAACAACTTCCTACTTGAAGGCGTGGACATCAACGAGACCATCAACAACGGCATCGGCTACAACCCCAGCCCCGACGCGATCGGGCAAATTCGTGTCATTTCGCTAAACGCGCCCGCTGAGTTCGGCAACGTAAGCGGCGGCGATGTGATCACCTTGCTCAAGAGCGGAACCAACGGGTTCCATGGCAGCGCCTTTGGCTATCTTTCCGACTCTGTGATGGATGCCAATTCCTGGGCCAACAAGAACGTTCCTACCGGCACACCCGTAACGGCGACGACGCCTTACACGCAAACCATTTTTGGTGGAACTTTCGGCGGTCCCATCATTCGCAATAAGCTCTTTTTCTTTACCGACTACGAGGGCATCCGCTACCACTCCGGCGGCGTCGGCTTCGCCAGCGTCCTCACCGCAAAAATGCGCACCGGAGACTTCTCCGAGCTTCTAAACTCCACCCTCACAAATGGCAAGCCCATCCAGCTCTACAACACCCAAGCCGCTGGGCAACCGGCATATTTCAACAACCAGATCGGCCCTGTCGGCAATCCAGTTGCCGCTTATCTGTTTGCCAATCCCCAGTTTTACCCGCTGCCTAACCACGCTGCAATCGCTGGCACCGTCATTCAAGGTGACTACTCTGCACCGACCAAAACGAATCGCTACAACGATCAGTTCGACGCCAAGATTGACTGGAACGCCTCCAATCGCGACAAGCTCTCGGGCTCCTACTCCCACGGCAAATCCGGCGACCGCACCATCCCCGCTCTCGCTATCACTTTTCCCGGCCAAAATATCTTTCCCTTCCAGAGCTTCTCATTTAACTCCGTCCATACGTTCACTCCGCGTTTGATCAATGAATTCTCCGCGGGATTTACCCGCATTGTTAATCTCGGCGCCATCCCCGTGGATACGACCGGCGCGTTCGGTCTTAGCGGCGACAGTGTAGTCGGAATTCCAGGCATTGCGCAGACTCAGGCAGGCTTCATCGCACAGAACTTCAACGGAACCAATGGCAACTACGCCGGTAATAGTCAGGGCAACTCTACAGTAGGAAACCAATCGATTGGAACGACCTACTACGACGACACGTTCAGCTATTATGACGATCTCACCTACAGCATCGGCCGTCACACTATCAAGACTGGCGTGCAGTTTCTCCGCTACCAGCAGAACACGTTCTACGCCGGCAACGATGGAGCTATCGGCCATTACGACTATAGCGGCGCCTTTACCGCACAAAACGGAACCACTGGCGGCTACTCCGAAGCCGACTTCTACCAGGGCCACGTCGCCAACATTGCCGTTGGTGGCGTCACGGGTTTGACCGGGCAGCGCCAGTGGCGTGACGCAGGGTTTGTTCAGGATGACTATAAGGTCACTCCGGCTCTCACCCTTAATCTCGGCGTTCGTTGGGAGTTCGATCAGCCCTTCTACGAGGTCCACAACAAGGAAGCGAACATCGATTTCGCAACCAAATCTGTGATCTTCGCTGGAGTCAACGGCGCGAGCCGTGCCCTGTTCAATCCCGTCTATACCAACTTCATGCCCCGCCTTGGCTTTGCCTACACACCGACGCGGCGTACTGTCGTTCGCGGAGGATACGGCATTACCAACTACTTTGAAGGAACCGGCGCAAATCTCCGGCTGAACTTCAACTATCCCTTCCAGAACTCCTATATCGCGCCAGGAGAAGCCAATCCCACCGCAGCCAGCTCGGGAGTCTTCCTGAGTCCGACTGCCGGTTTCGGAACTCCCAGCACAAATTGCAACATCAACACCGATCCTGCGCATTGCGGGGTCACGCAAATCCGTGCCTGGCAGCAGAATATTCGCCCCATGTTTATCCAGCAGTTCAGCCTCGCGGTCGAGTATCAAGTTAACAACAGCGCGTCGTTCACCATCGCTTATGTCGGTGAGGCTGGACAGCACCTCATCACTGCCGGCGCTGCGAATGCACTGCCCATGCCTTGCGTGATCGGCGGCGTCGTGCAGAGCACCCTGACCTCTGCCGCTTGCATCGCCCAGGATCCCGCTCCCTTCATCAACCTCGTCGGTCAGACCGGTTCGGTGGTCTACACTGCCTCGAACGCCATGGAGAACTACAACGCACTGCAGACCACCTTCCGTCAGCGTCTCCACGGCGGCCTGGAGTTTACCGCCAACTACACCTATGCCAAGGCTCTAACCAACAGCACCGGATTTTACGGAGCGCAGGGTGTCAACGGCCAGTCCGCCTATGCCGAGAACTTCTACAACAACCACGCTGAATACGGTCCTGCTGCACAGGATATTCGGAACAATCTCAACGGGCACCTTACCTATGAGCTGCCGGTCGGTCGTGGGCGTCTTTTCGGAAGCAATATGAACCGAGCCCTCGATGAGGTCGTGGGCGGTTGGAAAGTCGCCATGACGGCTCTCGTCTACAGCGGCTTTCCGGTCAACATTACCGCTACCAATAACAGCTTCACCGACAATAATTCGCAGCGTGCCAATCATTACAACAAGTTGGTCGTCACAGGTCGCAGCGCACAGAGTTGGTTCGGTACCGGTCCATCTGCAGTAGGCTGCACCCTTGGCGTGAATAATGGCGTGTGCGCCTATGGCCAGCCCTCAGCCGGAACCTTCGGGAACGCCGGCGTGGATTCGGAACGCGCGCCCGGCTATCAATCCGCGGACGCCTCGCTGTTCAAGGACTTCGCCATCACCGAGCATCAGCGTATCGGCTTCCGGGCCGACGCCGCCAACGTCTTCAATCTCACCTCGCTCGGCAATCCCAGCAACAACGCCCTTTCAACAACTTTCGGCAACATTACTTCCTCCCGCTCGCAGGCCCGTCAACTCCAACTCTCGGCGCATTATGTCTTCTAACTTGCAGACCTAAACCGACGAAAGCCCGGTCTGTCAGCCGGGCTTTCTCGTCTGCTTTATGGCGTCACTGAGCTTTGAAGCGGTACTTGATCTCCCAGGTCTGCGTCTGGCCTGGGAGAACGTAGATGTGAAGGTAAGCTTCAGGGCAGATGGTTTTAGGCGTGGACCAGAAGTAAAACTTTGACAGCGGTGACGTTGAGGTCTGTTCCACGCCGATGTGGGTCTTACGATCTTCGACGACAATGTCGTATTCGCCTGGCTTGCTGGTGTAGCCAGTGAGATAGCCTTGGGGACTGTTGCTGCGCGTCAAGAGCTGGTTGAAGACGATCTGGTTGCTGGTGATGGTGGCGGTCGAGGCAAACGGCTTGTTCGGCGTGGGAGGAAAGCCGAGACGCACGACCATGCCGGGGCCGGTGGGCTGATCGTCGAGCATGAAGAAGTCGTGGTCGTAGACGTCGGTGTCGATCGCTTTGGTGCCGAGATTTCTAAGTGTGTGGCGGAGCGTGAGCTCGGCACCGTTCCTGCTCAGCACGACTGTCTTTTGGTACCGGTAAGCGTAGCCGAAGTCGGTCTCGAGGATCTGGGTGAAGGTTGCTGAGCGCTTGGATACACGCGTCGTGCGCTGACCGCCGTCAACGATTGGGTAGGCCGCGCCGAAGCTGTAAGGGGCGCTGTCGATCTTGCGCAGGACGCCGACGCCGATCTTCAGGAAGCGCCCGTTGACGGAGGCATCGTCATAGCCGAGCTCGGAGGCGGGTGCGCGAAACTCCTCGACCGGGCCGGTGACGGCGTCGTTCAGCAGCGGATCGTAGTGGGGAAACCACTCTCCGAAATACGTGTGTCCGCGGTACGAGACACAGCCGATTAGGCCCGCCCAGTCGAAGCGGGAGCCTCGGTAGAAGCCGTGCTGCGCGTCGGGGAGGAAGACGACGGCGGTAAGCATACCGTTGCCGAGCGTGGCCTTGGGGTGGTCGGCGTGGGGGAGCGTGTCGCAGGTGCGGGTTGCCGACGTGGAGGGTACGGGCGCGGTCTGCGGTATGGCTGCCTGAGAGGCTAGGACAGCGGTGCTGAAAGACCAAAGAACGCGGCGAACACTCATCCTTGCAAGCCCTCGAGGATGTGAACTCAGAGCCGGACCGGGTGGAAGAGCAGGCTCGATGCAGCGTCGACCTGGGCTACGCTGCCTGGTCGGCCGAAGATCCCGCAAGAGGCCTCGAAAACGAGGCGCAGAATCTGGCCGGAGGGCTGCGCGATGCCGAGGAGCTGCATTCCATCCGCGGACCAGGTAAGGAGTTGGAGAGGTTTGGCGATGCGGATTGAAGCGCGTTCGGAAAGATGGCCGGTGCCGGTGTCGATCGCGGCGGAGCTGACGGTGGCACCATCGGCTACGACGAGGAAACGGCCGCCGGGATGCATAGCCATGGTGGCTGAGCCGGGGTGTCTGGCCTTGCTTGCGGGCCTGGCTTCGAGGCCGCTGCGTGCGCGCGTGTCATGCACCGTGATCGAGCCGTCCGTGGCGTGCTGGGCGTAGAGCCAGTCGCCCGCAGGGGTGAGGGCAATACATGAGGGTCCGGCGCCGGGGTGCGCGTGCTGGCGGTGTGCGAGGCTCATGGATTCGCGGTCGAACGAGAAGGTGCTGAGGGTTTCCTGGCCGGTGTCGGCGGCGAGGATGGTCGCGCCATCGGGATGGAAGATCGCCTGACGCGGTGCGGCTGCTTTTGCCTGGGGGCTGTTGCCGGAGCCGACTTCTTTACGGATGGCGGAGGGTGCTTCAAGCGTTCCGTCGGGGGCGATCGGGAGGAGGTTGTAGAGGCTGCTGCGCTCGGCTGTAGCAAGCAGGAAGCGACCATCCGGGCTGACGGCTGCGTGGCGCGGGTAGGTGGCAGAGAGCGAGAGCGGCTGCGTGTGGAGAAGCGTTAGTCGGCCGGTGGCGGGGGCGATCTTGTACGCGCTGATCGCGCCGCGGGGCAGGTTGTTCCAAAGGCCGACGGCGTGAACGGCATAGAGCACGGGAAGGACGGGATGGGCGACGAGATGCGCGGGGGCCGCGGCGTCAATGGTCTGGACGGCAGTCCAGCGGGACCCGGAGACGCGGAAGACTTGGATCGCGCCGCTGTTGCTCTTCGGAGACGAGCCCACGAACGCAAGTTCCGTTGGGCTGTGCGGTGCTGCCGCCAAAGCTCTCCAGCCGAGCAGGGAGGAGGCGGCCATGGCTTGCCCGAACTGCCGTCTGGTCCACACATCCCGCTTGCCGCTCATGCTTGCTCCTGGTCTGGCTGCGCTTAGGTTCGTACGGCCATGCTGTGGTGGAAGATGTTGTTTGGATCGTAGCGTTTTTTGACGCTCTGCAGGAAGGGATAGAGGCCCGTGTCGCCGTAGTAGAGCTCCGGCCAAAAGGCGTAGCGAGTCATGTCGAGGTCGGGGTAGTTGATGTAGCAGCCCTCGTACAGGTCGTTGTGGAAGGGCGTGCCGGCGTGCGCGGCGTCGACGCTGGCGGAGTAGACGTCGGTATAGAGCTCATCGAAATACTTGAGGCGCGCCTCGTCTTCCGCTGGATTTTCCCAATACATCTGGTACTGCAGCTTCATGATGGAGGCGCGCTGGGGGATGGCCGTCTCGTCCGCAAGATGCGGCTTATTGACTGCTCCGCCGTAAGAGTCGACGGCGATGATGCAGTTGGTGTTGATTTCGGGGATGTCGCGGGTGAGGTGCTTGTACATCGAGCGCAGCTCGGCGGTGGTGAAGTTCTTCTTCATGTAGCAGGACTTGTATTTGCCGCGAGTGTTGCCGTTGGCTCCCGCGCCGCCACCGTTTGCAATAGTGGCGTCGATCCACGGTGAGGTGGTGTAGCGATGCTGGCCGGCGACGCAGGGCGACTGCTCCGGAGGACGGCCGCTGGTGGTGTCGGCGTGATGAGCGTTGACGGGGGCCTTGTCGAGCGAGGCAGCGTCGCCGCACTTTAGGAAGCGGTCGAGAAACTCAGTCGCGATCGAGAGGTTGTTCGTGCCGTCCATGTCGTGCCAGGTGGCGGAGACGCCAATACGGCCGTTGGGCGAGTGATGAGTCAGACCCATGAAGGTGAACATGGGCCAGGTGTCGGGGTCCTGGCCGCGCGTCTCGAAGTACTCGCCGTAGGTTTGGGCGATGTGGATGAACTTGTCTTCGGTCATTGTCTCCCAGGGGAAGGCGACGCCGGCGCTCGAGAGTGTGCGCGGCGCAGTGGGCAGGCGGTCGAAGTAGACGCTGGTGATGAGGCCGTAGTTGCCGCCGCCGCTGCCACGTACAGCGCGGAAGAGGTCGGGGTTATGCTGACGGTCGACGTGACGCTGGATAACTTTACCGTTGGCTTCGACGGTGACGATGTCGACTGCGGACATGAGATCGACGGAGAGTCCTTGCAGGCGGGTGAGCAGACCGTAGCCGCCGCCGGTCAGGTGCCCGCCTGCGGCGACCGAGTAGCAGCTGCCGCCGGGGAGGCTGACGTTGTATTTTCGATAAAGCTCGGTGTAGACCATGCCGAGCATCGCTCCGGGGCCGACCTGGTAGCCTCCCTTGCCGCCGGGCACGGCCGCGGTTTGGGCGAGCATGCTGACATCGAGGATGACGCCGTTGGGATTGTTGACCACGAAGTCTTCATAGCAGTGGCCGCCGGAGCGAATCGTGGGGCGCAGGCCGGAGGCGACAACTCTCTGGAGAACGTCGGCTGCATCAGACGCGCTTTCGCAGACCTCGATGCGCGCGGCCGCTTCGGCTTCCATGCGAGGAAAGCGCGCATTCTTGCCTCGGCGGAGGACGGGGTAGCGCGGGTCCTGCTTGGTGACGGTCGAGGCCATGGCTTCAGTTTCTCAGACGATCTTCAAAGTCGGTGTGGCATCCGCCATCGGACAAATGATCTATACCCTGTGTGCTAAGTATTTCTTTTAGAAATCTACAAAGATTAGAGGTTCTAACTAATATTTTGCTTTTGTCTTATTTTATATAATTTCACAAATGCCAGCGATGCGCGCGATAAGAATCGGACCTAACGTCGGATTGAAGATCATTCTTGGAATGACAACAAGATTAGGGTTGCGGCAGACTTCCGCGGATCCGAAGCACTCGGGCTTCCGTTTACTACGGATCAGACAAGTTCCTAGCGCTTATAAATTGTTAGCGAAGAACGGATAAAACGAGCTTTATCAACAATTCAATTCGTTCAATGGATCCCGTTTGATTTCAAAAACTTGGGCTCCTAAGAAACGGTGAAACCTATGAGGAGATCAGGCATACCTACACCTTTCGAAGTTTAAGTCGACGATGGGACTCGCTCTGAATGAGCTGATTGCGATTAAGTAATTTTCTAAGTGGAACATACAGAAAATGTCGAGTAGGGCTAGTTACAAAGTTGTATTAAACGCCGGTATGGAACTGATTTCAATTCTTAATAAGACCAAGACGGAGCGTAGCGAAACAACCTCTAGGTTTGCCCGACCAAGCTTTAGAGCAAACGCCACCGAAGTTGGGTGTTGAAGAGCGAGAAACTGTTGAGTATTAAAGTGCTAAGATGTTTTGCACACATCGGCGCGTTCGCATGGAAAAGCTGATGCAGTACAAGCGTCACCTCGAAGCAGACCGTCGGGCGGCATTGGCCGAACTCGTGGCCTATGACCAGGAGATCGGTCTCTGATCTATGCCCACCATTTATAGCGTTTCTGGATGCAAATGTGCTATATCCAGTCGAACTGCGGAGCTTCTTCTGTTTCTGGCGGTGCCTGGGATATACAGAGCTGAATGGTCAGCGGAGATTCACGTGGAATGGATCTCCAATGTGCTGCTCGATCGCCCTGATCTCACTCGAGAGAAGCTTTAACGCACACGAGCACTGATGGACACACACTTTTCCGATGGCCTTGTAACGGGATATCAAACCTGATTGCAGGATTGAACTTGCCGGATCCTAACGATCGCCATGTTCTTGCGGCTGCAATTCGAGGCAAAGCAAGCATGATCATCACAAACAATTTGAACGACTTTCCAGCTTCTGAACTGCAGACGTACGACATCAAAGCGCAAACGCTGGATGAGTTCATCCAGCATCTGATTGATCTATATCTTGGCGAAGGTTCTACAGGCGGCAGAAGATCACCGAAATCATCTCAAGTATCCACCGAAGACGGTCAAGAGTACCTCGCTCTTCTGAAGCGTGTCAGGGAGTTGTAGAGACGGTGGCAGCCCTCGTCGAGCTGTCTTCTGGATAATTGATGTGGAAGCCCTGACACCAGGGAACATGGTCATGCTGGCTCAGTCTGCGGCGACCAGGAAAGGAACCTACAGTGTGCCACCAGGTGTGGGCTATGTCTGCCTTCGTTCAGCAGCCACTGTGAGGCTCAACTCGATGCTCGGCTTCCATCCTCTTGAGGTCGGCGGAAAATTTGTGCATTTCGCCGGCGTACTTCGTTCAAGCTTGGGCGCTGCTGGTTCGTATTCCTAGCGAAATGATCGCCGTCCGTTTCAAGAATGCGGGCCAGAAGGAGCAAGGTGTTCGATAGACCTGAAGCTGATCTCAATCCGCCTGCGGCTGAGAACGATGCTCTCGGGCAGGGCAGCAAGATCCATGGGGTGGAGATCCCTTCGCACCAGCGACCGCGGCCTGCGTCGTGACGCCTAAGCTTTCTCGACGCGCTGCTCGTCGAATACCTTGGCCGTATCGTCCGTATCGTCCGTATCGTCCGTGTCGCGTACGCGGTCGAGGACCCCGGCCAAGACCTCCCGGTCAACCAGCAGGTAAATTCCGACCTCGACGGCAGGGAGCATCTCGAGCAGCTTGCCGGCGGCGCGAGATGGAGTTTGAAGAGCCGTTCAAGGTCTCTGCGGTCATAGTTTCGACCGGACCGAACTTTGCACTGGGCGGCGGGTCTCGTCCAGGCGTGGAAGCCAGAAACCAGGGCGGGGCATCCAGGGCTGGGCCTCCAAATACGTGGAAACAGCACCGATGAAGCCAGCTTAGAGGCTTTCAGACGAGAAGGGAATCGTTGCTAGATCTAGCACTATCGGTGAACCTCCTAGCATTTTTCTGGCGTGTGAGAAGGATATTCTCACGCGCCAGGCTGATCAAATTAGGTTGAAGCCGATTCAGAGCTAAAACGGATCCAGCGGCAAAAGAGACAAGTGCCTGAACCGGAAGAATGGGAGGTACGGAGGAGGTAGTCGAAGGGAGGGAGCTGATCACCATCCCGCGGTTCCACATCAGGTGCTTGGCGAAGAGCGTCTTCAGGACCAGGCCCGGACTTTCCTCCGGACGTCGGAAGCTCCCTCCACTTTCCGGGCTTACCGCTCGGACTGGCAGCATTCGTCACCTGGTGCGACGGCCTGCTAGCCTGACCCGCCGGTTGAACTTGATCGCCAAAAGCACACTCAACCGCTGCTCACCCCATCCAGTCACCACCCAGCACGCCGTCGTTGCCGAAACCCTGCAGGGGGTCAGGCGTAGCCTCGGAACTGCCCAACCGGGCAAGACGTCGCTGCTCACCGCGGACTTGATCCAGGTGCTCGCCCATCTTCCCGCTGGTCTCGCCGGAGTGCGCGACCGGGATTGCTGCTGGTCGGCTATACCGGGGGCTACGCCGCTCCGAGCTCGCAGCCTTCACAATGACGATCTCGCCTGGGTTCCGGAAGGCGCTGTGCTTACCTTGCGCCGTTCAAAAACCGATCAGGGCACCATCTGGCAAGTGCCTCAATCGATTGCATAAGACGAAGCCTGCTGTTTATGGAAACTTGAAAAAGCGCTGATTGGGTCGTTCTTTACGCCATCGATCGCCCAAAACTTACTTCTGCAATTGTCAAAGCAAGTGGAAATTCTGCTCCCGATCCACTCCGGCAGCTTGTGCTGCAGCTCTCCCCTACTGGATAGGTAGAGTTGATCCTCAAGCGCATGAATGTTGGGTCTTTGGAAGAGCATCGCCTGCCGAGTTTTGGGATACGACGGTGGTTAGCACCGCTAGCGCGGCGCTAAATGGCGCCGGAGCAGACCTCAGCCGCCCGAAAATTTCTTGCTTAGAGTTTAGGATAAGATGAAACGATTCACATCTGTGCAAGCCCGATTACCCTATTGATGAGGTTCTTATGAAGTCCTCGGCTTTGCTACTGTCCGCATACCTGGGTCTTGGCGCGTTGTTGCCTGCCATCGGCGCAGCGCAGGTCGTCGTTGCCTCCACTGTTCTACAAACCGGCACCTCGCAGCCCATCTCGCCCGAACCGGCCGTCGCGCGACCATCCACCACTCCCTGCGTGGTTTCGTTGTTCTCCAACCTTCCTTTCAACGACTACGGAACGCGCACCCTTAGCTTTACGCCACCTTCGGGCTGTACCGGTCCATGGAGCAAGGTTGTGCTCACGGCAGATATCACCGTCACCGCTGGGCGCCAGTTCGACCGCACCGCCAAGTTCTTTCTCGGCGGGGCCAACATCTACTTCGGCACCACTGCTGAGCCGCGTGCCACCCTGTCGCCCTCCTGGCATATCGAACGTGATCTTACCGATTACAGCGCGCTCTTCACGTCGCCGCAGGTTGGCGTTGCCAGCATCCAGAATGTTGTGAATTCCACCTATACCGGCCTGATCTACGGCTCCGCGACGCTGCTCTTCTACCCGGCCAATGCCGCTAATCCCGCACCCGCCGTGCCTTCTGTGGTACTTTCTCTTGCAAACAACACCACCACGCGGGTCAGTTCCACCACCGATCAGCAGGCAGCCACCTTCACGTTGCCGCGCAACGTCACCCGTGCTTACCTCGACGTCATCTCACAGTCGCAGTCCACCGACGAATTCTGGTACACCTGTGTTCCCAATGACGTTGCCGGGCCCTTAGAGAACTGTGGCAACTCCGCCTTTCGCGAGACCGAAATCACCATTGACGGCGTTCCAGCTGGTGTTGCACCCGTTTATCCCTGGATTTATACCGGCGGCATCGATCCTTACCTATGGGAGCCTTTGCCCGGCGTGGAAACATTGAACTTCAAGCCCTATCGCGTAGACCTCACTCCGTTTGCCGGCCTGCTTTCGGACGGCACTCCGCATACTGTTGCGGTCTCCGTGTTCAACGCCGATAGTGGTTTTGATGAAGCTTCGACACTTTTGCTTTACACCGATCCAAATGCAGCAACAGTATCCGGCGGCATCACGGTAAACACCCTTGCTGCTTTACCCACACTGCAGATTGATCACGCTCTCAATACCGCAGCCGACGGCACCGTCTCTGGTCCCGTCAATGTCCGCTCACAACGCGCGTGGACCATCTCCGGATATGTCATGACCTCGTCTGGCCGCGTCGACACTACACTTCAGGCCTCGAACTCTTTCAGCAACCTGCAGGATGAAAAAGTTTCAGATCAGTTCAATATCTACAAGCAAAACATCTCGCAGGATACCGAACAACAGGAACTCGTCACCACGACTTCTGTCAGCGGAACCATACAGAGGCAGCACAATGCCAGCTATCCGCTGGTTGTCCTTTATAACCAGACGCCCGACGACAACAACGATGGCGGCTTCTACATTGCCAGCTATGTCAAGCAGCAAAAGTTTGACACCTTGCGCACACCCTTCGGCGGCAACAGCACACCAGTCACCAGTGCCGAGGTGGTCGAGTCCTCCGACACCCTGCGCTACAGTGCGGCTGGTAGTTTGCTCGGCCACGACACGAATCACGCTACCTCAACTTATGGAGCCAAGGATGCTCAGGGCAACTGCATCTACCGCGGTTTGACGGCCGACCAGTTGATCCTCACTCAGGTGAACGAAAGCACCAGCTGTTCGCTCGTACCCTAGCCTGTAGCGAGTCGCCTACGGACTGACCATCCCCGTGGAGTGCCCGATCTTTTGTGCCGTTGGATGAGTTAGTGTAACGCAGCTATTTCTGAGTTCAGGTAGCCGCCGTCGGGGGTGTGGGGAAGTGGGAAGCGCGTAGCGGTTTCCATTTCTCCACACCCCATGCTGTTTGTCAGCCACGCCTCGGGTGCCGGCGATCGATAGCCCAGCGAAGAGTGTGGCCGGATGGTGTTGTAGTGGACGCGCCAGCGTTCGGCCAGCACCCGCAGTTCTTTGATCGAGTAGAAGATCTCGCCGTTGAGGAACTCATCTCTGAGTTTCGAGTTGAAGCTTTCACAGTAGCCGTTCTCCCACGGCGAACCGGGTTCGATGTACAACGTCTTTGCTCCTGTTTTGGCCAGCCATTTCCGTAGATCCTTCGCGACGAACTCTGGCCCGTTGTCGAACCGAAGATGTTCCGGCACGCCCTTCATCACCATCACATCGGCCAGCGCAGAGATGACCCTGGCGCTGGACCAGCGGCGTTCGGCACGCACCAGCAAGCTCTCGCGCGTGTGTTCGTCGATCAGGTTGAGAAGCCGTACGCTGCGGCCATCATGCGTCCGAGCGCTGACGAAGTCGTAGCTCCATACATGGTTCCGCCGCTCCGGTCTTAGCCGCACGCACGATCCATCGTTGAGCCACAGCCGGCCACGTGGCTTCTGCTTCTGCGGTACCTTCAGCCCCTCGCGACGCCAGATACGCTCCACGCGATCCTTACCGACCCGCCAGCCGGCTCGCTTCAGCAACGCCGTAATCCGGCGATACCCGTAACGGCCGTACTGGCTGGCAAGCTGAACAATCGCCTGCGTAAGCGCATCTTCGTCTTCCCGCCGGATCGCACAGTAGCGCTGCGTGCCGCGAGGCTGGTTGGCCAGCCGGCATGCCCTGCGCTCCGTCATCCCATGCTTCTGCTGCGCATGGTCTGCTGCGATCCGTCGTCGCTCAGGGCTTAGAAGTTTCCCGAGGCGAAGTCCTTCAACACAAGGTTGTCCAGGCTCAAGTTCGCAACCAGACGCTTCAGCTTGGAGTTCTCCTGCTCCAACTCCTTCAGCCGCTTCGCCTGGTCCACCTGCAACCCGCCGTACTCCTTACGCCAGCGGAAGTAGGTCTGCTCCACGATCCCGGCTTCCTTACACGCCAAAGCCGTCGTCTTCCCGTTCGCTACGGCCACTTCGATCTGCCGCAGCAGGTTCACTACCTGCTCAGGCTGGTACTTCATCCCTCGTCCCATATGCTCTCCTTGTCCAGTGTCTCTCTTATCCACTGGCACATTTCAAGCCGGGCACTCCAGCCGCAGCAAGCCTACAGCTTAGGACGATCAGCAGGTCCTCACAAGTCGCTTTGCCGGAAGCGAATCGACTGGGCGGTACCTCGCCACAAACGAACGTTTGTGCCTTTATCGAGAGCAGCAATTCAGCCGATCAATAACCATCGCTCTAATCCGCTCTAGGTTTTTGATTTGAGAGTCAATCTGAGACACGTGGCTTTCGAGCTTCATCTTGACCTTCGCATGGTCAATGTTTGGCGACAGAAGTTCTTTAGACAGGTCATGGATCTCCTTCAGCGTGAAGTTCAGAGACTTTCCCAAGAGGATTATTTCCGCTTCCTCTACATCGGCCTCGGTATAGACGCGGTAATTGTTTGAACTTCGCTTTCGACCGAAGAACCCCTTCGATTCATAAAATCGTACCGCCACGGGTGTAAAGCCAACGCAACTCGAAAATTCACTAATGTTCATGTTTAAGCTTGACCTTAAGGTAGAGGCTAAGGTTTATGATGCCAGATATGAGGGCCTCCATCAAGGATGGCATTATCGAGGTGTCGAATGGCTGTCAATCTAAAAAAGCATGGTCCGTATGCGCTGATTACGGGCGCGTCTCTTGGCATTGGTGAAGAGTTTGCCAATCAGCTCGCTCAGAAAGGGTTTGGCCTTGTTCTCGTTGCGAGAAATCGGCAGAAGCTGGATAGCATCGCCTCGCGTCTGAGCAGCACCCATAGGGTTGATGTCAGAATCATCGTTCTGGATCTGACGAAAGACACCGCCTCAGAAGAGCTCGTGGCTGCGACCAGCGAACTTGAGATTGGGTTGGTGGTATTGAATGCCGGGGTTTATGGATTCGGGGCTTTTCTCGACAACAGCGTCGAATACGAGCGGAATCTTGTGCAGCTTAACATGATGGTCCCGATGCAACTTGCTCATTTTTTCGGCCAGAAAATGGCCCGGCGTCAGCACGGAGGCATCTTGTTTCTGGGTTCGGCTGGAGGTTTCCAGGCGATCCCTTATAACGCGAACTATTCCGCCTCCAAAGCCTATGTGCTTCTCCTTGGCGAGGCTCTGAACTATGAGCTGAAACCGCTCGGCGTGGATGTCGAGGTGCTGGCCCCAGGAATGACAAAGACAGAGGGAACAGATGCCATGCGTGGCGTGGATATGAGCAAGATGCCGGGCAAGCCGATGCAGGTGGCGCAGGTTGTTGCCGAAGGTTTAGCGCAATTCGGCAAATCTCCGCTCGTCGTTCCGGGACTTCTTAACCGCTTGGTTGCTCGTATTGGCAAGCACTTCATGTCACGTCAAGCTCAAACAACGTTCTTTGCAAAGATGATCGCACCGGCTCTACTGAAGAAGCCCTGAGCTTCTCGGTTACCGACCACATTTAGAAGAAGTCTGATCACGTGCGGGGAGTAAAAAAGAAGCTATCGTGCGAGATCAGTCTTCACAGTTCCATGAGGAAACTCTCCAACGCGTCTTTCACAGCAGGTAGCAACTTGATCGTCACCACATGTGACGCTTCCGCAATGACCTCCATTGCGGTCCCACGATTTGTCACCACAAACGAACGTTTCTGGCCTCTTTTGTAGATCTGCGCGTTTAGGCGCTTTCATGAGCAAAAGCAGAGCCATAACTAATAACACAATCATCGTACCATAAATCACCGTTTGTGGTACGATTTGGCATGGTCGTGGGTTACGCGAGAGTGTCAACCGAACAACAGGACACGGAGGGGCAACTTCCCGACCTGAAAAAGGCTGGCTGCAGGCGTATCTATCAGGAGACGATGGGCGGCGGAACGATGGAGCGTCCCGAGCTGGAGAAGTGTTTGGACCGGCTGGAGCAGGGAGACACCCTGGTCGTCTGGCGGCTGGATCGGCTAGGCCGTTCGATCCGCGACCTCCTCCAGATTGTGGACCGGCTCGATAAGAGCGGTATCAACTTCATCTCTTTGAAGGAGAAGTTCGACACGAGCACTGCCGCAGGCAGGCTCGTCTTCCACTTCTTTGCAGCCCTGACGCAGTTTGAACGGGAGTTGATTCGGGAGCGCACCATGGCGGGTCTTTCGTCGGCGCGGGCGCGTGGCCGGACGGGTGGTCGAAAGAAGCTGCTCTCAATCCAGCAGGTGCGTGTTGTTATGACGATGTGGGACAGCCGTGAACACACGCGGCATGAGATTGCGACTCACTTTGGAGTCTCAGTTCAGACGATTGCGCGCGTACTCCGAGCTAGTAGGACGGTAATCGATACCGGGGCAGGGAAGTGACCAAGCGCGTCCAAGGCTCGATGCACTGTCCTTGCGGGCGGGAGAAGATCCTTGCCAACGGCCTTTGCGCGAGCTGCTATACCCTCAAGCGGCAAGACGCTGAATACTTCGGAGGGTTGCGCGAAACGGTCCTTGAACGGGACGGCTATCGTTGCCGGGTCTGCGATGCTCCTGGTGGACGCAAGCGGGAGATGATCGTGCATCACCGGGTACCGGGGAAGTCGATCCTGGCTCTGATGATCGCGCTTTGTCCTGGCTGTCATGCCAAGGTGCACCGGACTAAGGCGGTTTTGACCGTATGGCCGCAACTGTTGATGGAGCTGTGGCGGGAACAGCACCCTTCCGGTCATGAGCAAACAACGCTGAACTTCAACCTAAGAAAGGCGCCTGCAAAGCCCGTTCCTCTTTTCGATGAGGAGAGGGAACAAGCTCGTAAGGAACACAGTTGCGTCTAACGGAACTTCTTCACCGCAGCAAACATATTGGTCCAAAATCACTTTGAGCGTCTTCCATGACTCCACTGCTTCAGAAAATCCTTCTAGGATACGCATCGCTGACCAGCACAGTTCTGCTTGGAATTGTTTTGCTTGGGGCGAAACAGCCTAGAAACGCGACGGGTATATGTATGTAATTACAGCAATACACTAGAGGCTCAAGCCGATACCGTAGCCGCGTTGAATCTCTCGTTGCGGCGGCTTTTGGGCCTGCTCATGCTGGGGCGTCTTCTCCCGCTCGGGGGCGGTACGACCCTTGCTGTGACCTTCTCCGCCACGGCGGATGGGGTGGGCCTTCCTCATGGCGCGGACCGCAAGCTGCTGTTCTGGCTGCTGGACCGAGCCATACGGAATGACAGCCCCTTTGTTCCATGGTCGAGTGCAGCCGAGTTTAGCCGAGAGATGGGCTTAGAGAAGGGTGGCCGTACCAACAAGCAGATCAAAGAACGTTTTTCTCGCATCGCTGGACTTGTCATCAGCATTTCGCGAAAGGGAACTGAAGCTACGGCGCTTGACACGTCCCCGGTGATTTCACGAGCGTACCTGCCAAACTCAATAGCAGGCGACACGAAGCAGGCCAGTTTGCCCGAGATGGGCGACCGCTTTGGTGTTCTTCTACACGCGCCGCTCTTCCAGGCATCAAGAAGCACAACATCGTCATGCCACGCCATCTTTGGCTGGAATTAGAAGCGCCAACACCAGTCCAAAACCTAGTTTTCTGGCTCTACTATCGCTGCTACGCGGCATCGAGCGAGTCGATCATCAGAATCCGCCGCGATGGACTCTCGAGGCGGATCTGGAGAAAGTAGGAGTCGAACCTACTGGAGGGTCTGCCAGGCATTCCACACATAAATGCCCACGGTACAGAGGCTCACGAGACTAGCGGCTCCACCGACGACACGGACGACCGGTTGAATTTGGTGAATGCGGCGGACGAGGGAGCGATGACTCTCCTGCTGGTGAGCTTCTCCCTCGTTGAGGTAGAGCTTCTCATCTTCGTAGCGAGTGAGTTGGCTGCGATAGATGAGCAGGCCTACGAAGCAGGCGGAGAGGACCGCCCAGAGAGTCAGTAAAACAGGATTCAGTGTCATGGCAATTCTCCATCCCCGGTTGGGGTAAGTCGACGCGTCGCGAGCGATTGGTGATAAGCGTGTTGCATTTTACGGTCGCTTTGCAGGAGAAGCATAGCCCGACTGTGTCATCTTGCAACGGATTTATTTCTTATTTTCCCGTTTCGGGAAACCTTATCCCAGGATGCCGTGCAGCAGGAATCCGACCACGGCGACCGTCCCTACCAGGAGAAGCAATAAGGCGCCAATGAAGAGCGCGGCTTGCTTGCGGGTCTTTTCGGTCGGTTGCGTAATCCCGAAGGTGTTGATGAAGGCATCGGCCAGGAAGTAAAGCAGGATCATGCTTCATTATGCGCGAACGGGTCCGCCATGCATGGAAGCAAAGACGGTGTGCATCGGCCGCAGGTCACGTACATCTAATCGTGATATGCGGTTGCTGCGGCAGTTCTCCGCGGCTACACTAAGAAGGTTGCGCGTTTCAAGGAGGGATCTTATGTCCACTGCTTCTGTTATGCCCGAGGTCGTTGAAGCTGCACCGTCGGCACCAGCCACGCCTGTGAAGTTGACGGATGCTGCGATCGGCAAGGTTCGTGAGATTATGGCGACCCAGGACCCGCTTCCCGCTGGTCTGCGTATTGGCGTAGTCGGTGGCGGCTGTTCCGGATTTCAGTACTCCATGTCCTTCGAAAATCAGAGCGGGATGATGGATAAGGTGCTGCGTTTTGACGACCTGAAGGTGTTTGTCGACGCGACCTCCGCCATGTACCTGAACGGTTGTACGGTCGATTACGTAGAGACACTTGAAGCCGCCGGCTTTAAATTTGATAACCCAACGGTAAAGAGCACTTGCGGCTGCGGTTCGAGCTTCAGCGTCTAGTCCATCCAGTACCTGTTCTTTCTTCAAGGACGCTCCCAGCGTGGAGCGTCCTTTGTGCTGTGTGAAAGTAACCTCTACGCGGTGCCGCGTCTAAGATGAGTAGCATCGTTCTACATGCTTCGCCGGAGACACGCGTTTGACTGAATACACCGTACGGCTGGCCGACGAGCGGGGCAGGGTCCAGGAGCAAACGCATGCCGCGGCGACGGCCGAAGAGCTACGTACACGGTTTACGCAGTCCGGCTACTTCGTTTATTCGGTGAAGGCCAAGGGCTTGCTGACCGGCGACGGGCGCAAGAAGAAGGTAAAGCTTGAGACATTTCTTATCTTCAACCAGCAGTTTTTGACTTTGATCCGCGCCGGGCTGCCGATTCTAGGCTCCCTCGAGCTTCTGGGGCGGCGGCAGAAGATCGCCAACTTTCGCGGGCAGCTCGAGGACGTGGCCAAGCGGGTAAAGACCGGAGAGTCGCTTTCAGCAGCCTTTGAGGCGCAGGGCGGCTTCCCGATCGTCTATACGACGACCCTGCTTGCCGGGGAGCGCTCCGGCAATCTCGAAGAGGTGCTGCAGCGTTTCCTGGATTTTCAGCGGGTGTCGCTGACGTTTCGCAAGAAGCTGCAAGCAAGTTTGATCTATCCATCGCTGCTGATTGTGATGGTGATCGGCCTCTTCATCTTCCTGATCACGTTTGTCGTCCCGCAGTTTGCGAAGCTCTACGACCAGCTGGGGACCACGCTGCCTGCGCTGACGGTATTCCTGCTGGCCTCAGGGCATTACGCGCAAAGCTACGGGATTTACGCAGGCGTGGTGGTGGCGGCGCTGCTGTTCCTGTTGTATCGCTGGACAAAAACGGAGTCCGGCGCAACGGCGGTCGATCGCGTCCGGATTGCGCTGCCGGTGTTTGGCAATGTCTGGCTGAAGTACCAGGTCGGGCTGTTTGCGCGGACGCTGTCGACGCTACTGACCGGTGGACTGCCGCTGGTTCCGTCGCTTGAGACGGCGGCCAAGGCGATCGACTCGCGGCAGATCAGCCGGGCCGTGTTCCGGTCGGTCGAAACGGTGCGCGAAGGCCGGGGATTGTCCGCATCGCTCGCCTCGACGAAAATTTTCCCGGAGCTGGCGGTCGAGATGATCGAGGTGGGTGAATCGACCGGCGCGCTGCCGCAGATGCTGAATTCGGTGGCCGAGTTCTTCGAGGAAGACGTTCAAACCAATCTGACCGCGGCCATGAGCCTGATTGAGCCGCTCATTCTCGTCGTGATGGGGCTAGTCGTGGTGATCATCCTCATTGCGCTGTACCTGCCGATCTTCAGCCTGAGCGCGAATGGTGGACAATAGTCAAAGTGACCATGCTATAGTGACCACATCGGGAGGGCTCGATGAGGACGATGGCGGCGGCGAAGTTTAAGGCGCAGTGTCTGGCCGTAATGGACGAGGTGCAGGTAAAGCGGGAGCCGGTGTTAGTGACAAAGAATGGCAAGCCGGTGGCGAAGCTCGTGCCGGTCCCGCTTGTCGAGGAGGACCCGATCTTCGGTTTCTTCAAGGGCGAGATCCACATCGTAGGTGACATCGAGTCCCCAATCTTTTCCGACGAGGAACTGGAGGCGTTTGAGCAGCGGACGTTCGAGCAACTACGGCCCGGGCGCGATCCTGAGGAGTTGGTCTGATCATTCTGGATACGCACGTGGTGTTTTGGCTGGCGCATTTTCCAAATGAACTTTCAACCCGCGCCAAGGCGGCGGTCGAGGGAGCCCGTGAGCAGGACGGCCTGGCCATCTCGGATAAGACACTTTGGGAACTGGCGATGATGTTTCGCAAGGACCAGATCGACGTCCGCCCATCTGTCCTGGCGTTTCTTCAGGCCGTCGAGGCTCGATTCAGGATTCTGCCTGTGACGAGCGCGATTGCAGCGCGAGCGGTTGAATTCTCGCCGAACTTTCCACGCGATCCCGCAGACCGCATCATCGCCGCCACGGCTATCGTTCACCAGATGCCGTTAGTAACCCGGGACACACGAATCCATACCTCAAAAGAGGTAGAGTGCATCTGGTAGCCGGCCTCTAACGTGTTACCGGAAGCGGAGTCTTATTTCTATGGCGACACCCATTGCAGTTCCGTATCCCGTGAATGAACTGGCGCTCGATGAGACGGACCGCGCGAAAGCTCTGGCGCGCCGCTACCACTCGGAGTTTGTGGACCTGAAAAACTTCAAGATCCAGCATGACCTCTTCAAGAGTGTGCCAGTGGACATGATGTTCCGCTATAACTTTGTCCCGCTCGAGCAGGCGGGTGGACGCCTGGCCATTGCGGTTTCGGATCCCTCGAAGTTGATGGTGCTCGACGAGATCTCCGGGCTACTGGGCACGCGGCTGGTGACGCGGGTGGCGACGCTGTCACAGATTACCGACCTGCTGAAAAAGACGGAGCAGTCGCAGCGCGTGCTCGACGAGGCGTCCGAGGGCCTGGCATTTGACGTGCTTTCGTCCGAGGAAAACTCCGACGAGAACATCTCCATGGAGCGGCTGACGGCGGGCGAAGACATTTCGCCGATCATCCGCCTGGTGGACACCACCATCTTTACCGCGCTCGAGCGTCGGGCGTCGGATATTCACCTCGAGACGCAGGATGATTCGCTGATCGTGAAGTATCGCATCGACGGCGTGCTGCAGAAGGCCATGGCGCCGATCGCGCGCGAGCACCACCAGACCATTCTGTCGCGCATCAAGGTCATGTCCGAGCTCGACATTGCGGAGCGCCGTGTACCGCAGGACGGGCGCTTCCGGGTGCGCTACAAAGGGCGCCTAATCGACTTTCGCGTGTCGATTATGCCGACCGTGCATGGCGAAAACGCCGTGCTGCGCGTGCTCGACAAGGAATCGATGAGCGAGAAGTTCACCAAACTTTCGCTCGATGTGGTGGGATTTGCGGCGAAAGATTTGGAGCGGTTCCGCCGCTATATTAAGGAGCCGTACGGAATGGTGCTGGTCACCGGACCGACGGGCTCGGGCAAGACGACGACGCTCTACGCGGCGCTGAACGAGATCAAGAGCGAAGAAGACAAGATCATCACGATCGAGGATCCGGTCGAGTACCAGATTCGCGGCATCACTCAGATTCCGGTGAACGAGAAAAAGGGCCTGACGTTTGCGCGCGGGCTGCGCTCCATTTTGCGCCATGACCCGGACAAGATCCTGGTCGGCGAAATCCGCGATGCGGAGACGGCGCAGATTGCGATCAACTCCGCGCTGACCGGGCACCTGGTGTTTACCACCGTCCATGCCAACAACGTGGTCGACGTGCTGGGACGCTTCCTGAACATGGGCGTCGAGCCGTACAACTTCGTTTCCGCGCTGAACTGCATTTTGGCGCAACGCCTGGTGCGGACGGTCTGCGAGTTCTGCGTACGCGATGTGATCTACTCTGAAGCCGAGCTGCTGGCGAGCGGCTTGGAGCCGGATGAGTGGCGCGGCTTCCGCTTCCGCGAAGGCGCGGGCTGCATGGAGTGCGCGGACACCGGCTTTCGCGGGCGCTCCGCGATTCACGAGCTGCTGGAGCTGGATGACGAGATCCGCGAGATGCTGCTCGCGAAGAAACCGGGCTCGGAAATTCGTAAGAAGGCGCGCGACAAGGGCATGGCGTTTCTACGCGACTCGGCGCTTGATCGCGTGCGAGACGGCGTCACGACGCTCAAAGAGATCAACAAGGTGACGTTCATTGAGGCAGGCCGGTAACGCCATCAATCAAGTTTAGGGACATCATAAAAGTGCTTGTGGCGGATGGTTGGTACTGGGTAAGCACGAAGGGTAGCCATCAGAAGTTTCGGCACCCGACTAAGAAGGGCACCGTCATCGTTCCGGCTCATGGGCTTGGCGGAGATGTCAAGATTGGGATTTGAGAAAGCAATGTTGCAGGCGGAGTTACTTTGATGGCTTATTTTAAGGCGCTCTTTGAACGAGCAGAAGACGGAACCTGGGGAGGGTATTTTCCCGATCTTCCGGTTATTTTGGTCAATGGTGAGACGCTCGAAGTGGTCCAGCAGAATGCGAGGACTGGGTTTGAGTTTTGGATTGAGGATAGGAAGGAACAAGGCGTGCCGATTCCACAGCCGACCACGCATGTGCAGGCCTTCGAGGTGGCTGCATGATCCTGCATTGTGGAAGACCTGATGCGGATTCGGAGAACTTCTTTGTCCACGGAAGTCGGATCTTGCCGATGCCTGAGATGCAAAGCTGCGACGGCACTCCTTGGATGAAAGGGTAGTCTAAGAAACGCATGGCTCTTCTTCCTACATCGCTTGGCAGCCGTCCGCGGCTTGCGATCGAGATTCGTCCTGAGGGCGTCGTAGCGGCGCGCGCCGAAGATGCGGACGCGGTGCTTGCGGCGATTGCCTACACGGTGTTTCCGGAGGGAGTGGTGATTCCGGGTTTGAAGGCTGGCAACGTTCCCGGGCGTCCAGCGACGGTGGCTGCCGTGCAAAAGGCCCTCGAGACCGTCGCTCTGAAAGAGCGGGAGACGACGCTGGTGATTCCCGACGCGGCGGCGCGGGTGCTTCTACTGGACTTTGACACGCTTCCTCCCAAGCCGGCAGATGCTCTGCCCGTGGTACGGTTTCGCCTCAAAAAATTGCTGCCCTTCGATGCGGAGGATGCGCTGGTGAGCTATCAGATCATGTCCTCAACCAAGGATCTGGTGCGGGTGCTGGCGGTTGCGGTGCCGCGGGAGGTGCTGGCGGAGTATGAATCGGTGGTGCGCGAGGCGGGCTTTGAGCCCGGCGCGGTGCTGCCCTCGACGCTGGCCGCATGCGCGGGAATGATGCCGATGGAGACAGCCACGCTGCTGGTCAATGCCGGGGAGACCTCGGTGACAACGGCCATTGTGCAGGCGGGGCTGCTGCTGCTGCATCGTACGGTCGATCTGGCGGCGGAGGGTTTGCACGAGCTTCCGGTCGAGCCGGTGGAGGCGTTTGTTCCCGCAGTTCCGTCAGAGCTACTGGCGCTGCCGCTGGTGGATGTGGAGAGTTCGACAGGCGAGTGGGCGCGCCAACAGCCACTGCAAGGCTATGGCGTGCTTGAGGAGGAGGACTTGTCGCCGCAGGCGCAGGCAACGACGCAGCAGCTCGCTGATGAGATTGCGGCGGAAGTGGAAGCCGAGGCGCTGGCCGAAGCCATTGTGACTTCATCGTCGGTGGCGGATGCACCGGGGCTCGAACCGCAGCGGATGTCGGCCGCGGCGCGTGAGGTGACACAGGCGATCAGCGTGGCGACGGCGTACTTTGAAGACACGCTGCGTTTGCCGCCGGGCGAGGTGTTGACGGCCGGAACGCTGGGAGCAGAGGCCCTGGGCGCGCTGCTGATGAGTGCCGGATTCAGCCAGGACGAGATTCGGATTCGCGAGATGATCGAGCCGGCGATGCTAGGTGCCGGCGCGGTCTCGACACGTGTGCCGCATGGGTGGATGGCGGGCGTGCGAGGGGCGTTGCGGAGCTAAGGATGCGGATTTCGATCAATCTCGCAACACGCCCGTTTGTAGAGCTTCGGCCGCTCTATGCGAAGCTGCGCCTGGCGATCGCCGGGCTGTCGCTGCTGGCGCTGATTCTGGGATTCTACGTTTATGGGCTCAGTGCACGAGCCGCTGCGGAGGCTCAGCAGATGAATGCCTTGAAGGCACGGACGGCTGCGTTCCAGCATCAGCGCGCCGCGAACGAAGCACGGATGCGCCAGCCGCAGAACCTGGGTGTGCTCGAGCGCTCACAATTTCTGAATGCGCTGTTTGCGCGCAAGGCCTTCAGCTGGACGGCGGTCATGATGGATCTGGAGCAGATCGTTCCCACGGGTATCCAGGTGACGAGCATCGATCCAGTGATCTCGAAGACGGGCGACGTGTCGATCCGGCTGCGCGTGACCGGTGATCGCGACCGGGCGATCCAGCTGGTGCGGAATCTAGAGCGCTCGCGGCGGTTTGTGGGGCCGCGGCTGGCGGGTGAGTCGGCGTTGACGGCGGAGAAGGCGAAGGCGCTGGGGCAGGGCGCTGCGCAGACGACGGGTGGTTTGCGGACGGTGAGCGCGGGGCCGAACGACGCGTCGGGCAACGGGGTGGAGTTTGAGATTTTTAGCGGCTATAACCCGCTTGCTCCCGTTGCCACGGCCGAGCCGGATGCGGCTCATGCCCGGAAGGTGGGTCCGCGATGACGACACCTCCTCCATTGACGACCGGCGCAAAAGGCCGGGCTTTGCAGGCGGATCTGCTGGCGCGAAGCCGTAACGGATTGACGCCGCTAAATTTGCACTATGCGGGGCTGGCGTTGGTGCTGCTGATCAACCTCTTTCTTGCGGCACAGATGGGGATCTTTTGGCAGCAGGCAAAGGGTCAGGACGCAGAGGCGGTGGCCAACCAGCAGGTTGCGCTGAAGACGGCCGAGCTCCAGGCCAAACCGCTTGAGGGGCTGGATGTGAAGCTGACCCGGGCGCACGAGGAGGCGGACCGCTTCTATGCCGATCGGTTTCCGGTGAGCTACTCTGAGGTACTGAGTGAGCTGGGCGTGCTGACCAAGCGGCAGAATGTGCGCTTGACCCATGTGAACTATGCGGAGGCAGCGGTCGCGGCGCAGGGCGTAAGCCAGCTGACCGAGGTGCGGATGGACGCGTCCCTGACCGGCGACTACCGGTCGCTGGTGTTGTTTCTGAACGGGCTTGAGCGGGACCGGGTGTTCTTTGTGGTGAACGGCGTGACCTTGACCGGGCAGCAGAGCGGCACGGTGAACCTGCGTATCCGGCTGACGACGTATCTGCGCGGCATGGCTCCGGGCGAGGTGCAGACGGCGGCGGTCGAGAACGCTCCGTCCTCGGCGCTTGACAAGGACTTGGACGCGCAGGCGGCGAAGGCGGCCGCAACCCAAGCGGGAGGCCCACAATGAAGCTCGGGACCGAAGACAAGAAGAAGCTGCGGCTGGCGATTGTGGCTGGATGTTTCGGCGTGATCGCGCTGGGCGTGATCTATAACGAACTGTTTGGCGGGCCGTCTACGCCGCCTCCGGCTCCGGTGTCGGTGACCGCGCCTGCTGTGTCCGCGGCTGCCGGCAAGAGCGGCGGCGCGGCGCAGAAGCTGGGGACGACGGCGGCGCAGCTCGATCCGACGCTGCATATGGACGCAATGCTGGCGACCGAGTCGCTGGTGTATCGAGGCAGCGGACGCAACATCTTTGCGGCGGGTGCAGAGCCGGCGGCGGTAAAGACGATTGCAGTGGTGCAGCCCAAGTTTCCCGCGCGGCCGAATCTGACGCCGGTAAGCCAGGCACTGGTCAATCCCGGACCTCCTCCTCCTCCTCCGATTGCCTTGAAGTTCTTTGGGACGGCGACGGCGGCCAATGGTACGCGGCGCGCCTTTCTGCTGAACGGCGACGATGTATTTCTGGCATCGCCGGGCGATGTGGTACAGAGGAAGTACCGCGTGGTGTCGATTGCGCTGAACTCGATTTTGGTCGAGGATCTGCCAAACAATAACAAGCAGACGCTGCCTCTGCTGGGGAACTGAGCGATGGCAGAAAGAGTCTCGGCGAGATCCGCGGGTGAGCGCGGCGATGAGGGTTTTCTCCTCGTTGGGGCGATTGTGCTGGTCTTTCTGGTGCTGCTGGCGTTGACGGTGGCTGCGCCGCGGATGGCGCGGGAGATGCAGCGCGAGAAAGAGATCGAGTCGCAGCACCGGGCCAACCAGTATGTGCGGGCGATCCGGATGTATTACAAGAAGTTCAACCACTATCCGAGCTCGATCGAGCAGCTGGAGAATACCAACCGGCAGCGGTTTGTGCGCGAGAAGTATCTGGATCCGCTGACCGGCAAGGACGATTGGCGGCTGATCCATGTGGGCGAGAACAAGACCAAGGTGAAGGGCTTCTTCGGGCAGGATCTTCCGGGGATGCAGGTGGGGCTTGGCTCGGCGGCGAGCCTGGTGAGCACGACGGGCGGCGGCAATACTACGGGGAGCACAGGGAGCGCGGGTGCGACCGGCGGCACCTTTGGAGGCACGAGCGCGGGTGGTGCAAGTACGGGTTCCTTTGGCTCGAACTCAGGGACGAGCTCGGCGGGAATGTTTGGCGGCGGCAGCAGCGCCGGCGCGGGGAGTTTTGGCGGCTCGTCCGGCAGCACGGGGACGTTCGGCGGAACCGGCACTGGGACAGGAACGGGCAGTGGGACCGGTTTCGGCGGTCAGACGACAGGGAGTGGGACGACCGGGACCGGGATTGGCGGCTCGGGCGTGTCGAGCCAAAATGCGACCAGCGCGACCGGCAGCGGCGGCGCGATTATGGGCATTGGTAGCTCCAAGTCCGGCGATGCGATGCTGGCGATCAACGAACAGACAACGTATCAAACTTGGGAGTTTCTGTACGATCCGCGGATCGAGCAGCTTTATGCGAAGGCAAATCTGCTGGGTGGAGGCGTTGCATCGGGTTCGGCGAGCAGCCTGGGCAGCGCGTCGAGTCTGGCTTCTCCGGGTGCGGGAACTTCGGGTGCGGTTCCGGCTTCGGGTTCCGGTGTGGGAACGGGTTTTGGCACGAGCAGCCCGAGTACCCCTCCGGTTACACCTCCTTAGCTAATTTTCCGGGACCCCCCTCCCCCCTGGGGGGCGTCTGCTAAGTTGCTTTGAATGTGTGGCATCGATGATGGGTGGAGGTCAAAGTCGTCATTCAATTGAAGTTAGAGGCAAAGTCGTCTAAAGAAAGAGCTTAGGAGCGCGCGGGTGTGGTGTGGCTTCAGCCTTTGGCACTGCCTTTGAGTGTGCGTACGTTTTGATTCTATGTTTTAAGCATAGCAAAGGGTACTGGGTACTATGCCAGGTATTTTTCTGACGTAAGTGGTTTTGTATGTTGGGTTTGGCTTGTGATTGGAGAGGTTGGGGGCTTGACAGGTGGAAGGGTGAAGCTGATTCGCTGAAGTGTGTCGCAGGGGTGAAGAAAAGCAACCGCAGATTCCCTTCGGGAATGACAACAAAGGAGGAAGAGTGTCTCCCTATGAGCTAATCAGCTTTAGGGGGATGGGAGTGCTTGTTTTGAGGAGGGCTGGGATTGCGGAGCCCACCTCAGGCGGTGAGACTACCTGAGATGGGGCACCCGGAAGGGGCAACGGACACCCGGAGGTGGGGCGGGTACCCGGAGCGTGGGCAAGGGTGTGAGAGTTGAGGAGGAGCAGTGAGTGAGAAGGAGGTGCTCAGCAAAGTTGACATAAACCCACTCACATCGTATAACTAAACATGTCGCAAGGATTTCCGGACCTTATTGTCCGAGAGACGTACCTCCAAGGAGTGATTTATGGCAAAGATTATTGGAATCGATTTGGGCACCACGAACAGCTGCGTGGCCGTGATGGAAGGCGGCGAGCCTAAAGTTATCGCGAACGAAGAGGGTGGGCGGACGACTCCGTCGATCGTGGCGTTTACCAAGTCCGGCGAGCGGCTGGTGGGTCAGGTCGCCAAGCGGCAGGCCATCACCAACCCCGAGAACACGATTTTTTCGGTGAAGCGCTTTATGGGTCGCCGCATGAACGAAGTCGGCGACGAGATGAAGATGGTGCCGTACAAGGTTGTGTCGAAGGGCGATAACGTCGCTATCTCTGCGCAGGGCAAGGAGTACAACGCGCCGGAGGTCTCGGCGATGATTCTGCAGAAGCTGAAGAAGGCGGCGGAGGACTATCTTGGCACTTCGGTGAACGAGGCCGTGATCACGGTTCCTGCGTACTTCAACGATGCGCAGCGCCAGGCGACCAAAGATGCGGGCCGCATTGCGGGTCTTGAGGTGAAGCGCATTGTGAACGAGCCGACGGCGGCTGCGCTGGCCTATGGCCTGGATAAGAAGAAGGACGAGACGATCGCGGTGTACGACTTTGGCGGCGGCACGTTCGATGTGTCGATCCTTGAAGTGGGCGAGGGCGTGATCGAGGTCAAGTCGACCAATGGCGATACGCACCTGGGCGGCGACAATCTCGACCAGCGGATTGTGGATTGGCTGATCAGTGAGTTCAAGTCCGACACCGGTCTTGATCTGACGGCGAAGGGCAACGAGATGGCGCTGCAGCGCTTGAAGGATGCGGCGGAGAAGGCAAAGATCGAGCTCTCGACGGCGCAGGAGTCGGAGATCAACCTGCCCTTTATCACCGCGGACGCGAGCGGACCGAAGCACCTGGTGCGCAACCTGACCCGGGCGAAGCTTGAATCGCTGGTGGACGATCTGCTGCAGAAGTCGATTGGACCGTGCAAGCAGGCGATGAAGGATGCTGGAGTCGATCCTTCAAAGATTGACGAGGTGGTGCTGGTCGGCGGACAGACCCGCATGCCCAAGATCCAGCAGATGGTGAAGGACCTGTTTGGCAAGGAGCCGAATAAGGGCGTGAATCCGGATGAGGTCGTCGCGATTGGTGCGGCGGTGCAGGCGGGCGTGCTGGCGGGCGAGGTGAAGGATCTGTTGCTGCTCGATGTGACTCCGCTGACGTTGTCGATTGAGACGATGGGCGGCGTGGCGACCTCGATGATCCAGCGCAATACGACGATCCCGACGAAGAAGACGGAGACGTTTTCGACGGCGGCGGATAACCAGACGGAGGTCGAAGTCCACGTGCTGCAGGGTGAGCGTCCGATGGCGGCGCAGAACCGGACCCTGGGCAAGTTCAAGCTGGGCGGGATCCCGACGGCTCCGCGGGGCGTGCCGCAGATCGAGGTGACGTTCGACATTGATGCGAACGGCATTTTGAATGTGACGGCAAAGGATCGCGCCACGAACAAGGACCAGAAGATCACGATTACGAGCTCTTCCGGTCTGAGCAAGGAAGAGGTGGAGCGGATGGCGAAGGATGCCGAAGCGCATGCCTCTGAGGACAAGGAGCAGCGGGACGCGGTTGAGGCGCGCAACGGCTTGGACTCGATGGTGTACAACGTTGAGAAGATGCTGAAGGATGCGGGCGACAAGGTGACGGACTCGGATAAGCAGGAAGTCGAGTCGTCTTTGGCCGAGGCCAAGAGCACGCTGAGCGGAACACCGAAGGCTGCGGAGTTGAATGCGGCCAAGGACAAGCTGACGGCCTCTAGCCATAAGCTAGCGGAGGCGATGTACAAGGCAGCTTCGACGCAGGGTCCGATGGACGGCGGAGCGGCACCGGCGGGCAGCGCGAACGAGAGTGCGGGGCACGAGGAAGGTGTGATCGATGCCGAGTACGAGGACGTGGAGAAGAAGTAAGCGATCCAGTCCGGCTCGTAGTGCGTAGGGTGAAGCAAGGGAGGGGCGTTCCGATTCAGGAACACCCCTCTCGCTTTAGGCGGCGAAAACAGTGCGCCGGAACGTTGGTCAGCGTCTTATGTAGGGAAAGGGTGTTCGAGATGAACAGGAAGAAAGGCGGGAAGAAGGACGATTCCGTTGCAGAAGGCGTTTGGCTCACGGCGGAGTCCATGACTCAGCTACTCTTCAACCATCTTCAGGGAGGCAAGGCGATGACTGAAACCTTATGGAAGTGCGATCAGCTTCGGGCGGGACAGTTGTATAACCGCATGATGTTCGACAGCCGGATGGAAGCGCAGAAGTTTGCGCAGACGATGCAGCAGATGGAGCCGGACCAGACGTTTTCGATTGAAGCGGTAGAAGCCTCGCAGATCTGGAATTAGGCTGGATGGTGGATTGGGTCGCGGTGCAAGGGGTGGCCACGTCGATTCTGGTATTGACCAGCGTCGGGGCCATCGCCTATGCCGGGCTGCAGCTGCGGCATGAGCGGGAGTATCGGTCGGTTGCGAATTTGGAGAAGCAGCTTACGTTTTTCTTGTCGGAGAACTTTGTCGCGGCGCGGCGTCGGTTAGCGATGGCGAGGTTGGATTTGACGCAGGCGAAGGCAAAGCTTGTGCCCTGGGAGCTCGATGAACCTCCTGTGAGCGTGTTTGAGGTTCTGGATTTTTACGAGCATCTGGCGCTGCTGGTGAAGAAGGGCCATCTCGATCTTTATGACATGTGGCATACGTTTTATGAGTGGGCTCAGCCGGTCTATGTGGATTTACAGCAGTTGATCGAGTCGCCTGATTCGGCGTATGCGGACCATTATGACGATCTGCAGCGGATGATGCGGAAGATGGATGAGATTCAGTTGAACCGGATGCATGCAAAGAAGGCGAATCACTGGGCGTTGTGGACGCCGGATCGGATTATCGATCATTACAAGTATGAGTTGGAGTCGGGTGGGCGTCCGCGCCGGAGCCGTCGGGCGGAAGCGCGGGAGGTAGCGCGCGAGCTTGCGAAGGAGATGCAGATGGCGGAGCAGGCGGAGATGCCGGACTGGCCTGCCGGTGCGGCTCCGCCGACCGAGGCTGAGGCGCATCGTAGTAGCGGGTCTCGGACGGGCGGGTCGCATGCCTGAGGGGAACGAGACGCATCGATGGGCGGAGTTGCATGCGGACATGTTTGCCGGCAAGAAGGTGCATGTGGATTCACCGCAGGGCCGGTTTACGGACGCGGGATTGCTGGAGGGGCGGGTTTTGCAGGGTGTGATGGCGGTAGGCAAGCACCTGGGGTATGACTTTGGGGTGTTTGCCCGCGAGCGGCGGATTGTGCATGTGCATATGGGGCTGTATGGCGACTTTACGGAAGGCCAGCAGCCGATGCCGGAGCCGCGCGGGGCGCTGCGGATGCGGATTTGGGACAGGCGGCAGTGGTTGGAGCTGCGCGGGCCGACGGACTGTTCGGTGTGGAGTGAGGCGGAGTGGGAGTCGCTGCTGGCGCGGCTGGGTCCGGACCCGCTGAACGGGGACAAGCCGGCGAAGATGATGGAGCGGATCGGCAAGCGGAAGACGGCGATCGGGTTGCTGCTGATGGATCAGAAGATTGTGTCCGGGCTGGGCAATATTTTTCGTGCGGAGCTGTTGTTTCGGGCGCGGGTGAGTCCGTTTCGTGCGGGCAAGGATGTTCCGGAGGCGGCTCTGCGGGTGATCTGGAAGGATGCTTCGCAGTTGATGCCGCTCGCGATGGTCGACCGGCGGATTGTGACGACGAAGCCGGCGGACCGTCCGCATAAGAGTGAAGGCGCGCTGAAAGAGGAGGCGCATTATGTGTATCGGCGGGCGGGGCGGCCATGTTTTGTGTGCGGGACCGAGGTGAAGACGGAGGTGATGGCGGGACGCAATTTGTTTTGGTGCCCCACATGCCAGGCGGAGTAAGATGGACCACGTGTAACGTTGAACGTACTACGTGGAACTATGATCGTTTCTTTCAAGGACGAGGAAATAAGAAAAGTCTTTCTGACCGGAAAGAGCCGGCGTCTGGGCGTGGTTGCACGGATGGCTGTTCGGCGCATGGGGGACCTGGATCTTGCGCGGGAGATCGGTGACCTTGCGAATCCTTCGGGAAATCGCCTTGAACGTCTCAAGGGAGACCGTGCGGGGCAATGGAGTGTTCGCATTGATGATCAGTATCGTTTGTGTTTTGTCTGGAGTGGGGTCGATGCTTCCGAGGTTGAAGTTGTGGATTCTCACTGAGGAGACTTCTTATGGTTGTTAGAAAGACAAGCGATCGAATTGTTGCGATTCATCCCGGGGAGTATCTCAGGGAGGATTTTCTAAAGCCTCTTCAGCTCTCTGTGAATGCTCTGGCCCTTGCCTTGCGGGTTCCGGCGACGCGTATGTCGGAGATTGTGAACGAACGGCGGGGAATTACGATCGATACCGCGATCCGGCTGAGTTTGTACTTCGACACGACGCCTGATTACTGGCTCAGGATGCAGTCGGCGTATGACCTTACGCTTGGCACGGCCGAGTTGATGCCGAGACTGAGAAAAGAAGTGCAACGGCGGATCGAGCAGTAGAAAGCGACGAGGCGGAATGTATGGCAACGCAGACGAAAGACTATTACGGGACTTTGGGGATCAAGAAAGACGCTTCGCAGGACGAGATCCGGAAGGCGTTTCGCAAGCTTGCGCGCAAGTATCACCCGGATGTGAACCCCGGCGACAAGAAGTCGGAGGAGAAGTTCAAGGAGATCTCCGAGGCCAATGATGTGCTGTCGGAGGAGAAGAAGCGCAAGGTGTACGACCAGTTTGGGTTTTACTCGGACTCGATCGATCCGGCGGCGGCGGAGGCGGCGGCGCGCGGGGGATACGGGGG